>CAMDGM010000020.1 GCA_945898015.1 PVC group bacterium | reverse complement strand
GGATAGCGCCGACCGTCAAGCCGGGCTGTTCCGGTCCGGTGTCCGTCGCGGCCTCTCAGCATCCCGTCGCGGTCTGCGGCTCAAGAGTCTCCTTCATGCTGGATTTTGGTCGGCTTCGGACAAAGCGCCAAAACTCAGAGATGCGCCCCATCGGCAATAAGGCGCGCTCCCCGCTGATCTCACCCGGGCGAGGACTGGAGCCGGGCGACCAGCGCCGGCGTGGTCCGGACGCCCAGCTTCTCCATCAGCCGCGACTTGTAGGTCCCGATCGTTTTGTCGCTGACCCCCAGGCGCTCGGCGATCTCCCGGTTTCCCATGCCCTGCCGCAGATAGTCGAGCACCTGCACCTCGCGGTCGCTCAACTCCCCGAGCCCGGAATACCGGTCCGTCTTGCCGCTCCCGTTGGCGACAAACTGGATCAGGCGCGAGGCCACCGCGTCACTCACGGCAATATGCCCGGCCAGGACCTTCCGGACCGCTTCCAGGACCTTGGCAATCGGCGCGTCCTTCATCAAATACCCCTTCGCGCCGGCCCTCAGGAGCCGCGCCGCGAAGACGTCTTCGTCACAGACCGACAAGACCAGCACCGGGGGCGCGGCCGGATCGCCCCCCACGTGCTTAAGCAGGTCCCATCCGTTGCCGTCCTTCAGGTTCAGGTCGAGCATCACAATGTCCGGCCTGAGGCTTTCCATCAGGGCGCAGGCCGTGCGCCACTCTTCGGCTTCGCCGCACACCTCCAGATCGGCCTCGCCCACGATGGCCTCCGACAGGCCCTTTCTCGTCAGGGGATGATCATCCACCAGCAACACCCGCCGCTTGATCTTTCCTGTCATACCTCCTCCTCCCACCCGCTTTGAGGCACCGTCAACTCCACGACCGTTTGTCCCTGCGCATTGCCTGAAAACGTAAGCGTTCCGCCCAGCTGCCCCGCTCTCATCTGCATCTGGCGGATCCCGACGCCCGGCTTGAACGCCCGGTCCGGGGGCGAGGGGGCTCCGTCATTCGTCACAGACACCACCATCTGGCCGCGCTCGTAAACCAGGTCGATCCAGATCTTTCGGGCCAGGCCGTGCCGGATCGCGTTGATGACCGCCTCGCGGACAATCCGGTACACATGTTCCGCTCCGGGCATCGCGGCCTCTCGCCGGTCCCGCGAGTAGTTCAGCTCGATCACGACCCCCGACGCCGCCCCGAACCGGCGGGCAAAGACGGCCAGCGCCTCGCACAGCGAGCTCGCATCCAGGTCATGCAGGGTCAAATCGTAGGACACGCTGCGCGCAAGCCCCAGCACGCGGGTCGCCTGCTCCGCGAGGCCCTCCGCCTGCGGCCTGAGCGCCGGGGCCGTGTCGCCCTGCCGGCCGGCATTCTCAGCCATCCTCAGCAGCCCCACCAGCTCCTGGCAGACTCCGTCATGTAGCTCCTGCCCGATCCGCTTCGCCTCCGCCGCGCCCGCCTCCAGCGCCGCCGCCGTGGCCACGCGCAGCTCCTCCTCGCGGCGGGCAATCAGCTCGTTCAGCCGCTCGTTGGCCACCCGCAGGGCCTCCTGCGTCCGCTTCGCTTCCGTAATGTCATGCGCCACCCCCACAAAGGTTACCGCCCGCCCCTGCTTATCCAGCACCGGCTTGATGCTCGACGTGTGCCAGTGGAGCGTGCCGTCCACATGCCGCACGCGGTATTCGACGCCCGACTTCATGTCGCCCGTCTTCACCACGGATTCCAGGAAGGCGTCGCAGGCGGGCACGTCGTCCGCCAGCACAACCTCCCGATACACGCGCCCCACCATCGCCTCCGCCGGGTGCCCGAGAAACTGCTGCCAGGAATTCGAGACGTAGGAAAAGCGGCCGTCCGGATCAATCGTGTAGAAAATGGCATTGGCGTTTTCCAATAAATACTGATTGCGTTTTTCCGACTCGCTGAGCGCCTGGATCAGGCTCTGGAACTGCCCGCTGAGCAAGGCCGCCGAGAACGCCAGGGCCGTCAGGAAAAAGCCCGCATGCACCGTGTTGACCTGCTGCAGCCAGGGAAGGTGCAGCCAGTAATACGGCGTGCCGCACACCAGCGGCGCCAGCAGCGCCACGCCAATCAGCCCGGCCGGGCCCGTCCGTAACAGCCGCGGGCGCCGGCGCAGGCGCCAGGCAAAAATGACGCACGCGGCGACCATCAAGCCGAAGGCATAGATAAACACCAGCGGGTAGAGCGGGCCCCGCTCTTTGACCAACAGCGTCATGTCCCCCACGGGCTCCAGCCATACGCGCGCATAGTAAAGGGATTGCCACCGGCAGGTCCAGTTCAGCAAGGTGCCCAAAACCGGCACCGTGAAAATGGCCGCCAGCGCCCAGGCCGGCGGCCGCCTCTCGTAGCCCGTGACCTGGAGCGCCAGGATCGGCATCAGGGAGGGGCCCGGCAACCCAAAGAGATACTCCAGATGATTCCACACCAGCTTGGCTTCCAGCGACCCGGACGCCATATTCATCCCGTACGAAAAGCAGGTCAGGCTCTCCATCGCCAGGAATACGCACAGCGTTCTCGCGCAGGCGGAGGTGCCGCGGTATACCCACGACAGTGCGGCCAGCGTGAGCAGCACGCCGGAAAACAAAAACAACAGGTGATTATAGAGGTGCATGTGGTTGCTTGCACTATACAGGAACGCCCCCCCTTGTGAAAGCGGGGAATACACCGGGACACCGAGCCGGGTGTAAGACAAAATTCTGACGGCCGCAAGAAAAGGCCTTATTTCTGCTGGCTTGGGCTATACAGATGAATATACCGGTTGCCGGGAGAATGTAACGCTACAGAGTGTAGCGTCGTCAACGTCGAATCGCGACCGGCCTGTTAGTTGCCCGTGTGGGCGTACCCGCTGTGGCGGGTTGCGCCGTTTCGATCAGGCGGAACTGGGCGTTGCGATTTTGAGGCGGAGCCGCCTGACGGCGGGGTGAGCTGGGCTCGTGCCCGCGAACCCCCTAGCCGGAAGGCGGATCCGCCCGAAAGCGGCCGGCCATTTGCGCCCGAAACGACGTGACCCACCACGGCGGGCGCGCCCACTCAACCTTTCCGCCAGTCAGCCACAAAGCGTGCCATTAAGGCCCCGTCTTTAAAGGGGTATCAGAATTCTGTCTTACACCCTATTGGTCGTCATGCCGAACCCCGCGCTTGACCCCCCCGCCAGGCTGCCGTACAGTGCCCGCATCAACCGCCAGGTAACCGCATGCACGACATCACCGCCGACTACGCCGCGCCCGCCGAGTCCTATGCCCGGATCGCCGCGTTCACCGCCACCCAGCCGGCCCCCGTGCCGCTCCCCGCCCTGGCCGCCTTTTTAAAACAGGCCTTCGCCCTGGACCTCAGCCTCGACCCCGATATTGTGGCCGGCTACCTGAAGGACAGTTCCAACCTCCCCGCCCGTGCGGAAGGCCTCGCCCGCCCCGACACCCCTGCGGCCTGCGCCCTTTTTCTCCATGCCTGCGCCAAAAGCGGCATTCCCGTGACCGTCTCCGGCGGCCGATCCAACCTCACCGGCTCCGCCACCCCCGAAGGCGGCCTCATCCTCTCCCTGTCGCGCCTCACCACCCCGGACCCCGTGATCGACGAATCCGCCCAAACGGTCCGGACGCCGGTCGGCCTGATCCTGGAAGACCTCCGCAACCGCGTGCTGGCCGCCACCGGGCGGCGCCTGTTTTTCCCGGTGGACCCCACCAGCCGCGCCGACGCCAGCGTCGGCGGCTGCCTCGCCTGCAACGCCTCGGGCTTTATCCCCGGCGAACAGGGCGCCATCCGCCACTGGATCGACACCCTGGACGTCCTCACGCCCGACGGCTTCCGCGTGGCGGCCCATCGCGGCCGCTTCATTTCCCGGGACGGCCATTTTCTCCTGCGGAAACCGGACGGCGCCACCGTGGACGTGCCCGTGCCGCGCTACACGCGGCCGGCCATCAAGAACGCCAGCGGCCCGTGGTCCGCGCCCGACGGCCAGATGGACTTCGTGGACCTGATCACCGGCTCCGAGGGGTTGTTCGGCGTTATCACCGGCGCCGTGCTCAAACTGGCGCCCTCGCCCCGGGACCGGCTGGACCTCTTCCTGTCATTACCCACGGAAGCCTGCGCCCTGGCCCTGCGCCAGGCCCTGGTGGAAAAACTGCCCGGCGGGCTCGGCTCGCTCTCGGCCCTCGAATATTTCGGCATCCACTCCCGCCGGTTCATGACCCACGAATCAAAATTGTTTCACGGCTCCGATCCCGTGGCCGTCTACATCCAGGTCCCCCTCGCCGACCGCCTGGCCGCCGACGCCGCCGAAGAATGGCTGGCGTTGCTGGAAGAGGCGAATTGCGGCATCAACCCGGACGGCATCATGCTGCTGGACAACGACCGCGACCGGGCCCTGTTCATGGAGGCGCGCCACTCCATGCCCGCCCATGCCGTGGAAACGGTCCAGCAGCGGGGCACGTTCACGATCATGACCGACACGGTGGTTCCGCCCGAGCGGTTCGCCGACTTCCTGGAGGCGGCGCACGCGCTGCTCCGCGCGGAAAAGCTGGACTACCTGACCTTCGGCCACCTGGGCGACTGCCACCTGCACATCACCCTGCTGCCCGAAAAGGACCAGGTGACGCGCGCCACGGCGGCGTATGAACGGATTGTGGCGCTCTCCGCGGAACGCGGCGGCGTCTATTCGGGCGAACACGGCACCGGCAAGCGCAAGCGCCGGGACTTCCTGGACTGTTACGGCCCGGCGGCGGCCGGAGACGTCCGCCGGTGCAAAGCCGCCTTCGATCCGCACGACTTGTTCAACCGCGGAAATGTGGTGGCCTTGTAAAAAAAAGGATCCGTTCATGAAACGAAGTCGTGTTCGGCTCGTCCGAGCCCTGTTCGTGCTTGCCTCCGGGCTTTCCGCCTTTTCCGCCAGCCTGCCTCCCGAGGTAGAACCACTCCTGGCTCAATGCTTCAAAGCCGGGGAATGGGGGGATACGCCCCCGGCCGCCATCGCAACCCTGCAGAATCTGGTGGATCGCAACGACGAGGAGATGCGCAACCTGTTCAAGAAAAAGGCGATTGAACTCGGCGGCGGCGCGGAGGCGGGCGAAACGTTCATGAAAAGGGTCGCCTCCGCCATCGACAAAAACGGGCTCGATATCGCCGAAGCCATGGCCCTCCAGGCGGTGAAGAACGCCGGCGGCGGGGTGGATGCGGTCATCCGGACCGGCTCCTCCGGGAACCGGCATATGAACCTCAAGGATCCGGCCAATCACCCCACCGAGGGCGTGTACACCATCTTGTCCTCGGACGACGACATCTCCTTCCTTGGCCCGAACGGCAAGGCCGCCTCCGAAGAGTTTAACAAGCTGAAAAAAGCCGGGCTAAAAAATGCGCGTTGCAAGGGGTTTGCGATGTCGCCGATCTCCGACGCCACCTCGTTCGACTTGCTGGTCAAGCAGATCAAAGACCCCGACGCGTTCGTGGGGGCTGCGGGATTCGGCAAAATCAAGCAGGAGATGATCGAGAAGGGGGGCGCCGTCATTCTGCAAAACGAGGGGGATGTCCTGACGTCCGTCGCCATCCCCGTCAAAGAGTTTATCGAAAAGAACGCCGGCAGCTCCCTGGCGGAGATCCTGGATGTCGCGAAAATCACCGCGGACCTCAAGACGTTCGGGCCCATGACGGTCTATGCCAGCTGCGCCAGGCAATTATCCAAACAGCCGTTGGATCGCGAGAAGGTCAAATACCTCCTTCGCATTTACGCCGCCATGGAGGCCGCCGGCTCCTTTCAAGAAGCCGCCACTCTCGGCCTCCAGGGACAACTGCCCGACGATTTGAAAAAAACCGGCATCCGCCTGGCCGAGGCGTATGCCGCCGACAAAGAGGGGAAAGCCGCCGCAAAACTTCTGGCCGCGCTCGGCGAAAGCAACCTGGAAAAGAAAGCGTTCAAAGCCGTCTTACTCAGCACCTGCAGCAAGCTGCAAAAGGTCGTCCAAGCCGCGGAAAACGAAGCCGGTCACGACGCCGCACGGGTCTTGCAGAACCCGGACGTGCGCCGGATGATCAATGAACTCGGAGCGGGATTCGCGCTGATTGACATGACCACCTACGACACGGTTTGCCATGAGCTTCTCCCCAAGATGAGAACGTCCCTCCGGAAATCGGGAGCGGACAACTTGCTGCTCTTGTACAAAATCCTCTTCGATTCGGCTGTTGTGGGGAACGATATGTCAGCGGAAGCGATGAAAAAAGGGCTCACTCAGGGGGTCAAGCTCTGGACGCAGGCGGGAAGCCCCCAGGGCGTGGTGGAGGGGATGAAAGAGGCCGGAGAAGCGGGCAAGCAGACACGCCTGCTTCTCGCGGAAGCCAGCGGCGAACGCCTGATCGGAACCAAGGCCGGCGAGGGTGCCAACCAGTTCAAGAAGATCCTGGACGAAGGCAACGGCGACACGTTCCTCTGGAAGATGCTGAGCACCGAGATGGGCACGAAATTTGCCGCTGAGGCCATCTGTAACGCTCCGTTTGTCATGTACACGATGTACACCGAGTGGCAGAAGGGCGAGATGAAAGACCTCAGCGACGCCGCCTTCATCGTCATCGACTTCGTGCCCATGGGCATGGGCGTCAAGCGGGTAGGATGCGAAGGCATGACGGCGGGCACCGTGCTGTTGTTCGCGAAGGACGCACTCTATTTCACGCCGGCCTGGCCCTTGGTCCTGGTAGGCGATGTGCTGAAAATGTCCTGGGATATCGGGGGTGCCGTCCAATTGCAGAGCGAAAGCGAAGGACTCGTCGATGTGCTGACGTACAACGGCGACTTCGAGAAGAACGGCGACGCCTATCGGATGAAGGGGCTGGACCTCCCCCAGGGCGGACAAATCCCCAGGGACGACATCCATCACTGGCTCACCGAAACCAAGTCCGTGCTCGTCAGGCACTCCGAACCGGGCCGGGAATACTGGATCGACAACCTGTCCGCGAGGTCCTTAAACGTCTTCAATTCCTATTACCTGGCGAACGACCCGGCCCTGGCCCAGATGCGCGCGGCCGCCCAGTCGCATCTCGACGCAATCAACTGGAGCGAAGCCTCCCGCTATTTCTGGGAAGGAAAGGGCGCCGGGGGCTATCTGGTCTGGATGGGCGGATTCGAATTCATCGTCAACCAGAACAAGGATAAAAAATGGGCCAAGCTCTACGAAAACCTCCAGCACCAGGTGGAGGCGCGTAAAGAGGTGGTGCTCAAGGACTGGATGACGCCCCAGCTCATCGAGCTGGCGGAGAAAAAATATGCCACGCTGAAAGCCGCCGCCGATCTTACTCCGCAATTGGTGGAACTCCAGAAGAAGATGGAAAGCCTGCGCGGTTCTCCGCTGGGCGTGAATTTGGCCGAAAAAGTCGCGGAACAGGCGAAAGCGTTAAGCGACGCCCTCGACAACACCTACGAGAAAATCATTATCCGCGGAGACCGGGATACCGTCGAAAAAAAACTGGTCCGCGGCGCCTACTGGCCCAAAGCATTCAAGGCCTACCAGTCGATCTACGACAAGAACGTCAACATCCCGGCCACGATCAAAACCCGCACGGGCTACGACCAGGCCACTATGCTGCAATTCGAGTGGACCGGGGAATTCGAAGGGGATACCGCGAAATCCGAACAGTCGCGGGCCGGCTTTGCCCGGGAATTGAGCCACATCACGGGCGATATCAGCAAGATCAAGGGATCCCCGCCCGCTCCGGGGAACAGCGTGGATCAGCAGGCCTTCGACCTCCTCGGCGGTGTCGTCTTCCCCTGGCAGGCGGCCTTTGACAAAACGGGCAGCACCGACACCGGGGCCGGCTCAAAATACTTCACGGAATACGCCGCCGCGCTCGAAAAAGTCCGCGCCCTCTATGGGCAAAACAAAGACTTCAATGAGCTCCTGACGAAAGGCGCCCAGCTCCTCGTGACCCCCGCCCGGATGACGATGGAGGGATCGACGGCGGTGGAGTTAAAGTTCGTGGACAAGACCCTCGCCGAGGAATACGCCCAAGGCGGCCTCAAGGTGACCTGGTCCTGCGCGCCCTCCGGCCGCTTCTACTCCCCGGAGTCCGAATTGAAGACCCGGTTCACCACCTCGCGGCCGGAACCGGCGCTGCTCACGGCCACGGTGGACCGGACCGGCTCGCTGAATGGAAGGGGCCAGATCTCCCGCCTGGTGGAAGTCGCCGTGCCCGACAGCTTCCTCACCCTGAAAGTCACCCCACCCACCCTCACGCCCGGAAGCGAGTTCACGATCTCCGCAGACGTTCCCCCGCGGTTCACCGGCAAGGACGCTGTAGGATTCCACTATCGTTGGAGCACGGACGCTGGCACGGTCGATAACAAGGACAGCAAGACCGTCAAAGGCAAGACTCCGGCCAAAGGCGCCGGATCCGTGCAGCTCGAGCTGTGGGTGGACGGGGTTGACGGCCGGCCCTATGTCCTGGCCCGCCGCAAGGTCAGCCTCACCGTTGAAACCGGAGCCCCGGCGTTCACGCTCCTCGTGAAAGGCCCGGAGAAGGCGCCCGTCAAATCGGCCGCATCGGTTACCGCAACTTTGAAGGCGCAGGATCCCAAGGCCGCCAAGATGGCGGCGGAGGTCATCATCGAATGGCTGGAGGGTGACAAAGTCCTCGCCACCGGTCCGGGTTGGACGCCCGACACCTCAAAAGCCCGCGACTACCGCCTAACCGTACAGGGGGTGATAGGCCAAGGTAAGACAAAACAGATTCTGGCCACGGCCCGATACGAGTTGGTGGTCACGGATGGCAATAGACCCGGCGCCGCGGAAGCTCGCGATATCCAAGTCCCCGACGAGGACAAAAAAAACAAGGTCCCCGACGAGGACAAAACAAACAAGGTCCCCGCCGATCCCGAGCCTCCAACCGTAAAGGCGGAAACGGAAACCGCCGTGCCGCCAGAACTGATCGCCGCCGCCTACCGTGACGGCCGCGCCGTGGCCGCCGACTTCAAGGACCAGATGGCGAAATGGGGCAAGAGCGGAATGGCGTGGTACGGAAAGGGCCGCCAGCCCCTTCCGCACTACGCGCGACAGGAGCTTCTGGTCAGAGCCTATCATCGCGGTTACGACGACGAGTGGCTGGGCAAACCGAAGGTGCCTCCCACCCAGGCTCAACTCAAGGCGCCGGTGAAGCCGCTGGAGTCGAATGAATACCTCTCCGCCAACCTATCCACCGGAGCGGACGCGGTCCAGAAATGGATCAACACGGCCTATGTAGACGGCAGCTTCCTCGGTTCCCTGGCCGGTCAGTTGAACGACTCCACCAAGCAGCGAAGCAGCCCATACGCCCCGAATCCGTGGGGCTATTACCTCCTGGACGCGATGCTGAAGGCCGCTTTCATCCGCGGCTACGACGATGGTTACTACGGGCGCCCAGGGAAGCCGCCAACCGAGCAGGAATTGGGCGGCGCGGCTGCCGGCCGGGTGCAGGTAAATGTCATACCGACTCTGACGCAGCTGAAACTCGGCGAAAGCGTGCAGCTCGAAGCCGTCGTCAACAACGCTCTGCCGCAGGAAAGGCCCTTGATGTACGAATGGACGGGCGGCGTAAGCGGAAATGGCGCCTCGGTCGGATTCACCGCCACAAAGCCGGGCAACGTCACCCTTGCCGTCACCGTGACCGGCGCCAAGGGGCTTGTCGGAAAAGCCAGCGTCACCTTCGAAGTCGGCGGCCTGGAAGCGGCGCTGACGGACCTGCCGACCGGCCCGGTGGTGATCGGCACGCCCGTGAAGCTCGCGGCCTTGGTGACGTCTGGCGGGCAGCCCGCGAAGGGTCGCTATGTGCTCCGATGGCAGCCGCATCCGGAAGCGCAATTCGTGCCTTTCGAATCTGAAAAGCGCAAGGACACGGTCGCCACGTTCCAGAAAACGGGGCGGGTCCTCGTCTGGGTCGAAGTCCTGGCGCGGGAAGGAGCCGTGCTCACGACACAGGCGGAGTCCGCTCAGGTGGCGATCGACGTGGTGGCGCCGAAACTGAACCTGACCGCGCAACCGGCGATGCCGTATGTCGGCCAGACGGTCACGCTGGTGATGAAGGAAGACCCGGCCGTGCCCGACGCCCTGATCGGCTTCTGGTGGGACCTGCGGGGCGAAACGCTCAACGCGGGAGCGCTGAAGAATGAACGGCAATATTCCTTCATCCCCAAAAACACGCGGCCGGTGACCGTGACCGCGCACGGAAAGGGCCGAAAGGACGGAGAGGATCTTGGCGAAGCGACGATCACCGTGGCCGCGCAAACCTACACAGTGCAGGTGAGCGCACCGAAACGGCAAGGCCTGCCGCCCCGCATCTGGAAAGACGGCGTCGGCCTGGTGGAGGCGCCGGAGGAGGCGATCGGCACCTTCCAGGATGTGACCGTAAGCGCCTCGATCAGCCCCACCCCCCCCGGACAACCGCTGAGCTACCAGTGGCGAGTCGAGCCCGAAGGGTGCTCGCTGATCAGCCCCTACAGTCAGACAACCCGCGCCAACGCGAGCCAAAAAGGCACGTACCGGGTGACGGTTCAGATCACGGATAAAAACGGGCTCGTTCTGGGAAGCGGCTCGGGCTCGATCAGCGTCACCGTTTCGCAGGACGATCAGAAGGAGGGCGCGAAACCACAACAGGCGGCCAAAAAAACCAACGCCGACACATGGCTCGCCAAAGGGTATCAGTTCGAAAAAGCGCAACAATGGGATCAGGCCATCGCCTGTTACGAATCCGCTCAACAGGAATCGCCCAACCCGAAAGTCGTCGACCGGATCCGCTATGTAAAGGCACAAAAACCGGCACCCGCGCCGGCGGCGCGAAGCCTGACCGGGGTATTCAAAGCCTCCTTCCGGGAAGAGGGCAAAACCCTCGTCTTGACCATGACGCTGAAGCAAACCGGCGCCCGAGTGACCGGACGGATAAACGTCACGCTGCCAGACGCCGACCCCCGCGCGAACACCCCCTCCATGAGCGATCCCATCAACGCCACCATCCAAGGCAACCGACTGGTGCCGGACGGCGAAAGCGAGGGAAGCGGCGGCGTCAAAGTGATCAGCCCGGACTATAACTCGCTCACCCTTGACACACCGATCGGCCCCGTCGTTTTCAAACGAATCAACTAATCAACTAATCGGCACAAATCCTTGCATCACGTCGCCCGATTTGTATAATAATAAGATTTGCCTGGCCTGTTCTACAAAGGAATTCTACCATGTTACGCAGTCGCTTTCTATTCGCCCAAGCCCTGTTTTTACTTGTCGCGGTGCTTTCCGCCTTTTCGGCCGGCCTGCCCCCCGAAGTGGATTCACTTTTGGTGCAATGTTTTGAAGCCGGAGAATGGCCTGTCGATACGCCCCCGGCCGCCATCTCTACCCTACAGAATCTGGTGGATCGCAATGACGAGGAGATGCGCAACCTGTTCAAGAAAAAAGCGGTTGAAATCGGAGGCGCGGCGGACGGGGAAAAGTTCATGAACAGGGTAGCCTCCGCCGTCGACAAAAACGGACTTGATATCGCCGAGTCCCTGGCCTCGCAGGCTGCGGCCGAAGCGAACCGGAAAATTCCAGGCAGTGTGGAGGTGGTCATCCGAACGGGATCCTCCGGGAACCGGCATATGAACATCAAGGACCCGGCCAAATACCCCAAAGAGGGGACTTACACCATTTTATCCTCGGATGACGACATCTCCTTCCTCGGCCCGAACGGCAAGGAGGCCGCCGATACCTTCAATGATTTGAAAGCGAAACAGCTGAAAAACGCGAGGTGCAAAGGCTTCGCGCTCTCACCGCTCGAAGACGGAACCTACGAACTGCTGGTCCAGCAAATGGCGGACGGCGATGCGTTCATCGGCACGGGATTCGCCAAGATCAAGCAGGAAATGATCGAAAAAGGGGGTGCCGTCATCCTCCAAAGCGAGGGGGCGGTGATGTCGCAAGTCCACATCCCCGTCAAGGAGTTTGTGGAAAAGAACCTCGAAAGCACGCTGGCGCAGATCATGGACATGGGGAAAATCGCCGTCGATCTCAAGACGATGGGCCCGATGACCATGTATGCCAGTTGCATCAAGCAGATGGCGTTGCATGCGACCAACGAGCGCGAGAAGCTCAAGTATCTGCTGCGGATCTATGCCGCCATGGAGGCGGCGGGCTCGTTTTCCGAAGCGGCCGGCATGGGCGCGCGCCAAGCCACCTACTTCAAGGAAATGGGCCAGATGATGATGACGGCCTACAATGACAAGAGCCCGGGGATGACGATGGCGAAAAAGTTTTTCGCCAAATATGACTTTACGGCCCTGCAAACCGACGCCTTCGAATCGGTCATGCTCAGCACCTGCCGCAAACTGCAGGGAGTCATCAAGAAAGCGGAGGCCGAAGCGAGCGAACAGGCCTGGAGCGCCGTCATGAAGCAACCCGAGGTGAAGCGGATGATCAACGAACTGGGAGCCGCCTTCGCCCTGATCGATCAGGTCGGCCACCGGAAAGTCCTTCAGGACGTCATTCCCAAAATGCTGCAGGCCCTGCGCAACTCTGGCGCGGACAACATGTCACTCCTCTACCGGATTCTCTTCCGGGCGGCGCAGACCGGGGGCATGATGTCGGTCGAGGCGGGAATCGAGAACGGGCTCAAAACATGGCTGATGGCGGGAAGCCCCAAAGGCCTGATCGAGGGGATGGCCGAGGCCGGGCCGGCGGGCAAGGAGACGCGCCTTCTTCTTGCGGAAGCCGGCGGCGAACGCCTGGCCGGCAAAGCCGGGACAGGCGCCAAACAGTTCAAGAAAATCCTGGAAGAAGGCAACGGCGACTCGTTCCTCTGGAAGATGCTGAGCAGCGAAACGAGTAAAAAATTCGCCGCCGAGGCCCTTTGCAATGCCCCGTTTGTCATGCTCGAGATGTATAGCGCCTGGCAGAAGGGCGACATGAAGGACCTCAGCGACGCCGCCGTCATCGTGGTTGAGTTTGTGCCCGCCGGAATGACCTGTAAAAAGGCCTATATCGATGGCATGTCCCGGGAAATCGTCCTGCTGGCCGGCAAGGACATGCTCCTCTTCTCGCCCCTCTGGCCGTATGTCCTGGCGGCCGACGTGCTGAAACTGTCGTGGGATGTCGCGGGCGCCATCCAGATCGAGCGGGAAAACGAGGGGCTCGTGGAGTTGCTGGTCTACAACGGAAAATTCGTTCCGGCCGGCGGCGGATATAAACTCACCCAGCTGGAACTGCCCGGCCAAGACGGCCAGCGCATCCCGAGGGATGACATTCACAAATGGATGTTCAACACCAAATACGTGTTGATCAAAACCGCCACGACCCCCTGGGAGCAGCGGATCAACAACCTGTCCGAACGGGCGAACAATATTTTCGACGTCTACTACATGTCGAACGATCCGGCGCTGAGCCAGATGCGGGCGGCCGTCCAAGACCAGCTCGACCGTCTTCACTGGGACGCGGCGGGCCAGTTCATCAAAAACACCGGCGGCCCGAGCGTGTTCAACCTGCCAGGCGCATTCGCAATCTGGATGGGTCAGTTTGACATCATCGTCCGGCAGAACAAGAATACGAAATGGGACAAACTCTATACGTATCTCAAACTGCAAGTGGAGAATCGCCGGGAGGTGGTGATCAAGGACTGGATGGTGCCCCAGCTCATCTCCCTCGCGGAAGCAAAATACGCCACGCTGAATGCCCCGACCAATCTGGCGCCTCAACTCGCGGAACTGCAGAAAAAAATCGAAGCGGTACGCGGGGGCCCGCTGGGAGTAGATCTAGTCGCCAAAGTCACGGAACAGGCGAAATCGTTGAGCGATGCCCTCGACAGCACGGGCGACATCCTGTTCGGGGGCGTCAAAAACACCGCCGAGAAAAAAATGACGCGTGGCGAATACTGGCAAGCGGCGTTCAAAACCTACCAGTCGATCTACGACAAGAACGTCACCATCCCCGCCACCATCGAAGGCCGAACGGGCTACGGCAGGGCCAAGGTTTTTCAATTCGTATGGACCGGGAACTTCGCCTCGGAAACCAACAAATCCGAACAATCCCGGGCCGGCTTCGCCCACGAACTAAGCCACATCACCGCCGACATCAACAAAATCAAAGGTTCGGTGCCGGACCCCTACGACGACGTGGATAAAACGGCTTTCGACATCCTCGGCACCGTCGTGTTCCCCTGGCGGGAGGCGCTGGACAAGGAAGGCCTCGCCGCACCCGTCGAGGGAACGAAATACTTCGAGGAATATGAGGTGGCGCTCGAAAAAGTCCGGGCCCTTTATGGGCAAAACAAGGACTTCAACGCGCTCTTGAAAAAAGGAGCGGAGTTGCTCGTGACGCCCGCCTCGGTGCCGATCTATAATATGGCGGATGTGGAACTGATATTCCGGGATGCGACCCTGGCCAAAGAATACGCGGCGGGCAACATCCGTGTCACCTGGTCCTGCAAACCGGCCGGCCTCCTCTCGGCCGGAGAGTCCAAACTGATAAAACGGTTCAGGCCCTCCAGGCCGGAACCGGTGCTGATTACGGCCATGGTGAGCCGGACCGGGCCGCTGAAAGGGTTTGGAAAACTCATCCGGATGGTGGAGATCCTCCTGCCGGACAACTTCCTGACCCTGGACATCGAGCCCTTCCACCCGCAGGCCGGCGGAGAATTCACCGCCACGGCGGGCATTCCCCGGGCCTTTTACGGTACAGAAGGCAACGGGTTCCACTACCGCTGGAGCGCGGAGTCCTGCACCGTTGCAAACCAGAACCGCCCCAGCGTCCGGGGGATGGCGCCTCAATCGGGTGGCGGTTCCGTTCAGGTTGAACTGTGGGTGGACGGCGTGCTCGGGCAGCCCATTATCCTCGCCCAGCGCAAGGCGAGTTTCACCGTCCAAAGCGGCCAGCCCGCCTTCGAGTTGGTCGTCAACGGGCCGCCGAAAACCCCCGTCAAATCGTCGATAACCGTCACCGCCGTCCTGCAAACCGCGGATCCGTCCGCCGCCAAGGCCGCCGATGAAATCACGATCGAGTGGCTGGAGGACGGAAAAGTCATCGCCACCGGCCCGCGTTGGACACCCAACACCGCCAAGGCCCACGATTACCGCGTGACCGTGCAAGGCGTACTCGGCAAAGGAAAATCGAAACAGCCGATGGCCAAAACCCGGTATGTCCTGGTGGTCACGGACAAAGACAAACCCGACGACCCCAAAACAGAGGACCCCCTCAACAAAACCACCACTGACGGACTGACCGGAGAATCGACCACAACCCCTCCTGTCACGAACGGGACCGGAAAAGTCGAAACGCCGGGAACAAACGCCCCGGTGTCCCCGGAACTGATTGCCGCGGCCTATGCGAATGGCGGAGCCATGGCCGCGGAAATCAGGAAGGAAGAAGCGATGTGGGAAAAACCCGCAAACACGTTTTACGGAAAGGGACGCATGCCCACGCCCGCTTACGCGCGTCACCCCGTGCTGAGCGCGGCCTGGCTCCGCGGCTACGACGAGGCTTGGGTTGGCAAGTCGGCTGTCCCGCCCAAACAGGCCGATCTGAAAAACTCACCCAAACCGCTCTTCACCACCGAATACACCACTTACAACGAAACAAAAACAGGCGATGCCGCCGTTAAAGCCTGGATCGAGGCCGCCTACGCCGACGGCTATTTTTCCGGCAGCCAAAACATCGCCGCCGCCAAATTCTACGCCGATACGACAGGAAGTCCGCTCGATACGAGTAAGAACTACAAACCGGAGCCGACGGGATGGCGATACGCCTCGGATCCGCTCCTGAAAAGCGCCTACATGCGCGGCTATAACGACGCCTTCGCCGGAAAAGCATCGCGCCCGCCCACGGAAGCGGAGTTGGGCGGCGGGGTCGATGTAGCACGCGTGCAACTTCAGGTCTCCCCCATCCTGCCGCGCCTGAAGCTCCGCGACAGCGTTCAAATCCAGGCGGTCGTAAGCAACATCAAACCCGAAGAACAGCCTCTGATCTACCAATGGACAGGCGACGTGATCGGCACTGGCGCCAAGGTCGGATTCACCGCCACGCAATCGGGCGCCACCACCCTCGCCGTCGCCGTGACCGGCACCAAGGGGCCGATCGGCCAGGCCAGCGTCACCTTCGACGTCGCCGCCCTCGAAGCGATCCTGACAGGCGTACCCACCGGACCGGTGGTCGTCGGCTCGCCCGTGAAACTGGGCGCCCAACTGACCTCCGGCGGGCAGCCGGCCACGGGATCCTATTGGATCCAGTGGCAGCCTCACCCGAACGTCCAGTTCGAACCCTTCGAATCCGGAACGCGCACGGACACGGTCGCCACGTTCCCGGAACCGGGCAAGATCGCCGTCTGGTTCCAGGTGCTGAAAAAGGAGGGCGCGGCCCTTAAAATCCTGGTGGAATCCGAACAGGTGGAAATCGAGGTGGTGGAGCCAACGTTGAACCTGACCGCACAGCCGGCCTCGCCCTATGTGGGCCAGGAGGTTACCTTGACCGTCAAGGAAGAACCCGCCGTGCCCGACGACCTGATCACCTTCTGGTGGGACAAGCAGGGCGATGCCCTGAACGCCGGGCCGCTGCAGAAGGAGCGGCAATACACGCTGATCCCGAAAGACACTCGACCGGTAACTGTGACCGCCCACGGAAAAGGCCGCAAGGATGGCGCCATCCTGGGCGAAGCAAGCCTGACCCTGACGGCACAGCCCTATGGGGTGCAGGTCAGCACGCCCCGGCGACTGGGTCCCCCGCCGCGCGTCTGGAGTGAAACGGCGAAACAACTGGTGGACGCGCCGGCGGATGCGATCGGCACGTTCCAGGACGTGTCCCTGAGCGCCTCAATCACGCCCGAGCCGCCAGGCCAGCCCCTCCGGTACCAGTGGAGCATCGAGCCGGATGGCGGCACGCTCTCCAGCCCGGTCAGCCGCGACACTCGCGCCAACGCCAGTCAAAAAGGCACCTATCAGGTGAGCGTGCAAATCTCGGACAAGAACGGGCTCTTGCTCGGAAGCGGATCGGGTTCGTTCTCGGTCACCGTTTCTCAGGACGATCAGTCGGACGCCGCGAAAGCCAAGCAAGCCGCTGCCAAACTGAGCCAGGCTCAAGCCGCAGTAGCGGGCGGCCGCCTGGAAGAGGGCATCTCGCTGGCCGGGGAAGCGGCCGCCCTCTACCCGAAAAACACGGAGGCGGCCCGGTTGCAGGCGAAGTGGACAAGCGAACGACAGGCCGTTCTGCAGCGGATCAGCGAGCTGCGGGCCGCCTTGCGAAAACCGGACCTGCAGCAGGCGGCGGCGCTCCTCGCCGCGGCCCGCCAGCTTCACCCGCGTTATGCCCCCGTGATCGAAGCGGGCGCCGAGTATGACCGGGCCGTGGCCGCGGAAAAGGAAAAAGAAGCCAAAATCGCGCGCCTGACAGCGGAAGGGGAAGCGCTGGCAAAGCAGGACAAACTAGCGGAAGCGATCGCCAAGTTCAAAGAGGCGCTCGCCCTGAAACCGGATACCACCCTGCAACAGCGGATCGAGGAATTGAACGCCCTGCTCGCCAAGAACGAAAAAATCCGGCAATTGCTGGCCGGGGGATTTGAATTCGAAAAAGCCGGGGATCTGGCCAAGGCCATTGCCAACTATCGCGAAGCCCTGGCACTCAAAGACGATCCAAAAGTTAACGCCCATATAGCCGAGCTGGAAAAGAAACTGGCCGACCGTGAACAGGCCAAGCGACTGGTGAACGAGGGCTATGCCTTGGAAAAAAAGGAGCAATACGCCGCCGCCATTGCCAAGTACCAGGCCGCCCTCGCATTGTTTGACCAACCCGGCGTGAAAACGCACATCGCCGAGCTGGAGGCCCTGATCGCCAGCAAGACCAAAGCGCTGGTGGCCGAGGGTTACGCCGCGGAAAAGAACGGGGACCGGATCAAGGCCCTCGCCAAATATCGCGCGGCGCAGGCGCTCAAAGCCGATCCTCGCGTTGCCGCCCACATCGCCGAACTGGAAAAACAAGCGAGCAGCGAAGCCGCCACCACACAGAAAAGGGCGGCACGCGAGGCCGAAGCGGCGGCGCTGGTGGCGGCTGGTAACGAATTCGAAAAAGCAAACGACCCGGCCAACGCCATTGCCAAATACCGGGCCGCGCAGACCATCCAGGACGATTCACGAGTCGCGGCCCGGATCACCGAGCTGGAAGGCGTCCTCGCCAAAAGCAGGAAGGCCGCCGAATGGCTCGCGAAAGGGTACCAATTCGAGCAGGCCAAAAGCTGGAAAAACGCCCTGTCCTGTTACGAGTCCGCCCAGCAGGAATCGCCCAACCCGAAAGTCGATGAACGCATCCGCTATGTCAAAGCGCAATTGCAGGCCATGGCCGCCGCCTCGGCCCGGAGCCTGACCGGCGTATTCAAGTCCACCTTCCGGAATGGAAACGAATCCGGCGAAGGGATATTGACTTTGAAACAGAACGGCGATCGTGTGACGGGATCTTATACCCTTAACTCGCCCGCCCTTGCCAAGCCCATCACCGATCCCGTTAATCTCGTTCTCCGGGGCAACCAGCTTGTGCCCGTGGACAAGCCAGGCGAAAAACAGAGCCTCATCACGGTCAGCCCGGACTACAACTCGATCACCTTGTCCTCCCCCAGCCAAACCGCCGTTTTCAAGCGGGTCAACTAAGCGGATCTTTCGACCATCACGGCATCAGCTCCACGGCCACGGTGTCGGCAAAATCCATGCCTTTGCGGGTCAGTCTCCAGCGGGAACCGGACTGTTGCGTCAACCCCCGACGCCGGAACCGCTCCAACGCCGCCGTCCATAACCCGCGCCATTCCGGGGACCCGCCCTCCTCCAGCGCGGCATCCAGATCCACCCCTTCCGCCAGGCGCAGGCCAAACACCAGCCGCTCAACCGCCTTGGTGGCCGGGGCCAGCGTCTCCCGATCCCGCTCGGGCTCCAGCCCGGCCTCCAGCCGCTCCACGTAGTCGCGCACGTCCGGCGCATTCGTCCAGCGCGCCAACCCGACATGTGACGCCGCGGCCGGTCCCAGCCCCAGGTAGCGCTCCCCGCGCCAGCAGGCCAGGTTGTGGCGGCAGGCGCGGCCGGGGCTGGCATAATTCGAAATCTCATACCGCTCATAGCCGGCGGCCTCCAGCACGGCCTGCGCCTCATGCAGACGCGCCGTCACCGCCGCCTCGCTCACGCGGGTCACACGACGTTGAACAGACCGGGCCAGCGCGGTCCCCTCTTCCACGGTCAGGGCATAAACCGAAAGATGCTCCGGCTCCAGCGCCCGCGCCTGATTCAATGAATGCCGCCAGGCCTTCGGCCCGCAGCCCGGCCCGCCGGCAATGAGATCGAGCCCCACGTTGTCAAACCCCGCCGCCCGGGCCGCGGTCACCGCCGTTGAGATGGCCGCCGCATCATGCCGCCGGCCCAGAATATTCAGCCGCGCATCGTCAAAGGCCTGAGCGCCGATGCTGATCCGGTTCACGCCCGACTGGCGAAGGATACGCAGTTTCCCGGCATCCACGGAACCCGGATTAGCCTCCACGCTCCACTCGTCCGCGCCGGCGGACGGCAACAAGCTCCGCACCCATTCCGCCAACTCCTGCAAAAGACCGGACTCCAGAATGGTGGGGGTTCCGCCGCCGATGTAAACCGTGCGGAAAACCGGCGCAGGATGGTGGCTCCGGAAAAGCTCATGCTCCCGTTGCACAGCCGCCAGCCAGCGGCGCGCCAGAACCGGCTCATATCGAACAGAATAAAAGGCGCAGTACCGGCACTTCCCGTCGCAAAAGGGGACATGGATATAGAGGCCGGTGGGCGCGCCGGTCATCCCCGTCCCGCCCGCTGCTTCAGCGCCTCGAAGGCGGCATCCGGAATATCCAGCCGGCCGAAGCCGCGGCCCAGCTTGATGTCGGGGGTGATGCGGCCGTGATAATCCGACCCACCTGTGGCGATGAGGCCGAAGGCCGTTGTCACTTCCTGGTAGAGGCGGGTCTGGGTGTCCGAGTGTTCGCTGTAGAACACCTCCATGCCGCCAAGGCCGGCCGTGACCAGATCGGCCACCGTCTGGCGCAGGGCGTCGGGCTTCAGCTGCAAGGTGAAGGGATGGGCCAGCACGGCCACGCCGCCGGCCTGTTGGATCAGGCTCACGGAATCCGCCGGAAGCATGCGGAAGCGGGGCACATAGCCGGGCTTGCCCTTGGCCAGATATTTCTCAAACGCCTCATCCTTGTTCTTCACGAACCCCTTCTTCTCCAGGACCAGGGCAATGTGCGGCCGCCCGACCACATCACCACCCGCCTCGGCCGCGCACTCCTCGAAGGTGAGGTCGCACCCCAGGGCCCGGAGCTGCTCGACAATCTTGAGGTTCCGGATGCGGCGGCCGTCCCGGATGTTGATCAGCGCGTCTTTCAGCGCCTCGTTTTCCGTGTCCATGAAATACCCCAGGATATGCATGGTGCCGGGGTTGTATTCCGCGCTGATTTCGACGCCCGGCGCCGCGGCGATCCCCTCGGCCGCGCACGCGGCCAGGAAACGGGAAACCCCTTCCGTGGTATCGTGATCGGTCAGGGCCATGGCGGAAAGCCGCTGCTTGCGGCCCAGCGCCGCCAGCTCTTCGGGCGTCAGATCACCATCCGAAAAAATAGAATGAAAATGCAGATCGATCACGGTGTCCCCTGTGGTTTTAAAGCGATTGTCTCACACCCGTGCCGGCGTGGCAAGACGGCGCATCACCGGACGGGACGACTGCCGGCGGCGGCGCGGTCGAGCAGGCGGCGGCGGGCGGCGGCCGCCGGGGAATAATCCGGCGCCAGCGTCCGGGCCTGGTCGTAATCCGCGAGGGCGCGGGCATCATCGCCCATCATCTCATACGCCATCCCGCGCCCGACAAAAATTTCGGGCCTCTTGGGATCCCGCTTCACCGCGGCCGTAAAATCCGCCACCGCCTCTTTCGCCTGTTCAAGCGCCAGGCGGGTCATGGCGCGGTCATACCAAAAGAACACGGAATCGGGCTCCAGCTCCACCGCGCGGATGTAATCCGCGAGAGCCAGGTGATCCTGGTCCATGGCGCTGAAAACCGCCGCCCGACGCGCAAACAGGCGGGCATCGTCCGGCGCCCGTTCAAGGGCCACGGAATAATCGTCCGCGGCCGCATTCAGGTTGCTCATGGCCAGGTAACAATCGCCCCGCCGCAGCCACACCTCAGGCTCGTTGGGCAACACCCGGGCCACGGCATCCAGGTCCCCCAGGGCCTTGTTAAAGGCGTTCAACCCCATGTAGCTTTCGCCCCGCTTGAACTGCAGCATCGCCTCGTCAGGCTTGAGCTTCAGCGCGCGGGTGAAATCGTCGATCGCCTCCCCGTACCGGCCCATGGAAAGGAAGCAGTCCCCCCGGCTGCCATAGACCATCACCTGGTCCGCCGGCTTCCCACGCCCGGCGCCCACCGTGGCCAGGGCGCGGGAATACTCGGCCAGCGCCTCGTCCCCGTCACCGGACGCCTGTAACAATTCGGCCAGAAATAACCGGGACGGCAGATGATTCGGGTCCTGCTCCAAGCCGGTCCGCAACGCCGTCAGGGCCCGGTCTGGCTTCCCCGACTGGGCCAGCCGGACGGCCCGCTGGAAATCGCTCTGCGCCATGGCCTTCCGTTGCGCCAGCGAAAGCCGGCCGCCCGCGCCCGTCCGGCAGCCGCCGGCAAGACCGATCAGAATCACGCCGGCCACCCATCCGCCTATCATCCATCGACGCATGCTCATTCTCCCGGGGGCAACCGCCCCCTTCCGTCACTCACGCCATCAGCCAGGCGTCCACGATGTCCCCCGCCGCGCCGGGAAGAATCCCCGCCGCACGGGCCAGGTCCAGGACCGTATACCGCGCCCGGATCTGGTGGCTTCGCAAGATCGCGTTAATAAAATCGTCGCGGGAACACCCGATATCCGCCAACCGGTGCGCGGCGCCGGCCCGTTTCAGACAATCCTTGATCCTCGTGGTGGAAACCGCGTTTTCTGCGATGATCGCCCGAACCGCCGCCCAGGCGCCGGGCTGCTTCAAACGCTCAACCGCCTGGGCCGCCCGTTCCCGTTTGACGGCATGTTCCTCGTCCACCACAGACGCGAGCGCCCCCCAATACCCCGTATCGGTGGGTTCAACCCGCACCTGGAACCGGGGCTCCTCCAGCGCCAGGAGCCGCTCATAAAGGGCGCCGGCCACCAGAGTCCCCACGCCCACCTGCCGGCCATGGTAATCATGCCGCCGACCCCCGGCCATGGCTTTCATATCCAGGACATGCGACATCATGTGCTCGCCCCCGGATGCCGGAAACGAGGTACCGGCCAGGGTCATGGACAGGCCCGAATAGAGAAGCGCCATGAACAAGGCTTCCATCGCGGCGGGCTCCCGCTTCAACACGCCCTCCGGGTGGTTCATATAACCCGGCTCCAGGTCCCGGATCAGGCGGGCGCACAGGGGACAGAAATACTCCCCGAAGAGAAACTGGTTGATCTTCCAATCCGTCATGCTGACCGGCTTGGCAATCACATCGCCCAACCCGGCGGAGGTGAGCGCCCCCGGCGCGGCGGCCAGGACCGAAGGAAGCGCCGCCACCGCAAACGGGGCGCGCCCTTCCAGCACACGCTTGACCCCGCGAATGGCGGGCGCGATATTGGCCGAGGAGTACCCGTTCATGGAGGCCGCCGTGGCCACCACCATGTAAGGGATATCACGGTCGGCGGCCACCCATTTGGCCAGATCGTTCACCACCCCGCTACCCACCGCCAACAAAGCCGTCGTCGTCCCGGGAACCTGGCTTTCCAGCCAGGCCTTCGTCAGGTCATCGCACACCGGCTCGCCCGAGGCGGGGTCGGGAAGCATGACCAGGCCCGTCGGCCGGCCGGCCTTCTCCATGACGCGGGCCGCCGCCTTCCCGCACACCGCCCAGGTCCGCATGTCGGCCAGAAGAACCGGATTCCGCCCCGGCGCATGGCGGTCGAAAAGGCCGGGCAGTTCTTCCAGCGCCCCCTCGTGATACACCATGGCGTTCACCGGCGCCACATGGGTGCGCCCGCATTCACAAGGAAAGGTTTGACCCAGCAGATCGTGAATCATGGCCAGCTCCCGGGGCTGAATGTCCATGCCTTACTAATACCGCCCCTACTCGCGCACGCGGCCATGCCCGTACTGGCGCAGATATTTCAGGCCCACCGTCAGGTCTTTGGGCAGCGCCGCCTCCAGCAGCAGTTCGTCGCCCCGGACAGGATGGGCCAGGGTCAGGCGCCACGCATGCAGGGCCGGCCGGCCGATCAGCGGCTTTTCGCCCTCGGCCTTCATCTTGTACCCGGGCTTCAGGCTGGAAAGCAGCAGGGATTTTCCCCCATACAACCGGTCGCCGACCAGCGGACAGCCCAGCGTCTGAAGATGAACCCGGATCTGGTGATGCCGCCCCGTCAGGATCTCCACCTCGGCCAGCGTGTGCCGGCTGAACCGCTCAAGCACCCGGACGATCGAATGGGCCTGCTTGCCGTTGTTCCGGTCAACCACCGAAAGCCCGGGCCGGATAGGATGCGGGCCGATGGGAAGCTCGATATCCGTCGTCTCTTTCTCCGGCCCTCCGCCCATCAGGGCCAGGTACACCTTCCGGGTCTGCCGTTGGGAAAACTGGTTCACCAGCGCAATCAGCGTCTCGCGCGTCCGGGCCAGCACCAGCACGCCGCTGGTATCGACGTCCAGCCGATGCGCGTTGGCCAGGTACGTGATCCCGGTTTTCCGGGCCCACTCCCGGCCCACCTTGATTCCGTCGTGCAGCAGGTCCATCAGGTTGTCGCGGCTTTTGTCCCAGCGATCCGGAGCCGCCAGCAAACCCGCGGGCTTGTCAATGGCCATCAGGACGTCATCTTCATAAATCACATTCACTTCCGGCCAGTTGGCGTTCAGCCGGATGGTACGCACGCTCATGAGGTCTCCTTAATCTGCTTCATCTTCGCCTTTCCCCGCTCTCCCGTCAACTCCGCTCTTGACTTCACCCCTCCACCGTTTTAGGTTGCCCTTATCACGAAAGGCCCCGCATGCGCATTCTGGACCGGTATCTCTTAAGGGAATTCCTGGCGCCGCTGGTAACCTGCCTGTTCGCGTTCAGCCTCCTCTTCGTGGTCTTCGACCTCTTCGACCGCATGGGCCGCTTCCTCAATTCCGGGGCCCCCTTCCTGTCGGTGTTTGTCTATTATTTCCACTACCTCTTCGCCTTCAACGGGAACGTCTCCATGATCGTGGCGATTCTTCCCATTTCGCTCCTGCTCTCGGCCCTCTACTGCGCCTCCAACATGATCCGCAACAACGAGTTCGTAGCCATGATGGCCGGCGGCGTCAGCTTCACCCGCATCCTGGCCCCGTTTGTGGGGGTGGGCCTCGCCTGCAGCATCCTCGCCCTCGCCGCCCAGGAGTACCAGGCCCCCGCCTCCATGCGCTGGATGCATCACTACGAAAGGAGCGTCCTCAAGCGGGACACCTCGCCCCTCGTCATCAAGGACTTCCTCTTCCTGAACGCCGCCGAACGCCGCCTCTGGCAGGTTCCGCGTTTCTCGCCCACCAACCTCTTCTCGCTCGGCACCGTGACCGTCACCCAGTTCAAACCCGACCATTCCGAAACCGTCTACTTCTCCCGCTCGGCCTATTGGGCAGACGGAACCTGGTGGCTCAACAATCCGCGCATCGAGCACAAAAACCAGGACGGCGCCACCCTGGGCACACCCGAAATCCTGGCCAGGCGCGCCATCGAAATGCGGGACTGGTCCGAGTCGCCGGAGGATTTTGCCATCGAACTGGCCGCGCAGCAGGACTCGAAAGGGCTGGCCACCCGGGACATCCGCACCTACCTGGGCAATCATCCGGATTTCCCGAAAGCGAAGCGCGCCACCATCGCCACCGACTACCAGGCCCGGTTTGCCACGCCCTTCACCTGCCTGGTCGTCGCCCTGCTCGGGGTTCCCGCCGGGCTGAAAACCGGCCGGTCCAACGTCATGGCCCGCATCATGCTCTCGCTGGGGTTCTTTTTCCTCTTTTACTTCACGCTCCAGGTCTGCCTGTATCTCGGCTACAAGCAAATGCTGCCCCCGATGCTGGCCGCCTGGCTGCCCAACATCCTGTTCGCCGCCGTCGGGGCGCGGACGATCAAGAGCCTTCACTAACCCCCGCCCGGAGTCGACTCCATGAGCCTGTCCCTTCACGAAATCATGGTGGAAGCCGTCCAACGGAAAGCGTCCGACATCCACCTGAAAAGCGGATGCGCCCCCATATTCCGCATCCATTCGGAGCTGACCGCCTCCCAGTATCCCCCCGTCTCGGAGGATGACATCCGGCGACTGGCCGCCGAAAACCTGCCCGCTTACCTCATGGCGGATTTCGCCCGGGAAATGGAAGTCGATTTTGCCCTGGTCGACCCCCAGGCCGGCCGCTTCCGCGTCAGCCTGTTCACCAGCCAGGGCGTGCCGGCCTTCGTCCTGCGCCACGTCAAGACCCGCGTTCCCTCGCTGGCCGACCTGAACCTGCCGCCCACGCTGGCGGACTTGGTTCAGGCCCCCCAGGGCATCATTCTCGTGACCGGCGCCACGGGCACCGGAAAATCCACCACCCTGGCCGCCCTGATCCGCCTGCTCAACGAGACGCAGCATTTGCGGATCATGACCATCGAGGATCCGATCGAATACCAGTTCACAGACGGAACCTGCCTGATCTCCCAGCGGGAAGTGGGCCCGGACACCCTGAGCTTTTCTTCCGCGCTGAAACGCGTGCTGCGCCAGGATCCGGACGTGATCATGGTGGGGGAAATGCGCGACCGGACCACCTTCGAAACCGCGCTCAACGCCGCCGAAACCGGGCATCTGGTCTTCACCACCCTGCACGCCTCGTCGGCGGCCCATTCCGTGAATCGCATCCTGAATTTATTCCCCGAGGCCGAACGCGAACAAATCCGCCTGAACCTGGCGGGCAATCTCAAGGCCATCCTCTGCCAGCAGCTTGTACCCGCTATCCGCTCGGGGGTCATGCCGGCCCTGGAAATCCTGATCAACACCCCCACGGTCCGCAAGCTGCTCGAAAAGAACCGGCTGGAAGTGCTCGCCGCAGCCATCGAAACCGGGGGGGGAGACGGCATGCAGTCCTTCAATCAATCCCTCTACCATCTCATTCGGAACGGATTGATCTCGGAGCAGGAAGGGATGCTGCACTCGGTGAACCCCGAACAGCTCAGCATGAACCTGAAGGGGATCTTCCTGGATGAGGGGAAACGCATCCTTCCCACCTGAAGCACCGTGAACCCCGGCCTTGCCACCGGGCCGGCTTCAGGGAATGCTCGGCCGCGTCAGCTTGCACAAGGTCTTCCACATCCCGTCGGCCGCCGTCTCAGCCATCAGTTTTTCGCGGGCTTCCTCGGCCATGAAGGTCGTCGCCAACCCCGCGATCAGCTTGAGATAGAAGGCGCTGGCCGCCGTCGGAATGACCATGAAGAAGATCAGCCGCGTCAACTTGCGCGGCTGGCCGAACTTGACGCCCTTGTGGCTCATGCCCAGCGCCAGAGTCAGACCGCCGCCATCCACGCTCCGGACATGGGGAAAGGCGAGCCCATGCTCCACCGCGGTGCTCACGATCGTCTCGCGGCGGATCGCATCCTCGGTCAACCGGTCGGCCATATCCACAAACCCCGTCTCCTGCAATTTCATGGCCATTTCCCGGATCGCCTCGTCCCGCTCCACCGCTTCCAGGCGGGGAATCATCAGCGAGACATCCGAAAAGCGCTGGATGCCAATTTTACGGGGGCCCACCCGGCTGGTGGGTTTCTGCGTGTGCCGCAAGGGCGACTCCGGGTGGAACAGAATGCGGGTGCAGGTGGGACAACTCGTCACCTGGTGCCCCTGGCGCACCACCTGCACGAGACTGGTGGGCAGGTGCATCCCGCACCCGGCGCACACGCTGTTGCTCACCGGCACCACAAACATGGGATCGCGCTTGATGAGCTTGCCGACTGTGAGCCGGACGTCGTCGGCCAGCTGGCCGGTCAGGATCTGAATCGAGGCGTCCAGCTGGGCCAGGTCACAATCCTTTCCCGACGCCTTCTGCTCGGCACGGACAAGGGTAAGTTCCTGCAATTGGACAAGGTGGTTGACAATCGGATGCATAAAGCCTCAGGTGGGTTGCTTGAATCGGAGTAGGTTGCAGGATGACCCAAAAAACCGGTTTTGTCAATGCTGGGGCGCGACGAAATTCCAGTTCAGGCCCGGGCCTTCAATCGGCCGACAAACCGGCCCATACGCACCAGGGCTTCCTTGATGTCATCCAGCGACGTGGCGTAGGCGCAGCGCAGGAATCCCTCTCCGGAGGCGCCGAATGCGGAACCCGGCACGCAGGCCACGTTTTCCTCGTCCAGCAGGCGCAGGGCGAACTCCTTCGAACTCAGCCCGTAATCCCCCACGTAGGGAAAGGCGTAAAACGCGCCGCACGGCCGATGGCAGGGCAGGCCGATCTCGTTAAGCGCCGTATGAATGAAATTGCGGCGCTTTTCGTAGGTGTCCCGCATCGACTCCGTTTCCGCGTCGCTCTTCAGGGCCTCCAGCGCGGCCTCCTGGCTCAGGATGGGCGCGCACAACATGGTGTACTGGTGGATCTTCATCATGGCCTCGGACAACTCCGCCGGCGCGCAGGCGTAGCCCAGCCGGAAGCCGGTCATCGCCCAGCCCTTGGAAAAGCCGTGCAGGAACACCGTGCGCTCTTTCATCCCCGCCAGCGCCGCGATCGACAGGCGTTCGCCATCGTAGGTGAGCTCCGAGTAAATCTCGTCCGCCAGAATGATCAGGTCCCGCTCCACCGCCAGCGCCGCAATCCCCTCGAGATCCCGCCGGTTCATGACCGCCCCCGTGGGGTTGTTGGGAAAATTCAACATCAAGGCGCGCGACTTCGGGGTCAGGTACGGCTCGATCATGGCGCGGGTCAGCTGGAAATCATTCTCCCGCCGGGTCGGAATCGGCACCGGCACGCCATGCGCAAAGGTCACCACCGCGGGATAGGACACATAGCACGGCTCGTGGTACAGGATCTCGTCGCCCGGATTGCAGAGCGCCCGCACCGCGAGGTCCAGCGCCTCGCTCACCCCCACGGTCACCAGAATCTCCGTGTCGGCGTCATACGTCACCCCGAACGCGCGCGCCACATACCCGGAAATCGCCTGGCGGAGCTTCAACAGCCCGCGGTTGGAGGTGTAGCTGGTCGCGCCCCGGTCCAGCGCGTACTGGGAGGCCTCGCGGATGCGCCAGGGCGTGACGAAGTCCGGCTCGCCGATGCCGAGGCTGATCACGTCCTTGCGGGAGCTGACCAGGTCGAAAAAATCCCGGATTCCGGAACGTGGCACGTCCCGGAGATAATCGGCCACGGGGTTACGGGGAAACTTTGAGCCGCTCATGGGAGTCCTTTTCTTCCATCATAATGCCGTGTTCCTTGTACGTCTTGAGCATGAAGTGCGTGGCGGTGGAGACCACCCCCTCCAGGGTGGAGAGCTTGGCGGCCACGAACGCGGCCACCTCTTTCAGCGTGCGCCCGGAAATGAAGACCAGCAGGTCGTAGCCGCCTGACATCAGGTACACGGAGTCCACCTCGGTGAAGCGCCCGATCCGCGTGGCCAGCCGGTCGAACCCCCCGTCCCGCTCGGGCGTGATTTTCACCTCGATCACCGCATGCACCACGTCCAGGTCCAGGTTTTCCTCGTTCACGATGGCGTGATAGCCCCGGATCACCCCGCGCTGCTCGTAATCCCGGATCTTCGCACGCACCTGGTCCGGCGTGAGATTCAACAGACGCGCCAGATTCTCGGGCGTTTCCATCGCATTCTGACGCAACAGCTTGAGCAATTCGTCCATGACCGCCTCCCTGCGGGGCGTTTTCAGTGCCCCGGATCCACCTCGTAAACCCGTCTCAGGTTTGGATTGTTTCCATCCAGCCCGAACGGTATCATGTCTCTTTTGAGCTGACAATAGAAAGGACGCACCCCCATGGCCCGGCTGGACCGTATCCGCATCGTGCTGGTGGCCCCGCTCTACGGCGGCAACGTGGGCTCGGTCTGCCGCGCCATGGCCAACACCGGACTGAGCGATCTCGTGCTGGTGGCCCCGCCCGGCCTCGACCTGGAGGAGGCCCGGAAAATGGCCGTCTCCGCGGGCCCCCTGTTCGACGCGCGGCGGGAGGTGGCCACCCTCGCCGAAGCCGTGGCGGACTGCGGCCTGGTGATGGGCGCGACCGCCCGGCTGGGCCTCTACCGCCAGCATGCCGCCACCCCCCGCGAGCTGGCGCCCCGCGCCCTGGACGCCGCCGAACACGCGCCCGTGGCGCTCGTGTTCGGACGGGAGGACAAGGGCCTCTCCAACGAGGAAATCGCCCTCTGCACCCAGCTCATCCGCATTCCCTCGCACCCCGGCTATGTGTCGCTAAACCTCGCCCAGGCCGTCATGGTCTGCGCCTATGAACTGTTCGTCGCCGCCGGCGTGTTCGAGGCGCCCGTCGAGAAATCGGCCGAATCCCCCGCCGACTTGCGCGAACGCCTCTTTGACATCTGGCGCAAAACCCTGCTCGACATCGGCTTCATGAGCGAGGAAAAGGCCGACCACATGATGCTCGGCCTTCGCCGGGTCTGGTCGCGCGGCAAGATGACCGTGGACGATGTCAACATCCTGCTCGGCATCGCCCGCCAGATGCAGTGGCGCTCCCGCCACCCGCTCAGCCCGCCGCCGGAACCCCACTCGGAATGCTCTGCCGGCTTGCCTCCGGCCGCGAATTGACCTATGATCCGACTTACTTCAACCAAGGAACCATCATGAACAGCGACCAGATCAAGGCCGGATTCGAACGCGCGCCCCATCGCAGCCTCCTCCGCGCCACCGGCGTCAAAAGCGAAGACTTCAAGAAACCCTTCATCGGCGTGTGCAACTCGTTCTGCGAAATCGTGCCCGGCCACGTGCACCTGGACAAGGTCAGCGCCCTCGTCAAGAAGGCCATCCGCGCCGCCGGCGGCGTGCCCTTCGAATTCAACACCATCGCCGTCTGCGACGGCATCGCCATGGGCCACGCCGGCATGAAATACTCCCTGCCGAGCCGCGAACTCATCGCCGACTGCGTGGAAACCATGGTCCGCGCCCACGCGTTCGACGCCCTGATCTGCATTCCCAACTGCGACAAGGTCGTGCCCGGCATGCTCATGGGCGCCCTGCGCGTCAACGTGCCCACCCTCATGGTCAGCGGCGGCCCCATGGCCGCCGGCGTCTCCGCCGCCGGAAAACCCCTCGACCTGATCAGCGTGTTCGAAGGCGTGGCCGGTTTCAAGAAAGGCTCCCTCTCCGAATCCGACCTCGAAGCCATGGAAGAGACCGCCTGCCCCGGCTGCGGCTCCTGCTCCGGCATGTTCACGGCCAACTCCATGAACTGCCTGTGCGAGGCCATCGGCATCGCCCTGCCCGGCAACGGCACCATCCTGGCCACGGATCCCCGGCGCCGCAAGCTCTTCAAGCAGGCCGGCCGCCGCATCGTGGCCCTCGCCCTGGCCGGCGGACCCGCCCCCCGCGACATTGTGACCGAAAAGTCGCTCGACAACGCCTTTGCGGTGGATATGGCCATGGGCGGCAGCACCAACACCATCCTCCACGCCCTCGCCATCGCGCACGAGGCCGGCGTGCCCTATGACCTGGCCCGCATCGACGACATCTCGCGCCGCTGCCCCAACATCTGCAAGGTGGCGCCCTCCTCGGCCTTCCACATGCAGGATGTGGACCGCGCCGGCGGCATCGGCGCGATCATGAAGGAAATCAGCGCCATCCGCGGGCTCCTCCACGCCGCCTGCCCCACCGTGCTGGGCAAGGCCATCCGCAGCTACTACTCGCGAGCCGAGGTCACGGACCGCGACGTCATCCACTCCATCGAGTCACCCTACACGCCCGACGGCGGCCTGGCCGTGCTGCACGGCAACCTCGCCGAAAACGGGGCGGTGGTCAAGACCGCCGGCGTGGCGGCCTCCATGCGCAAGTTCGAGGGGCCGGCCGTCATCTTTGATTCGCAGGAGGACGCCTGCGCGGGCATTCTCGCGGACCGCGTGAAGGCCGGGGATGTGGTGGTGATCCGCTACGAGGGGCCCAAGGGCGGGCCGGGCATGCAGGAAATGCTGGGCCCCACCTCCTACATCATGGGCCGGGGCCTCGGCGAAAGCGTGGCCCTGATCACCGACGGCCGCTTCTCCGGCGGCACGCGCGGCGCCTGCATCGGCCACGTGTCGCCCGAGGCCGCCGAGGGCGGGCTCATCGGACTCCTGAAGGATGGCGACAAGATCCGGCTCGACATCCCCGCCCGCAAACTGGAAGCCCTCCTGCCCGACGCTGAAATCGCCCGGCGCCGCGCCGGACAGAAACCCTTTGAGCCCCGCGTGAAAACCGGCTGGCTGAGCCGCTACGCCCGCTTCGTGACCAGCGCCGGCACCGGCGCGGTTATGGACACCGGTTCGGCCCCCCGGCCCTGATCATGCCCCGGCTCGCCTTTAAAACCCTGGGCTGCCGCCTGAATCAGGCGGAAACCGCCCAGATGACCGCGTCCTTTGAAGCCCGGGGGTTTACCCTCGTGCCCCACGGCGATCCCTGTGACGTGTGCGTCATCCACGGCTGCGCGGTCACCCGGCTGGCCGAGCGACAGAGCCTCCGGGAGGTGCGCGCCGCCAAGCGTCTGCCCGGCCATCCCTTCGTCGTGCTCGCCGGCTGCCCGGCCGAAATGAAGGATCATGCCGGGCTCCAGGACGCCGGGGCCGACCTGGTTGTCGGACAGGCCGGAAAAGCCCGGCTGGCCGAACGGGTGAGCCACGCACTGGGGCTGGACGTCCCCGGGGAAATCAGGGAACCCCGCCTGCCTCATTTCGAAGGCCATCGCGCCTGGCTCAAGGTTCAGGACGGCTGCGACTTCCGGTGCGCCTACTGCATCGTTCCCGACCTGCGCGGCCCACCCGTCAGCCGGCCGATGACGGAGATTCTCCGGGAAGCGGAAGGGTTGATCGAAGCCGGATTCCCCGAGCTCGTGCTGACCGGCGCCAATCTCGGCCTCTGGCAGGAAAGCGGCAAGACCCTTCCGCACCTGATCGAACGGCTAGCGGGCCTCCCGGGACTCGGGCGGATCCGCCTCAGCTCCATCGAAGTGTCCACCGTCGAACGGGAGGTGATCGTCTGCATGGCCGAGTGCCCCAAGGTGTGCGCCTTCCTGCATCTGCCCCTGCAAAGCGGCGACGACCGCATCCTGGCCGCCATGGGCCGGCGCTACACCGCCGCGCAATACCGCGCCATCGTCGAGCAGGCGGTCGCCCGCATTCCCCGCCTCGGACTGGGCACGGACGTGATCACCGGCTTCCCCGGCGAGGATGACGCCGCCTTTGCCGCCACCCTGGCCCTGCTGGAGGCCTTGCCGTTCAGCAACATCCACCCCTTCCCGTTCAGCCCGAGGCCCGGCACGCGCGCCGCCGCCCTGCCCGGCGCTGTTCCCGTGGCGGTTCGCAAGGCGCGGGTCGCGGCCTTGCTGGCGCTCAAATCCCGCCACCGCGCCGCCTTTGCCCAATCCTTTGTCGGCCAGGAGGTCGAAGTGCTGATCGAAGGAAAAAAGGGGGACTCTTGCGCCATCGGCTGGACTCGCGAATATCTGGAAGCCCGCGTGGACGGCGCCCCGCCGCCCAAGTCCCTGGTCCGAATCCGGGTAACCGGCCTGTTCAACAGGTCAGGGTTGCTCGGGCGGCGTGAAGAGGAAGCCACTCATCGTTCTTGAATACGGCCGGCCCCTTTGCCATAATGCCCCTGCTCGAACTGCGACTGAAAGGCAAGGCACTCATGGGCGGCATACGCATTCTGCTGGTGGAAGACAATCCCGCCATCGCCGCGGAAATCCAATCTTCCCTGAAAAGCCTCGGCTACGACATTCACCCGCACGCCCGCTCCGGAAAAGAGGCCGTCAAGGCAGCCTACGCCATCAAGCCCGATCTCGCACTCGTAGCCGTGCGGCTCAAGGGCCGGCCCAGCGGCGTGGAAACCGGGTCCAGCCTCCGCCACGCACACCAGATTCCCGTCGTCTTTCTGGCCGAAAGCGCCGACGCTGCCATCCTGGAAGACCTCAAGACCCCCGCCCTCTTCGGCTACATCCACAAGCCCTTCGACCGCAGCGATCTCAAAATCGCCATCGAGCTCGCCTTGTTCCGCCACCGCTCCGAGCGCAGCCTGGAAGAAAACCGCCGCTGGTTCGCCACCGCCCTCGATTCGATCGGGGAAGGCGTCATCGCCGCCGACCGGGACGGCGTCATCACCTACATGAATCCCTCGGCCGAGGCCATCACGCTGCTGAAAAAGAAGGACGCCATCGGCCGGCGCCTCGAGGAACTCGGCGTGGCCCGCCACCTCGACACCAACGAACCCCTCGAAGTCATCGGCATGCGCACCCTGCGCGAAGGCGTCCCTGAGGGCCAAGACGCCCGGATTGTGGCATTCATCGACCGCGCCGGAAAACGCAAGGACATCGTGGCCTCCGCCTCGCCCATCCTCGCGCCCGACGGCACCGTCGAAGGCGTCATCATCACCGTCCACGACATCACCACCCGGCGGCTTCGCGAACGCCATCACCACAGCCTGGAAAAGATGGAGCTCCTGGGCAAGCTCTCCAGCACCGTCGCCCACGAATTCAGTACGCTCTTCGGCGTGATCACCGGTCTGGCCTCCGACCTTCTCGCCAGCCTCGCCAGCAACACCCGCTCCTACGAGGATGCCCAGAAGCTCCTCGACACCGCCCGGCACGGGCAGGACCTGACCCGCCGCATCCTCGTCATCGCCCGGGCCAGCAACGCCGAAGGCGACATCCGCCTCCAGGCCGTGTCCGTCAAGCAGACCGTCAAGAAAGCGATCGAACTCGCCCAACCCACCGTTTCAAAAAGCCGGGTGGAGGTCAAGTTTCACGAGCTCGAGCACATGCCATTTGTCACCGCCGACCCCGCCCAGCTCATCGACGTGCTGACGGCCTTCTTCTATAACGCCGCCGAAGCCATGCCCGACGGCGGCACGGTTCGGGTGGTCGTCCAGGAGCAAATGGTCAAGCGTCCGGACATCAAGGCCAACCCCAAGGCCGTTAGCGGCCCCTATGCCGTTATCCGCATCACCGACCCCGGCATCGGCATCCCGCCGGAAGCGACAGACCGGATTTTCGAGCCGTTCTTCACCACCAAGAAAAACCGGAGCGAGGGGCTCGGGCTCGCCGTCGCCAACAGCGCCATCCTCGGCTATGGCGGCTGGATCCGGGTCCGCAGCAAAGTCGACGAAGGCACCACCTTCCACCTCTTCATCCCCATCGCCGCCCCCAAAACAGGACCCGCCCGCAAGGAGCAGGCCCCGCTGTTCCTCCTGATCGACCACGAGCAGGACCTGCTCAACGAAACCGCCGCCATCCTCAAGGCCGAGGGCTTTCGCGTCCAGTCGGCCAGCACAGCCGCCGACGGACTCGCCCTGTACAAGAAAAAGCCCGATGCGTTCGCCCTTTGCATCGTGGACGCCATCATGCCCGACATGGAAACCGGGGAGATGGCGAGCAAGATCCTCGAGGCGAAGCCCGGCACCCCCCTCATCATCACCTCCGGTTTCTCGCGCGACTACATGCGCCGGTTCATGCCCCACGGCGAATGGGCTTTCATCCAGAAACCGGTGGAACGCGAGGCGCTCCTCGGCGCCATCACCCGCCTGCTCGGAGACGCCCTGGACGGGCGGGGGACTCCGTCCGCATGAAGTCCCGGTTCCTCCCCGGCATCGACGTGCTCCTCGCCCGCGGCCTGCTCGCGGGCCGGCGGATCGGACTCGTCTCCCACACCGCCGCCCTGAGCGCCGAGGGCGCCACCTCCGCCGAAGCCCTCCACGGCGCGCCCGGCCTCCGCCTCGTCTCCCTGTTCGCCCCCGAACACGGCTTCTTCGGCGCGGCCGGCGCCGGCGATCCCGTTCATTCCCGCCGCCATCCCGTCTGGGGCATTCCCGTGCACTCCCTCTACGGCGCCCGCCTCGCGCCCACCCGCGCCCATCTCCGGGGCCTGGACACGCTCATCATCGACCTCCAGGACCTCGGCGCCCGCTGCTACACCTACGTTTCCACCCTCCGTCATGTCCTCCAGGCCGCCGCCGCCGCCGGGACGCCGGTGCTCGTCGCCGACCGCCCCATCCCCCTGCCCCTCACCGCCGACGGCCCCGGGCTCCAGCCGGGCTTCGAAAGCTTCGTCGGCAGCGTGCGCCTGCCGCTGGCCTATGCCATGACACCGGGCGAAACCGCGCTCTGGATCCGGGACGATCTGGCCCTGGACCTCGACCTGACCGTCATCCCGATGGCCGGCTACCGCCGGGACGCCCGCCGGGGATCCGACTGGCCGGCCTGGGTCCCGCCCTCGCCCGGCATCCGCTCGTGGGAAACAGCCGCCTGCTACCTCACGACCGTCTTCACGGAAGCCATTCCCGCCGTCAGCTGCGGCCGCACCACCCCTCTTCCGTTCCAGGTGTTCGGGGCCCCCTGGATGAAAGCTGAAGCCGTCCGCGAGGCGCTCGCGGCGGAACGCCTGCCCGGAGTCTCCTTCCACCCCCATCCCTTCATCCCGCCCACCGATCCCTTTGCCGGACAACTCATTCCCGGCCTCCGGATGGTCGTCGCCGATCCCTGCCGCTTCCGGCCCGTGCTCACCTCCGTGGCCATCCTCGCCGTGCTTCAACGGCTGCACGGCCCGCGCCGCCTCTGGCAGGCCGCCGGCACCAGGCCCGATTTCTTCGACAAGCTTTACGGCACCGACGCCGTCCGGCTGGCCCTGCGGGACGGAGACACGCCGGCCGCCATCGCCGCGCGCTGGGAACCAGACCTGCGCCGCTTCCGCGCCAGCCGCGCCCAACACCTCCTCTACCGGGCCCCATGAACCCCTCGCGCCCCACCCAAGCAATCATCCTGGCCGCCGGACTGGCAACCCGCCTCCGGCCCCTGACCGCCGGCATGCCCAAGGCCTGCCTCCCGGTCTGGGGCCGACCCGCCCTTCACCACGTGCTGGACCTGCTGCGCGCCTGGGGCGTCCGGGAGGCACTCATCAACCTGCACCACCAGCCGATGGCCGTGGTCGAAACCGCGCTCGCCTGGGGCGGACCCCTCCGCCTGAATTTCTCCTTCGAACCGCTCCAGCCCCTCGGCACGGGAGGCGCGCTGCGCCACGCCTCCTGGTTTCTCGACCGCCGCCCGTTCTGGCTGATCAACTCGGACGTCATGGCCGAAGCCGACCCCGAACCCCTCCTGAACGCGTTCCACGGGCCGGGCCGGCCGCTCGCCGCCCTCTGGATGGTGCCGGATGCCGGCCCCCGCACCGTGGCCCTTAAAAACGGGTTTGTTTCCAACTTCGCTGTTTCCAAACCGGGCGCCCCGGGCGCCGTCACCTTCAGCGGCGTCCACCTGCTGAGCCCGGACGTGCTGCGCTACCTGCCCGCCACGCCGGTCTGCACGATCATCCGCGCCTATCTCAACGCCATGGCCGCGGGCCGGAAAATCGCCGGCGTCACGCTGCCCGACTCCTACTGGGAAGACATCGGCATCCTGCCCGAATACCTCCGCGCCCACGCGGAGATCCTCGCGGCCTGGCGGGCCGGAAAACCGGGCGGCAGGCTCTGCGATCCCCACGCCGAGGCCACCCTGCGCGCCCTCCGCCGGCGCGGCGTCCGCGTGGACGGATTCGCCGCCATCGGGCCGGGCGCGCGGATCGGACACGGCGCGCGGTTGCACGACTGCCTGGTCGGGCCCGGCGCCGAGGTGGCGGCCGGCGCCGACGTGTCCCGCGCCGCCCTCGCGCCGAACGTCCGGGTGCACGGCCTCGTACAGGGCCTGGCCGTTCCCGCGCACGTGCTGGAAGGCGTCGCCGAGTTTCTCGCGCAGACCGGCTGGCCCGCGGAGGAGACCACGGCGCTGCCCCTGGGCCCGCGCGGATCAGACCGCTCGTTTGCCCGCCTGCAACGCAACGGGAAAAGCGCCATCCTGGTGCAATACGGGAAAGAGCGTCATGAAAACACGCTCTATGCAGGCCACACCGAATTTCTGACTTCCCTGCGCATCCGCGTCCCGCGTCTGCTGGCCCACCATTCGCGCCGCCGGCTGCTGCTGTTCGAGGATGCCGGCCCGCGCGATCTGCTGGGCGCCCTGGCCGGCGCCTCAGCCGCGCGGCAGGTGGCGCTTTATAAGCCCGTACTGGCTCTGACCGCGCGCCTGCACACGGCCGGCACGGCGGCGGCCCGGGACCAGCGCCTCCGCCTGGTCGCCGGCTTCTCCCCCCGCCTCTACCGGTGGGAACGGCTGTATTTCGCCCACCATTTCCTGCAACGCCGGCTGGGGCTCGCCCCCCGGGTCACGTCGCCCATCCTCGGCGACCTGCTCCGCCTCGCGCGCCGGCTGGAAGCCCTCCCGCGCGTGCTGATCCATCGCGACCTGCAGTCCACGAACATCATCCTGCAGCCCGACGGGCCGGTGCTCATCGACTACCAGGGCATGCGCTATGGCGCGGCGGCCTATGACCTGGCCTCGCTGCTGGCCGACCCTTATGTCTCCCTCCCGATGCCCGTGCAACTGGACTTGCTGGCAGAGTATCGACGCCGGGCTCGAACGGCGTTGCCGGAGGAATTGTTCTGGACCGCCGTCATCCAACGGCTGGCGCAGGCCCTGGGCGCCTATGGCAAACTGGGCGCCACCCCCGCGACCGCCTATTTTGCGCGCCACATTCCGCCAGCCCTGGCCATGATGCACCGCGCCGTGGAACGCCTGGGCCGCGAACAGGCCCCCCACCTGGCGGATTGGCTGGACGGGATCGGGGAAATGACCCCGTGATGGCGACACCCGCCTTCCGACTAGTCAGACTTGTCAAACCCGTCTGACTCTTTCGCGAACGGTCGTATCCCCTTGCACGCCGGATAGCCGGAACACCCCCAAAAGGGCTGTCCCTCATGAGTCCCTTGTCTGGCAAAACGCTGCCGCATGCCCTTGCCGCATAATGGGCAAGAGGGATTGTCTGGCGGGTCCGACCTGTCCGACCCGTCAGACGTTCCCGCTTCTCTGGCCTTCACTCGCGAGGCATATAGCCGTTCGGTGAAACCGCCTTTTTCCACAAAATCCCGGCTCTGGCTTTCAATCTGCCGGCGCAGCAAATAGGCGGCCTGATTCACGGCGCAGAGCATAGCGTTGGCCGCCAGTTCCGGAGCCGCCTTCGCCACAAATTCCGAAAGCCCCGCAAGTCCGGCAAGTCGAACCGTGCAATCCGGGACCGGCGGCAAACTGGGCGCCACATCGTGTTTAAGGCGCTCGCGCATGGCCAGGGCCTCGGGTGCATCCTTGTGCCAGACACGCAGTCCGGCCTGAATCAAAAAGCTCTTGTAATCCTTGGCCAGTTCGTCGGACAGGCTGGCCCGGGCCACGTTGGTGAGCTTCATCTCGGACTTGCGCGAGGTTGCCGCTGAACCGCTGCCTTCGCTGATATTTCGGACTCCGCTTCGGGCCACCTGCACCATTTGGTCATGCGTCCGGGAACGTTTATCGATGAAACGATTGCAAAAGACAACGGTGGCATCATAGACCGCTTCAGCCACCTTGTAGCTGCGCAGTTTTTCATACCCCCCGTGCGGTAGCAGCACCCCCTCTGACCCGCTCATTTCACCTCCTCCGTCACGAGTTCGCTCTTCGGCTGACTTGTCCGACGAGTCCGACCTGTCCGACAACACCCAACCACCCAAAACCCTCTCCTCGCTCCGGTCTACCACCCGCCGCCGCCGCCACCCCCACCGCCACCGCCGGAGGAGCCACCGCCACCCCCGCCGGAACTGGAGCCAGGCGCCGTGGACGAGGATGAAATGGCTGATGAAAGCGACGACCCCAGCGAGCCGGCCAGCGCGGCCGCGCTCAACGCGCCGGCTCCGACATACCAGCCGGGAGAGTAATGAGCCCCCTCCACCGCGGCCGCAGCCAGCACATCCTTGAACTGCTCCGCCCACTGCTGCTCAACACCCAGCGCCAGCGCATAGGGCAGGAACATCTCGAACAGCTGCGGCGTCCGCTCGGGCGGATTCTCAAGGTTCAACCGGTCCCGCTCGGCCACCGACAGGTAAAGCCGGAATCCCTCAAGCTCGTCCAGGGTCTTCCGGCCGGCCACGGTCGGCGCCTTGAGCAGATGATAAAACACCCCGTTCATCACCGCGCCCACCGCAAAGATAACCGGCACCCAAAGCGACGTGACATAGGTGAACATCACCAGCCCAACGCATTCAAAAAAGAGAAATGGCGCAGCAAACAGCGTGGCCGGAATGGCCTGAACCCAATGCCCCGTCCGCCAGAGCGTGAAGACGCCGGACACCAGGGCTGTTGTGCCGACTGTCCAGCCGGTCAGCCACACCATCATGAAAAGCGCCGGAGGCAACTCCCGGCTGCCTATCAACGACACGGCACAGGGAATCAACGAAAACAAAAGGCCCGGCGCCCAGTACCAGAGGTTCCTCAAGAAATAACGTTTTTCAATCTGCAGCGCCAGCGAAGCCTTCAACGCCTGGATGGCCGCCCGAATCGCCTTGTGATTCGCCTGCTCAAGGGTGATCCGGGCCCGGGTCCCCAGCAGCGATTGTACCAGCGCCGTCTCGTCTTCCGTGAGCGGCGCCTTTGCCGTTAATTTCCGGACCAGGACATAGTCGCTGCCGCTTTTTTCAAGGGTCAAGACCCCCTTGACCGCCAGGCCGATCACGGCCGCGGCAAACGCCTTGTGATCATACCCCATCTCCATCAGGTACCGGGCCGACGCCGGTGAAAAGCCCTTGGGCGGTTCGTACCGGGGAATAATCACGCCTTTCGCGGGATCCTTGCCCACCAGCATCCAGACCACCAGGTAATACACCAGCACCAGGACGAGCCCCGCCAGGGCCAGGACAAGCCCGGGATTGTCTCGTGCCAGGGCCTCCCATTGGGCCTGCGGGCTGAGAGCAGCCACATGCCCTTTCGGCCAGGCCACCACAATCGTCAAACCCTCCCGGGGCGCCAGGCAGGCCGTAGTCACGAACGTCGCAACGCCGGGCTCCGGCGTGGAAACCGAATAATCGCGCCCTTTGGCGCCTTGGATGCCCACGTAGGCCCCGGTCGATTGCACGGGGCAACCCGGCGGCAGCCGCACCGTCGCGCTCGCGCGATCAATCGGGAACTCCCACCCGTTCCCCGTCACATTCCAATACAGTTCGTCATGCTCCGTGAAGAAGCCCAGCTGACGGTTGGTGCGATAGGTCAATTGGTAGGCATACTCGCCCGGCGGCAGCTCCGTCCCGGCGGAGCCGAAGTAGATCCGCTGGCCGTTGGCTTTCTTTTCCGAATGAGACGCCTCCGGGCTCCCATCGCGGCGGAGACTCAGCACCTCAAAAGACGTGGCGCGATTCAAGCCCCACCGGCCCTTGTAGAGCTGGGGGAAATCCCGGTAGATGCCGTGCCGGATCTGCCGGCCCGCCGCCCGCACCACAATCGTTTCGGTGACGAGCAGGTCGCCATTCGAACACACCTCGATCTGACTGTCAAAACGCTGGATGCGCTCTTCCTGGGCCTGGGCCGAAACAGGAAACAGAGCCCCGCAGCCGAGGATCAGCGCCACCGCCAGCCATGCCGTGATGTGTTTCATAGTGTGACTCCCGGCGCCTGCCGTTCGGCGACGCTTTCGATGCTGAAAAAGGGCTGGGCAGTAAACCCGAATGCCCGGGCGACCAGTCCGCTTGGGAACGACTCCACCTGAATGTTGAAATCGCGAACCGCGCCGTTATAGTAGCGGCGGGCGTACTGGAGCTGATCCTCCAGCTCGACCAGGGCCGTGCTGAGCTGCTGGAAGGTCGAGTTCGCCTTGAGGTCGGGATAGGCCTCCGAGACGGCGAGCAGCGAGCGGAGGTTCTGGCCCAGGGCCGTCTCGGCCAGACCCGCCTGCTCCACGCCCTGCGCCTGCATGGCACTCGACCGCGCCGATGTCACGTTTTCCAACACGGCGCGCTCGTGGTCGCGATACCCTTTCACGCACTCCACCAGACGGGGCGTCAGGTCATGCCGGCGCTTGAGCTGGACATCGACGCCGCTCCAGGCCTCCCGCAACTGGTTGCGGCCGCGGATAAACCGGTTGAAGGTCACCGCCAGCCAGGCCAATAACGCGGCCGCTACCACGATCCCGCCCGTTACTGTCGCTGTCATCACGCCCCCCCGCCAGTAATGCGTTCAAACACGCCTGACCTCATTCTAAATCGATATGGTACGATATCAAAAATCGACCGAAAGACCAAGACGGAACCGCTTGCTTTTCGAAGCCTATCCAGTATGCTCTGAAAAAGGAGGTGGATCATGATCAAGTCTGCATGCCTGCTGGCCGTACTCCTGCTGACCGGTTGCCGTGAACAGAATGCCGATCAACCGCCAGCGCCGGCTTCACGCAACCCGCCCGCCGCCGCCACCACCGCCGTTCAACCCGCCCGCTACGGGCAATCCTTCGGCAGCGCGGCGGTCGACGTCATCACGGAGCGGAACAAGATCGAAGCGGGCCTGAAGGCCAAGGCGCAGATCAATGCCGCCGCGGCCAGGGAAAACAAGGAAATCGAAGCCGTCTTGAACGAATAAGGAATCCCCGGCATGGCCGATATCACCCTGGTCTGCAAGTCGTGCGGCGCCTCGCTCACCCTTTCCGAGTATGCCAAGCCGGACAACCTGACATGCCCGGCCTGCAAAGCCCTCATGAGCATGCCGGAAGCAAAAAACCAGAAGAGCGATCGTTTTCTTCCGGAACACCTCCGCCAGGCCAAGGCGGAAGCCGCAAAAACCGCCGGCACGGGGACCCCCGATGTTCCGCTCAACTCCCTCACGGCACAGATTCACAACCGACCCCGGCGCCGGTTCCGCATGGAAACGTTCCTTCCGGTCCTCAAAGCCTCCCTGCTCTTCGCCGGGCTCACCGCCCTGTTCGTCTACCTGCGCTATTTCCGGGGCTACACCCTCTTTCTGGAACCGTCCGACCTGGACTTGTTCCGGCTCGGCGGGGCCGGCGCCATCCTGTTTTTTCACGTCGTCATCGTGATCGAGGCCCTCACCTCGAGTTTCCTGACCGGCCTGCTCTGCCTGCTCCTTCCGGGTTATTCGCTCTACTACCTGTTCACGGAGTCCGACACCTTCTGGCTCCGCGCGGTCATCCTGGCGCTGGCCGTCGCCTTCGGCCGGGACTTTGTGTTCTACACGCAAGATTATGCGCTGAGCGCCTTCGCTTACATCAACGCCTGGCTCGCGGCCGGCGGTGAATTCAACAAACCCCTGATCCTGAAATAACATGAAAATCCTACCCTGCCGCCCGTACCGGGCCGTGGACGCGGGGCGAACCCGGCTCGCCCTGCCCGACGGCCACTCCCGCTTCAAGGTGTATTACATCAGCATCACCGGGCGCGACGAGCCCGCCCGCTACGAATGGGGGAAAAGCCCCTTGGCGCCCGCCGATTTCGAGCGGCTATTCCTCGCCTCCGGAATCGAGGGCATCGGGTTCGTGACCGCGTTCCCCCACATCACCAAGGTGTTCCGGTTCGCGCCGGCCGCGGAAACCGTTCTGCATGTCCAGGCCTTCGACACCCGGACACTCAAGCCGCTGAACCTGGACCGCGGCGAAGGCTGGATGGAATTCGCCTGTTATGCCGAAGCCTGGGTGGCCGCCGATGAATACCGGGCCTGGGCCGACGCCCCCACGGTGGAAGCCTACCTGGAATCCTGGAGCGCCTTCACCGATGCCCCCATCGCCGCGCACGACAAATTACTTCGCTATTTCCCGCAGGCGAAATGAGCCCACTCACGGGGCCGGATGTCTCTATCGCAAGGCGGCCTGCCGCTCAATCCAGTCCACGATACGCCGGCCGACCTCGAGCTTGCTCATGAGCGGGAGGCGCTCGACGCCATCCACCGTGACAAACGAAACCCGGTTGGTCTCCACGTCAAACCCCGCGCCCGGCGCCGTCACGTCATTGCCCACCACAAGATCGCACCGCTTTTTCTTCCGCTTCCGGGCCGCCTCCGTTTCGAAGTCCGCTCCCGTTTCAGCCGCAAACCCCACAAAAATACGATCGCCCTTCCGGGCGGACGCCGCGGCCAGAATGTCGGGGGTGCGGGCCAGTTGAAGCACGGGCGAAGCGCCCCGCTTCTTGATCTTGACCGCGCTGACGCGCTTCGGCCTCCAGTCGGCCACCGCCGCGCACATCACCAGTGCCTCGCTCCAGGCGAGATGCACATCCACCGCCGCCTTCATGTCGGCGGCCGACACCACCGGCACCACCCGGGCGCCGGCGGGCGCCGGAATCGACACCGGCCCGGAAACCAGCACCACCTCATGCCCCCGCTCCAGCGCGGCCTGCGCCACGGCATATCCCATACGGCCGGACGACCGGTTGCTGATGTAGCGGACCGGATCGATGGCTTCCCTCGTGGGCCCCGCGGTGACCAGGATTTTCATGAGGCCTTCCCGGTTCAATGCTTCTGGCGCAACGTGTATTCCTCGTCGTGCGTCCGGATCTTCTCCAGCACAGCCGCCTCGGCTTCCTGATAAATGGCCTGGATGGTCTCGTCCCCGAATTCGTAAGTGCGGTCGGAGAACGCGGTGGTGGGAATCCGGCTGAACAGCCGCTGCCGGGCGGTCTCCAGATCCTTGCCGTAAATATGGAACGAATCGGCCTGCCAGTTCAACCGGCCCAGCCGGATTTTGCGGCCCGTCCGTTCCGCAAGGCCGGCCAGCATGATGTCCCGGTTGAAAAGCGTGAAGCCGAACATGTTCATGAAGTTCGCGCCCCAGGCGTCGTTGCTCCGGAACCGGATGTTGCAGTTCAACCACCACTCGCCCGTGGTTTCCTCCTCAAGGATCCGGTACCAGATGGACTGGAGGCAGGGCGGATCGTAGCAGTCCAGGTCAAGGTTGGGCATCCAGGTGATCATCTGGGCCTGGCGGGTGAAGGGCTGGGTCGTGAGCTTCGCCAGCACGCCTTCGATCTGGTCAATGTTGAAAAAGCCCGTTTCGACGGAATGCCCTTCCTTCTGCTCGCGCCAGACGCCATAGGACGCCAGCCGGCCATGATAGGTGTATTCCCAGCGCGTGTCCGCCGCGTCGTTCATGTTCTTGACCCAGTGGTCCTTGACCCCCTGCACCTCCATGACATATTCGCGCAGGTCCTCGATCCCGCCGGGGAAAGCCTTGTGGATCATCGGCTCGGCCAGCGGATCCTCGATCGTCATGTTCATCGTGCAATCCAGGCTGGCGGGATCGCCCGGCTTGTCGTACTGGGTCTTGATCCGGATGCCCTTTTCATACAAGGCGATCAGCGCGCGTTCATACGTCTCGGCAAGACCCCGGCCGGACACGTTCAACACGGGAATATTGGGCATGGCCACTCCTTCAGCGTTACGTCATATAATGAATCCGGTGCGCATTCGCCCGGAGCTGCGCCGCGTTGTGCGCGTCGCCCTCATCCACATTCGCGCTCACGAAAACCGGGGGCGTGACCCCGGCCGCCACAAGCCGCGCCACCACCTCCGCCACCAGGGCGTTGACGATGGCAATCCCGGTCAGCGAGGAGAGGGGCCCCACGTTCTGGGCGAACCCCGGCACCGCCACGACCGCATCCCCGTAAGGCGCGCCGTTGTCAATCACCACGTCGCAGAGGTCCGCCAGCTTTTTCCCGGAGGCATGCCGGCTGGCCACCCCGCGGGTGTAGGCCAGCGCCGTGATCCCGATCACCCGGATGCCTTTGGCTTTCGCCGCCAGCGCCATGTCGATCACCACCGCATTGCGACCCGACGTCGAGGCGATCAGCAGCACGTCGCCCGCCGCCGCCGGCGACCCGTCCAGCAGCTCCGCGCCGAGCCCCGGAATCCGCTCGAACCGGGACGTTTGCGTCATGGGCCGGACCGACAGGTTCATGCCGTGAGGATAGATGGGGTTGACCAGCATCAGGCCGCCGGTGCGGTACACGAGCTCCTCGGTGAGGATGAACGAATGCGTGGCCCCGAACGAAAAGAGGCTGCGCCCGCCCCGGATGGCCTCCACCAGCAGGCCCGCAGCCTGCCCGATCGGCTCCTGCTGCGTTGCCGCCACCCGGGCCAGCCCGGCCGCCGCTTCCTTGAAATAATTCTCCGCCGACATGATAGACTCCCGGCCGGCTTAGTAGCCGAGCTTGTTGTACCGCTCCCGATTCTTGTCGTAGATCGCCTGCCCGTCGGGCCGGTTGACGCTCATGAACACCGAGGCCGGCGTGCCGCGTGCCGCCATCTTCTCCAGCGCCCGGCCCCAGATCAGCCACCCGCCCACGGTCATGGAGACGCCCGACAGCGGCATGAGCGGAAAATCGTAGCCCGGGATCGACACCGCCGCATCGCCATACGGGGCCCCGTTGTCGACCACCACATCGGCCACATCGGCAAGCTTCTTGCCCGAGGGATGCGCGGAGGTCACCTTCGCCGTGTACGCCAGGGAGGTGAAGCCGATCGTCTTGATGCCCAGTTCCCGGCAGGCCAGCGCAATCTCGACCGGCCGGATGTTCCGGCCCGACACCGAGCCTACCGCCACGACGTCGCCTTTCCGTAAATTTCCCGCCTTGAGAGCAAACCGGACGGTCTCGATCTCACGGTCAAACGCATCCGCCCGCGGCCGGTTTTTCAGGCAGTCCGGAACGGGATCGTTAATGGCCACGGAAAAGGTGAGCACCTGGAGGAACGCGGGGCCGCCCGCGCGGTTAAGAAAATCCTGCTCGTTGCTGTGCCCGATGGCGGCGAGGTGAACCGTCCCGCCGGACAGCACGCTGTCCGCCACCAGATCGGACGCCCGCTCCACCGCCTCACCCTGGGCCGTCTTCTCATAAAAGTCCAGAATGCCCCGGACCGCTTTCAGATACCCGCTGCTCGCCGTCATACTGTTCCTTTCAGGACGCCCGGCAGCGTCTCGCGCAACCGGGCCGCCGCCGCCGTCACATCCGTTTTCGCCACACCCGTTTTCACGGCCATCCCCAAAACCGCCAGAGCCAGGCCCGCCACCGGCGGAATGTCCAGCCGCCGGGGCGCAACCCGGGGCAGGAACTCCGCCGTCTTGCGGCACAAATGCTCCCAGAACAAATCCGATTTCTGGATCACGCTGCCCGCGCCCGCCAGGACCAGCGGCTGATCCCGCACCTGGGCCAGGTCCGTCAAGTCGAACAGGATCTCCGCCATATCCCCCGCCGCCTCCTCGAGGATCCGGCAGGCCACCGCGTCACCTGCCCGGGCACAGGCATCCACCACCTGCGCATACCGCGCCACTGCCGCGCGATTCGACATGATCCGCACGCCTTCCCCCATCATCTTCGGAATGCCCTCGGGATGGGTCGGATCAAAGCCCATCTGACAGGCCACGGCAACGAACAGGCTCGTGGCATGCCTCGGGTGCGTTGGCGCCCGGATGGCCGCCCGAAGGCCCATCCGTCCGATCTGGTGCCCGCCGCCCCAATCCCCCATCAGGGGGCCGAACCCATCCAGGTGGCGATCAAGGTTCGGCGTGCGCAGATGCCCAAAGGCCCCCGTGCCCGATAACGCAACCAGACCATGCTTCAGCCCCAGGCCGGTCAGCACCGAATCCTGTTCACTCGCATGCCACATATACACGCGGTCCGCATGCAGATAATCCTGAAGATTGAACGTCGTGGTGCCGCTGCCGCCGGCCAGGTGCAGAACCTTGAAGCGACGCTGGGCGGGGTCAATGACTCCCTGCACCGCTTTCTGGATCGAATCCGGGCTGCGTCCCACGCCGTCTTCCGACCCCTTTGGCACCGTGACGGGCTGCACCCGGGCAAACGCCTCGGCCCGCCCGTCCACCGTCATCAGCAGCGCATCACATTTGCTGCCGCCGCCATCCAATGCCAGAAGATGCTCCATATCGCTGCAGGTCCTTTTGTTTAGGTGAAAAGTAACCGGAAAGGCCGTGACGCGCAAGCGCGATTGCGCTAGGATGCCCCGCGTCCGTTGCAACAGCCAACCCGCCGCTCAAGGAGCCGCCATGCCCCAGGACTGGGAAAACCCGCTCGTCTTCGAACGCCTCCGCGAAACCATGCACGCGCCCCTCGGCGCCTGGCCCGATGCCGAATCCGCCCGACTCGCTCCCCGGCTTTCGTCCCCCTTTGTCCAGTCCCTCGATGGTGTCTGGAAATTCAAGTGGTTCCCCAACCCCAGCGCCGTTCCCCCGGAAACCGCTCAGCCCGCCTGCCCGGACACCGACTGGAGCGCCATGCCCGTGCCCGCCAACTGGCAGCTTCACGGCACGCCCGACAAGCCCATCTACACGAACGTCGTCTACCCTTTCACGCCCACCCCGCCCTATCCGCCGGCGGACAACCCCACCGGCTTCTACCGCCGCACCTTCTCCCTGCCCCCGGCCTGGGCTGGCCGGCGTGTCTTCCTTGTCTTCGAATCCGTCGACTCCGCAGCCCAGGTCTGGATCAACGGCCAGGACGCCGGCTACAGCGAGGACAGCCGCCTGCCCGCCGAGTTCGAAATCACTCGACTCCTTCAGCCTGGCACCAACTCCCTGGCCGTCCTGGTTCCCCGCTTTTGCAGCGGCACCTATCTGGAGGACCAGGACTACTGGCAGATGAGCGGCCTCCAGCGAACCGTCTACCTCTATGCAAAACCCGCGGTGCACCTCCGTGATTTCTGCGTCACCACCACCTTCGACGCCGCCTACCGCGACGCCACGCTCAACGCCTCGGCCTACGTGAGCCCCTCCCCGGAGATGACCCGCTACCGGGTCGCCTTCAGGCTCTTCGATCCGGAAGGACAAGCGGTTCTCCCGGCACCCGTAACAGGCCCGATTGCCGACATGACCGCCATGTACAACAACCCGGAGGGCAAGGAGCGGGCGTGCTGCAAGGTCCGCATTCCCGTACCGGCCCCGCGCCCCTGGACCGCAGAAACGCCGACCTTGTATACCCTCGTGATCTCCCTGATCGATCCCGGCGGGAAGGCGATGGACTTCGAACGCGTCCGGGTCGGGTTCCGCCAGGTCGAAATCCGCGACCGCCAGGTGCTGCTGAACGGCCGCCGGCTCGTGATCCGCGGCGTGGACCGCCACGAGCACCACCCGGAACACGGCCGGGCGCTCACCGAGGAGGATATGATCCGCGACATCGTCCAGATGAAGCGGCTTAACTTCAACGCGGTCCGCACCTCGCACTATCCCAACGACTCGCGCTGGTACGACCTGTGCGACCAGCATGGCCTCTACCTGGTGGACGAGGCCAACCTGGAAACGCACGGCGTTCACGGCAACCTGTCGAACGATCCCGCCTGGGCCTACGCCTACCTGGCCCGGGCCCTGCGCATGGTGTTGCGCGACCGCAACCACCCCTCCATCACCTTCTGGTCCCTCGGCAATGAATCCCATGTGGGGCCCCACCACGCCGCCATGGCGGCCTGGATCCGGTACATCGACCCCACGCGGCCGGTGCAGTATGAAAGCAATAATCCCGGGCCTGCCGTCAGCGACATCATGGTGCCCATGTACCCGAAGCTCGACTGGGCGCAGCAAGTCCTTTCCGATGTCCACGAAAAACGCCCCATGATCATGTGCGAATACGCCTATGCCAAGGGAAACGCCTCCGGCAATTTCAAGAAGTTTTGGGATATGGTGGATGCCTATCCCTCCTTCCAAGGTGGATTCATCTGGGACTGGCAGGACAAGGCGCTCGCCGTCGCGCTTCCCGACGGCCGCAAGGTCTGGGGCTACGGCGGCGACCTCGGCTGCGGCTGGGATTATCCGGCCAGCGGCGAGCATCCCACGCAGGTGTTGAACGGCATCGTGGGTCCCGATCTGACGCCACACCCCGGCGCCTACGAGGTCAAAAACGTTCAAGCTCCGATCGGATTCCGGGCCTCGGGGGAGGATCTCCGCGCCGGAACCGTCATCCTCATCAACAAGCACCAGTTCATCACGTTGAGCCGCTTCGAGGCGGTCTGGGAAATCGTGGAGAACGGAAAACCGGTGGCACAGGGGCTCGCCGCCCTTCCTCCGGTGGAGCCCGGCGGGGAAGTCAAGCTAACCCTGGATTTCAAATCTCCCACACCACGACCCGGCGTCGAAGTCGCCCTCAATATCCGGGCCCGGCTGGCCAACGACGAACCGTGGGCACCGCGCGGCCACGTGATCGCCCGGGCCCAGTTTCCGATTCAGAGCGCCATGCCCGAGCCCGCCGGCCGGCGCGCCGGCCCGGTCGGCGTCACCGAGGACGGCGACCGCGTGACCGCCTCGGCCAACGGGGTGTCGGCCGCCTTCGACCGGATCACGGGCCAGGTCGTGTCCTACGTCGTGGACGGCAAAGAACGGCTCGTGTCGGGCCCGGTGGAAAACGTCCGGCGCGCGCCGACCGACAACGACTTCATGCTCGGCAGCGGACTGAGTTATGCCGCGGATTGGAAACGGCAGGGCCTGGACAAGCCCCTGCGCCGGCGGGTGGTCGCGGTAGACTCCGCCACCTCGGGCGGGGCGCTCGGCGTGCATGTGGAAACAGAACTGACGGGCGCAAGTCCGGAAATCCGAATCCGTGCCACCCACGATTACCGGTTCCTGCCGGACGGGTCCCTGGAAATCCGCCAGCGGCTCGAGGTGCCTCCGGCCATCCCGATGGTCGCGCGGATCGGCCTGGAATTCGCGGTCTCGCCCGGGCTGGAAAAGGCGGCCTGGTTCGGCCGCGGGCCGTTTGAAAATTACGGGGACCGGAAAACCGCGGCCCTGGTGGGACGCTACGAATCCACGGTTGCCGCGTTCTTCGAGCCCGGCTACATCCTGCCGGGTGATTGCGGGGGGCGCGAGGACGTCCGCTGGCTGGCGCTGAAGGATGACTCCGGCGCGGGCCTGATGATCCGGGGCCGGCCCACCTTCCACTTCGATGCGCTGCACTATTCCATCGACGACCTGATGGCGGCGGATCACAGCTGGAAATTAAGGCCGCGCCCGGCAACCTGGATCCACATCGATCACCGGCACATGGGGGTGGGCGGCGACACGGGCTGGACCCGTAACGTGCATCCCGAATATATTGTCGGCCCCGGCGTCTACGAGTGGTCGTTCCAAATTCTGCCGCTGCGGGCGGGCGAGGAATAACGGGTCAAGCGCGTCCACGCTGAACCTTACTCCTTCTCCAGTTCCCCTTCGATTGACGGATCCATCCGGATCGTGGCCTTCGCCTGGAGCGACTCGATAAACGCCGTGAACACCTCGTGGCGATGGACCTTGTTGAGGTGATCCAGAATCTGCGGCTTGCATTCCGAAAAGGGCCGGATATAACCGGCCTTCTTTTCCGTGACCTCGACCAGATGAAACCCGAACGGGGTTTCCACCACCGGGCCGACCTTGTTCAACGGCTGGGAAAAGGCCGCCTCCTCGAACGCTTTCACCATCTGGCCGCGCCCGAACGTGCCCAGGCTGCCGCCCTCCTTGCCCGACGGACAATCGGAGTGGGTCTTGGCCAGGGCCGCAAAATCCGCGCCGCCCTCCAGATCGAGGCGAAGCCCGTCGATCTTGGCGCGCTTGGCCGCCTTGGTCTTCGCATCATCCTGCTCATCGCTCATGATCAGGATATGCCGCGCGGCCACCGTCTCCGGCGCCTCCAGGACCGCCTGCTGCTCCTTGTAAAACGTTTCGACATCCGCCTCGGTAACAACCTTGGCCTTGGCCAGCTCCTGGTCCACCAGGGCGCGCACGCGCAACTCCTTGTTCAAGCGCTCCTGGAACTCGGCCAGCTTCAGCCCGCTTGTCGCCAGCGCCTCCTTGAAATCCACGCCCGCCGGCAGGCGTGACGCCACATCGGCCATGGCCTTTTCTAACTCACCGGGGGCCGGTGCCACCCCGCGGGCCGCAGCCTCGCCTTCCAGCAGAACCGTGGTGATGAAATCCCGGATCGTTCCGGCGCGCAAGTGGGCGATGGCCCCGGCCACCTGGTCGGGCCGCATCTCCTCCGCATGCTGCGCCATCTGGGCTTCCACCCGGTCATTCAGCTCGTTCGCGCTGAGCGTCTGGCCATTGACTTCCACCAGCACCAGGTTTTCTTCGGCGGCTTGATCGAATTCCAGATTGAATTTCTGATCGGACAATTTCGGCTTATTCATAAACGCCCCTTAATGAACAAATTCACGCCACAATAAACTGGCACCCCCGGCGTGACTCGAACACGCGACCGTCGGATTAGAAATCCGATGCTCTGTCCAGCTGAGCTACGGGGGTGCATCCCAAAGGCGGTTACAATAGCAATCCGATCCCGACTTACGCAATCCCTGAAAAAACGAAACGCCGGGAATCCGATATCCGTCATCACACCAGGTCGCACGCCTCGGGCGGCATCCAGTGCGCGTCCTGCCCTTCCCATTTCACGTTGCAACCAATAGGATTGGTCATCGGCACGCCAATCGGCTTTCCGGCCAGATGTTCATCCAGGGCGCGGTCCAGGTCATGGACTTTGCTGGCCGTTGCAATCCGGGGGTTATCCACGCCCCGGCCCGTATAAATCAGCTTGCGCGCCGCATCGAACACGAAGAAATGGGGCGTCCGCAGCGCCCCATAGGCCCGCGCCGTATCCTGGGAGACATCCCGCGCATAGACCCAGGGGAACCGCTGCGCCTTCATCCGCTCCACCATGTGCTCAAAATCGTCGTCGGGATGCGTCACCTGGCTGTTCGAGTTAATGCCAACAAACGCCACTCCCTTGTCCTTGAGCCGCAGCGCCGTCGCGCGGGTCGACTCGTCCGACCCCGTCACAAAGGGGCAGTGATTGCAGGTGAAAAAGACCACCAGCACCCGGGCTTTGGCGAAATCCGCCAAGCGAACCGTTCTTCCATCCGTGGCCGGCAGCGAAAAATCCGGCGCCGCGTCTCCGATCTTCAGGGTGAACGACATGACAACCTCCTGGTGTTTGAGCACCACTATACCCCGCACGCCCGTTCAGCGCCAGATTAATGCCCGCGCGGATAGTCACACATCCAAAACGGATGTCAAGCCAAGCGACCCTCAATCCGGCAGCCAGGCCTGCCCCAGCGTCGTCAAATTGCGATCCGTGAGCAGGAGTGAAAAACCATGCGCCGGAACCTGGACGATGGAACGCGTCCGCGCAGCCGCCTTCGTGCCATACTCGATCACCCACACCGGCTTTCCGGCCAGCCTCAAGCGGGCCAGATCGGTCAGGATCGGGTCGACTTGCGCCGGCGGCTGGATCCTGTTGCCCGCCGTAAACAAGTCTTCGATCCCAATCCCGTCAATAGCCGCCCGGAAATTCTTGTACCGTAACAATTGCGACCCGTTCTGCGGAATCACGCGAAACGCAGGCCGTTTGACACGGGCGCGCGCGGCAATCGCCCGAACCCACAGCACCATGTCCTGCCGGTACGAACGCCCGGTTTCCGGATTCACCCGCTGGTCGATCCAATTTCCGGAAACGGGGTCATATTCGAAATACTCGAACGCATCCACCACGTCGAGGTAAACCCCGTCAAACCCGTTGGTTACGAGTCCGTCCAGCACGCCCAAGATAACGGACTGCCAGGCGGACTGCCAATAGCGCACCCTGTAATTGCCGGGCCAATCGGGGTTGGCCGGACCCAGCCACGCCGGCGCGCCCGCATCCGGCCGGCCATCGTGATTGGCGTCCCACGCCGGTTTCCAGTAGCCCCGGTAATCCTCGGCCTCCCCCACGGAGAAATAGGCCAACACCTTGCGCCCCGCCCGGCCCGCGCGAATGGCCTGAAACTCCGGCTTCGTCCAGGCGCCGGCCGGACCGCCATCGAACGCCAGATCGATCACCACGACATCGCGGCCGCACGCCGCCAGCTTGCGCACCGCCGCCGCCCGATTACCGGCAAACGCATCGGCCTGCAACACATAGGCCATGGAGCCACCCGGCCATACCGGCCCGATGGATTGGGCCCGCGCATCGGCGGCCACCCCGCTCAAGACAGCCGCCAAGACTATCGTCTTAATTCTGGGAAATGTCATTTTCGCCTCTCGACCGTTCAAAGCAGGCCAAACGCTACAAGCCCGGTCTACAAACAAAATCCGTCGGGCGTTTGCCGGAGGCCACCTTCGCGCGCCGCCCTTCGGGCGCGCGAGGCGTTCGGGCTTGCGGCGTTTCGATCAGGCGGACCCTGACGCAGCGATTTGGCGATGATAAGGGCTGAAGGCGATGCGGCGTGGCCTCGTGGCCCGACGCATCCAGCCTGAAGCCCGTAGCGCGCCAAAGCGCCCGCCAGGGAACGCCCGAAACGCCACAAGCCGCACAACCAAGCCCCCAACCCGCCCGACTCAACCCACCCAACTCAGCCCGCCAGAACGGCCCGCTTCATGGCGCGGATATGCTCCGGCCCCGTGCCGCAGCAGCCACCCACGATATTGGCCCCGGCCTTGACCAGCAGCGGCGCCTTGGCCGCCATCTGCTCCGGCGTCTCCTTGAACACCGTCTTGCCCCCCTCCAGCACCGGCATGCCCGCGTTGGGCATGGCGATCAGCAGCGCCTTCGGCGCCGCCGCCTTCATCCGCTTGATCACCTCGATCAAGTGGTCCGGCCCGGTCCCGCAGTTCGCGCCCACGAGATGCGCACCCGCCTTCAGCGACTCCTCCACCGCCCTCTCAGGCGTCACGCCCATCATGGTGGCGTACCCGCCGTTGGGCTGCGGATCAAACGTAAAACTGGCGGCCACGATCAGCCGGGTATGAGCGCGCGCAGCTTTCACCGCCACACAGACCTCCTCCACCCCGGTCATCGTCTCCACCACGGCCATATCGGCGCCGCCCGCCTCCAGCGCCACCATCTGCTCGCGATAGGCTTCAAAAAAGGCCTCTTCGGTTTCGTCGCCCAGCGGTTCCATGAATTCGCCGGTCGGCCCCACGCTCCCCAGCACATACTGGGTATCGCCCGCCACCTCGCGAGCCAGGGCCGCGGCCGCGCGGTTGATTTCGGCCACCCGACCCTCCAACCCATAATGGCGCAGCTTGTAGCGCGTGCCGCCAAAGCTATTGCATTCCACGATGTCGCTGCCGGCGGCCCGATAGGACCGATGAATGTCCCGGACCGCGTCAGGATGGGTGACACACCACAGCTCGGGGCATTCGCCGGGCACAAGCCCCCGGGCCTGCAGAAAGGTGCCCATGGCCCCGTCACAAAACAGGATTTCACCCGCATTCAGTCGGTCCAAAACTGGCTTCATTATTGTCGCTCCGGTTGTTTGATGTGCTTTAATTTTACCACACCCCCACAAAGCCCGACTACTGGAAACGGCGGGACAGGTGCGGTGGCCTTCCCCGTTTAAGCCCGGGCATTGGGGTCACTCATCCCAGAGCCTCGGTCATTGGGGTCAGCCCTGTAATTAGTAATTAGCGCCTCGTGAGGCTGAGCGTGCGGGCATTGGGGTCTCTCATCCCAGAGCCGGAGTCAACAGACAAATAGCATTCCGTCCGCCTTCTTGAGACGGCACTTTCTTTTTCATGGCGTTGCTCCGTTACCCGGTGGACCTGCGGCAATCCCGTTATGAATCCAAAGCAGAAGGCACCCCGCCGTGGCGCACCTTGGGGGCGTTGAGCACCGGCGGAGGACGCTTCGACAGGCTCAGCGCAGGCCGCCGGCTCCAGAAGAATAACGCATGGGCTTTTCAAGGGAACCGCTATCGCGCGCCAGCCCTGAGCGGGGTCGAAGGGCCGCCCTTCGGGCGCGCGAGGCGCTTGGGCTTGCGGCGTTTCGATCAGGCGGAAATAAGGCGGAGATTTCGAGGTTCAGCCGACCGACGGCGAGGGGCACTGGGCTCGTGCCCGTGCCTCGAAGCCGGAGGCCGGATCAACCCGAAAGCCCCGCCTTGGTTTACGCCCGAAACGCCGCAAGCCGCAAAGGCAATCCATACCACCCGTCACCGGTTACCGTTCCTTCAACTTCTCGTACAGCGTGCTGCGGCTGATGCCAAGCCGCTCCGCGGCCAGCCGCTTGTTGCCGCCGCACTCGGCGAGCACCTTGAGGATGTGACTCTGCTCCATTCGCTCCAGGGATTTTCCTTCCGCCGGCTCCACCTCCGGTGCCGCCGCGCCCGCGCGGGGCGCCACTTCGGGCGGCAGGTCATCCTCCGTGATCCGCCCCTCCTCGGCCAGCACGAGCCCCCGCTCGACCACATTGCGCAACTCCCGGATATTGCCGGGCCAGTCATAGCCCTGGAGCCTGACCATGGCTTCGTCCGTGACCGTGCCGGCGCCCCGCGCCGTCTCCCGTGACAGCAACTCCACATAGTGCCGCACCAATTCGGGAATATCCTCCCGCCGCTCGCGCAGCGGCGGGAGCGTCAGCGCAATCACGTTGAGTCGATAAAACAGATCCTCGCGGAACCGCCCGTCCCGGATCGCCTTCTCCAGGTCCCGATTCGTGGCCGCAATCATCCGCACGTTCACCCGCAGGGGCTTGGTTCCGCCCAGCCGCATGAACTCACCCTCCTGGAGCACGCGCAGCAACTTCACCTGCATGCCCGGCGATAACTCTCCGATTTCATCCAGGAAAATCGTGCCGCCATCGGCCTCCTCGAATACGCCTTTCTTCAACCCCACGGCGCCGGTGAAGGCGCCTTTCTCATGCCCGAACAGCATGCTGCCCAGCAGGTTCTCGTCAATGGCGCTGCAATGAACCGGGATGAACGGCTTGTCGCGCCGCGGACTCTCGTCCACGATCAGGCGGGCAAACAGCTCTTTGCCCGTCCCCGTCTCGCCCCGGATCAACACCGTGGCGTCGTGCTTCGCGGCCTTGCCGGCCTGCCGCATCACCTGCAGGAGCGCGGGCCCCCGGCCGACAATGACCGGCGCGGGCCGGCGTTCGTCCCGGCCTGCCACCTGCTCGGCGGCGCGGCTGGCCATCACCTCGCGCAAACTCAACGCCGTGCCGACTGCCTCGGCCGTAACTCGGAAAATAGCCAGCAGCGTGCCCGGGAAAACACCGCGCCCCTGCACGCACAGACACCCGATCACCCGGCCGCAGCTCGCGATCGGGAACACGGCGCCATCGGCCAGATCCTCCCCCTCCACCCGCTTGCCGCGGGCGCGGTACACCGCCCGGCCGGCGCGCACCTCGGCGGCCACCTCCTCCGTGGCGCACCAGGTCTTGATGGAGGCATCCGCCCCTTCGTGCCAGATCCATTTCCAGGCGCCGCCGGGCTCCACCATAAGGCCCACCCCGTTGCCGGTGACGTGACGGATTCCCGAAAGATCATTGATGGCCATCCGGACATAATCATCCAAAGGCCGGGTCTGGATGCTGGACAGCGCCTTGAGCATCTGCCAGGCGTAAAGACCGGGCCAGGCGGCCTCCTCCGAAGCATCGCCCGGCGCGGCGATAGTCCGCAGCTCGGGCTCCATTCCCACCCGGGCTTCGGCCGCGGCCAGGATTACAGGCGGATCCTCCTCCACCACATGAAACACCATGACCACATCGCCAAAAGCGACCACATCCCCGTCGCTCAACTGGCGGCGGACCACCGCCACGCCGTTCACCCGCGTCCCGTTCCGGCTGTCATGATCGCTCAGCACCCAGGCGCCCAGGCGGGTTTCAATCACCGCATGATCGCGCGACACGCTGGCATCCGCCAGCACCAGGTCGTGCGCCATGCCGCGCCCCACGCTCACCCGGGGTTTTAACAGGGGCCAGGACCTCGCGCGTCCGCCCCCCTTCTGCATCACCAACAGGCCTGTTTTCATCCTTTTATCCCGCTCCCGTTGCCCCGTCAGCACCGATTTCCGCATAACCTATCAGGTCTTTTTCTTTTTGTCCCCGCTTTTCGATCTTGCGGGGAACGCCGCTCTTCTCCTATCCTTCGGCTTGTCATCCGCTTGCTGCGCTGACTTTAAAACGAGGACGTTTCTTATGGCCGACGACTTTTATTCCAGTTACATGGGACTGGGCCCCAAACAAATAACGCATTGGGAACACTGGTCCAATCCCGACGCCGAAACCGCCCTCACCGGCATCGACTACTACGATCACCCCCGGCTCTGCCGGCTGAAACTGAAGGACCTGTATCCCCAACTCAACCTGAGCGTCCCCCCCGAGGACACGCCCAAGATCAGGCCCGAGCAGCAGAACGATAAAAGCCATGGCCGCTGGGGCGATTCCCACCGCACTCACTGGCAGCAGGATGTGGCCAGCCACCGGTTCAAATCCCTGGAGGAGATGCTCCGGTTCAGCCCCCTGAAACAGGGCGACTTCACGGGCTGGAACGTGGTGGTGGACGGCGACTTCCGTTCCGAGGAGATCATTTACGAGCGGTACCGCAAGCAGTATCCCGCGGAATGGGGAAACCAGGCGCCCGCCGGCTCCGGCTTCGCCAGCGTTGGCTTTTACAACACCCTGTTCATGTGGCCGATGCTCGTCTTCGGCTACGAAAACTTTCTCACCCTCTCCCTCGAGCCGGAGTTCGAGCGCATCATGGAGGAGTTCGCGGAAATCAACCGCCGCGTCTTCCGGGCCTTCGCCCGGCTTCCGGTCAACTTCGTCGTGTGCCACGACGACATTGTGCTCGCCAACGGCCCGGTCTGCAGCCCCGCCTGGATGCGCAAGTTCATCTTCCCGCGCTACGCGGAATACTGGAGCCTGCTCAAGGCCGCCGGCAAGGAAGTGCTGTTCATGGTGGACGGCAACGTGGACGCCTTCGTGGACGATGTCATGGCCTGCGGCGCGCGCGGCATTATCAGCGAACCGTTCACGAACTACAAGGCCATCGCCCGGCGGTACAAGGACTGCTTCATCGCGGGCGAAGGCGACAACCGGATCCTGATGCGGAACAATCCGGCCGAAATCAAGGCCATGGTGGCCGCCATGGCGGAAACAGGCCGGATGTCAGGCGGTTACATGATGTGCATCGGCAATCACATCCCCTATAACGTGCCCGCCGATGCCATAAAACGCTATCTGGATTTGTCTGCCGAAATGGCGTTCCGCTGATTCCCCATTTCGTCACGGCGCGCGCAAGCGGGCCACCGGAATATCCTGCACCTGGGTCGGCAGCGGAGCGCGGCCCAGAACGTGGTCCAGAATGGCCTTGTCTCCCGCCGGCATCTTCTTAACCCGCTCCGCCCAGATCCGCCGGCCTTCCCGCCACGGCGTCGGGTCCAAATCGGAAAGTGCCCACACCCAGCCCCCCGGCAACCCGGCCTGACGCCCCGTCTCCAACCGGGCCGCCAGGGCGGCGGCGGTCTCCGTGCCAGTCGCCTTTGCCACGGTCACCAGCCATCCCACATCCCCCGACGCCTGCAGCCTCACCCGCGCCACCGCCTGCGCATAAGCCGCCACGGGATCGCGGACCGCCCGGCCTGTTCCGGGCGCCACTATTTCCGGGGAGGTCTTATCCCGGATATCCCGCACCGCCTGACCCAGGCAGGCATCGGCGGCCCGCACAGCCAGCAGGGCGTCCTCCACGCGAACAACCGCCCCCGTCAGGCTGGCAACCGAGGCCAGCTCCGCCAGAACCTCGCGGGAATCCTGGTCGTCCCCCCGCGCGGCCCGGGCATGGGCCCGCCACAGCCGCGCCTCCGGCAGCGCCGGGAACTCCTTCGCGGCGGGCAAAATCCGGCCATCCCACTCCACCAGACCGCTGTCAAACCGGCACTGTTCCGCCACCGCCGGATCGCTCGCGTTAATCCGTTCTGCCAACTCGCGAAGCGCCGCCGCCAACCGGACTTGGGCGGCCGGATCGTTCAACTCCGGCGCCGCTTGTCCCCACAACAGGGCCAGCTCATACCGCCCGCGCAACTCCGCGGGAAGCCGGGCCACTTCGTCCGCCAGCAGGAATGGCAAGGCCCCTTGCCAGGCCGGCGTCTTCCGATCGGCGTCATAGCGCCGCAGGGTGACCGAGCGTAAAGGATCGCCAATCCGGCTCAACCAAACCCGCCAGCCGGCCATCGACTCTTCCGCCTGAATTAACGCCGGCTCCACGGCCGGCATCGTCGCAGACGGCACCGGCGCGGACACCTCAGACACGGGCGCCGCCGGAACCGACGGAACAACCACCGGCTCAGCCGGCTTGGGGGCCTTCACCAGAGGCTTGATCACCACGCGGGGCGCTTCCGGTGGCGCCACAGGAACCGGCTCGGGCTCCACCGGAGTCACCGCGGGAGCCGATGCCGGTGTTTCGATCAGTGTCGGGGGGGCGGCGGGCGGCGCCTCGACGGAAACCGGAATCGCCGAAACAGCCGGCTTGGCCGGCACCGGCAAAACCTCTTTTCGCTCAGTCCCGTGCCACACGCTCAACCCGGCGCCCACGGCCAACACCGCCACCAGCGCGATCGGCCACATTCTCGTCCACGCCCTGACTGGAGGCGACAGATCCACGGTCACCGTTTGATCGGAGGTCGGCGGCGCTTCCAAAACCGGTTTCTCCCCACGAACTGCCACCACCGGATCGCCTTCCACCGACGCCAACAGGCTCTCCAGCGCCTCCCTCATTGCCCGCGCCCCGGCGCCCTTCCAGGCGCCCGTTCCGGTCTCTTCCCGTCCGCCATACCGGTCGGCCGGATCGAAACACAACGCCGCCTCCACCACGACCGCCAACTCCGGTTGCTCGCGAAACACCGGCGCGTCAAAACCCTCAAAGGCGGCTTTGAACGCTGATTCGGATTCCGACCGGGCACAGAGCGCGCGAATCGCGGCGGAATCCTCGCGGGGCAGGCGTTGAAAGGCCGGCTGTCCGGTCAGGGCCTCGAAAAAGCTGCAGCCCAGGGCAAACAGGTCGGACTGCGGCGAGCCGCGCTCGCCCGTGCCCGAGGCCAGTTCGGGCGCCATGTAGTCCAGCGTGCCCGGGGGCATGCCCTGCATCGACACGGTGCCATCTTTTTCACAGGCAATGCCCAGGTCAAGCAGCCGGGCCTCCTCGGGCCTGCCTGCCGGCGCATACAGGTTGGCGGGCTTGATGTCCCGGTGCGCTATGCCATGCGCATGCAGCGCCTCCAGCCCGTCCAGATACCGGATGAACAGGCGCGCGGCCTCCGTCCACGGAAGGCCGGGTCCGGTTTCCCACGCTTCACTCAAACGGCGTCGCAAATCCTCGCCTGGAAGATATTCCATGACGAGACAAAGCGCCCCGTCGAGGCCCGGCTCCTCCACCAGCTCCAGGATCTTCACCAGGGCGGAATGATCGAGGGCCTGGAGCTCCCTCAACAGGCCCGCCTCGCGACGGAAGCGCCACTCGTGACGGCCCGCATGCAGCCGCTTGATCGCCACCTCGCCCCCGCTCCGATCAGCCCGCGCCCGGAACACGTCGCAAAATCCGCCGGACGCCAGGAAGGACTGGATCGTGTAGGTGTCGGCGTTTCCGGCGATAATCCGGGGCCGGATCGCCGCCAGCGCCTCGCGGACATCGCGGAAACAGGGAAAGCGGGCGGCGCGATCCGGATTCAGGGCGCGCGCCAGAAAGGCGGAAGCGCCCTCCCAGGCGTAGGCCACCGGCCGGGGCAGCGAGACCCGCGGAGCCTGATGCCCCGTCCAGCGCCGGATAAAGGCAATCTCGGGATGCTCGCCCAGCGGCGGAAAGGGAAGCTGCCCGCTCAGCACCTGGCAAGCCAGCACGCCAAAACTAAAGACATCAGACACGGTGTCGCCCCGGAAGCCGTCCACCCGGGCATACTCCGGCGCCATGTAATCCAGCGTCCCGGTCAACCCGCCACCCGTCCGGCTCTCCGCGGAAAGAGAGACCGTTCCGCCGAGTCGCCGGGCCAGCCCGAAATCGATCACCTTCACGGATCCATCCCGGCACAGGAACAAATTTGAGGGCTTCAGGTCCCGGTGGACCACGCCCTGCGATTCGGCAAACGCCAACGCATCCAGCGTCTGATCCAGTATCCGCCGGGCCTCCTCCCAGGGAAGACCGGCGGGCGCCGCCAGCAGATGCCGGGAAAGGTCGCACCCGTCCAACAGCTCCGTGACCAGGACAGCGGCTTCATCCCACTCCCCCTGACGGGCGGTGAAGCACGCGAGAAAGCGGACAATATGGGGATGCAACAGGACGCTCAGGGCCTGCATTTCCCGGAGCAGATCAGCGGACGGATGCAGCTTTTTCAGCGCCACTTCCTGTCCTTTTTGCAACAAAGGCGGCTGGTCCGCCAGACAGACAGCCTTGAAGACAAGACCCAGCGACCCTTCGCCGATCTTTTCCAAAAGCTGAAAATCGCCAATTTTCGTCCGTTCGATTTCCGCCATATCCCTCATTCCCGGTTAGGGTCCCTCCGGCTCCTGTCGCACGTCCCCGGAAAACCGGTCCGGATTCAACGCCTCAAAAAATGCCGTCACCTCGTCCGGATTCATCGCCTGGCGCCAGGGGCGGGTCGCATAGCCGGCCTCGTTATAGCCCGCCCAGATGGCATTCGCCCGGCGGATCGCCTCTTCCACTGGAGCGGTGCCGGCCTCACCCGCCCTGGCCAGCCAATAGTCGCGCCGCTTCCAAACCGAATTCACCAGCGGCAGCACGCCGTCCCACGCCCGGTCTCCCAGATCCGCCGCATTCCGGCCAGGTGTGAACAGGTTGGCCGGCAAGGCATACAAAAACGGACCGGCCCCGGGTTCAGCCCGGAGGAATTGCTCCATCCGATCCAATTCCCCCGCCCACGCCGTCCAGTCGGCCGTCGCCACCAGGACGGAATTCGACGTGGACCCGCTGCCGGGCACGTGCTCCCATCGCCACAACCACTCCAGCCGGGCGGTGGATAAACACGACGACTCCGCCCGCATCCGGGCGCATTCGGCCACGCCGGCTTTCCGCCATTGCTCCTGGGCCCGGACCAGGTAACGGCTCCAGGCTTCGGGCCGGTCTTCCGGCGCGCCCGCCATCATGTAGGACGGCGGCACCACCACCTTGCCGCTCCAGGCGCTCAACCGGGCGAAGGCCGCCAGCACCGCGGCGTGACGGACCTTGACCCGATCAGGATCAGCGGCCACCCCCTCTCGCTCGGTTTGCCAGACGACCTCCAGCGAGACCGCCGGCAACTCCTCCACCAGAGGAGCCGGAACCGAAACCTCCTCAGACACAGGAACCGCCACAGAAACAGGTTGCGCAACCAGTCGTTCAGGCAATTTGACAGGCTGATTTCCAGGTGACGGAAAAGGCCGGAACGCAAACCAAACCCCGGCGATGCCCAGCAGGGCAATCGTCAACAGGCTCATAAGCGGACCCTGAGGACCACGCCGGCGCGGAGCATCAAAGGCCGGTTCAGGAATCGAACAGGCCGGCAGTTGAACACCCTCCGCCCCCATCGTCACCGGACCATCCTGGCCAGCGTTTCCCGCCCGGACCAGCAACACCGTCACGTTGTCGTCACCCCCGCCGTGGAGTGCCGCCTCGATCAAGGCCACGGCTTTATGGTCGAGGTCCCTGGGCGAATTCAGAATTTGAGCGAGGACATCCCGCGGCACCAGGTTATAAAGACCGTCCGTGCAGATCAGGAAAAGGTCGCCGTTCTGAACCTCAAAAGACGTGATCTCCAGCTCGACTTTCCGCCGCACGCCGACCGCCCGGGTGATCACGCTGCGGAACATGGCGGGAACATGGCCCTCATGCTCCACACCCGCCAGGGCAGCCACAGAATGATCCCGCGTGAGCTGCTCCAGCACCCCGGCGCGGAGCCGGTACAGGCGGCTGTCCCCCGCATGCAGCACGGCCCCGCGGGCGGGATCGAGGGGGTCGAACAGGAGGACCACCACCGTCGTGCCCATACCGGGATTGCCCTGGCGGGCCGCGTACTGGCGGATCCACAGGCTGGCCTCGTTGCAGGCGTCGCGACAGCGGCGGATGCGCGCGATCAGGGGCAGCGCAGGCTCGGCACAGGTGTCGCGAAGCTGATCCATCACGGCGCGGGCGGCCACCTCCCCTTCGCGGGCCCCGCCCATGCCATCGGCCACGGCAAAAAGCCCGGCCCGGGGCAGGCTGAGGATTGCATCCTCATTCGTCTCGCGCACCCGGCCCTTGTCGGTCCGCTCGGCAACCGTCAACTGGTCAAAGACATCCGTCATGATTCTGGCTAACCCCTCCCGACCCCGGCGCTTGACGCAAGAACGCCGGTTTACAGATCCAGCCTACACGACATACAAATCCTGGCTGGGGAAAAGCGGATCGCTGGTCAGGTTGACGCCCAGCCGCCGCAGCCCGGTCTCGTCCCCCGCCGGCGGGATGTGGCTCAGGTGCACCTCGCACCCCTTCAGCTCCGGCAGCCTCTCCATCGCCATCTGGGCCGCCGGATTGCTCATGGCGCTGATGCTCAGCGCAATCAGCATCTCCTCCACATCCAGGCTGGGATTTTTCTTGTTCAGCAGGTTTTCCTTCATGGCGGCAATGGACTGCGTGATCGCCGGCGGCAGCAGGTGCAGCTTGTCGGGAATTCCGGCCAGGTGCTTGATCGCATTCAGCACCAGACTGGAGGCGGCATGAAACAAAGCCGAATTCTTGCCCGCCACGATCGTGCCATCCGGCAGCTCCAGCGCCGCGCCGCAACAAATGCCCTGGAACCCCTTACCCGCGGCCACCGCCTCCGCCGCCGCCTGGCGCGCCGGCTCCACCACGGACCGGTTCTCGGGACGCAGATTCAGCTCCTCCAGGATTCCTTCCACCCGCTCCACCGTGGCCTTTTCGCCCGCGCCCAGCGCATATTCGCAGGACGTGCGGAAATACCGGCGGATCACCTCCTGCCGGGCCGCCTCGCGAACCGCCGCATCGTCCACGATCGCGAACCCCGCGCGATTGACCCCCATATCCGTGGGGGACTGGTACACCGCTTCGCCCATCAGGCGGGTCAGGATGCGCTTGAGCAGGGGGAAGAGCGCCACGTCCCGGTTGTAATTGATGGCCGTCTTGCCGTAGGCCTCGAGGTGGAACGGGTCGATGAGGTTGATGTCATGCAGGTCCGCCGTGGCCGCCTCATACGCCGCGTTGACGGGATGCTTGAGCGGAATATTCCAGATCGGAAACGTCTCGAACTTGGCATAGCCAGCGTGAATGCCCCGCTTGTGCTCATGGAAAAGCTGGGACAGGCAGGTGGACATCTTGCCGCTGTTCGGCCCGGGCGCAATAACGGCCACCAGGGGCTTGTCGGTCTCGACAAACGAATGGGCGCCGAATCCGCGATCGCTCAGGATCCGGTCCACGTCCTGCGGGTAGCCCGGCGTCTCGGGATGGGTGTGGACCCGCAGGCCGCGCCGCTCGAGCTTGTTCTTGAACCCCACGGCCGCGTGCATGCTCTCGTGAAAGCGCGTCATGACCACCGCGCTCACATCCAGCCCCCAGCCGCGCAGGTCGTCGATCAGCTTGAGCGTGTCGCTGTCATAGGTGATGCCGAAGTCGGCGCGCATCTTGCGCCGCTCGATGTCGCCGGCATAGACACACAGGATGATGGCCGTCTGCGCCTTGAGCTTCTGCAACAGCCGGATCTTGGCGTTCGGGTCAAACCCCGGCAGCACCCGGGCCGCGTGGTAATCGAAGATGAGCTTCCCGCCAAATTCGATGTAGAGCTTTTCGAAACGGCCCACGCGTTCGAGAATGGCCGCGCGCTGTTCGTCCAGGTATTTTTCGCAATCAAATCCGATCGGCTTGGCCATGGTTCCTCCGGAGAAAAGACAATTTGATAGGTACCCCGTTCCGGGATAACAGTCAGTATCAGGAAATCCGGCACCCGGCAAGAAAACAAGTTCATGCCTGCACCCGAAGGGCGCATCTCTGAGTTTTGGCACGTTCTCTTTGCAATTGTGTTGTTTGTTGAGCTGGGTGCGGCGTTCCGGCCGTAATCGGGCGGTCGCTTTTCCGCGCTGAGGGGCTCCGGCTGGATGAGCCGGGACCCTTATTCCACGTCTCATCGCCGTCGCCCCCCATCATCGGAAAATCGTCTCGCCCTATTCCGGCTGACGGAACGCCGCACCCGGAACGCCTCGCGCGCCCGCGATC
>CAMDGM010000019.1 GCA_945898015.1 PVC group bacterium | reverse complement strand
GCTCGTAGCGCCCGGCCTACCAGAAAATCGAGAATGCCTGACGCTCCGCAAACCATTCGTTTTTTCCAGCATAAGCTGCCGCACTGGCTGGTGGCTGAACACCCTTATTTCGTCACGCTTTGCCGAAAGGGTTGTTTGCCGGCCTCCGTTTTTGCCGACCTTTCGGCCCCCCGGGCAGAATCCGTTCCGGGTAGGCCGGGCGCTACGAGCCCGGCGTCTTGGTTTGATACTTTCCACCGGCTCGACGCCATTCTTAACGCCGCAAAAGAGGGGCCCCGCGACTTGACGACCCCGGCCATTGCCCAAACGCTATTCGACAGCTTCGACTGGCTGCGCGAGCGCGGCTGGAAAATCTGGGCCGGTTGCATCATGCCCAGCCACCTCCATCTTGTGCTGCGAAACACACAAGGGCGAAATGGCCTGCTCACGGAAGACCTTGGCCTTTTTAAAAACTACACCGCCCGCGTGGCCAATCACTGGCGCGGGGTTGAAGGCGATTTCTGGCAGCGGGAGTGTTTCGATCATTGGTGCCGCGATGATGAAGACTGGTTCGGCTATGTTCAATATACGGTGCAAAACCCCGTCAAAGCCAACTTAGCGAAGGCCTGGCGAGCCTGGCGCTGGACCCTCGTGGATCCGGAGCTGGAACCCTTTATGGATGAACACCAGACGCCGGGCTCGTAGCGCCCGGCCTACCAGAAGGAGAAAGAAATGAAGCCGACATTCGATGGCCTGATGTGCGACCTGTCCAGCCTGGCGCTCCTCTCGAACGCCCAAACGCGCTCCATCTGCAGCGAAAACCGGAACGGCGCCAAAGCCGGGGGCGCGCGGGAATGCCCGCCCCTGGACGAAACCGGCAAGCCCAAAGGGTGCGCACGCGACCTGGGACAGGGCTGGAAAGTCCACCCGTGCGATTCAATCAAATGCGGCGAAACCTTCGTGCTCGCCGACATCGAAGGCCCGGGCAGCATCCAGCATATCTGGATGACCCCCACGGGCGACTACCGCACCACCATCCTGCGCATCTACTACGACGGCTCGGAGCTGCCGGCCGTCGAGTGCCCGGTGGGCGACTTCTTCGCCTCGGCCTACACCAGCTACAAGGTCTACGCGCCCCTCACCTCGCTGGCGGTCTGCGTGAACCCCGGCAACGCCTTCAACTGCTACTGGCCCATGCCGTTCCGCAAACGCATCCGCCTGACGCTGGAGAACATCCACCGGACCGAGGAAAAGCGCGTGTTCTACCAGGTGGATTATGCCCTGAACACCGTGCCCGCCGACGCCGCCTATTTCCACGCGCAGTTCCGGCGGGTCAATCCGCTGAAAGCCGGCGATGTCTACACGATCCTCGACGGCGTCAAGGGCAAGGGTCACTACGCCGGCACCTACCTGGCCTGGCAGCTCAACAACAACGGCTGGTGGGGCGAGGGCGAAATCAAGTTCTACCTCGACGGCGACACCGACCCGAAGCTCTCCGACGGAAAAGTGGTGGCCGGCTCAACCGGATTCCCGACAATCTGCGGAACCGGCACGGAGGACTATTTCTGCGGTTCCTACAACTTCGAGAACAAGGCCACCGCCCAGTACCAGGAGTTCACGGGCCCCTACACCGGCGTGCCGCACGTCGTGCGACCCAACGGCGTTTACGAAGCCAACACCCGCTTCAGCATGTACCGCTGGCACATCCCGGATCCCATCCGGTTCGAGCAGAATCTCAAGGTCACCATCCAGGCCCTCGGCTGGCGCCGCGATGGCCGCTACCTGCCGCTTCAGGACGACATCGCCTCGGTCGCCTACTGGTACCAGGCCGCCCCGGCCGCCCCCTTCCCGCCGCTGCCGGCCGCCGATGCGCTGGAAATCTTCTGATCCCGAAAATCGTGAAAGCTACGCGCCGCTGACGCGCCACGCGCCAGCGGGCCAGCGCTTCTCATATTCCTCGAACAACCGGCGGAAGACAGGATATCCTTCCAGCCGCCGGTGATTCCCCAGCACCAGCACCTTGACGCGCGCCCGCGTCAACGCCACGTTCAACCGCCGCGGATGGGCCAGGTGCGCCGACTCCCCCGCCGGCGGACACAGCGACACGACCACCACGTCCGCCTCGCTTCCCTGAAACCGGTCCACCGTATCCACGCAGGCCCGCCACCGCGCGCGATGTTCCGGAAACGCGGCGCCCAGCAGCGTCCGGATCCGCGCCACCTGCGCGCGATAGGGCGAAATCACCGCCACGGAAATCCCGCCGGTTTCATCCGGCGCCACGGGGGTCGCCCCGCACGCGATCAGCGCCCGCATCCACGCCACCACCCACGCGGCCTCGGCATCATTCACGCGCGGCCGATCCGATCCCGGAACGTCCACCACCAGCACCGGCCGGGCCGGGTCAAGCATCGCCGCCATCGGGTGCCGCTCCCAGCCCGTCAAGCCGCCCAGCACTCGCCCGGCCACGGCCCGGCTGCCCGGCCGCAACCGCCCCTCGTACCACACGGCCGCCGGCGCCGCGCCCACGCCTTCGCTCATCCGGTATTGCCGCTCCAGCTCCACGAGGACCGGCCCCTTCCCCGCCAGCCGGGCTTTGGCCAGCTCAAACAGCGACACTGATAAACCGGGCCACTCGCCCGTCGATTTTTCCTCCGCCCGCACCACCGGGGGCAACTGCCGCTCATCCCCGATCAGCACCAGCCGCTCCCCGTAGCTGGCCGCGCCCAGTCCCAGCGGCACGGTCATCTGCGACGCCTCATCCATCACCACCCACCCAAACACACCCAGCACCGGATCCATCGCGCCACCCGCCAGAGTGCTGGCGGTCACCCCCACCACCCGCGCCCCCCGTACCGCCTTGCCGACCGCCGCGGCCGCCTCCCCCACGGAACCCGCCTTCACAAGAAGCGCGCCCAAGGTCAGGGGCCGGATGCGTTCCGACACCGCCGACTCCCCGCCCAGCCGCACCACTGGCACTCCCATTTCAACAAGCGCCGCCACGCGTTCCAACGCCTGGTCCAGAGCCCGGTTCGTGGCCGCCACCAGCAGCACCCGGGGAGCCCCGGCCTGGTTGACCATCGCCTCGATCATGGCGCCAATCAGCATCGTCTTTCCCGATCCCGGCGGGCCGGCCACCAGAAGCACGTCTTTCGCGCGCAATGCCATCCGAATGGCGTCCAGTTGCCGGGCATTGCCGCCCAGCCGCTTCAGCGTAGCGGGCGCCAGCACGGACTCCAGCGCGGGCGCGGCCGGATCGAATTCAGGAGGCCGGGCACCCCGGATCAGGACCTCCTTGATCCTGGAATCTTGTGATAAAAACCGGAACAACGCGGCCAGCTGGCGGCGGGTCAGCTTTTCATCGGGATACCCGTCCACCCAGACCGGGACCAGCCCCGGCTCGGCCTCCCAGGCGATCGCCATGTCGTCCGGGCCGATCTCCGAAATACTGCCCAGCGCCGCGCGCCCCCGGGCGGGACCGGCCTGATCCGATAGCAGCACGGAATCGCCTACCCGGAATTCGCTGTGATTGCCGCCGTCGATCGCATAGCGCCACGCCGTCCGCCGGCCTTCGCCGGTCTCCACGACATCGGGCCGACCCTCGCCCCGGAGCCGGAGCGCGCGGCCTTCGGCCACCCGAGTTTCGGGCGCTGTCTTCCACAACTTTGCCAGGTCCTCCCGCACGGCGGCCAGCTCCGCCCGCACCTGGCTTTCATAGTGACGGAAACAGGCGGCCTCCATCTCGGCCACACCCAGGGGCGCGCTCCGGTTCCACACCGCCCCGGCGAGCGGACGGGAGTCCTTGTGCCCGGCAAGACGCGCATGCGTATCGCACGCCTCGTTGCACCGGCAGCGATTGCAGGCGGCCAGGCGATCCTTGAAGCCGGGCGGCTCGCCCATTTCCATCAGCACGAGTCGGTTGCGGATGTCCACCGTATCGCGCAGCCGGCCAATGGTCAGGTCCACTTTGCGGACGATATCCAGTTTCCCCCCGACCTCCGGGTTTCCGCTGTACAACAAGCAGGCATGAAGCGGATCGGCGGTGATCTCGCCCCGCCCCACGAGCATGGCCGCATAGCTCACCAGCTGGAAGATGTGGCCCAGTTCGGCCTCGCCGTTTTCCGACTCGGCCCGCGCCGCGCTGCGCCCCCGCGACCGCCCGGTCTTGAGCTCCCCGAGTATCACCGGGCCCACGCCTGCCCGTTCCCACACGGCATCGATGCGCCCCTTGAGCCCCCAGCCCGGTGCCAGCCGGAACGTTTCGGAAACCAATTCGGATTGCTTGTGCACACCATCGGCCCACCGCTTGAGGCGGGCCAGATGAATACGCGAATCCGCCGTCACGGCAGCCGGATCCAGACCGGCCAACCCGATCTTGAGCGCCAGCTCCGCCACAGCCTTGACCAGGGCGGCTTCCAGCTCCGCCGCCTCACACCCCCGCCAGAGCCGCGGAAACATCTGATGAACCAGCGTGCCGCGGAGCAGCGGCAGGCTCGGCGTGTCGGCCTGATAAAACGACACCAGCCGCTGTCGGTCGCAAAAATCGAAATGGGTGGCATCGCTGACGCTGAAAAGCCAATCCGGCTCCAGCACGAACAGGCTGGCAGGGGTGAATCGCAAGGCCCCCGCCTCTTCCACGAGGTGAAAAAAGCCAACCCGCACCGGCGAGCCGGCGGAGCCGCGCCGGGTACACGCCTGTTCCAGAATGGCAAGCTGCCATTCCGTGGCCGAGCCGGATGGCAGGAGAATCCGGCGTTCCGCTTCCGGTCCGGCCCGCAACCGCACCACCCGGCCGCCGGACGCCCCCTTTTCAAAATCTACCACCTCGCCGGAAAGAAAAGAAACGTCACACGCCGAGCCCGAAAGCCGGCAGCAGACACAGGCCACCGGCCCGGACGGTAAAACTGGAGTCATCTCCGGCACGCCTCATTCCCCTGCCAGGGCCGGAATCGCGGGCTTCGGCGATCCCGCGCCTTTGACCACCACAGGGGTGCCGGTTCGAACGTAACGGCTCAGCATCAGCACATCCCCATTCATGAGCCGGAAACAGCCATGGGATTCCATCGACCCGATCGTGGCGGGATGCGGGGTGCCGTGGATGCCGAAGCCAGGCCGATCCAACCCGATCCAATAGACGCCCACCGGATTATTCGGGCCAGGCGGAAGAATGAGAGAATGTCCGATTTCCCGGGCACGCTGGCTTTCCGGATAATTGGCCGGATTAAAGGTGTAGTCGGGGTTCACGGCAAACACAACCATCTTCAGCTCGCCAGATGGAATCCGGGTGCGCTCCCGAGCCACGGAACAAGGAAATGACGACATCAACGTCTCGTTGGTATCGAACACGCGCAGACGAAAGCGCTGGGTGTCGATCTCCACACGGCCGGCGGGCGGACCCTGGACCGGCCCATGCCCATTGAGCACCACCACCGACACCCCGGCCGTAACCGCCCCCCACGCCACCCCCGGATTCAGGGTGTTCAAAAACCGCTCGGATATGCAAAACGTTTCGGACAGCAGCTCCGGCAGCGACTCGTACGCCATCGCGGGTTCGCGGGCGGCGGCTTCCCAATCCGATGGCGCGCGGCCGAGGCTGGCAAGATCGGAGGCCTGGATGGTATAGCGCCCGAAGATCGGCTCGCGATCCGCCTGAAGCGCGTCCCAGGCGGCGCTTTCCGTGGCGATTTTCCAGGCCTCCATAAAATCCGCGAGCGCGCCCTGAGTCCGGTTACCCACATGGTTATCCGCAAGGCCGCATCCGAATCCCTGCCTGGCGAGCAGCACCTGGACCGCCGCCACACGGTGAGGCTCCGTTTCGGTATTAACCAGAATAGAGGCACGCGCTGAGCCCGGCGCCAAAAGGCTCAACGCCATCACCCACCCACCGAAAATGGATCGATATTGACCCTTCACCACTCACGCCTCCCCTGCCGCTCCATGTTCATTCTCGGCCCAGGAACGCCTCCCGCACGCCGCGCCGGCGGAGCATGACCAGCAGCGCCACGGGATACGCGAGGCCGATCACCAGCAGAAACACAAACAAGGCCACACCCAGCCAATGCTTCGTGCAATCGAACTGATGCTTCACCACCAGCGGCGAGGTGGTCAAATTAACACCGAAGGAAATGAACGACTCCACCACATCCACCCCGGCACAGGCGAGGGCGAGCTTGCGCCCCCATTCCCGGAACCGGCACAACCCGATGCCGCTGAGCAGAAGTCCTCCGGCCAGAAAGACACCCAACACCACGGTAAAAACCAGCCAGGCGTTATGAAGGGGCTCATAGACTTCCTGCGTTTTCCCCAGAATGACGGCCGCGATAAGGCCGGCCGTCACCGGCATGCAAAGGAGGCCCAGGGAACCGAACACGATGTTACAGATCCCGAACACCCGAATCGAAACCGGGGGCAGCGGAAGCGCGGACGACGTCGAATCGGAAACACCGGGCCTATAGAAATCGGCAAAGACATGCCAGACCGCCTCGCCTTCGGGCGCGACCCTCGTGTCGTCCCCGATCACGCCTTGCCGGCGCAGCGCCACCAGAGCCTCGCCCTCCAGAGGGCCCACCGCCTGGTTCTCCGCGCTGAGGTAGAAATACCTCATCCCCGTTCCTTGCCAAGCAGAAGCTCGCGAAGCGCGCGCGTGGACTCGACCGCCAGCCCGCGGTCCACAATGGCCGCCAGCCGTTTCATGCCAAAGCGGTCGATGCGCCGCTCCAGGGCCAGCAGCCATTCGACACTCCGGGCGATCGCTTCGCGGCCGTCCTCGCGATAGGGATACTGGTCCATGGAATACCAGCCCTTATACTCCAGGCGGCGAAGCCAGAACAGCAGCTCCACATATTCGACCGTATGCACGGAGCCCACAATCATGTCGTCGTCCCAGGAGCGGTAATTGTCATTGAAGTGAAGATGGAACAGGCGGCCGGCCCGGGCGAGAAGCGCGGCGCTTTCGGACACGTTCTCGCCGGCGGCAAAGGCATGGCCCACATCAATCGTCACGCCCACATTCGCGCAGCCGGTGGCCTGGGCCGCCAGCAGGGCGTCGGCGGCACGGGCCAGGCCGGCATAAGAATGGGTGCGGGGCTCGCACGGCTTGTACTCCAGCGCCAGGCGGATATCCTGGCGATACCCCGCGCACTCGCGAACGGCATCGACAAGCCAATCCCAGGCGCGAAGGAAATCGCCCTGGAAGGGATAGTCGTACCCGTCCTGGCCGGGCCACAGGTTGAGGAGCGGACACCCGAGTTCAACGGCGACATCCATCATTTCGCGGGTCTCGGCCACGGCCCGGCGCCGCACGGCAGGATCCCGGGAGGTGAACGCACCCGACCCCCAGACCTTCCTGGAAAAATGATCGGGAATAATCGACACGCATTTCAGCTTGTGCCGGGCCAGCAACTGCTTCACGGACGCGACGTTTTTCGCGGTCACGTCCCAGTTGCCGATCAGCTCGATGCCCGAAATCCCGGGAATGGAGGCCGCCTGGCGGACCATCTCCGCCTTGGGCACCACGGTCTTGTAGCCCGTGGAAAGAAACCGGTCGCAGGTGTTGCCGAGGTTGCCGAGAATCACCGAATAGGGACGCATTGCGCTCTCCTTTAAGAAGGCCCATTAATCATCAAAGCGGGACACCGGGAAGGGATTGGCTCGAACAGCCGCATCCAGGCGCGGATAAACCCGCAACCCGTGACAGACAATGTTCCAGTTCATGTCGTACCACCCGTAATCCAGCTTGAGGTTCACTCCCTCGATCAACGCCTGCGTCCACGTGAGGTCGTTGGAATAACTCATCTGGCCCAGGTACGGCGCCACGGTCAGGGTGCACACGGTTTCGCGGGGCATCGTGCGAACGACGCAGCGATGGCCGGAGCCATAATAGAGCTGGCCGGCAAAACGGGCCTGCGTGGCGTCCTTCTCCCGGACCAGCTTAACGGTCATGTAATAGTTGAGGGTATGCCACGGCTGAAGAGCCGCCGGCATATTCGTCCAGACGTGGGCGCCAATCGGACCCGGAATGGTGAGGTCCACTTGCGCGTCGTTGCGCGCGCCGGCGCTGCGGGGCTTGCAGGCGTAATCACAGTAGAACCAGAACTGCGGATAAACGGTAGTCGTCCCCTTCCGGGTCTGCCCGGTCTGATAATCGAAGTGCTCATAAGCGCCCCCCGCCCGACTCCAGCCAAACGACCAGACAATATCAATGTCATCCTGATCGTGCCGGGGCCTGAACTTAATCGGGCCAAAGCGTTTGGTCTCCTCATTCAGCTTGTAGATCTTCGGCGTGCGGAAGTTCATATCGTCCGGCACCCAGAAATACAGCCGCTCATAGCCATTGGCGACGTTGCCGTCAAACAGAATGTACCCGATCTGATTCGTCTGCACATCCAGCATGACAGACGCATAATAAGGGATCGACCCCGGAAGCAGCGCCACCTTGGGAAAGCTTTGAGGCCTTACAGGGGCTCCGTCCAATCCGGCGGCCATCGTCAACATGACGGGGAAAACCCAAGCGAAGACGGCCCCTAACCATTTGTTCATGTCCGGACTCCTTCTGATCAAACGGTGTTAAAATATCACACCCCTCGGAAGGCCGCAATCCTGGATTCCATCCCGACTAAAACCGGCCTCCAAACGATCCGGAACCCCCTGTTTTTTTCCGACAAGCTTGCCATCCGGCAAGTCCTTGGTCTATTGTAACGTCATGAGTTTCACACCATCCCCCTGCGCAAGGAGTCTGTCATGAAAACCCGCCCGTCCCCCCCCTACTTTGGCGCTGCCTATTACCCTGAAGTCTGGCCGCTGGAACAAGTAGACGCCGACATCGCGCTCATGAAAAAAGCCGGCATGAACGTCATGCGCATCGCCGAATTCGCCTGGAGCCGCATGGAACCGCAGGAGGGCCGCTATGACTTTGCCTGGCTCCACACGGTCATCGACAAACTGGACCGGGCGGGCTTCGCCGTCATCCTCTGCACCCCCACCGCCACCCCGCCCGCCTGGCTGACCAGCCGCTATCCCGAGTCCCTCTTCGTCAACGAAGCCGGCGTGCCGGATCAGCATGGCGCGCGACGCCACGTCTGCTCCAACAGCCCCGTCTACCGCGACCATTGCGCCCGAATCGTCACGCAGATGGCCCGGGAATTCGGCCGCCATCCCGCGATCATCGGCTGGCAGATCGACAACGAAATGTATCCCAAAAGCTCCCGCGGCTGCTGCTGCGCCGTCTGCCACCGGCTGTTCCAGGACGCCATGAGGACGCGGTATGGCACGCTCGACGCGCTCAACGCGGCCTGGTGCAACGGGCTCTGGAGCCAGGACTACACCTCCTTCTCCGAGCTGCCCGTCCCCCGCACAAGCACGTGGCATCACCCCTCGCTGCTCACCGCCTGGATGCAATTCCAGTCGGACTCCTACGTCGCCTTCACCCGCCATCAGGCCGACATTCTCCACCGCTTCTCCAAGGCGCCGGTGGGCACCGACATGATGCCGCTCCTGGGCCTGAGCTTTCACGACATTCATCGGACGCTCGACGTGGTTCAATACAACCACTACAACACCATGGAAAGCCTGTGGCAGGCGCCGTTCTGGATGGATCTGTGCCGGCCCCTCAAGTCCGCGCCGTTCTGGAACACGGAAACCGCCACCTGCTGGAACGGCAGCGTGGCCGCCAACGGCTTCCGCGAGCCCGGCTTCTGCCGGGCCAATTCCTGGCTCCCCTTCGCACTCGGCGGCGAGGCCAACCTGTACTGGCTCTGGCGCGCGCACCGGGCCGGCCAGGAACTGATGCACGGCTCCGTGGTCTCCAGCGCCGGCCGGCCGCTCCACATCTTCGGGGAGGTCCAGGACATCGCAGCCGGCCTCCGCAAGGCCGGGCCCTTCCTCACCACCACGCGCCCCACCCCGTCCGGGCTGGCCGTGCACTATTCCACCTTTGCCTGGAACCTGTTCAACTTCCACCCTATCGTCAATGGCTTCAAATACAGCGACTCGCTGCTGAACGCGATTTACCGCCCCATGACCGAGGCGCAGTTCCGGCCCGACCTCATCGACCCCGCCGCCGACCTCGCCCCCTACCGCCTCCTCGTGTCGCCATTCCTTCCCGCCCTGGACGAATCCGGCCTGCGGAACCGGCTCCTGGCCTGGATTCGAGCGGGCGGAACCTGGATCGCCGGGCCCTTCACCGACATCCGCAACCTTGACGCCGCCAAGTTCCACGCCGGCCCCTACGGATCACTCGAAAGCTGGGCCGGCGTTCACGTGCGCTACGAGATTCCCGGCGACCCCCGCGCCTTCGGCTTGCAGTGGAAGAACGGCCGCATCTCCCAGGGCTCGATCTGGTTCGACAGCTACGACCTGCGCGGAGGCCGCGCGCTGGCGTCCTACACGGAGGGCCCGATGAAGGGGCTGGCCGCCGTGGTCGAACGGAAGGTCGGCAAGGGCCGGATCCTCCTGCTCGGAACGCAACTCCTGCCGGATGACTACCAGGCCCTCCTCCGCGAGGCGGCCGCCGCCGCCGCGGTCCTGCCCGCCGCCGAGGCCAGCCCCAACCTGCTCGTGGTTCCCCGCGAAGGCCGGGGCGGACGGGGCCGGGTCGCCGTGGAGACGCACAACAAACCGGCCACCCTGAAACTGGAACGGCCGGCCATAAACCTCCTGACCGGCCGGACCCATCGCCACTCCCTCGCCATTCCGCCCTACGGCGTCGCCGTCCTGAAGGAGCTCCGGTCATGATCGACCTGCACACCCACGCCGTGCCGGGCTGGACGCGCGACGGCGTCGCGCGTGAACTGGCGGTCTGCGGCATGGACCGGGCCCTGGTCGCCGCGCTCCCCCTCGACCACTGGGGCTGTGAGCTGACCCCGGGCGTCGCCCGGCTCGTGGCCGAACATCCCGACCGCCTGTCCGGCCTGATCGGCATCCACCCGCCGGACGTGGAGGGCTCGCTCCGCCTGATATCCGATTATGGGAACAAGGGATTCATCGGCATCAAGCTGATGCCCACGACGGGGTATTATCCCGACGAGGAGCGGTTCCGCCCCATCTTCGAAGAGGTGAACCGCCGCGGCTGGATGGTGCTCACCCATTGCGGCTGGTGCAGCAAGGGCGTCAAGCGTCCCGACCTGCCGCAATCGACGCGCTTCACGGACCCCTACCACATCGAGCCCCTGGCGCGCCTTTTCCCCGACACCGATTTCATCCTGGCGCATGCCGGCGGCCGGGTGTTTTTTCCCCGGGCCACGGAGCTGACGCACTACCACGAAAACATCTTCATCGACACCTGTCCCGGCCAGGGCACCTGGTCGCTGAAACACGAGGACGAGTGGCTGTGCCTTCTCAACTGGAAAAACGTCCTCTTCGGCACGGACACCGCCTTCGGCCAGCCCGGCTCGGCGGAACATTATGAGGCCCGGCTCACCGTGCTGAAGGATATCCTGGCGGACAAGGGGTACCTCGAAAAAACGGACGACGTCCTGCACCACAACGCCGCGCGGCTTCTCCGGAAGCGCGGAATCGCCGTATAGATCAGCCCCAGGTTTCCACCAGGCGGACCATGGTCCGGTAATTTTCCAGCGTCTGCGGCGTGATCGCGCGGCCGTACGGCGAGGCCGACGGCATAAGCACAAAACCGCGCCCCTCCCCCGCCGTCCCCTGTTCAAGCGCACGCCGCACACGGCCCTCGAACTCCGGCGGCGCCAGATTTTCTATGTCCGACGCCTCCAGGTTTCCGAACAGGACCATCTGCCGGCCGACCTGCCGGCGCACGTCGATCAGATCCATATCGCCCTGCGGCGGCGGCTCGATCGGATCCAGGCCGTCGGCGCCCATGCCCGCGATGGCCGATAAAATGTTTTTCAGCCGGCCATGACAATGAATGCGCGCGTAGCCGCCGTATTTCCGGATAGACCGCACCATCGGCTCCGTATAGCGGCACACATATTCCTTGAACAGGGACGGCGGAAGATAAGGCTCGGAGGCGTATTCAGGCCCGTAAATCCGCCACAGCCGGCCCGGAAACCGGGCCGCAATCTCTTCGGTCTCGCGCCACAAGGGCGCCGCCACTTTTTCAAGCACCCGGTGAAACAACTCATTTTCCGTCAAGGCCATCACCGTGTAATCTTCCATCGAAAACAAAGAGGCCGCTTGGCAAATGGGATCCGGCGTATCCATCATGACAATGCCGCGGTCCCCCACCTCCGCCTCGGCGGCATGCAAGGGCGCCAGATCCTGGTGACGTTCGAAAAAGGCATCCGGCATGTCGAGGAACGCCTTCAGGTCGTCCATGTCTTTCACCAGATGCTCCAGCGTCCAGGACGTTTGAACATCCGGATCCCGGCGGGCCCGATAGGTCAGCGTGCGGCCGCCGATCGTGTACGTTGTATGAATGCACCGGGAGCCGTTTTTTTCGCTCACGGTCTCCTTGGCGATCCGATTGATCACCTCGGGATGAACCGGCGTTCGCGCCGGCACGGCCATCCGGATCAGATCGGTTTTCTCCTCGGCCAAATCCAATAGCGGCCCCCAATCGGGGGCATTATAAATATTGAACGGCGACGGATCGTGGCGGTCCGTGACGAAGCCGCCGATTTCATAAAAACTGACCGCCGGCCGGTCCACCGGCTCACCTCGCAGCGTGGCCATCAATCTGTCACGGCGCGTCATGCCCATGTCGTACTCCCAAACATCCCCGGGATAAAGCTGATGGATAAAGAGTAACGAACCGGTTATAGTTTGTACACCATGATCACGGATGACACCATTGCCGCCATTGCCACCGCCTCGGGCCTGGGCGCCATTTCCATCGTGCGCCTGTCCGGCACCGGCAGCCTGGTTCTGGCCGACCGGTTTTTCCATTGTGCCGGGGCGCGTCCCTCACAACGACCGGGAGGAACCTTTGTGTACGGCCGGGTCGGCCTTGCCGATGACATCATTGATGAAGGCCTTCTCCTGATTTTCCGGGCGCCACATAGTTATACCCGGGAAGATGTCGTGGAAATTCAATGCCATGGAGGCCGTGAAAGCGCCCGTCGAATACTCCGGTTAGTCCTGGACGCCGGCGCGCGCCCGGCCGACCCGGGCGAGTTTACGCGACGCGCTTTTTTAAACGGCCGACTGGATCTTGTTCAGGCTGAGGCGGTTATGGATTTGATTGCCTCGCAATCGTCACGCGCAGCCGCGTCTGCCGTGGAACAACTGACCGGACACCTGAGCGACTCCCTACGTCTGGTTTATGACAAAGTCATTTCCGCCTGTTCGGCCCTGGAGGCCACCTTGGACTTCCCTGAAGAAGATTTCCCGGACTTCCTGGCTGAAGATTCATCACAACAGGTTGATGAATCAGTCGTTATGATTGACAAACTCCTCGAAAACTGGGAAGAAGGCCACCGGTTACGAGAAGGCGTCCTGGTCGTTATTTCCGGCCAGCCGAATGCCGGCAAATCGACCTTACTCAATCGCTTGCTGGGTCGTGATCGAGCGATTGTGTCCCCCACCCCCGGCACCACGCGTGACGCCATCGAAGAAACGTTTGTTTTGAATGGCATCCCGATCCGCCTGGTGGATACGGCCGGCCTTCGTGAAAGCGGATGCCTCGTGGAGCAGGAAGGCATGGCGCGTGCAAAAGCATACATAAAAAAAGCCGATCTACGCCTGCATGTGATCGACGCCACACAACCACTCTCCAAAAGCGATCTAGATAGTCTCGCAGAAACTTCTGAAAAGCCAACCCTTGTCCTGCTCAACAAAACAGACCTTGCATCAGTTGTATCTTCTTCTGATATGATGACTTATGACAGCATTCCTATTTCATTAATATCTTCCGTCGGTCTGGACCACTTGCTTGAAAAACTGGCCGCTAAACTGGACGTGAACCCCAACGCCGCGCCCCACGCCACGTTGTCAGAAAGACATCGACTCCTGCTTGATTCATCCAGACACGCCTTGCTGGCGGCACAACAGTTGCTGCGGCCTATTCGGCCGGAAGGCCTCGTTCCCGCAGCCAGCCACCTGCGAGATGCTGCGGAATTTGTGGGCAAAATCATCGGAAGAGTTTATTATGATGATATGCTAAATCAAATATTTTCGCGTTTCTGTATTGGAAAATAATCCCGCTGAACAACACACGCTACAAGAATGACCCGGAATGATTATGTCAAATTGTTTTGATGTACTTGTCATTGGCGCCGGACATGCCGGATGCGAAGCGGCATTAGCCTCGGCTCGACTTGGCGCCAAGACGGGCCTGCTGACATTAGACAAGCGCGCCATCGGCCGGATGTCATGCAACCCTTCTATAGGCGGCATCGCCAAGTCCCACCTGGTGTTCGAGTTGGACGCTCTCGGTGGAGAAATGGGAATCAACACCGACTATACCGGGATCCAGTTTCGCGTCCTCAATACTAAAAAGGGACCTGCCGTCCAGGCGAACAGAGCCCAATGCGACAAGCTCGCATTTTCACTGAGAATGCGCGCCATTATCGAATCAACGGCTAATTTATGCGTAATTGAAGCCATGGCAGAATCAATTGAGGTCAAAAACGAGACTATTTCAGGAATTTGCCTTGATAACGGGACGACACTCTCATGCCGGGCGCTAATCATCGCAACTGGAACTTTTCTAAACGGCGAAATCTTCATCGGAAAAAATAAGGTCGAGGGCGGAAGAATCAACGAGAAAGCGTCTGCGAAACTTAGCGAGTCTTTAATCGCCCTTGGCTTTACCCTGGGCCGATTAAAAACAGGCACCCCGCCTAGACTTCACCGGGATACCATCGATTATTCGAAAATGAGCTGTCAACCCGGAGAAGTTCCTCCTCCCTTCTTTTCACAAACCGCTGCCAAAGAATGGTCCTTGTTCCACGTGGAACATCCTCCCTCCATGTTCCACGTGGAACATCCTCTCAGCGTACTTCGACCATGGCCGCTTGGAAGTCAGCAACTACCTTGTTATTTGACACACACCACGTCAACCACCCACTCCATTATACGAGACCACCTTGAAGAAAGCGCCCTCTATGGCGGAATGATCACGGGGGCTGGCGCCAGGTATTGTCCATCTATCGAAGATAAGGTGGTGAAATTCTCGACAAAAGACGCCCACCATGTCTTTATCGAGCCTGAAGGTCGAGACTCAGACGAGATCTACCCAAATGGAACATCAAACAGTCTTCCTGTTTCCGTCCAGGAGGAAATGATTCACTCGATCCCGGGCCTCGAGAATGCCCGCTTTCTTCAACCCGCTTATGCCATCGAATACGACTATTCCGACCCGACGCAATTGCGTCACACTCTGGAAAGCAAGCGGATAGAGGGGTTGTATTTCGCTGGCCAGATTAATGGCACTACTGGCTATGAAGAGGCGGCAGCACAAGGTTTTGTGGCCGGTGTTAATGCCTACCGCAAGATACAGGGATTGCCGCCATTTAAATTAGGGCGTGGTGATGCCTATATCGGAGTCCTGATCGACGATATTGTCACTAAAGGGACCGACGAACCCTATCGTATGTTTACTTCGCGGTCTGAAAATCGATTGTGCTTGAGACAGGACAATGCTAGGTTTCGCTTATTATCACATGCGTCTGAGATCGGAATATTATCCCTGGATGTCCTTGAAGAAACTCGGGTTGCGGCGGAAATCGTCGAAAAAACAATCGCTTCATTAAAACGCTCGTTTGACTCCGAAGGGTCGATGGAGCAGCGCCTGAGGCGTCCCGGTGTCCGGTATGTCGATTTGACAAAAGCAGAGCCATTACCCGCCGAATTAGCGGCTCAAGTCGAAATCCGAATCAAATACGACGGGTACATCCAACGAGAAAAACAGTCGATAGTTTCCACGGAAGTCCTTGATAGGCAACGACTTCCGACTGACATTGATTTTGATTCCATGATATCGGTCCGGTTCGAGTCTCGCGAAAAATTAAAAAAAATCCGCCCGGAAACACTCGGTCAGGCGTCCCGCATTCCGGGAATCACTCCAGCCGATATCGCCATTCTCTCGATCTTGATCAAACGTCATCGCGCATGATACAAGAAACAAAACCATCGCTCGCCATCAACGTTTACCCTGGAGCCCTTGCCGCCATGCCCGCGCACCCGTTCACCCTGATCTCCGACGCCCACATACAAGCCTTTCTCCGGGCCGCCATGCAGGTGGCGGAAAAAGGCCTGGTACGCTGCAGCAGCGGAAACCTGTCGCAACGCCTTAATGACGACACGCTGCTCATCAAGGCCAGTCGCGCCTGGATGGAAACGCTCGACGCCGCCCAGCTTGCCGTCTGCCGGATTTCCGACGGCGCCCGCCTGGAAGGCGCTCCGCCCTCCGTGGAAACCGCGCTGCATGCCGGCATTCTACGCGTCCGGCCCGACGCCCACGTGGTTCTACACTTCCAAAGCCCCTTCGCCACCGCCGCCGCCTGCCGGGACGACGCCGAATCCCTGCCGTTTCAGCTAACCTCGGAAATGCCGTATTACGTCGGCTCCGTGGGCGTGGTTCCGTTCCACATCCCCGGGACGCCAGAATTGGCAAACGCCGTCGTCCATGCAGCCGCCCGGCACAACATGATCCTGCTGCGCAATCACGGGCAGGTGACCTTCGGCGCCACATTCGAAGAAACGATCCAGCGCGCGGTCTTCTTTGAAATGAATTGCGAAATCCTGTTTCGCGCGGGCGCTCGCCTTCACCCGCTGGCCCCTGCCTCCGTCACCGCGCTCATGGACATGAGCCGTGGTAAAAAAACCGTTTAACCCCGCCTGCTCATCACCGCCCCGCACAGGAGACCGACATGCCCGAATGCCCGCCCGACGATATCATCAACGGCGTCACGCCGCTGGAAAACAAAGGGTGGGGGGTACATCCTCGCCTGTATCTCGACGCGGCCAAAATCGAAGAGCTGAAAAGCCGGCTGGCAGATCCGCCGTGGTCGCTCTTTTTCAAACGCCTGCTGATCGGCGTCAAAAACAACCGGCTGCCCCACACCGCGCTGGCTTGGTTGCTGACCGGCGACCGCACCTACCGGGATCTCGCCTTGAGCCAAACCGACGCGCTGGTCCGGGGTGACGTCAACGACAAATGGGAATCGCTGCATATTCTCGCCATGGCCTACGACTGGCTTTACCACGACCTGAGCGAACCCCAGCGCACGGCCATCCGGGAAAAATTGGACCGCGAGGCCCGGGCGCATTATCACCAGCTGGCGCTGCACGAGGTCTACGCCGCCGGCACCTATGGCTGGAACATCGCCCTTCACACCTTCCTGCAAGCCGCCGTGCCCGCCATCGCCCTGTACGGCGATGTGCCGAACACAGCGCCCTGGCTCCGGTTCGTGCTGGAAAAAACGCGGGTCATCACCGCCGCCCTCGGGCCGGACGGCGTCTCGCCCGAAGGCATCTGCTACGGCGGCTTCTTCACCGACTGCTATCTCCGCATCGCGTCGCTCGTCCGCGACCACCTGGGGTGGGACCCGTTCGCCGAAAATCCCCATATGCGGAACCTGCCGCTGTTTTACCTCTACAGCCGCCTGCCGGCCGACCATTGCCGCGGGGGGAATGTTCATCTCCATTTTGGGGACAGCCTCCGCTGGCCCTGGAACGGCCCCGACTTCATGCTCCGCTACCTGGCGGGCCGCTACCAGGATCCGGTCGCGCAAGCCGCGGCCGAATCGCTCTCGTCGGAAGCCATTTCGGTCAACGAGGGCGCCTGCTTCAACCTGCTGTGGCACGATCCCGCCGTGCCGGCGGTGCTGCCGCCGGACCTTCCGACCCGCCATCATTTCGAGGACAAGGGCCTGGTGGTGATGCGCTCCGACTGGCGGGGCGACGAATCCGTCTTCGGGTTCCTGTGCGGCCCGCACGCCGGCCGGCATGCGCTGACCCGCTACCCCCAGTGCATCGGGGGCGGGCACATGGCGCCGGCCGCCGGCACGTTCCAGCTGTTTGCCCACGGCGACTGGCTGATCAACGACGGCGCGTACAGCAAGAAGTTTACCGCCTACCACAACACCCTCCTGGTGAACGGCGCGGGCCAGACGGGGGAGGGGGGAGAATGGTTCGAGTGCCGCGAGCTGCGCCAGGAAAAGCGGGGCCCCGCCATCCGGACGTTCACGTCCGGCGCGGGCTACGCCCTAGTCAGCGCGGACGTGGCCCCGGCCTACAGCCCGGCCGCCGGCCTGACGCGCTATCTCCGGCATGTGGTGGCGGTGGACCCGGACTGCTGGGTGATCCTCGATGACGTGGCGGCCGCCGCCCCGGCGACGTTCGAGATATTGTTCCATTCGTGGGGACAAGAATTCCAGACGGACCGGCCGTTCCTACCGGCGGGGGACCGGGCCTGGGAGACGGGCGGGGACCGGGGCCGGCTCCGGGTGACCTCGCTGGCGCCGTCCGCGTGGAGTGGCGGGGCGGCCATTCAACACCAGTTGGGGATAGGGGCGCACCGGGACCGCGACATGTGCATGCTGCGGCTGGCCACGGCCGCACCCGTTCGCCGCGCAATCTTCGTCACGCTGCTCGAGGCTTTTCCGGCGGGCGGCGCCGCCGGCGCGCGCGCCACCTGGGGCGGAAAAACGCTGGAGCTGGTCGTGCGCGGAAAAACGTGGCGGTTTGTGAGGACGGGCGCCCGCCTGAGGCAGACGGCCTGACCGCCAGCCGGAATCAGGTCAAGCTGGACCCCTGGCAAGCTCCGTCAACTTCTTCAGACTGTCCTCCAGTCCGCCTGCACGATTCCGGGCCAGCCAAATCCGCCGGCGCTCGGCAATCATCTCGTGCATGTCGTCCGCGAGTTCCCGGCGGACTGCCGCGCTCCCGGTCTCGCCCCGGCACAAAGCCACTCCCAGCCGGCAGGCGTACCGGGCCAGCCTGGCGTTGTCGGCGAACTCGGCCGTCATCAGCGCCGCATCCGGCCGCTGCAGGCGAACCTCCGCCAACCGGGCCACGGCCGCATCCAGCCGCGCCACCGTCGCCCGCAGCGTCGCCTCCGTTACATTGTCGGGAAGTTTTTGTGTCCAGCCGCCGCGCAGGATGTGATCCAACATATGCGCTTGCGTAGTGTTTTCGCCCACCGTCTGCCAGGTATCGGCCAGATCCCACGCAACCGGCCCCATGACACCTGCCGAATCCTGAAAAACAAACGGATCGAGGGCGGCGCGAATCGCGTCATCCGTATTGCGGGCTTCGCACCAGCCGATGGCCGCGCCGGCGGCGAAGCCGATGAAGCTGATGGACACGTGCTGCCAGTGGCCGATGTCGTCGCCCCAGTCGGTATTCAGAATCCCCTCGGACCCAAACTCGATGGCCGCCCGGGCGGCGGTCCGGTTGCTGCCCAGGGCCGCTTCGTTGCAGCCAACCAACGTGCTCCAGGCGCTGGTGCCGGGTGCCACCCAGAATGGAACCCCGGCCACCGAAAGCTTCTCGCCATGTTCGCGGAACCGGTAATTCCGGTAGTATCCCCAATCCACATGAACCATCTCGCGATCCAAGGCATCCAGGCGATCCGGAAACCGATTCCACACCATGTCGCCCCAATACTGGGGTGTTCGGCCTTGCGAAACGGCCAGCTTTTTCAGCTTTCCAAGATACTCCAGATAAACGCGATGCAAGCCCAGCCGCTCGACTTCCGGCCGGCTGCGCCCCTTGCCGAGCTCCCACGTTTCATCGCAGCCGATATTGAACCGCCGGCTGGAGAAGTTCGGCAACAGCTCCGCATACAGTTCCGCCATTAATTCAAGCGAGGCGGGCTGGGTCGGATCCAGCGTGGTGGGATCCGCGCGCCATTGCCCGGCGGCGGTGGTGAACCCGTCCGGGCATTCCGCCAGCGGGCGATATCGCGGATGTTTCAGCCAGCGCTCCATGTGGCCGAAGGAATTCTGGTTGGGCGTCAGCTCCACAAACCGTTCCCGGCAGTAGGCGTCCAGCGCCCGGATCTCCGCCGCCGTCAACGGGTCGGCGGCGGCCCACACCTCCCGATGATGGCGATAGGCAAACGTGTGTTCCATATAAAGCTGGAGATGATTGACCTTCCACTCCGCCAGCCTGTCAACCAGCATGAACAGCGTGTCCAGGGTGGGCACCTTGTCCCGGCTGATATCCAGCATCACGCCGCGGATCGGAATGTCCGGCCAGTCCTCGATCAGGCCGCAGGGGAGGGCGTGGGGGCAAAGTCGCACCAGCTGACGCAGAGTCATGCGCCCGTAAAACGCGCCGGCCTCGTCAGCCGCCTCCAGGCGGATGCCGTCAGGCGCAATCAACAGGCGATAGCCTTGGGCGGGCAGATTCCTGGCGCACGGCGTCAGGGAGGCGATGTCCTCGCCGACCGGGCCGGAAAAAGGAAAGGACCCCGGCTCCCTCCGGACCCGCCGGGGACGAGGAAGCAGGGGCAGTAGGTCAAGCGTCTGTATCACGTGTTTTCCTCGCCATTCGGGTCGGCGTCATTCTTCCGGGGAAACATGCGGTTTGATAGCGACCTCGCGAATGTAGTCCCGAACAGCAGCCCGCTGGCCGCGGGACGGCTCCATCAGCCGCTGCAGGGCCTGGTCGGTCATGTGCGACATGCACATGACCGCCCACCAGATAGCCGGCCCGCCCTTCGGAACGTGCCGAATGCGCCGCTGTTGGTCAAAGTCGATCGCCACGATGCGGACGTTCTTCAACGGAGCGGCGGCCGGCGTGTCCCGCACGAAGTCCAGCCAATCCGACAAAACAGGCCCGGGCAGAACAACGCCATCCGGGAAGCATCGCGCGGCGATCCACGGCTGGACCACGGCGGCAATTCCAGACCGGACCGCGTTGTTAAAAAGATCGGACGACTTGAAAAGCCGGAACGACTCGTTCACCAGCGAGCCGATCATCTGGTGGGCGGAGGGAATTCCCGCCACATCGCAAAGGGAGCGAAAGGCGCTGATGCGGTCTTTCGTCCAGACGCCGTCCGGCTCATAAGTCAGAAGGGCCGGCCGTTGGACCCCTTGTTCCAGAAGAAATTTTCCCGCCCGTTCCGAGAGGTGATAATCATCGCCGATCACCTGGTCAATCGCCGGCGGGCCGCGCACGGTATCCGTGAAGTCCCCGAGCATCACCCAGGGGCTGCTCGCGGTGGTGGCCTCGTGAACATCGGCTTCCGCGACGTATCCGACGAGTATTCCCCCGTAAATCGTCGGATCGTCTTTGACCGCGAGAATGGCCCCTGGCAGTTCGGCAGACCGCTCGAGGTAGCGAACGCTCAACCGAAGCTCCCGCCGCGCCAAGCTCTGCTCGGCCGCCCCCAGAACGCTGGCCACATAGGGGCTATAGCGAGCGGTCGGCCCGACCGCAATGACTTGAACGTAGGCGGATTTGACCGACACTTGAGAGACATAGGTGCCGCTGCCCTGGATGCGCTCGATCCGATGGGCGTCGCCGAGAAGCTTAAGCGCCTGGCGAATGGTGGCCCGACTAACCCCTTGCTCCACGGCTAGCTGCCGCTCGTCCGGCAGCCGGTCGCCCGGTTTAAAACGACCCGCGTCGATCGCGCGCCTCAATGACGCGGCGATCCGCTGATACAGGGGTGTTTTTGTGCTGGAAGCAGTCGGCATGGGCAATCCTTCGGCTGTAAACCACCGTACCAATTCAGAAAATTCCGGTCAACCGGGAAGATACTCTTCGCGTCGCACCGCCACCGGCACATAGCCGGCTTCCATCGACCGGATCGCCGCCGTGGAGCAGGCGGTTGCCCGGGCGCCGGCAACCTCGTCGCACGGAGAGGGGGTGTCGGCCAGAATCGCCCTGGCGAAAGCCTCGATTTCCGCAAAATGGCCTAAATCCGCCTTTGGAAACGATCCGTAATACGCTTTACGCGCAAAATCTTCCGGCTGAATGCCATGCTTCAGCCAGTGGCCCAGCTTCGCGCGATGGCGTTCATGAGGCGTCCCGTCCGTGCCGACATTCGGGAAGGGGTCTTTCTCCCAGGATCCGACTCGGTCGCCGGCGTCCTCATAACCTTCAAGCTGCATCCAAAGCATCTGATCCAATACCATGGTGGTCCGATCGCAGAACACTTCCATCCGCTCCTTGGGAAAGGCCACCGATCCGTTCCCCCCGGAAATGATGGAACCGATCGAACCATCGTCGAATCTCAGGGAGACAACATTCTGGTCTTCCCGATACCCCTCGCAGAAGACTCGCACGGGTTCGGCCTCGAGAAACCAGTGCAGAAAATCAAAGAAATGACAGCATTCGCACATGATCTTCCCGCCGCCCCGCTTGGGATCGAAGGCATAATCGGGCCAAAAGAAACGGTCATCCACCGCGCGGTAGGTAATGAGCGCCTGCTTCCCCCGGTTTCGCTGGTGGAAGACCCGCTTGGCCTCAACCGCGAGGGGCGCAAAGCGGCGATTGAAGCCGACCATCAGCTTGACGTTGGCGGCTCGCACGGCCTCGACGACCTGGCGCGACTCCGCGTCATCCACGGTCATCGGCTTTTCCACAAGCATGTGCTTGCCCGCCGCCGCGATCTCCCTGATGAAGGGGAGGTGATGCTGATGCTGCACCCCCAGGACAATCGCATCAATGCCGGGATCGGCCAGCAGGCGGCGATAGTCGGCCGTCTCGTAAAGCGGTGCATACCGCTCGACGGCGCGCCCGCGGGCCGCCTCGTCCAGATCGCAGACTGCCGCGACCTGCCACAGCTTGCTGGCGGCGATGTTGGGCAGATGATTGCCCGCGACAAAATTACCGACGCCGATAAACCCGGCGCGCACGACTCGATCCCCCGACTGGCTCATACTGGTGCTCCCTGCTCGCGGTCCCACTGACTATTACCGGAGGGATCGTCAAACACCTCATCCCCGGGTTCTATACCGCTGATCCAAAACGTTTGCCCCTCGTGGCGTGCGTCCAGGCTGGCCGCCACCTCCAATCCGATCCGGAGCTCCCGCGGGCTGGTGGCCGTCGTGCTGCCGCCGATCCGCAGCGGCAGCCCCGTCTGCGCGGCATAGTCGATGCGAAAACGGGGACAACTGAAATCGCCCACTGGCCCGATCCGCAGGGTGGCGCCAACCTCGGGCAGATCCGGCAGCCGAAGGCCGCACGAAAAGATCCGGGCGTTCTCGACGCGCTCAACGATCCCCCGCAACGTCACCAGGCCGCTCTGCTCGTGGTCGAGCGTCAAAACGCGGCCCTCCGCATCCGCGCCGGCAATACGCCAGTGCGCGATCCGGCCGGAGCTTCCCCGAACGGCGATAAACCGGCCGGCCAAGCGGGCTCCTTCACCCAGCGGAGCCTCCAGCCAAACCCGCCCGGCGGCAAAGTCCACCTGCGCCACCCGAGCCGATGCGCCCGGCGAAAGGTCGGAGATTCCGCGGGGTGTCGTCAGCCGGCCTGCCAGCTGGACAACGCGCATGACTCCGTCCCGCCCCGTCCGCATTACGGCGAACATTCCGCACAACGTAACGTTGCGGCCGGGCACGTTATGCGGCCCCGACCCGGTTGCCTGAATGATCAGATCCGTACCATCCGCATGCCGGACCTCCACGGCCACCGCATCGCCTTGGGGGGACTCAACCGCCAGACGCTCGACCGCCTGCAGCGGGTCCGCCTTTTCGGAGAGCGTCTCGATCACGCTGACGAATACCGACCGCAATCCCGGTTGCCCCGTCCGCCGGACCAGAAGCAGTTCTGCCTCTTTAACCGCATCGCCCCGCCGGCGATCCTTGAACGGCACTTTGGCCACGATCGCCTGGGCGTCCGTCTGGCCGAGGTGATGCAGGCGCAGGGTGAGCGCGGGCCGCTCGCGCTGAAGCCAATCCACACGGAACGAGCCGCCCGCCTCGGCGAACGCCGGGTGATGCATCACCTCATAGGGCGGGGCCGGCGTCGTCGCGCTGGCGTCCAACTCGGCATAGCCGGCATAAGGCCGATCGGGCCGGGCCACCGTGCCGACTCCGGGAACAAGCGTCAGCGTGGAGGCGGTGCGATCCGCGCGGCTCAGCAAGGCATACTCATGGGTGGCGCCGCCCGTGACCCGGAAAACATCCACCACGTAACGATCCTCCACCAGAATGACAGCGCGGCGATAGAGCTCCGCCTGCGGGTATGCGTCGGGCACCGACGCCTCAACATACTGAACGTCGCCCTCTAGAAGCGCGTGATGCAGGATTCCCCTGGTGTGACGCGCCGCATCCGTCCGGTCCACGGTCACGGTATTATGGGCGGCGGTCCGCTCGGAAACAATATGGCGCAAGGGATGGCCGAGGTGATAGCCGAGATCGTCCAGCGCGGTATGCCCCTCGGCGGAAATCACGAGATTCAAAGGATCGAGATGGCTGTGATAATCCTGTACGCCGTGCCAGTCCAGATGAACATTCAGCCGGTTGAGGGGTCCACGCAGGGTCGCCGCGCCGGAGGCCGCCATCAACGTCGAGCCGGGCCGCAGAACGTAAGGGGAGCGCCCTTCGACGAAACCCCGCACCTGCCGGGCGGCTTCGGCGATAGGCTCGGACTTCAGCACGCCGGCCCATCGCTCAAGCCACTCCGGCTTGACGGCGTTGAGGTAGTTGGCGTCGTTGGTCGGAAGCAGCTGCCCGCCGTTGAGGGCGAGGCGCGTTTGGGACAACACGCCTCGCCACAGATCAGGCAACTCGCGCGCGGGATCAAAGTCCCGGATGGGCTGATGAAATACAGCGACCGCTTCTCCGGGAACATAGCCGTCAGGATCACGATAGCCGACCAGCACGGGGAGGGCCTCCTCCAACCGGTCAAACACGTACCCCGTATAGCTGCTGCTCAGCTCCCAATAGACGCCTTCCCGATCAAAGGAATTGGCAACGAACATTCGCAACCCCGCAGGCCCGTTGATCGCCAGCTGCCCGAGATCGCCGCCCCGGTACCGCCGGCCGCTGATGAGGTCGCGAACTTCAATCGTTTGCCCCCAGATCGATGCGGCCAGCACAAAGGCCTGATAGTAGTCCATCAGGGAATTGTGGTACTTGTCGTTGAAGTACAGGAAGTTCGGGAGCGTGTTGACCTCCAGGACCTCCCGGGCCAGATTGCGTACGGCCTCGTCCTGCGCGGCGGTCACCGCGGAGCACGACCGGACCCGGCGATACGCCAGAAGCCAATGGAACAGATCCGTGCTGTCGCGCCAATTCATGTTCACGCGAACGCAATATCTCCGGCCGAGAAGTTCCGGGCCATAGGTGGGCATGGTCCGGGGGTTCGCGTCCTCCTGCAAGGTGAGAGGAAACGTCGGGTAAATCGGCGCAAAGGCGGCCAGCAGCGACACGACCGCCGTTGCGCAAGCCGCCTCGCCGATCTGCTCGTAACCGTCAGCCAGCATTCGCAGGGCTTTTCGATCGCCCACGGTGGCCCGATACGCGTTCATGGCGGCATGATTGCGAAAGGGAAACGTATCCGGCAATTCCCGGCCCGTCGCGGCATCCACCAGGCGCGTCGGCTGTGCCATGCTCCAGCGCCACCAATACGGGGCAAGGCCCAATCCCCGTGGCTGCCCGTCCGGATGCGTCGCATGGCCTCCCATGGGAGAAACAGGGGGCATCCAGCTCTCATCAAGAGGCTTATCCCGGGGAACGGCCTGTAGCCGGCTGGGCCATTCAGCAAGAAGACATCGAAACTCTGTGCTCGCCTCTCGCATCCACGCCTTTCTGGATTTATCCACCCCTTCGAATCTGTTAAATGGTATCAAACCAATGAGAACCATTACAAGGGCGATTTAATAATTATACGCCCATGATATATAGAAAATATGGATAAATAATTACGTTTGCCTTTTATTTTAAAAAATTGGTATTGTACCTGGCAAGTGGAGAAAAGCTGATGAATTTCATCTGCCCGCGTTTCCTGTTTTGCGGCCTGCTGCTTCCTGCGGTAATGCTTATGGGCGCCGAGCGGCGCTTGCTGGAGCCGGAGACCTTTACCCAAGGCGGCGCCCCTTTAGCCCGTTATCCCTTTTTCAAGGAAAACGAGCCGGGCTGGTATGCGCTGGAAACAAGCTGCCGAATCCAGGGGGGGCCGGGCGGGGGAGCGTCCACCGTCATTCACGAGGGGGCCGCGAAGCGCACGCTCACCGCCCGTCTTGATTCCCCGCTTCCGGCCGGCACCTATCAAGTCCTGTTCAGCAGCTCCGGCCTGATCTGGAACGATCGCCCCACCATCATCCGCCTTGGACTCGGCGATTCCGTCACCAACATCCCCTGGTTAAAGAGTTCCAGCAAAATTCAATGGATGCCGGCGGGTCGGATCACCCTAGCCAAGCCGGCCGACACGATCACGCTGGAAGCCGTCCAGTGGGGCGGCAAAGGATTCGGAATACTTTACGAAATCAATAGCCGGGCCATCCTGATTGACCAGGTCTACCTGACCTCCGATTTAACCGAAAAAACGGGTCCCGTCTCCGCCGGAGCGTATGTGCTTCTGGGCGATCGGGCGGCGCCAGCCGGACCGCTCACCGAAACGGACTCCGGCTATCGAACCATCAGCGGCCTGCCCACTCCGCCCATGAAGGGGGAGACGCGACGTTATTCCATCCGCCTCGCGTCAGCTGATGGCCGACTCAACCTCCTTCCCAACAGCTCCTTCGAACTGGGCGGGGGAGACGGCTGGGCCAGCGTCAACAACAGCAAGACCGGCAACGTCCACCTCTTCGGCGAAGCCGACCATGTGCGCGACGCCTTCCACGGCGAGTATGCGCTCCGCCTGCCCGGCAAAGGCGTAGGCGGCATGCAATTCAGCCGGGTGTTCGATCTTCCCGCCAGCGGAATCTTCACGTTCTCAGGATACATCAAGGCCCTCGACGGGGCCGCGAAGACGGTCTCGGCGCGCATCACCCCGATCGGAGCCCGGAGCCAATTTGAGGAAAAGGACGCCAAGCTCGAAAAGAAACGCCCCGTCCTCCAGGCAGAGGCGACCCCGGCGGCCGAGTGGCGGCGATTCATCGTCACCGGGCCGCTCGAGGCGGGCCCTTGCGTCATCGCGGTCAACGGCGCCTGCCTGCTCGACGCGGTGCAGTTGGAGAAGGGCGAAGCGGTCACTCCGTATGCGCCCCGAGCCGCCATCGAGGCGTCTTTGAGCACCGATCAAACCGGGAACATCCTCTATGCGGACAAGCCCACCGAGCTGATCGCCTGGGCGCACAACTCGAGCGACGTCATCACGAACGCCACGCTCACCTACCGCATCGTGGATGTGCGCGAACAGCTGATGGAAGAAAAGACGATACACCTCACCGTCCCCGCTGGAAAAACGGCTTCTCAGCGGATAGAAATCCGCCCGATGCGGCGAGGGCTGTTCAATGTCGTTTATGCCGCCGCCGGGCGTCCGTATGCGGAAGGGGAGTTGATCTACGCGGTTTTGCCGCCCATTCCAGCCGGCATGCCCCGCCACGCGCTGGGCTCGAACATGGACACCGATCCCGCTTCCTTTGAACTGATGAAGCGGATGGGCCACACGTGGCAGCTCTACTGCAAACTGTACGCGGATCGGCCAAATCAACTGAACCCCGCGCCGGACGACTACCAGTGGGACGCGTTGCGCAACGCGCTCGAACAGGCGCGTCAGTCAGGCCTGCAGGTTATGCCGGCGCTCTGGCCCAGCCAGCTGCCGCCTCACTTGCGGGATCCGGGTCTTTGCGGCTGGGCGGCTTACGGCGACGGCCGGCGGGATGTGGCGAGGCAGTTGAAAATGCTGGCCGGAAAGCCCGCCGATCAGCGAACCGCCGTCCTGATTCCGGAACTCAAGGCCTGGCGTACCTACTGCAAGCGGCTGGCCGAAGCCGTCGGCGATCTCCAGCCCTGGTGGACCGTCGAAGACGAGACCGAGCTCTATTTTTCGGCTCGGGAGTTCGCCCGCATCGTCAGCGCCTCCGCCGAAGGATTCCGCGACAGCGGGAAGCCGATGAAGCTATCCCTTTCCTGCATGACCGATTATCTCGACGAGCTGATCGCCGAATGGGGTGGGGAGCTTCCGGTATCGGGATTTGGGGCCAGCTGCTACGCTTACGAATACTGGGAAGCCAGGAAGGCGCGATATCTTCAAGGCCGTTGGAATGTGCCGTGGCACTGCATCGGCGTGGGCTCCACGGGCGAGCCCCAGTTCCGGCGAACAGGGACTGCCGGGGAGCCCGTCTACGCCAATGCCGTGCGGACCGCCCAGCACATGCTGAAACTGACGCTCGTCCAGGATGCCAAGGTCATCGGCCACTACACCGCCCGGCTCTGGGTCCAGAACAGCCTGGCCAACAATGATTTCCCCTTGATGGATTACGACGGAACTCCGCTACCGCATGGCTTCACGTTCAGCTGCCTGCCGCTACTGCTTTCCGACGCCGTGCCCGTCGAGGACGTTTATCTCGCTTCCACGCGGACCCTTGTCTTCGTGTTCCGTCAGAACGGGCGGCTTCACGCGGCCACCTGGAGCACCGCCGTTCCCGGGGAGGATATCCACTGGCCAGCCGAGCCGCGAATCTGGCGGGATGTGCGGCTCGCCGGCGCCGCGAAAAAAGTAACCGTGGCCGATATGTACGGAAACACCCACGGCGACATCAACTATGAAAACGGGGACATCCTGTTCGATCTGACCGAAGAGCCCGCCTTCCTCTTCAATGAAGGCCTGTCGGATGAGGCCTTCCTGGCGATGGTGCGAGGAATCACGGCCGCGCCCCAGTCGATCAGCATGGGGCTCGCGTTCATTCCCAATGGAAAGGGCGGGGTGGACCTGGGCGTCCGCGCGCATAACAACACGACAAACACCCTGTCCGGCCTGAAACTGGACGCCAACTTTCCGCCCAACCGGATGCTGACGCGCACGGACTGGACGCTGCCAAACAGAAACGGGAAAATAGGAACATTATCCGCCGGCACAACAACCTGGGGAAGGCTGGAAACGCCCATTGAACTAAAAGCGCCCATCGAGAACGCCACCTATACGGTTTGGATCACGGACGCCCAGGGCCAAGAACAAGCGGCGTATGACACGTGCTGGATGACCGTCGCGCCTCCCTTGCACCCTGCGATCGACGGCAACCTCGCCGAGTGGAGCGAGGTGCCGCAGGCCTGGATGTATTACACCTTCTCCTGGGGCCGGCTGGGCCGGAACACCGTCCAGTTTACGGATGGCGGGGAGCATTTTAAGTATATCCGCCGGGTCGATGCGCGCGCCTCCATTCGCGCCGGCCATGATGCCGACCACCTCTATATCGCCATCCGGTGCGAGGATGATGACTTGATCAAAAAGGGGACGGCCACCGATAGCGACCGCCTGGAAATCAAGATCAGCCCGGAGCCCGGGGAGCCGGGGGAAGCGCGAACGCTAATCCTCGACCCTTCCGAAAATTCCGTTTCACTCTCCGGGACAGCAGCGAAAGGCGCCCAGGCCGCCATGACGATCGAGGAAGCGCGAAACGACTACGCCCCCTACACCGTCTGGAATATCGAAGTCGCCCTCCCGCTATCCCAGGTAGGCGGTCCAAAAAAGGCCGGGGACGCAATCGGGTTCGATGTCATCTGGCATGACGCCGATCATGATGGAACGAATGTGATCACCGGAACCTGGCGCTGGGCGGGGCACAGCAGCGGGCTCGGAACGCTGTTCTTTGCTCCCGATAAGAGGCTGGTTGATTAACAACAAGGAAAGGACTGAACTCGTGAAAACAAAACTGATCGCCGTCTTATTCCTGTCCGCCTGCACGCTGGCGCCCGCAACCGTCCAGGCCGCCACCTATGAACTATGGGTGGCGGGCAGACTATCCTCCGCCCCAAACGGAAGCGGCGGCATCGCGCGATTCAGCGCAAACGATGGTTCGTTCCTCGGCTATTTCATGCATACGAACAACGGCACAGGTCTGGTCGTCACGCCGGGCCTCGGAACGATATCTCGCGTCGTAACTCAAAACGGCCGCATCTACGTCGGATACACGGCGGCTACTAGCTACAATAAGGTATTTCGTTATGACCGTACGGGCGCCAATCCAAACTCCGATTTCATCGCGGGTGCTGGCGGCAGCTGGCGTTTCGGATCTTACTATTATCCCGTCAAGGGCTTGATCTTCAAGGCCGACCACATTTTCTTAATGGCCGGCGTCTCCACCAACAACACGCCGGACATGTTGGCGGGAACCTATCTGTTCCGGCACGCCCTTGACGGCAGCAGCGCGGGCACCCAGCCAAACACCTCGCTCGGATATAGCCGCGGTGCCCAATTCAGCGGCCCCACCAACATCGCGCCCATTAATGGCGGCACCGATCTGGTGCAGGATTCGGCGGGAAATTTCCTGGCCCTTCTCGGCACCAACATCTATCGTTTTGCAGCTGACGGAAGCAATTACGGCCCCAGCGGATTGGGGGACACAAACGCCTGGATTACGAGCAGCGCCCTTTCGCCTCTCACCATTATCACGGCCCTCGCCATCGACGGCGCTGGGCGAATTTATGTGGCGGGCGATCAAAATGGCGTTACCACGAGTTACCTCCTTCGTTTCAACGCCAATGGAACGCCGGCGGGAACCAATGGGACGGATGCCGTTTTCGCCAAGTGGATAACTTACCTCAAAGGCGTAGTGAGGCCCGTATCCATAGCCATTGGGCCCGTGGACGGCTACCTTTATGTCGGCAACGGCTACTACGGCTCGCCTCGTTTTGAAAATATGATCAACCGTTTTTACACATCCGGATCGAACGCCGGCAAGCTGGTCGAGGAAGGGGGCTTCGCCAACCTGGGTGGCGCAACCGCCCCCTTGTATCTTCCTAGTTACAATATCCTTTTTGTAAAAACGTCTTCAAACGGCACAGTCATTACCGTCAAATAATAGTCACTCCGCCCAGGACTCCGGAGGCTCCGTCGCCAAATCGACTTCCGCCTTCTCGCCTTTAAAGAGATCCGTGATCTCCCGATCTCCAAGCGCCCGGTTGTAAATCCGAAGATGAGCGATCGTCCCGGCGAAAGGTTGAAAGTCGCGGCCCAGGGTCACCGGGCCATCGTTATCGATCCAGGCGGGAAGTTGCGCGAGAACTGTATCGGACACGAGCACGCCGTTGACATATAGCCTGAGCCCGCGATCTTTCGGATCCGGGTTATACGTAGCCGCCACGTGGGTCCACTTGCCGGTTTCGGCGTATAGGCTGATCGGTCCCGCCGTCACCCGCCCTCCGCCACCCGGTCCCTGCACATCGAAACGGAAGCTGTTCTGTTCGAAAGGCACGGGTTTATCGCTTCCCAGGGTGCCGAGGTTCCATCCGATAAATGGCCTGAAGGCGGTTGGCGCCATCGTCTGACCGGGCGCGCTTACGTCCTTCTTTGCAAATCCCGCCCACCGGGCCGAGTTCGTGGACGGCCGGATCCAGCAGGCCACGGTTAAACCGGCGTCCCCAACCGCCAGGGCGTCCGTGTCCGGGATCGTCTGCTTGGCCTCCATGCCCTCTTTCCTCAGATGCAGCACCAGCCCGTCCTTGCCGGAAGCGTCAGGCTTACGTTCGGGTCGTTTCGCGGTAAAAGCAGCCAATTCTGTTTTGCCAAGTTTGTTCTCCAGCCATGCGCTCACGGACACCAGATTGCCGGCCGGCACCGTCAAATAACTCCACATCTCTCCCGTGATGAGCACGCGGACTCCGTTTGAAGCCAGGCGGGTACAGTCGTTGCCCCAGATGTCGAGCTGCCGGAGCCCCAGGTCTGCGGAAGCCGTCAGGGTGACGTTTGTCTGTTCCTTTTGGGTGTGAACGGCGAGAAGATGCCCCTTTCCCGGACCTCGCGAGAAAACATAGACGTAGACGCCATCGAGGGCGATCGGCCCCACGCTGCCGCCGGGCGTCAACGCGTTAAAGATGCCGCAGGCGACCAGCAGCGGCGAGGGATGACCCCAGGCGTCCGTGCCGCAGTTCGCCTGTCCGCCGGGCATGCGCACGTGATAGAGGCACAGGGCCTTGGCGTGGGGGCCCGCGACACCGAGAGGATGAATCTGCCTCGACAGCGTGGCGTCCAGCCGTTCCGTGAAATTCGAGAGATAGCCCTCGCGCTGCTCAAGGTTCACGGCGGGTTCGCGGGCCAGGCAAGCATCCTTGCCCCAGCCATTGAATGTCGCGGACAAATAGTTGAACGGGATGCTGCAATCATAGAAATAAATAGGAAAATCCGCCCCGCCCAGCTCGGCCGCGGCAACCGCCTTTTCGGGCTTCGCCGGGGCACGGCCAAGATCATACAGGCCCTGGCAGGCATCGCGCCCTGCTCGCACATAGGTATACGCCATGTGCTCGGGATAGGTTGGCAGAACGTCGATTTCCGGATTCACCGAACGTAAAGCGCGAGCCGCCTCTTCACAGAGACGCCGATAGGGGATGTTGGGATAGGTGTTCTCGTCCACGATCTGCCACGTCTTCACATACGGCTGATACGCCTCCGCGGCGGCACGCATGTACGCGCGAAAAGCATCCAGCTTGATATGCGTGCGCTCCACCGACAATGGCGACTGACTGATGCTCAGGGTTTTCCCAGGCACGGGGACTGGACTTTGCAAATCCGGCGGCAGCCGCGCCAGCATCGAACTGGGTCCAATATTCCCGATAAATCGCATCTGATGTTTTTCCGCCGCCCACTTGAGGCGGTGGGCATATTGATCCAGCCACAGCTCGCCATTCCGCCAGACCTTGTGCCACTCGACCATCTCGCCGGCGGAACTGAGCAGGTTGTTCCAGAAGAGGTTCAGCCGGGAAGCCTGCTCGATCATCGGGCGACTCATCTGCGCATACAAGCCAATGGGATTCCACGCCGCGGGATCGGCCGCAGGCAACACATAGAAAGGAATTTCCAGCCGGCGGTCGGCGGCGGCAAGACCCAGCTCCTCGCCGTTGAGGACATCCACCTCAAGCCGAAAGATGCCGGTGCGATTGGAGGGAAAGAGGAAAACGTGATCGCCCGGGTCCGAAACAAGATAGGGCTCGCCAAAGGCTCCGTAAAGGCGGGCGGCCAGGCGGACGTCGCGGGGCGTCGGGTCCGGAGCTGTCAGGCGGAAGGCCACGCGCACCGGTTCATCCGTATGGAAAATGCCGAACGCAGGAGCCGTGACCAAGCCGGCTTCCGGCCGGGCGGGCCGCCACACCGAGGCTTGTTCCCCTTCTTCCAATTGAACGGAATCCACCCAGGCCTGCCCGCCGTGAAGCTCGCCCGGTATAAGCCGGTCGGATTGGACGGACAGATTCAGCTTCTGCACGCCTTTCAGGAGGCCGGTCGCGCTCAGGCGTCGCCAGCCGTCTTCCGGCCGGAGCGCCTCCGCAATCTGCACGTTTCCGCAGGCGAGGCGGAACCGCAGCGGAGTGTCGCAGCGGACCCACACGGAAAGCGTATAGGTTTTGACGTCGCCTGGAAGGGCAACCCCAAACACGCTTTCCGCCTCCATGCCGGGCGGCTGATTGGCGTAGCCGTGCTCGTAGGCCCGAAGCCTCAGGCTGAACGTCCCGTCATGCACGACCTCGTAATCCAGATCGCCGTTGTCCACCACGCATCCCGATTGATAGGGACTTCTCCAAAGGCGGTACACGCCGGTGTCAAATCCTGAATAAGGGACAAGATTACGGGACGCTTCCGCGCCGGCGGCATGGTCACACGCCCAGCCTGCGATCAAGCCCGCAGCCAACAAGGCTGCGCTGAGAACTTGTTTCTTCATACCAGAAGATCCGTAAAAACCAGAACGCCGTGGCGACGGATTCCGGGAAGAAAGGCTTCGGCCCGGTTACCGCGAACGCTCCACGTGATATCGACCGGCGCGTCAAGACCGGGCGCATAGAGCATGGCTTGTCCCGGCGGCCGCCGGGTAAGAAGGCGGAGCGGCACCTCTCGCGGCGCCGTGATCGGCCCCGTCCGCAGGAGCGGAATGGCGAACCGGTCGTCGGCCAATCGCAACAGGTCCAGCCGCAGCTCCGGCGAGGCGTCCGCCTGGACGACTCGCGCCGAAGGGGCCAGCCACTCGATCGCCTCCAGAATCTCCGTCCTGTTCCGCGGCTCTTTCCAGTACCGGCTGTCGATCCCGTCGTAATGAACGTTGTATCCGCTACGGAACGCCCGCGGGCGATGCACATAATCAAGGGCGGGGAGATAGGCGACACGGCCTTTTCCATACACGGCCGCGGCCGGCTGCCCGGGCGTGAAGCATGCGGCGAACTGGCGGTTCGGATCGAACGTCAAGGCCTCCTCGCCGCTCAACGAGGCGCCGGCCACCGGATCGGCGAAAAGCAGTGCAAAAACCGGCTCGGCCCGCTTGCGGGGTTCGCCGGTATAGATGCCGGATCGTTCGGTGATCAGCAGGCTGCCCCCGGCGGCGACATAGGCCGTAAGACGCGCGACCTGGGCCGCGCTGACAAACTCCACATCCGGCAGAATCAGCAGATCGAAGGCCGAAAGATCGTCGTGCTCGACGCACCCATCCATCACGATCGAGAAGGGTATGCGGTTAACAAACAGTAGCTGCTCCAGCACGGCTGCGGAAAGGTGGGTGTCGGTGCTGACAAAGGCCAGGCTCTTCCGGCTCCGCCAGACCCCGACCCGGGCCACCGACCGCGCGCCCACATACAGCTCCCGGTGCCGCCGGAACTGCGACAACAAATCGGCAACACCTGGCGGCGCCTCTTGCAGCGGAGCGCGGCCCGGCTCCGAGTACCCCCACCGCGCATTGATTCCGGGATGGCCCCGGAAAGCCAGATTGAACGCCAGCTCCGCCTCGTCGCGATAGGCGGACACACAGGGCTTGCCTGTCCGGCGGAAAAACATCGCGCCACGCATGCGCGAAGAAGCAGGGTCGGCCGCCCCCGGTTCGTCATCCGGCCTCACATCCGGATTTTCATCGAACACAAAATCCACATGCGCCGCCTGGGCCTCCGGATCGATTCCATGAACCAGCGCCTGGTTGAAGCCGAAAATGGACTGGCCATTGCTATCGATGCAGATGTCGGGATTCAACCCGCGGGCGTAGGCCGCCAACTCGCGGATATACTCCGTCACGGTCCACTGCCGGAACTCGATCCACTCCTGCATCAGCGGATTATCAATCCGATCCACATCCCATGGGGGCGTGAACCGCAAATAGAAATTGGGCGCGCGGAACGTCTCAAACCCGGTGATACCGAATCGCCGCTTCTGCGATTCGGCATCCGGATAACGGGAGGCGAGGAAGGCCCGGAATGCCTTCTGGCAATGCGCGCAATGGCAACTGTCGGGCTCCGGCCAGACAGCCAGGTTGTCAAAGTGAAGCAGATCCGTCTGCACCACGCGAATCGCCTGCTCGATGACGCGCTTCATGCGAAGACGCCAGCCCGGCGAGTTGAAACAGGCCACCCACCGGAATGTCTGCAATCCGCCGTAGTGGACCCGCCGATTATCGTGGGTTTGAACAACCCACTCCTCGCATTCCGGATGATCCTTGAGCATGGACTCGAAATAAACGGTGTTGGCCAGATAGGCGCCGTGCCGGATTCCATGCTGATGGCAGAGCGCCGCCTGCTGGCGGGCGCGTTCCTGCTCCTCCGCCTGATCGCTTTCGCCGAATCCGCGGTCGAATTGACCCAGCAACAGCGTCACGCCGAGCTGCTTCAGCCGTTGAATGTGTTCTTCCGTATATTCCCAGGCATAATCCGCCTCGACGGTTTCGGACGGTATGCCACGGCGGATTCGCGCCGCCAAGGGATGCCAGCCCCCGGCGATAACCAGTCCGTCCGTTTGCCACCAGGGCGCAGACGTTGAACTCGTGTCGTTCTGACTCATCATCACCCCCGTCTTGCCGCCTGTGTTACCGGGCTTCCGGACGCGGCGTGACACGTTCAATGATCCCCTTAGCCGTAGCGAACAGAATTCCCTCAATGGCTCCCTCGGGCACATGAAGCGCCCGGAGGCGCAAGACAAGATCATTCCGTTCGGCGATCAGGGGAGTGTGGTCGCTGGTCACGTCGCTGCCAAAGAGTATCCGATTCGTCAGTCCCTCGGCAACCAATCGTTCCAGCGCCGTCCGGCCATCCGCGGCCTTGAGTCCCAGATGCATATGCTGAATATAGAGGTTAGGCGTCGCCTTGAGCTCCCGGACGGTCACCTCGATTTGCCCGCTTCCAAGGTGGGCCAGGATCATCGGCGAGCCGGGAAAGCGGCGGGCCACCGCTGCGACTCGGACATGAGAAGACCCCGTGTCCTCGGCTTCCGTATGAAATACGATGGGCATGTGCAGGTCAGCCGCCTTGGCCCAGAGCGGATCGTACTGCGGATCGTCCACCTGCACGTCGTATTTGCTGAACTTGACCAGCGTCTTCAGGCCCACGCAGCCCTGTTCCCACATCCGCTGGATATGCGCGGGCGTATCCGGACCCGGTTGCGGAAAGCCGGGGAACCCGTTCTTGTTGAGCTGCAGATGTCCAAAGCCGAGGAACACATCGGGCGCCCGCCGCATCGCCTCGAACAGCTGGTCATTGCCCGTGAAAAGCCGGCCATAGGGCGGGTGTTCATTATAAAGAATCGAGACCGCCCAGTACTGATACCCCTGGCGGCGCGCCATCAGGATGGAATCTCGCAAGTCCGTGGTCGTCGTCATGTGCACATGGGTATCGACCAGCGTGGGACGAACCGCAGGCGGCGCCGGCAGGGGAAAAGATTCATCGGGCTGCACGCGAAAACGCATGGCCATGCGGGCTTGCTCGCCGGCCTTGGCCTTGGTCGCCGCATTGTAAAACATGATGGTTTTACCGCTTCCGATCATCAGCTTGGCGCCCCGGGAATCCAGGAAGGTCGGGCTCCCTTCGCTTTTCAAATCAAAGCGCCAGCAGGTCCAGAGCCCTTCCGCCGTCCGGATGACCGTCTCGGGCTCAAACCGGTTGGTTTCCGCGAAGAGCCGTTCCGCCTGCGGAAGCAAGGGGGGGGCCACAAGGGAGGACAACGCGTACGGCTGCACGCGCTGGGCGATTATTTTTCCGTCTCGTTTACTAATGGCCGCCGCTTCATCGAACCGGATAGAATCCAGGACAATCCGCATTAAGGGGGCGCCGGAAATGTCATTGGTAAACGCCCGATCAAGCGTATAGCCAATCCCTTCCGAATCCAGCGTGAGACAGGTTGTATCCTGGCGAAATGTGACGGCTTCCGGCGTCTGCCTAATGTCGATCGGCATCACCGCTGAAACCGTAAAAAGCGGATCGTACCAGTTGGTGCTGATATAATAGACCGTCAAGTCGGTTTTTCCCTTAGCCTCGCGATCCGCAACCGCCCGCGATGCGCCCACGGCATAAGGGGGCCTTTCGAAAAAGATCAGGCGGTTCGTTATCGTCGCCAGATCAGACCTCTCAAAGGCCGACCCATCCCCAATAAGACTAAGCGAAAAAAGAACCGCAACTCCAAGGCGCCGCGCGGTCCGCATGCAAAGTGAGAAAAACATGATGTTCCTTTCACAAGAGAAAAAGGACAAACTCTCCGCTAACCCAATTATTACAAGGATCCCGATGAGAGCGCAACGCTGAAGTCCCCGCTAATCTGAATGGTTGACTCCCCGCCTGGTCCTTCCCGGCCAAAAAATAATCGTCCTCTGTTTGAGCAATTGGTAGTGTACCCGCATGACGATGCCTCCATACCCGGTCCCGATTGCGCTTTCAGACGAGGCGCGCCGGACGTTTGTGAGCGCGTTTTTCGCTCTTCAGCTCGGCCTGCTGCATGGCAAGCTGCGCGATCCCGCCGCGCTGCCGGCCGCCGCGCCCGGCGATTCGAGCGCGTTGCGGCGCACAGACCTGTTGACGCGTCATTGGACGATGCTTTCCATGGTCTTTCAAAATGCCGTCCACACTCCACCCGCCCTTGATAATCCCGCCTGGGCTGCCCGGATCGGGGTCCTTGAAGCTTTGTTCGCACGGTACCCCGGCCCTGCGGATGGCGACGCGTTTGAATCGCGTGCGCTTGACGCCTTGGTTGAGCTTCTGGACGCGGGCTGGAAGGCCTATGCGCACAGCGATGCCGAACGCCGCTGGTTCGGCTGTTTCCGAGGCGACATGGATCCCGCCACGCGATGCCTCTCCCTTCATGTGCGGAACGCCGTCCGCCCGCAATCCCCCTTCGAAGATCTGGCGGAACGACGGACCGAATTGCGGGCCATTTGCCTTGAAGCCGAGCGATCCGGCGAGCCCCCGGGGGACGTTCGCTGCGCCTCCTGGCTCAACGCCCTGCCGGCGTTCCAATCCTTGTTTCCGCAGGCCTATGTCGCGTCGCTGAAGCCGGAGGGTCCTTTCCCGACCGGCCTGGGCTGGTGGGGCCAGATGATCGGCCGGGACGGCGCCATAAGTCGCCGGCGCGCGGAGGCCCTGCGTCAAACGGGACAATTCGAATACCCGCGTTTAGCGGGGCAGTGCCCGTTCGGGACGTTCAAGGCCTGCCTTGATTTTGATCAGCGGTGATAAAACACCAAGACGGCCTTCTGAAGCCAAAAGGCAAGAAAACCGGTCACGGGCAGCGTCAGCACCCACGCCCAGAGAATGCGGCTGACAACGCCCCATTTAACCGCGCTCATCCGCTTCGTGCAGCCGACGCCCATAATCGCGGTGGAGGTGACATGCGTGGTTGAAAGCGGAATACCCCACTGGGTGGCGACATGAATCACCGCGGCCGCCGTGGTCTGGGCCGCGAAGCCATGAATGGGCTGCATGCGCACCACCTTGGAGCCGAGCGTCCGGATGATTCTCCACCCGCCCACGGCCGTTCCTACCGCCATGGTTCCCGCGCACGCCACCTTAACCCAGAACGCCACCTTGAATTCCGGCGTTCGCAAAAAGCTGAACAGGGGGGGCAGCCCGTCAAACGCCCCGCTCTGGGTACCCACGACCAGCAACAAGGCAATGATTCCCATGGTTTTCTGCGCGTCATTGGTGCCATGGCTGAACCCCATCCAGGCCGCGCTGACCAGTTGCAATTTTCCGAACACCAGGTTGATCACCCTCGGCCGCATGCGGTGAACCAGCATAATCAACACACCCATGAGGAGGAATCCCGCCACAAAACCAATCACCGGCGCCGTGAACATGGGGATGATGACCTTATGCAGAAGGCCTTCCATGTTGCCCGTGGCGGGATTCAGGACCGACCAGCGAATACAGGCCAGATTCCCATGCGCCGTGGCGAGGGCGGCCCCGCACAAGCCCCCGATCAAGGCATGGCTCGAACTGGAGGGCAGCCCGAGCCACCAGGTGAACAAATTCCAAAGGATGGCCCCCACCAACGCGCACACGATCGTTTCCGGCGTCACGCAGGCGGTGTCCACCAACCCCTTGCCGATTGTGCTGGCCACCGTGACCCCCACCAACGCCCCGCCGAGGTTACAAACGGACGCCAGAAGAACGGCCTGGCGCGGAGTCAGGACCTTGGTGGAAATGCTGGTGGCAATGGCGATGGCGGTGTCATGAAATCCGTTGATGTATTCGAACGCCAGCGCAATGATAACGCCTATGAGAATGAAAATCATGTTGCCTTGAAAAGGGTTCGGGCGCCTCAGGAATGCTTGAGCACGATTTGGAAGACCACGTTGCCCGCATCGCGGCACCGGTCCACACACCGTTCCAACAGTTCGTAAAGATCCAGCAGGATGATGACCTTCAGGGCGTCATGCTTGCCGCTGTAAAGTTCCTGGATCAACGCCAGCATGACCTTGTCCGCCTGCCCCTCCAGATGGTGCAGCCGGGCATTGTCTTCTTTCACGGTTTCCAGGTTGGACTTCGTCCGGAGCCGCTTGACCATCTGCAGCACGGTCTTCACCGCTTCCCCGAGCAGGCGGACCTGTTCGGAGAAGTTGACCCCGTGTATCTGGCTGCCGCACAACAGGTATTTTTCGCCGAACTTTTCGCAGGTCTTTGGAATTTTATAGAGGGCAATGGAGAGTGCCTCGATGTCCTCGCGTTCCAGGGGCGTGACGAAGGTGCGACACAGCTCCTCGGTGATGTTTTCCGTGATTCGCTTGTCCTTGCGGCGGGACAGGATGAATTCATCCAGCGTGGGCAATCCCGCCGGCTGGCTGATCATCTGGACGAGCAGCTGAACGCTGTTTTGCGCCTCCACGGCGCTGGCCTCCAAAAGGTCGAAGAACTTATCGTCATAGCCGAATAACCGGCGCAAGGCTTTCATCATGTACTTTCCAAAACTTGATTGGTTGCCCGACAAGGACTTGAACCTTGACAAACAGATTCAGAGTCTGTTGTGCTACCATTACACTATCGGGCAGACGGCAAGAGAAATGGATTTAAAAACGGCTTCACTATACCGGACCGTTATTTCGGATTCAAGCCCGAAACGACGCCGGTCAGCCAATCCTCATCGGCATCAGGACGTACAGGAAAGGCGTATCGCATTTGATCACGCCCGGGCTCAATTCGTCATTGAATTCAAGATAGACTTCGTCCGAGGTCAGACGGCGAAGCGGATCCATGATGAATTCCGGATTGAAGGCCACATTCAGTTCCGCGCCGGTGAATTTGACCGGAATGCTTTCATAGGCTTCGCCGATGTCCGGGGTCTGCGCGCTGATCACCACCTTGTTTTTAGCAAACGTCAGCTTCACGGAGTTGGATCGATCACTGGTCAGCAGCGCCACGCGTTTCACTGCCGAGAACAAGGCTTCCCGTTCAATCTGAATGCGATGCTCCGCCTGGGACGGAATCACCTGGCGGAAATTGGGATAATTCCCCTCGATCAGCTTGGATAACAGCAAGAGGTTTCCGAATTCAAAAGAAACCTGGTTCTTAACGGCCCTTATTTTCACGGTCCCTTCAGACCCCAGACTGTGCAGCAACTCGGCAACCGCCTTGGTTGGAATAATCAAATCCGCTTCCTGGTCCTTGGGGCATTCCAAGTCATGTTCATTCAATGCCAACCGCCTGCCATCGGTCGCCACAGCCGTCAGTTTATCGTTTTTAAAACTTAACAGGACGCCGTTCAAAAACTGTCGTGTCTCATCGGAAGAGGAGGCGTAAGATGTTTTGACCAGCATATCGCGCAAAACCGCTTGATCCAGGTTATAGGCAAACCCGGAATCAAATTTTGGAAGGGGAGGAAATTCTTCCTTGGGAAGACCAAGAATTTTAAAAAACGAGGCCCCGGACGTCAACGAGGCGGAATTCTTGTCGTCCACTTCGATCGCAATATCGGTGGCGGACAATTCCCGGATAATACTGAACAAGGTTTTGGCGGGAAGCGTCGTGCTGCCGGATTTCTCGATTTCAGCAGGAATGGCGCACCGAACGCTGACTTCAAGATCCGTGGCGGTGAGCCAGAGTTTGTCTTCGTCCGTTTCAACCAGAACATTGGACAGAATCGGAAGCGTGCTTCGGGCGCCGATGATGCCTTGTGTGATTTGAAGGCCTTTTAGAATCTGATCTTTGGCGACTTTGATTTTCATGAAACTCTCCATCCGGTTTTCTTTATCCACAAGCGCTCTTCAGATAAGAATAAATATCTATATATATCCGTATCAGTATTATGGGGTGTTGACAAGCTTAACAACATGAGCGGAGGGGTCTTTTTAAAGGGTGGCATGCGGGTTTGGCCTGTCCATAGCGTGTGGATGAGTTTTTCATAAGAGGGGGATTATAAACAGGGGGTGAAGTTTTCATCAGGAGTTGACAGGCTGTGCACAGGGGGGTTGTTAATGAACGGGAAGCTTCCGGTTCAGCCGCCGGGTGATCTCCAACACGCTTTGTTTAAGGGTTTCGTTGGCGGCGATTCTCTTTTCCACCTGGGTGCAGGCGTGGAGAATGGTGGCGTGGGTTTTCCCGAAGGCGAGGGCGATTTCAGGGAACGAGGCGGAGGTGAGCCGGCGGCAGAGGAACATGGCCACCTGGCGGGGCTGGGCCACGGCCTGAGGGCGACGTTTGCTGGACATATCCGCCATGCGCACGTCGTAGTATTCGGCAACCGCTTTCTGGATGCCATCCAGGGTGATGGACTGCTGTTGCTCTACTTCCAGCAGGTCGCGCAGGAGCTCTTCCACGCGGGCCAGGGTCAGGGTCTCCTTGTAGAGGGAGGCATAGGAGGTGGCGCGGATCAGGGCGCCTTCCAGGCGGCGGATGTTGGAGGTGATGTGCTCGGCAATAAAGGCCAGGATTTCTTCGGGAAGCTTGAAAACGGCCTGGTCCTGCTTATTGCGGAGAATGGCAAGGCGGGTCTCGAAATCCGGCGCCTGCAATTCCGTGACCAGCCCCCACTCGAAGCGGGAAACCAGGCGCTGCTCAAGCCCCTGGATCTGGCTGGCCGGCCGGTCGCTGGTCAGAACAATCTGCTTGTGGGCGTGGAACAGGGCGTTGAACGTGTGGAAGAATTCCTCCTGCAGCCGCTCTTTTCCGGCGAGAAACTGGATATCGTCGATGAGCAGCAGGTCCATATTCCGGTATTTGCGCCGGAACTGGATGGACTTGTTGCTTTGCAGCGAGTCGATGTATTCGTTGATGAAGGCTTCGGATGAGATATAGCAAACGCGCGGCAGCTTGCTGTGAGTCAGCATGTAATTGCCGATGGCCTGCATCAGGTGGGTTTTCCCGAGCCCCACGCCGCCGTAGATGAAGAGGGGGTTATAGGCCTTGGCGGGGGCCTGGGCCACGGCCATGCAGGCGGCGTGGGCAAAGCTGTTGGAGGGGCCGACCACGAAAGACTCGAAGGTGAATTTGTGATTCAGCGGGGAGTCGGTCGTGCCCGAAAAGGTTTCCTTGTCGCGACTGCGCCCCTTGCCGCGGCTTGGCGGGGCCTGGGGCTCCATCGGGAACAGCGTGTCCGCGGGCCGGGGGCGTGGAGCTGGACCTGAAACAGGAACAGGCGCCGCGACGGCCGCGTCCGGCTTCACGGTGAAGCGAATGCCGATTTCGGCGCCATACACGGAGTGGACGGCCTGCTTGATGAAAGGCAGGTAGTTTTCTTCAAGCCAGGTCTGGTAGAAGTCATTGTCCACGCCCAGTGTCAGGGTGGAATCCGTCAAGCCGTCGGCTTTAATGACCCCGATCCACTTCACATAGACATCCGGATGAAGAAGGGCTTTCAATCGTTTGCACGCTTCATCCCAGACCGAAACCGCATTCCACTGGCTCACACGCAAGCTCCCTGTCATCCCCAAAGCGCAAGAGGACCTTGAAGGCGTTTGCACGCCTGTTTTTACTTCTCCACAGCCCGGAGCTTCTGCTACCATTCAAACCCCAAAGGGTTATGAAAGAATGGCCGCCAGAAACAGGCGAATGTTAACAGGTTATTCACAGGCTAACACTCGTCTAACCCCAGGCACGTATGCGTGCTAGGATAGGAGAAGAGGGCGCGGCGCTCAAGGTGAAAACAGAGAAGTAGGGCGGATATTTTTTATGCGCTAGGGTGAGTGTGTCAAGAATTGCTTACCACAAGGGATGGTGTGGCTGGGAAAAGCACGAGAAAGAAAAAGTAAAAATTCTGCCGCCGCGCGGAGCGAGTTCTAAATCGGAAATAAAACGGAAATAGTTATGAAAAAGCCCGTAAAACGAAGAAAAACTAGCGGAATGAAGAAGTTAAGAACAGCCCTTCTTTTAGCGGATATTCCGGAGAAAAACGCGGATTTACAGTATGTTTGTGGCTTTTCTGCACCGGATCCCGTGGTGGTGCTTCTGGGCCCGCGCCGAAAGGTGCTTTTGGTGAACGCGATGGAAGCCGGTCGCGCGCGTCTGGCCGTGCGGGGGATGAGCGTGTTAACCCCGGAGGAGTTGTCGCTTTCCGATGAGGAAAAAAGAAGCCAGGCAGGCTGGATTGGCGGGCTTTTGCGGCACGAGCATCTTTCCCGGGTGCGTGTGGGCGGGTCTTTTCCGGTGGGATTGGCGCGCAAGCTGGAAGGCCTGGGGATTGGTGTGGAGGTGGCGGAGCTGCCTCTGTTTCCGGAACGTGAAATCAAGACTCCCCGCGAACGGGCGATGCTTCGCGCCAGTCAACGCGCGGCGGCCGCCGCGATGGCGCAGGCCGTGGCGATGATCCGGGCGTCTGACCCGGATCGGCGCGGGGTGTTGAGGCTGGAGGGACGGGCGCTAACGTCGGAACGCGTGCGGGCCGAAGCGCAGAAGTTTTTGCTGGAGCGCGGGTTTTTCGCACCGGGTCTGATTGTGGCCGGCGGGGCGCAGGGCGCGGATCCGCACCAGATCGGGACCGGCCCTTTGCACGCGAACGCGAGCATTGTGCTCGATATTTTCCCGCATGACATGGCCACCGGCTATTGGGGTGACCTGACACGGACCGTGGTGAAGGGAAAGGCGTCTCCGGCCCTGGCCGCCATGGAGCGTGCGGTGCGCGCCGCGCAAGCAGCGGTCTTGCGCGTCATTAAGGCCGGCGTCAATGCCGCGGAGCTGCATCAATTGGCGGTCCGGACGTTCGAGGCGCGGGGTTATAAAACGGGAATGACGCGCAGGGGCGCGGAAGGCTTTATCCATGGGACCGGCCACGGCGTGGGGCTGGAGATTCATGAGCGGCCCTCCCTGGGGCGGCAGGAGTCGATCCTGAAGCCCGGGCATGTGGTGACGGTGGAGCCGGGCCTGTATTATCGGGCCATCGGCGCGGTGCGGATCGAGGATACCGTGGTGGTGACGCGGACCGGGTATGAACGCCTGGCGGCAAGTCCCCGCGTGTTTGAGGTCTGATTTTTTTGGAGAAAAAGCAATAATTGCCAAGATGGTGCGTTTTATCGGACACAACAATGAAGGAGGATTCATGAACAAGTCGTTGGTTACCGTCCTGTCCCTGACCGTTCTAACCGCAGGCGCGTTTGCTCAGGCGCCCTCGCCGGCGCCGACGCCGGAACCCGCCGTGAAATTGGAAAATCGTGAACACGCGCAGCGCGGTCCGATGGGAGAACGGCGCGGACCCGGAGGCGGGATGGGCGGCATGATGGAAACCCTGGGCATGGAGCGGATGGTCGGCGGGATGATGCAAAACCCGGATTTTGCGAAAAGGCTGGCCCTGACGCCGGAACAGCAGGATCAAATCAAGCGCCTGGCGCTCGAGCAGCGGACCAAGATGATGGAGCAGCAGGGCGCGTTGCAAAAATCAGCGGGGAAACAGGTGGAGTTGCTGCTGGCGGATCCGTTGGACGAAGCGGCACTGATGGCCGCGGTGGAAGAAACCAGCAAGGCCCGCACGGAAATGGCCAAGGCCGGAATCCAGAATCTAATCGAAATCCGCAAAGTCCTGACGGAAGAACAGCGCAAGCAGCTCCGGGAAATGATGACACAGATGAAACAACGGGCGGTATTGAAAACCGGCGAAAGGCGAGAGGGTTTTGAAAAACGCGAAGGACACGGGCCCAAGGCTGACGGTCAGCCTGCAACAGCACCCGCCGCCACTCCGCCACCCGCTCCGGCCATCTAAGGGCTAAGACGCACACTCAAGCCAGGAGCATTTCCCGGGATAACTTATCGGCCAGCGCCGCCCCGGAAATGTGCCGGATCAGGGTCAGCGCAAACTCAAAGGTGGTGCCCGGGCCCTGGCTGGTAATCAAATGTCCATCGACCACCGTGCGTGCGGATTGCCGCGGCACGGTGGTTAATTTTTGTGCCACCGCGGGGTGGCAGGTCGCGAGGCGGGGCGGCTTCAGGATGCCGGCCGCCTGCAAGGCCAGCGGCGCCGCACAAATGGCGCCAATCCATTTGCCGGCCTTGTCGAAGGCGCGGATGGCGTTCAAAACCCGGACATCCTGGATCAGCGCCTCGGTGCCGGCCGCGCCGCCGGGCAGGAGCAGGAGATCGTAGGTGAGCGGATCGAGGTCATCCCAAACCCGGTCCGGCTGCACCCGCACGCTCCGTGAGGCTTGAACAAGGCCCGGGGCCAGGCCGACGGTGTCCACAGTCCAGCCGGCGCGCCGGCAGACATCGACCAGGATGACGCCTTCCATCTCTTCAAAACCGGGGGCAAAGGGTATCAGAGCGGTGGTCATGCGGATTTTCCTTTATTAGGGGGGGGTTCGGCCAGGTGCCGGACGACTTCGCCGGCGGCAATCAGTCCGAAAATTCCGGTTAAAAACGCCACGCTTCCAAGCGGTTTCCGGGGCCGTCCCCGCTGGTGAGGCTCGCGGTCGGCCGCGGCAGCGTCTAGCGCCAGGTCCAGGGCCGGCGCGGGAACCAATTCTGTGGAAAAGACACAGCGGATGCCCGAGGGGATGCCCCGCTTCTTCAAGTTTTTCCGAATTCGCCGGGCCAGTGGACAGACATCCGTTTCCGAGATGTCGCCCACCCGGACCTGCCGGAAATCCAAGCGTGTAGCGGCGCCCATGCTGGACACGACGAACAGGCCGGCCTTGGCGGCCGCTTCAAGCAGGCTGAGCTTGGGGCCCAGGCTGTCGATCGCGTCGATGATGGCATCGGGCGTATTGTCCAGCACCGTGTCGAGGTTGGAGGGATCGATGAATAAGGGAAAGGTTTCCACCTGGCAGGAGGGATTGATGTCGTGGACCCGCGCGGTGGCCAGATCGGCCTTGCGCTGGCCGAGGGTGGAGCCCAGGGCGTAAAGCTGGCGGTTGATGTTGCTGGGCCGGACGGTGTCGAAATCCACCAACCGCAGGTGTCCCACGCCGCAGCGGGCCAGGGCCTCGCAGGCATAGGATCCGACGGCGCCAAGACCGGCCACGGTCACCCGGGCCCGGGCCAGACGGTCGCAGGCGGCGTCACCGAGCAGCAGGCGGGTTCTCACAAACCGGTCCCGGCAATCCGAGGCAACCGTCATGGCTCTTCCCCGAAGACACGGCAGGCGTTTTGCCAGGTCAGTTCGGCCGTTTCTTCTATCGTCTGGTTCCGGCAGGCGGCCAGATCGGCGAGCGTGTGGGGCAGATACGCGGGCTCGTTGGGGGTGCTGGGCGGGGCCTGGCGTGGCGCCAGATCGGGGGCGTCTGTTTCGAGCAGGAGCCGGTCCGCGGGCACAAGGGCGGCGGCGGCGCGGCCGCGGCGGTTGCCCTCGCGGGTCAGGGAGCCGCAGAAGGAAAACCAGCCGCCCAGTTCAGCCAGAGGGCGGATAATGCTGGCATCTCCGGAATAGGCGTGGAAAAGAAGGGCGGGCGGCAACCGGGAGAGGCTGCGGAGGATGGTGAAAAGGTGTCCCCAGGCCCGGCGGCAATGGAGGGAGACCGGCCGGCGGAGTTCTGCGGCCAGTGTCAGTTGGTCACGAAGGACCTCTTCCTGTTCGTCGCGGCCGGGGGAATCGATGGCGTGGTCGAGCCCGATTTCGCCAACCATGGCGAGCGGTTCGGCGACGAGCCGGGCATGCAGCAGGGTTTTCCATTCGGGGGTGCGCGTTGCCAGATGCCAGGGGTGGAGGCCGTAGGCCGGCCGGATGGTGGGAAAGTGGATCGCCAGGTGCGCAACGGCCGGCCAGTCCGCCTCCGTGGTGGCGCAACAACGGAACCGGCACACGCCGGCCGCTTCGGCCCGGGCCATCACGCCGGCAAGGTCCGGTTCGAGCCGCTCATCCTGAAGATGGCAATGGGTGTCGTAGAGGCGCATGTCAGGAGTATACATCCGAATATCAAGCGAGGAAAAGCGTAAATGCAGCACGGGCAAAAGAGATTGCGGAAAAAGAAGGCGGGGAGTATTTTGCCGGTATGCAAGTAACTCTTATCCAGAATGCGGCGGGGCGGGTTGTGGCGGCGAATCTGGCGGCGCTGGACGCCCGGCTGATGAATGAAGAGCCTGCCGATTTGATTGTGCTTCCCGAGGTGTTTGCCATCCGCGGGAATGACGGCGATTTGCGTGAGGCCGCAGAGCCGCTGAACGGGCGGCAGGTGACGTGGCTGGCCGACACCGCCCGGCGGCACAAGGCCTGGGTGTTGGGCGGGAGCATTCTTGAGCGCGCCGGCGAACGGATTTTCAATACCACGGTGCTGGTGGACCGCTCCGGAAAGGTGGCGGCCACGTACCGGAAAATGCACCTGTTCGAGGCGGTGCTGGAGAGCGGCGTGATCGTGCGGGAACGGGATGTGTATGAGGCGGGCGATCACCCGGTGATGGCCGGGATCGAGGGCTGGTCCTGCGGGCTGTCCATCTGCTATGACGTGCGCTTTCCCGAGCTGTACCGGGTTTACGCCAAGCGGGGAGCTTCGCTTTTATTGATTCCCTCCAACTTCACGCAGAATACCGGCAAGTGCCATTGGGAAACGCTGGTCCGGGCGCGCGCTATTGAAAATCAGTGCTTCGTGGTGGCGCCCAATCAGTGCGGCATAAATTCGGCGACGGGCGTGGCCAGTTATGGGCATAGCCTGATCGTGGGCCCCTGGGGGGATGTGCTGGCCGAGGGCGGGCCGGAGGAGACGACGCTTCGCGCCACGCTCGATAAGGCGGAGGTGGAGCGCGTCCGCGCCCGCGTGCCGGCATTGAAGCATCGGCGGTCTATGCTGGAGAGCTGACCTGCTCATGACAGAACCTCCAGAAGAGGGGACGGAAGAGAAGCCGCCCTCCAGAAGACAAAGGGGGAATTAGTCCGCCCAGCGCGTGCGCCAGACGGGCAGGAACAGCAGGTCGACGGACTTTTGTCCGTCCTTTCGCTCATATCGGAACCCGCGCCAGAGAAAAGACACTTTCCGCTTGGCCGCGCCATCCCGGTCATAGGTGATGGCGGGGAATAGATCCAGGGACACGGTGTCGTGGTCGCGCTCGTAATGCAGGAAGCGCCACAGGATTCGCGTGCGCGCATAATCGGTTTTCGGCTCCGGACCCAGGTCCGCCTTGCGCCAGTAATCCTGCAGGAAAAAGAGCAGGGTGAATTCCTTTTCCAGCTGGTCGGTATCGGTCCGCAGGTTCCGCTCATAGCGCCAGAGCGGGAAGAAGCGGTTTTTGGCCGTCCAGGTGACGCCCTGGCACGTGTTCGAGCGTGAGGCGGCGGTATAGGACCAGATCGGCGCCCGCCGGTTAGAATACCCGGCCAGGTAAAGCAGGTGCCAGGCGCGGCCTCGGACTTTTCCCAGTTCGGCCGGGTCATCGGAATCGACGGGCGGCCCGTTGTTTTCATATCCATAAAGAGGGAATAGGCCCGATTCCGAGCGGCGGGCGTCGGCGTGATAGTAACCCCAGGGGAGATACCAGAGATCGCGTTGGCCGGTGGCTTCGTAATGCCGGTACCAGTAGAGCGGCAAGAGCCAGGAGCCATGCGTGTCGCCGGAAATCCAGCCGGCCAGCGGCGTGGGGAAATAGGTCCAGGTGGTGGACGAATCTTGGCTATGCCCCGCCAGCAGCGTGAGCCAGTAGTCGTCACCATAGGCGTAGAGCGGGAATAGCCAGCCGCTGGAGGAGGACTTGGGAGCGGTAGACCACGACTGTCCGAACAGGCCCAGTAGCAGGCGTAGGTCGCGTTCAGTCCGGTTCCGCGAGAACCAGGAGAGCAGGAGGGGCACGCCGGTAGCGGTCCGGTCGCCATCCTGCCAGGTGGCGTAGGGGAGGGAGAGGAAGGATTGGCTGACCGGGTCGCGGTAATAAAAAGGAAACAGGTGGGACTCTTCGGCCTCCGGACCCCAGTTGAATTTGCCCACGCCGAGCAACGCATAGAGGGTCCGGTTGCCGGGTTCTTTTTCCAGCCAGGACAGGAGCGGCGGAACCAGGGTGGTTTCGGTCCGGCGGGTGCTGTTGGACCAGGCACAATAGAGGGGCGATAGCGTGGTGCCGGCAGCGGCATCCCGGTAATACACCGGTAGCAGGTGGGAGGAGCCCGGATGTTCGCCCCAGCTCCAATGGCCCAGTCCGGCCGCGGCCCAGAGATCGGAGCGATCATCATCGCGGCGCAGATACGTCAAGGCGGGTGGAATGAGCGTGTTGCGGGCGCCGGCGGCGGAACGCCAGGAGCTGAACAACGGCGAGAGGAACGTGTCGCCCCGTTCGTCGTCGCGATGGTAGTAAACAGGGGGAATGGCGGACCAGGATTGGCCGGAGCGAACATCGTGGCCCCACAGGTAGGCGGGCGTGACCGAGAAATCGCCTTCCGCGTCTTCATGATGGAACCAGAACGGCAGGGCGAGCGACCAGGTGTCGCCGGCGGAATCGCTGCGGCGGGACCAGGGCAGGGAGAGAAACAGGGAGGAGGTCGCGTCGCGGGACGAGTAGTAAAACGGGAAGAGATGGCTGGACGCCGAATCGGGCCGGGACGAGGAGTGATACAGGGGGCCGCCGATCCAGGTGTCGCGTGTGGCGCTGGTTTGAGATCCCCAGGCCAGTGCCGGCAGGGCATACCAGGCGCTGTCGCCATTGGCCCGGGAACGCCGGCCGCCGAGGAGGGTGTAGAAGCGGGTGGAGCGATCGGGTTCGCGGCCGTAAAAATAGAGCGGAAACAGATAGGACCAGGTTTGGTCCGGGGCGTTATGCCGGCCCCCGAGCAGGGAAATGAAGGTGGAGGAAGCCGGTTCGCTTGCCTGGTAAAACAGGGGGAGCAGCAAGCGGGAATGGTAATCGCCCCGGCCCCAATAGTGGCCCAAGGGCCAGGCGTACCAGCCGTTATAGGAGTCGCCGCCCGTTTTCCAGTCGGCATAGAGCGGCCAGAGCCGCCAACCTTGTGTGTTGCTGTCGTGCTTGCTGTTGAAGAGCGGCCACAGGAGGTGGAGGCTGTAATCGTCGTCTCCGGAATTGGCGTAGATCCAGAGCGGAAAGAGCGTGTTGAGCCCCCGGCCGTGCTCGGCAAAAGGATCGTCGTAATGCCAGTAGAGTGGGAAGACGACGGCGTAATCGTTGCCCCAGTAGACGGGGAAGACCCGGTTATTTTCGTGGAAGCGGTCGAACTGGGCGAGGGGCCAGAGGACGTTGTACTCCTTGCGGGCCTCCTGGAGGCGATAGACGGAGTACAGGGGGCGCACGGCGGCATGGTCGTCCGCGTGTTCGAAGATCGGCCAGAGCACGGAGAGGGCGGGGTTGCGGTAGTAGAGCAGGGGCCAGAGGTTCACGCGGTCTTCGGCGGGGCCGACCCGTTTTTCGTATTCCCCGGTATAGAAGGGGGTGCCCTTGAGGGTGGTGGAGGCGCAGCCGGAAAGGCCGGAGGCGAGGGCGAGAAGGGCGAGCGCGGTCAATACACGGGACAGACGTAGCCGTTTCATGTCGCGGTTCCCCAGGTTGATGGTTATCGGCCCGGATCCAGACGGAACAGGATGTCGTTCACTTTGGTGGCGCCGAATTTTTTCTGAATATTGGCCAGGAGCGGCTTTCGGCCGGACCGTTGCAGCTCCTGCATCCAGACGTGTTGATCCACCAGAACCACGAGCGAATGCCCCTCGAGCTTGGCGGGCTGAGTGTGGGCGGCCACGGCCTTGCCCGCCACCTCGGGCCAGGATTTGGCCAGTTCGTCGACCCAGTCGTGGCGGAGCAGGGCCAGGCGGGGAACCAGAGTGTGGAGAATATCGCTGACCGGCGCGGCTTCCGCGATGAATCGTTTTTTCGCCATGTCGGAAGCATACGAGTGGGATTGGGATTACGCAAGTACATGTTCAAGTCCCGCTACAATGGCATTGTCATAACCGGGACGGGTGTCTAATATGCCGCCATGAACAGTGATGAAGCCGATATTCCGGTGACCCCGGCCATCCGGATGTTGCGGGAGCAGGGCGTGGCGTTTGACCTGATGTCTTACACGTATGCGGAGCATGGCGGCACGGGAAACGCCGCCGCCCAATTGGGCGCGCCCGAGCATGCCGTGATCAAGACGATTGTCATGGAAACGGACGCCAAGGCGCCGCTGATCTGCCTGATGCACGGGGATCGCGTGATTTCCACCAAGCAATTGGCGCGAACCCTGGGGGTTAAACACATTGGGCCGTGTACTCAGGAAACGGCGACTCGCCACACCGGCTACATGATCGGCGGCACCAGCCCGTTCGGCACGCGCAAGGAGCTGCCGGTGTATGTGGAGGCGACGATTTTTGATTTGCCGGAGATCTGGATCAATGCCGGCCGGCGCGGGGTGCTGGCCCGGATGAAGCCGGAGGCGCTGGAGTCCTTGCTGAAGGGGGTCCGCGTCAATGTGGCCACGGCGCCATTTTAGGGTGTTTTGCAGGTGGGGAAAAATGTATAAACAAACTGGATTGAGTGGTCATAGAAAAGGAGGCAGGATGAAACGGCAACTTGTGAGCATGATGGCAGTGGCGGGAATGCTGGCGCTGGCGGGCTGTTACTCCTCGGAAATTCGCAAGGAAGAGGAAGCGGTTAATCCCGGATGGAAGAGCGCCCGGCAACCGCTGCCAGTGGCGGAGCGCAAGCGGGTGGCCGTGCTCGACTTCGAGGATCAAACCGATTATGGCCATGGCCGCATCGGGCGGAGCGCCGCATCGGTGCTGACCACCTATCTCGACCGGTCGGGGCAGTTCGCCTTGTTCGAACGCGCGCGGATGAACCAGATCATGGACGAGCAGCAGCTGGCCGCCGGCGTGACGAAAGACGCCAACGCCGCGGCGGAATTCGGGAAAAAAGCGGGCGTGCAGATGGTGGTGATCGGCAACGTCTCCAGCTTTGGCTACCGGACGCGCCGGATGCAGTCCTGCATCTTTGGCGCCAAGGTAATCCAGGAAGCCGAAGCCGTGGTGGATGTGCGTCTGGTGGATGTGGCCACGGGCCGCATTATCGCGTCCGAAAGCGGGCGGGGCGTGGTGGAAGTGGCCGCCGGCCAGGTGCTGGGCTTTGGCGCTTCGGCGGGCTATGACGAGACCATGGCCGCCAATTCGTTGCGGGCCGCCATCAGCAAGTTTGTGGATAAGCTCATCGACCAGAGCCTGGATCAGCGCTGATTATGGCGCGCGTTCCGTTCAGAGCCGCGCTTGTCGTGTTCGGACTGGCCGCCCTGATGGCCGGGTGTGCCAGTCCGACTTATGCGCCGGCCCCGTATAAGGCGGCGCAGGACCGGTTTGGCCGCATTGAGTTGCCGGCGGCTGGAAAAACGGTAGTGGTGTGTCCGGTCATCGACGGGCTTTCGCTGGAAAACCGGAAGCAGCTCTCTCCGACCTTCACGCCGTGGACGTATGTCACAGAGGCGCTGGAAGCGGAGCTGCGGGCGTCGGGGGTGAAGCCGGTCCGGGCGACGTTCGCGTTTGGTCCGGGTTTTCGCGAGTGGCGCGAAGCGGTCCAGAAGCAGGCGGTGGCTGGTGAGAACAAGGTGTATCTGGGTTCGGAGCTGCGCCAGTTGTTTCCGGCGATTTGGATCATGGATGCCGAGTTGATTTCCCCCAAGGGCGAGGTGCTGTTTGCCAAGCGGGCGCTTTCCTCGGTGTGGGGCAATCTGGCGGTGGATGAGCAGCAGGTGGTTCATATGATGTTGCGGCAAATCCTGGCGGACCCCCGGTTCAAGGCGGCGCTACAATGAAAGCCCTTTTTGTTATTCTGTTGGGGTTGGCCGGCGCGGGGTGCGTGTCCTCCAACGCCCTGGAGCATTATTATTTCCAACGGGAGCCGGTGCGGGTGGCGGTGATCCCCTGTGCGAATGCGACCGACGAGCCGGCGGCCTCCATTATTTTCAATAAGGCCTGCGAGGAGCAGTTGAGGAAGCGCGGATTTGACGTGGTGGAGGCGGACCGGGTGGTCACCTTTGCCTCCGCCAGCGGCCTCACCGTGCGGGAGCTGCCGGACCTGAAGCCCAGCCGGCTGAGTGCGGAATTGAAGGCGGAGTACCTGTTGTATACGCGGATTACCAGGTGGGCCACGAAGTATCATGTGGTGCAGGGGTCTTCGGTGGTGTCGGGCTCATGCTGGTTGGTGGAAGGCCCGACCGAGGCGCTGATCTGGCAGTCGGGCTGGCATCGGGAGCAGCAGTCCGGCAACGGCGGCGGGGACTTGCTGGGCATGCTGATTGACGCGGCGGTGACGGCGGCCGCCAATGCTGCCTTTGATGTGTGCGGGCAGATGGGCACGGACGCGGCCAACACGTCTGTGTTGACGCTGCCCAGTCCGGGGTTTGAACCGGTCGCGCCGGCGCCGTGATGATATAGGATTGTCGCGGGGTTGACATCGCCCCGTGCCTTACGCCACACTTTGCCGCATGAAGGATCCTGTGAAAGAGCCGTTTTCCATTCCCGTGCGCGTGACGTATGCCGATACGGACCAGATGGGCATGGTGTACCACGCGAACTACCTGGTCTATTTCGAAATGGCCCGGACTGAACTGCTTCGCGCCTACGATTTCCCCTATGCGAAGCTGGAATCCATGGGCGTGCTGCTTCCCGTGATCGAGGCGCACTGTTCCTATAAAACGCCGGCGCGATATGACGACCTGCTGACCGTGGAGACCGTGCCCGTGCTGACGAACGGCATCCGGTTCCGCATGCATTATGCCCTGCGGCGCGCCGGCGAACTGCTGGCTACGGGCTATACCGATCACGTGTGCGTGGGGCGCGACGGCAAACCCCTGCGGATGCATGCCGAGCTCCGGCGCGTGATGGAAACCGCCATTGCCGAACGCGGCGCGGAACCGCCGGGGGGAACGGGACTATGATGGATCTGCGTATTCAATCGTTGGCCCGTATTCTGGTTCACTACTGCGTGGAGGCCCGCGAGGGGCAGCAGATCGGCGTTTCCGGCACCTCGTTGGCCGAGCCGTTGCTCGAAGCGGTTTGCGAGGAGCTCTACAGGACGGGCGCGTTCCCGGCCCTGCGCATGAGTCCGCCCGGGCTCCAGGAAAAGTTCTTCAAGTCCGGGACGCCGAACCTGTTCACCACGCTGCCGTCGTACCAGCTCGATTACGCCCGGCGCATGGACGCGACCATTGGCGTGCAATCCGAGGGCAACACCCGCGGCTTGTCGGGCGCGGATCCCGCCCGGTTTGCGGCCCTGGGCAAGGCCATGCAGCCCGTGCGCAAGATCCTGATGCGCAAGCGCTGGGTGACCACCTTGTTTCCCACTTCCGCCTATGCCCAGGATGCGGAGATGAGCCTTTCCGATTTCGAGAACTACGTGTTTGGCGCGATGTTCGCGGACGACCCGGATCCGCTGCGCCGGTGGGCGGAGCTGCACCGGATGCAGGAGCGGCTGATCCGCAAGTTGCGCGGCGCGGACCAGGTCCGCCTCGAAGGGCCTGACACCGACCTGGCCTTTTCCGTCAAGGGCCGCACCTTCATCAACTCTGACGGCAAGCGCAACATGCCAAGCGGCGAGATATTCACGGGGCCGGTCGAGGATTCGGCCGAGGGGCATATCCGGTTCGACTTTCCGGTCTGCGTGCATGGCCGCGAAGTGGCGGGCGTGCGGCTCGTGTTCCGCAAAGGCGCGGTGGTGGAGGCGACGGCGGAGAAGAACCAGGATTTTCTGCTCAAGATGCTGGATGCCGATCCGGGCGCGCGACGGCTGGGCGAGCTGGGCATCGGCACGCATCCGAAGATCGACCGGTTCATCCGCAACATTCTCTTCGACGAGAAGATCGGCGGCACGATCCATCTGGCGCTGGGACAGTCGTATCCCGAAACGGGCGGCCGCAATCGCTCGTCCCTGCACTGGGACCTGATCCGCGATTTGCGTCAAGGCGGCAGGATGAGCGTGAATGGCCGCGTGTTCCAGGAGAACGGCCGATTTGTGTAGCGCCGGCGGAGACGGCGCGGTATGCTGGGCACAACGCAAACGCCCTAACGATGCGAGGCCAGGAATGATTTCGAAAGCGCTGATTGACCGGTTGTTCGGGGCCGCCTCCATCCAGCGGTGGAACGACCACGTGCGGCCCGTGATGCTGACCGAGCTGGACAAGCAGGGCCACAAGGCCTTTATCGTATTCCTCCTCGCCAAGTTCGAGGAGGACCGCCATCGCAGCCCGCCCCTGGACTGGTCGTTCCTGATTGACGGGCTGATCTTCGAGTTTCTCCCGCGCGTGGTGCTGACGGATCTCAAGGCGCCGTTCTTCCACCGGCTCATGAACACCCACGGTGATAAGGTCAACCGCCATGTGCTCAAGGAGCTGGCCGCGGAGCTCGAATCCATGGGCGACCTTCATGCCCGGCTGGGCGCGTACCTGGCCGGGGACCGGGCTGATTGCCTGGAGCGGCGTATCCTGAAAGCCGCGCATTACCTGGCCACGCAATGGGAGTTCCGCATGGTCTATCATAGCGGACCTTTCCTGTATGGCATCGAAAAGACCCGGGTGGACATCGAGAACCAACTGGAAGATTATATCGACCTGATCGGCGTGCGGAAGATCAGCCTCAAGCAGAAAGCCTATGGCTTCGTGGATCTGTGCGGCCAGCTCCGTTTCCAGCAGCGCTGGGCGCAGACACCGCGCATGCCGAGCACTTCGGTGCTGGGGCATTCCCTGTTCACGGCCATCCTCATGTATCTGTTCGGGCATGACCGGGGCTTTTGTCCGACCCGCCGCCGCAATAATTTCCTGGTCGCGCTGATGCACGACCTGCCCGAGGTCTTCACGAGGGACATCATCACGCCGATCAAGCGGTCGATCGAAGGGCTCGAAAAGTTCGTGGAAGAGGAAGAAGGATCCCTGGTTCGGGAGAGCCTGCTCCCGCTGATGCCCGAGGCGTGGCACGAGCAGGTTCTATATTTCGTCGAGAAGCCGTTTGAGAACCGGATCCGGGAGAACGGGGCGCGCCGAACCGTGAAGGCGTCCGACCTGGCCGACCGGTATAATGAGGACAAATTCGAGCCCGTGGACGGGGCGCTTATCAAGGGGTGCGATCAGCTCAGCGCGTTGATCGAAGCCAGTAAATCGATCGAGACGGGCATCGACTCGCCAGCCCTTCGCCTGGGGGTCAAGGACATCATGAGTGCCCGGAAAGAGAAAACCGCCGATTCCGTGCCGCTCGATTACTTTGAGATGTACAAACCTGCTTAATAAACGACGGCGGCGAATATGGGGCGGGGGGCCAGTTTGTCACGGCCCTTGAGAAACGCCAGCTCGATCAGGAAGTCGATCTCGACCACCGTGGCGCCGGCCTTTTCGAGGAGCATAGCCGCGGCCTGGGCCGTGCCGCCGGTGGCCAGCAGGTCATCGATCAGCAGCACCTTTTCGCCGGGCTTGACAGCGTCGATATGCATGGCGATTTCCGCGGTGCCATATTCGAGGGCATAGGCCTGGGAGAGAGTCTGGTAAGGCAGTTTGCCTTTTTTACGAATGGGCACCAGGCCTGCCTTCAGGGCATACGCCACGGCGGACCCGAACAGAAACCCCCGCGCATCGATGCAGGCCACCTTCTGGATGCCGGCCTTGGCGTGGCGGGAGACGAAAATGTCCACGGCGGCCCGGAACAGGGCCGGGTCGCCGAGGACCGGGGTGATATCCTTGAACAGGATTCCGGGCTTGGGGAAGTCCGGCACATCGCGAACAGCTTTTTTAATGGCTTCTATCGAGGACATGCCGGCTCTCCTTCCGGAATTTATTTCTTAGCCGCCTTCAGGGCCGCTTGCGCCGCCGCGAGGCGGGCCAGCGGGATCCGGAATGCGCTGCAACTGACATAGTTCAGGCCGGTCTGGTAGCAGAATTCCACGGAGGCCGCATCGCCGCCCTGTTCGCCGCAGATGCCGACCTTCAGGTTCTTCTTGGTGGAGCGACCGCGTTCGGTCGCCATTTTCACTAGCTGGCCCACGCCGTCGATGTCGAGCGTCTGGAACGGATCGGAGGCGAGAACCTTCTTCTCCAGGTAGGCGTGAAGGAACTTGTCCGTGTCGTCGCGGCTGAAGCCGAACGTCATCTGGGTCAAGTCGTTCGTGCCGAACGAGAAGAAGTCCGATTCGGCAGCCATGCGATCGGCCAGCAGGGCGGCCCGCGGGATTTCGATCATGGAGCCGAACAGGTAGTCCAGGGACTTGAGGTTGTACTTGGTCATGACCTCGCGCCGGACGCGCTCGCAGATGACCTTCTGGTTCTTGAGCTCCGCCACGTCGCAGGTCACCGGGATCATGATCTCGGGCTTGCAGGTCTTCTTCTGGGTGATCAGCTCGGCGGCCGCCTCGAACACCGCGCGGAACTGCATCTCCGCCACCTCGGGATAGGTGACGCCGAGGCGTACGCCGCGGTGACCCATCATGGGGTTGGTTTCGTGGAGCTGGTCGGCCCGTTCACGGACCTCCTTGACGGTGATGCCCAGGCTGTCGGCCAGTTCCTTCTGCTTGGCCGGATCGGTCGGCACGAATTCGTGCAGCGGCGGATCGAGCAGGCGGATGGTGACGGGCATTCCGTCCATGACCGCGAGCGTGGCCTTGATGTCGCTCTTGACGAACCGGAAGAGCTTGGACAGGGCCTTGCGGCGCTCTTCGACGGTGTTGCTGAGGATCATCTTGCGCAGCAGGAAGAGCGGCTCGTCGCTGCCCTTGCCGTAGAACATGTGTTCCGTGCGGAAGAGGCCGATGCCTTCGGCGCCGAATTGCCGGGCAATGCGGGCGTCCTCGGGCGTGTCGGCGTTGGCGCGGACGCCCATCTTGCGGAATCCGTCCACGATGGCCATGAACTGCTGGAACCGGGGGTTCTCAGTCGCATCGACGAGCTTGACAGCGCCCAGGTAGACGCAGCCGCGGGTGCCGTTGAGGCTGGCCCAGTCGCCTTCCTTGAGGGTCAGGCCGGCCGCTTTCAACTTGCGGCCGGCGGCGTCCACATGCAGGGCGCCGGCGCCGACGATGCAGCACTTGCCCCAGCCGCGGGCCACGAGGGCCGCATGGCTGGTCATGCCGCCGCGGGCGGTCAGGATGCCCTGGGCCACGCGCATGCCTTCAACATCCTCGGGGCTGGTTTCCTCGCGGACGAGGAGCACGGTCTTGCCGGCCTTGGCCCACTCCACGGCCTTTTCGGCGGTGAAGACGATCTGGCCGACGGCGCCGCCCGGCCCGGCGGGAAGTCCCTTGCCGAGGAGCGTGGCCGTCTTTTCGGCGTGGAAGTCGAGAATCGGGTGAAGGAGTTCATCCAGCTGCGCGGGTTTGACGCGCATGACGGCTTCCTTGGGGCTGATCATGCCTTCCTCGAGCATGTCCATGGCCATGTTCAGGGCAGCTGTGCCCGTGCGCTTGCCGGTCCGGGTCTGGAGCAGGTAGAGCTTGCCTTCCTGGATGGTGAACTCCAGATCCTGCATGTCCCGGTAATGCTTTTCGAGCCGGGTGCGGATGGCATCGAGCTGCTTGTAGGTCGAGGGCATCGCCTTCTCGAGCGACTCCAGATGCTGGGTGCCCTCGGTCTTCATGGCTTCGTTGATCGGATGCGGGGTGCGGATGCCGGCCACGACGTCTTCGCCCTGGGCGTTGACGAGCCATTCGCCGAAGAAGCGGGGATCGCCGGTGGCGGGATTCCGGGTGAAGGCCACGCCGGTGGCGGAGGTGTCACCCATGTTTCCGAAGACCATGGCCTGAACCGTCACCGCGGTGCCCCAGATGTCCGGGATGTTTTCGATGCGGCGGTAGGAGATGGCGCGCTTGCCGTTCCAGCTCTTGAACACGGCGCCGATGCCGCCCCAGAGCTGCTCCATGGCGCTGTCGGGGAAGGGCTTGCCGAAGACGGCCTTGATGCGGGCCTTGAACAGGTCGCACAGGTCGCGCAGGTTGGCCTCGGTCAGGTCCACGTCGCTCTTGCACTTTTCGCGGACCTTCATCTCGTCCATCAGGCGGTCGAGCTGCTTGCGGATGCCCATGTCTTCCTTGGGCTCGATGCCTTCGGCCTTCTCCATCACGACATCGGAGTACATCATGATCAGGCGGCGGTAGGAGTCATAGACGAACCGGCCGTTGCCGGTCCGCTTGATCAGCGCGGGAATGGTGGCGGGGCACAGGCCGATGTTGAGCACGGTTTCCATCATGCCGGGCATGGACATGCGGGCGCCGGAGCGGCAGGAGATCAGGAGGGGCCGTTCGGGATCGCCGAACGTCATGCCCATTTCCTTTTCCGTGCCGGCGAGGGCGGCGGTGACCTGATCCTTCAGGTTGCCCGGAAATTTCATCTTGTTGGTGAAAAAGTCGACGCAACATTCGGTGGTGACGGTGAAGCCCGCCGGCACGGGAAGCCCGAGCTTGCACATTTCGGCCAGGTTGGCGCCCTTGCCGCCCAGCAGGTTTTTCATGGAGGCATCGCCGTCGGCCTTGCTGCTGCCGAAGGCGTAAACATATTTCCGAGTTTCGATCTTGGCCATATCCCGTCCTCTTTCTTTTTAGATTCCCAATTTTAAACTGAAAGGATGCCTCTTTACCGGCTTTCCAGTCGAAGCCGAGTCAAAGAAAAGCGGCAATAACTTTACCATGGCGGAGGCGGAAGTCAAGCCTTCGGCGCGATTTTGAACAAAACGGAACGCAGCCACGGCACGACGATGTCCGGTTTGAAATAATGGTCGCCGTCACAATTGGCATAGCGGGCATAGCTTTTGGCGTCGAGGCCTTCCGGCAGCGCCGCGCGCGTGCGGGTTTTAGGGTCCGCAAAGTTCGGCATGAAGGTAATCTTGAGCCGGTCGGCTGCGCCCAGCGTGGAATAGGCTTTGCGGAGGCGCGCGTGGTGGTCCAGGCGGCCGCCTTCCGTGATCAGCAGGGGCCGCGGCGCCAGGGCGGCCATGAGGTCGGGGTAGTCGAACCAACGGAGCAAGCCTGGAATATAGTGCCAGGGCGCCACGCCGGCCAGGTTGGTGGCCAGTTCCCGCTCCCGCCATGAGGCGGCGTGATCATTCCATACGACGGCGGCCAAACGGGGTTCAAGTACGCCCAGCAGCAGCGCGGGTTTGGCCCCCAGGGAGTGGCCGCAGGCGGCGATCCGGGCGGAATCGACTTCCGGGCGGGTCCGGAGCCAGCGGAAGGCCGCCCGTTTCTGGAACACCGAAAGGCCTTCGTAAGAGCGGCCCAGCCAGATCAGATGCCCGGCCTGCCGTTTCCAGTCCGGGTATTTCGGGTCACACAGGGTGGCGGTACCGGGATTGTCGAAGGCCACGGCAATCATTCCGGCGCGGACGATCTGGAGCGCCATGGCCTGGCGGGCGTCCTGGAAAACAGGTTTAGAGGGATCGGGCACCGGCTCCCCGCACAGGCCTTCCTTGGGGTGGTCGGTTCCGGGACAGCACAGGACCGCCGGGGCGGGCCGGGCGGCGCAGACGCCATCGGGGACCAGCATGAGGAATGGGACTGCGGAGCCGGGCTCGGGGTATAATTCCCAGGATTGAAGGGTGTAGCCGTCGCGTGGCGCCTCGCGAAGAAGGCGGGGCGGGGGCTGGCACGGCACCCGGGGGAAGGTGAGCAGGCTTTTCAGCCGGCGCCGGACCCTTGCTTGCCAGGTTGTAAAGGCCTCCGGGCGCAGGCCGGGGGGATAGGCCAGTTCCGGCGTGTGGCGGAACAGGTCGGCCACGAAGGCGGCGGTGATGTGTTGTCGGCTTTTTTGAGGTTGGGGCTGAAGCGGCATGGCGGAACGGCTCCGTGGGGTGAGCGGGTGACTGGTACGTGTTGTAGCGCGAAACGGCGCGAAAGGCAAGGTGGACAAAAGAATCAGGTATGCTAGGATTACGCGAAATTCGTGGATCACCGGTGTTGAGACCTCCACGAACGCGGCAAGGGCGCCGGACATGTAGTAAATAAGGAGGCGAGCATGAGCATGGCGAGTGAATTTCGGGAGTTTGCGGTCAAGGGTAATGTGATGGACATGGCGGTCGGTATTATCATCGGCGCGGCGTTCGGCAAGATCGTGTCGTCGCTGGTGACGGATGTCATCATGCCGCCGATCGGCGTGCTGATCGGCGGGGTGGATTTTTCGGCGCTGGCGGTGACGCTCCAAGCGGCGGTGCTGGCAGCGGACGGCACGACGGTGGTCAAGCCGGCGGTCCTGTTGAGCTACGGCAAGTTTATCCAGACGGTGCTTGATTTCCTGATCGTGGCCTGGGCGATTTTCATGCTGGTCAAGGTCATGAATAACTTGCGCCGGATTGCGGAGAAGGCGGAGAAAAAGGAAGCGGCCGGGAAAGACGCGGCGAAGTAGGGGACATCAGCAAAAAGGAGACGCAGGATGAAGCAGGGAATCATCGGATTGGGCGTGATGGTCATGACGGCGCTGGCGGCGGCGCAGGCGGGTCTGGCCGCGGAACAGAAGGCGTTCACGCACACGTTTTCGCTGGGCGCGACGATCACGGACGGCAACAGCGAGTCCCGGCAGGGAAACGCCACGTGGCTGACCGAGGGGGCGAAGGAAGGGTTGGGCGCCATTCGACTGGGCGCGGAAGGCAATTATGGCGAGAGCCGGCCGGCCAACGGCGGGTCGCTGGATAAGACCATCGAGAACGCAAAGGCGTTTGTGAACGTCAAAAAGACCCTGTCTCCGATGACCTACGCGGCCGGGGATGTCTCGTATTTGTATGACAACATCGCGCTCATCGACTATCGCATCACGGTCGGTCCCGGCCTGGGCGCCTTTCTGGTGAAAAACGACGCCACGCAGGTTTCGGTGGAGGCCGGTCCCGGCTATGTGTTTGAGCGGGTGGACGGCCAGGATGATAGTTATCTGGCCCTGCGCGTGGTGGAGCGGGCCGAATACAAGCTCAGCGCGACGGCGCGGGTCTGGGAGTCGGTTGAATATATGCCGAATACGGAGCGGTTTTCCAATTATCTCGTGACGTCTGAACTGGGCGCCGAGGCTGCGTTGAACGCGACGCTGAATCTTCGGCTTGTTTTGCAGGATAAGTATGACAGCCAGCCGGCGGACGACAAAGAGAAGAACGACCTGACTATCATTGCGGGCGTGAGCGTCAAGTTGTAAGAGCGTTCATCGCCGGACGAGGAGCAGGTAGGTCCAATTCAGAAGCACAGCGAGGGCTGTGAGCGCGATAAGTAGCGCCTGTTCGCGGCGGGTCAAAGCGCGCCACGGCGGGGTCGGGAGGCGGAACAGCCAAACGACCGCAGTGGCCACGGAGAGCAGGACAAGGGCCGTGTAGAGCAGCGTCATGAGCGGCTGCATGAGCCCAGCGTCGGTCCAGCGGCCGGCCGCGAACAGGCAAAGCGCGCGGAACGAGCCGCAGCCGGGGCAGGGGATGCCGGTCAGCGTGTGGGTCAGGCACAGCGGCCGCGCGCCGGCGGGAAGCCAGCGCGCCACGGTGCCGAGCAGGAACAGGGCCGGGCCGGCGCCGAGGAGTAGGTAAAAGGTGACGGGACGGGTGGGGCGCATAAAAAAAGGCCGCATCCGGTTAAGATGCGGCCTGGGGTCAGCCGGGTTTAGAACCAGCCCTTTTTGTTCGTAATGTACGTGTTCACGAAGTCTTCGTCGGTCTTTGTCAGGTACATAATGCCTTCAATCAGGCCGATTATGCTCACCACGCCGACGCCGGCTCCGCAGGTCACGGCGCCGCCGATCAGCGAGACCAGCAGCATGATGATACCTTCCTGCTTGTAGCCCAGATAAAACTTGTGAATGCCAAGCGCGCCCAACAGGATACCGAGAATACCCGCCACCATTTTCTTTTCCGCACCAGGAATCTGAGACATATGCATGCTCCTTTCAGGGTTGTTGAAAAACAGTAATCTTCACAGGGGCGGTTGTCAAGTAATCCGAACCTTCACATCCGCCAGAGTCAGATCCGCGATCCGTTCCCGCACCAGGTCCGCCTGGGGCAGCCGGTCCGCCGGAAAGGTCTGGGCGACGGCAATGCAGCGCATGCCGGCGGCTTTGGCCGCCGCCACGCCGTTGACCGCATCTTCAATCACCGTGCAGGCCGAAGGCGGACAACCGAGCCGCGCGGCGGCGGCCAGGAAGAGGTCCGGCGCGGGCTTGCGGTGGACGACATCCTCCGCCGTGACAATAGCGCCCCAGCCGGCGGGCGGCAGGCCGATGGCGTTCAAGTTGGCGGCCACCTTGATCAGGTCCGCGCTGGAGGCGATGGCGGTTTTATAACCCGCGTTGCGGCAGGCGATTACGAAATCAACTGCGCCGGGGAAGGCGTTCAGGCGGTGGGGGAGCATGGCCAGGTAGAGTTCGTAGGTGCGGTGCTTGGCGGAGGCGATATCGAGCGCGACGCCGTATTTTTCAGCCACGCCCCCGAGGTAGCGGTTTTCGCCGGTTCCGACGAAGGGATGAAAATCCTCGGGCCGGGCCGTGACGCCCTTTTCCCGGAACATGGCCATGGCGGCGGCGCAGATAAGCGGCTCGGAGTCGGTCAGGACCCCGTCCATATCGAAGATGACGGCGTGCATGGGGGAAAAAGATAGTGGATGTCGGGAGCAAGGTCAATGAAAGGCCGCGCTTGATGGGGACAGCGGGTTCTACTTGAGTCCGTCTCCGGTTGCGCTAATATAGAGGCTCATTTTTAAAACCCCGGGAAGGATGACCATGAAGAAAATCAAAAAGGTCGGTATTTTGACGGCGGGCGGCTTGGCCCCCTGCCTCAGCTCGGCAATCGGTTACCTGATCAAGCGCTATACGGATGTGGCGCCCGAGGTGGAAATTGTCTGTTATGTCAACGGCTACATGGGATTGCTGAAGGGCGATCGCCGGACCGTGACCCCGGAGGTGCGGCGCGACGCCCTCAAGCTCGTCGATTTTGGCGGCAGCGCCATCGGAAACAGCCGCGTCAAGCTGACCAATGTGGCGGACTGCGTGAAGCGCGGGCTCGTCAAGGAAGGACAGAACCCTCAGCAGGTGGCGGCGGACCAGCTTACCGCCGACGGCGTGGATGTGCTGCATACGATCGGCGGGGACGACACCAACACGGCGGCCGCGGAGCTGGCCGCCTTCCTGGCGAAGAACCAGTACAACCTGACGGTTGTGGGGCTGCCCAAGACGGTGGACAATGACGTGTATCCCATCCGGCAGAGCCTGGGCGCCTGGACCGCGGCCGAGCAGGGCGCGCTATTTTTCGCCAATGTGGCCGCCGAACACAGCGCCAATCCGCGCATGTTGATCGTGCACGAGGTCATGGGCCGCAATTGCGGCTGGCTGACCGCGGCCACGGCCGCCGAATACCGTAAGCTGCTCGACGGCATGACCTTTTTCCCGGATCTGGGCCTCAGCCGCGCGGCGCGGGATGTCCATGCGGTCTATGTGCCGGAAATGGTCATGGATCTCAAGGCCGAGGCGGTCCGGTTGCGCAAGGTCATGGACGCGGTTGACTGCGTCAACATCTTCGTCTCCGAGGGCGCCTGCCTGGACGCGATCATCCAGGAGATGGAAGCGAAGGGCGAGCCGGTGCCGCGTGACGCCTTCGGGCACGCCAAGCTGGACAAGGTGAACGTGGGCGCCTGGTTCGGCAAGCAGTTTGGCGAGATGCTGGGCGCGGAAAAGACGCTGGTGCAGAAGAGCGGCTACTTCAGCCGTGCGGCGGCGCCCAACAAGGCTGATCGCAAGCTGATCCGCCGGTGCGCCTTCAAGGCGGTGTCCTGCGCGTTGAAGGGGAAGGGCGGCGTCGTGGGCGAGGATGAGGACCGCGGCGGCAAGCTGCGCGCGATCGAGTTCCCGCGCATCAAGGGCGGCAAGCCGTTCAACATCGATCAGCCGTGGTTCGGCGATCTGCTCCAGGCGATCGGCCAGGCCAAGGGTCCTAAGGCGGACGTCAAGCATTAGCGGGGAGGAGGGGTCATGGCACGTCAGGGCAATATGCTGATCGGGCAGAGCGGCGGGCCGACCGCCGTGATCAACCAGAGTCTCGTGGGCGCGGTGCTGGAGGCCAGGAAGCATAAGGCGATCCGCGGCATTTACGGCGCCTTGCACGGGATGAAAGGGATCCTGGACGAGGCGTTCATCGACCTGCGCAAGGAGACGAAGGCGGGCCTCGAGGCCGTGGCCGCTACCCCGGCGGCGGCGCTGGGGTCCGCCCGCAAGAAGCCCACGCCCGAGGAATGCGCCCGGGTGTTCGAGATCCTGAAGCGGTATGACATCCGCTATTTTTTCTATATTGGCGGGAATGACTCCGCCGAGTCCGCCAACCTGATCAACGAGAACGCGAAGCGGGTCGGGTACGAGCTGGCCTGCTGGCATATTCCCAAGACCATCGACAACGACTTGCGCGAGAACGACCATACGCCCGGGTTCGGCAGCGCGGCCCGGTTTGTGGCCTCCGCCGTCATGGGCGACACGCTGGACTGCCGCGCCATGCCGGGCGTGAAGATTGACGTGGTCATGGGCCGCAACGCGGGGTTTCTGACCGCCGCCACGGCGCTGGCGCGGGTGCGGCCCGACGATGGCCCGCACCTGATTTATCTGCCGGAGCGGCCGTTTTCCTTCGATCGGTTTGCGGCCGACGTGACGTCCGTCCAGGCGCGGCTCGGGTATTGCGTGGTGGCTGTTTCCGAAGGCATTGTCGATGATGCGGGCGAGTTGATTGCGGCGAAGTTTTCGAAAGAGGTGGACTCGCATGGCAATGCGCAGTTGAGCGGCACGGGCGCGCTGGGCGATCTGCTGGCGCAGGAGCTCAAGGCGCGCACCCCGATTACGCGTGTGCGGGCAGACACCTTCGGCTATCTCCAGCGGTCGTTCCCGGGCGTGGTCTCGGTTGTGGACGCCCGCGAAGCCCGGCGGGTGGGCGAAGTTGCGGTGCGTTTGGCGCTGGGCCCGGAGGGATCGGGCACCGTGGTGATCCGCCGCAAACCCGGCAAGGCGTATGGCGTGACCTATGTCCGTATGCCGCTTGCGAGCGTGGCGAAGGAGACGAAGCACATGCCGGATGCCTTCATCAACGCGGCCGGAAATGACGTGACACCGGCCTTCCTCGAGTATGTCCGACCGCTGGCCGGCCCGTTGCCCAAGATCGGCCGGCTGAAACGCGTTTCAATTCCTAAACGATCCGCCTGATACGAATTCGAGGAGCTGTTCCGATGAGCCAGAAAATCATTGTGCCGTGCCGTCCGAAGTGGAAAGGGACCATGACGGACCGCGCGCGGTTCAACGCCCAGATGCAGTATCAGCCGATTGACCGGTGTTTCAACATGGAGTTCGGCTATTGGGAGGAGAATTTCACGGAGTGGGACCTGTTCGTCAAGAACGGGATCACCACCAACGGGCAGGCGGACCGGTTTTTCAACTTCGATGTCACGCACGGCATCGGGGCCAGAACATGGATGAGCCCCGCCTTCGAACACAAGATCGTGTCCGTACAGGGGAACACGACTATTTACCAGAACGGGGACGGGCTGCTGGCCGAGGCGCCGGCGGACGGGCACGACACGATCCCCCACTACATCAAGGCCAGCGTCGTCACCCCCGAGGACTGGAAGAAGGTCAAGGAGGAGCGGTTCCGGCGGGACGATCCGTTGCGGGTGCCCGACCTCGCGGCGCTGAAGAAGGCGCACCCCGAGACGCGGGACTACCCGCTGGGCATCTCGTGCGGCTCCATGATCGGGAAGATCCGCGACATGCTGACCTTCGAGGGGCTGGCCTATGCCGGGTTCGATTATCCGGACATGGTGGAGGATATGGTGGAGACCTGCTGTGTGCTGGTGGAGGACGCGCTGGACCGGTTGCTGCCGCACTTCACCTTCGATTACGCGTCGGGGTGGGAGGATATCTGCTTCAAGAACGGGCCGATCGTGTCGGTGGACTTTTTCAAGGAAGTGGTGACGCCCCGGTACAAGCGGATCTCGAAGAAGCTGAAGGCGCACGGGATCAAGTTGTGGTGGGTGGATTGCGACGGGGATGTGCGGCCGATCCTGCCCTACATGATGGAAGGCGGCGTGAATTGCCTGTTCCCGTTTGAGGTGAATGGCTGCGCGCATCCGGCGGAGTTGTTGAACGAATATGGCAAGGACCTGCGGATCATGGGCGGGTTCGACAAGATCGAGATGGGCAAGGGGCCGGCGGCGATCAAGGCGTACATGAAGACGCTGGTGCCGCTGGTGGAGCGGGGCGGGTACATCCCGTTCTGCGATCACCGCTGTCCGCCGAACGTCAAGCCCGCCGACTATCTCTACTACCTGGACCTGAAGGAGCAGATGTTCGGACTGAAGGCCTGATTGCAGGTTTGGCGGTTGTCGGATTGCCATTGCGGCTTGCCCCGTTTCGGGCGGCCTCTGACGGGCGCTTTGTCGCGCTAAGGGGTTCAGGCTGGATGCGTCGGGCCGCCAGGCCACGCCGCATCGCCTTCACCCCTTATCATCGCCAAATCGCCGCGTTAGGGTCCGCCTGATCGAAACGGCGCAAGCCCAAGCGCCTCGCGCGCCCTGGCCGCTGTCGCGTCCTTCGGGCGGC
>CAMDGM010000018.1 GCA_945898015.1 PVC group bacterium | reverse complement strand
GTTTGTGTTCCTGCGGTCGTGTCTTGGCTACGGGCTTCTTTTGCGCATCGCCCTTACGGGCTCTGCCTTGCCTTTCGCTACGATTGTTGTCACTCCTTTCGACCATCTCCTTTCAGATGGTTAGTTCATGCCCATGCTGGGCACACTAGGCCGCGCGCTACGAGCGCGGCACGGCTACACGAATAGATATGCTAGGAAAAGCAACAGAAAGTGTGAGACGCCGGGCTCGTAGCGCCCGGCCTACCAGAAGAAACCCGCACGATGCGGTTCTTCGTTCGTGCGCCCGCATGTCACTTCCGTTAGGGGTTCCCCGCAAGCCGAGTTTCGCCCTCCAACGCTACGCAGAGCGGAATCCCCTCCGACACGACCATTACTAGACTCGACAGAATGCGGCGTGTGCACTAGTCTACACGAAAAACGAACCAAGCCCACCTCATGCACGAGTCTTTGCCAACCATCTCTATCCTCATCCCGACACTGAACGCCGAAAAGACGCTTGGCGAATGTCTGACTCAAATTTCACGACAGGACTACCCCAAAGACAAAATAGAAATTATCGTCGCGGATGGCGGGTCAACCGACGGCACCATCGCCCTGGCCAGCCAATTCGGAGCAATCGTGACGCCCAATCCGCTTAAAACCGGCGAAGCCGGAAAAGCGGCGGCCCTGAAAATCGCCAACAACGAACTGATTGCCCTGATCGACTCGGATAACTATTTGCCTTCGCCAGACTGGTTGTCAAAAATGGTTCAACCCTTCGCAGACCCAGAAATCATCGGAAGCGAACCTCTTGAATACACCTACCGACCAACCGACGGATTGATCACGCGCTATTGCGCCTTGCTGGGCATGAACGACCCCATTTGCCTGTTTCTGGGCAATTATGATCGCTATTGCCACCTGACCGGCCGATGGACCGACATGCCGGTTCGAACAGAAGACAAAGGGGCCTATTATAAGTTGACCTTGGAGAAAAACGCCGTGCCCACCATTGGGGCCAATGGCACCCTGATTCGCCGATCACTCATCGCCGATTCGGTTGGCGATTACCTCTTCGATATCGATGAAATCTATGGCTTAATGTTGCGGGGCTGCAATAAGTTCGCCAAGGTGAAAATCGGCATTATCCATGTCTTCTCCGGAACCGTCTCCACGTTCATTCGAAAGCAAAAGCGCAGGATCAGGGATTACGCCTATTATCAAAAACTGGGCGTTCGCAAATATCCCTGGGACCAAATGAACGTTAAAGGCCTCTTAACCTTCATCCTGTATGCCGCATTCTGGCTGCCCACGTTTTGCCAGGCATGCCGAGGCTATCTCAAAATACGGGATAAAGCCTGGTTTTTCCACCCCCTCGCCTGCTGGCTGACCCTGTGGGTGTATGGAACGAGCCGGATTGCTCAGCATTTGTTCGGCACCAAGGAAATGGACCGCCAGCACTGGACTCAACAATGATCGTTTTAAAGGCAAGAAGGTAATCGATGAATGCGCTTCTAAAGAGACTGACCACTCCGTCCGCAGGCTGGTTTTTCCTGTTTGCCGCACTATTTGGTGGCTGCATGGTTTATGTTTTCTTCCCGGTCCTGCCGTGGGACTGGGTCATGCTTTCGCCGGACTTCCCCAAGTATTATCCCGCCTGGACACGAATACAATATCTTGAGGCTCTTTTAACAGGAAAAGACGGTGTCGTCCCAATGACACTTGTCAATTTCCTGATTCCTCCGCTTGCCAAGCAGGAACTGTTTTTCATGCTGACCTCCTTCTTTGCCGCTTTTTCGGTGTTTTATTATTTACGGTCACAACGCCTGTCCCGGTTATCGGCCTACGGCGGAGGCCTTTTCTTCGCATTCTCCGGTTATTCGTTCACGTTGTTCTGTGCGGGCCACGGCGGCTATTTCATGCTGATCTCCTGGGTGCTTTTTGCCTTTGGCCTTATCAATCGTTGTTTTCAAACCAAAAACCTCTTTTATTTCGCTATGCTGGGCGCCACCCTGATTTGGTCCGAAATCCATCAACCCGACATTTGGCTCTTGTTTGTCTTCCTGATCGCCGCCTATGTAATCTGGCGGTCGGTTCGGGAATGGCGTGAAACCCGTGAAAAAACCTTTCTCTGGAAGGTATATCCCCGCTTTCTCATGACGGTCCTCGTCATGCTTCTCATCGGATCCCGCCAAATCAAGTTGGCCCTGACCGAAACGCTGGCTGCCCGGGAACAACAGTTTTCGGAAGCCTCTGCGGTTTTATCGGGAGCGCCTGGATCCGATGACCCGCAAGTGGTTGAACAAAAAAAGCTGGAGCGCTGGATTTTCTCAACAAACTGGAGCTTGCCGCCGGAAGATCTGCTGGAATTCATTGTCCCCGGGATATTCGGCAACGACTCATTCCAACGCCCTTATCCATATTGGGGCCGATTGGGACAGCCCTATGGCTTCCAAAAAGGGAAGATGATGCCCAATTATCGGCAGCACACCGTCTATCTCGGGATCGTCTCCGTTCTCTTTGCCTGGTTTGGGATTTGGTGTTGGCTGGCGACCCGTAAGAAAGCGCTCCCCGTGTCCGAAAAGGAAGAAAAGGATCCCGAGGCTCCCTGTTTTTCAGATGTCCCGTTCTGGATTGGCGCGTGGGTGGTTTGTGCCGTGTTCGCTCTAGGCCGATATACGCCCATCTATTCACTGGTTTATCATCTGCCGTTCATGAACTACCTGCGCGCTCCAGTCAAGTTCCACCACCTTGTAGAAGTAGCGAATGCCTTTCTGGCCGCCTATGGCATCGAATACCTACTCCGCGCGCACAGCCTGCCTTTAACGACCCGGAAGAAGTTTGTCTTTTTCATCGCAACCGGACTAATTGGATTAATAATCGGTTTTGCCTGGATTCAGGCCAACGCCGTCGCCCTTGAACGGCATATTGCCAGTCTGGGATTCGGACCGTTAGCCGTCATCCTGCGCGAATATGCGGGAGCTAACCTGATTCGATCGGCTGTGGTTCTCGGCTTGGCCATGCTCAGCTTTCTCTACATCAGCCGCAAGACCGTATCGACAAAAGGCGTTACCCTCATGGCCGCCTTGGCCATTGCCCTCAGCACGATCGACCTGGCCAGCGTTGCCAGACGTCATGTCATTCCAATCAACGTGGGGCCCCACCATGCCGCCAACGCCGTTGTGACGGCCATGCTTGCACGCACAGAGGGCAAACCGGCCAATGTGATGAATTTTGTAACCTCCAATGCCGGCGAACAGGACTGGTTCAGCATGGCCATGGACCTCCATGGCTTCTCCAATATGATGCCGAAGCCCGACAAAAAGGATGAGCCCCTGTCCCGACTGTTCACCGGATTGAGAAATGACCCCATACGGTATTGGCAACTTACGGGCTGCCGGTTCGTTCTGCTGTCTCGAAAGAACGTAGAACCTCTTGTTCAGCAAAAGGTTCTTTCCATCGTGTGCGATTTTGAAATCGGCCCCGGCACGGTCCGCCTCGTCGACCCCTCGGAATCGAGCCTTGTGGTTGCTGAAATTGTCGGATTCCCCGTCTTGCCCGCGCTCTATTTTGACTGGAACGGACCTGTTCCCGCTGGCGAACAAATCCCCTATTTAGTGAAGAATGACAAGCCGAACAAGCCCGTTGCCGATGTTGCGACCGGGTCCGAAGCTCTCACCAATGTTGTTGCTCAGCGTGTCCAGTTTGATGAAATGAGGAAAATGCCATTCGCACTGTCGACACACGGGAGGCTCACGGCAGAACATCCTGGACTCCTGATTTTCAACGAGCCCTTCAGCCCTGAACTCGAAGCCTATGTAGATGACATCCCGGCGCGCGTTTACCTGGCAAATGACTTGTGGGCCGCCGTCCAGATGCCGCAAGGGGCACACCAAATTGTGCTTCGTCAAAAACGGGCATGGAAATTGAATGCCATCAGCCTGTTGACCAGCCTGCTTGTTTTAGGGTGGTGTGGCGTCCGGCTTCGCTCGCGTCCAAACAACTAACTGATCAAAATCGGGGTTCGTCGTTTGTTTCGAAAGAATCCATCGCTGAAACGGCGTGTAGGAGGCCGGGGCAGGCCTGAGATCAATCACGTGCGCTTTCTTGAATCCGTGCTGAACGAGTTGGTCCTCAAACCGAGTTTGTTCCTGGGGCGAAACGGCTGAAAAAGCAAACGCTTTCCCTTGCGTCGTCGTGCGGACGAGATGGTCACGAACTAGGCCATATACCGTGTAGCTTTCTTCAATTGAATATACCGGCAAGGAAATAGAATCAACGACGTAATCAACTTTCCCCAGCAAATTAGCGCACTTATCATCGTCAAGAATATTGTTGTCGATAAAATAACGATAATGCCGCCAGCCAAGCGTACGTGCTGAATAGTAATCTTGTAATGTACGCGAATAGACCCTCTTATCTCCCGAACCAACAGCCTGCCGTAAACGTTCGGTCAACAAGCTGATTGATCGACCTTTGTAAACAAGCGACATCCCGGTATACGCAAGGACTGAAGTGGCGAACCCGTAACACAAAATGCATGTGAGTAACGCATTCCCCCAATAAGGGCGCGACTCCCTGAGTTGTTGAATGCCAAACGACATAAACAAAAAAACGAAGGGGAACAGATAAATGGCACGAAAGGTGTGAAGACCAGTCACGAGACACAAGAAAAATGAGATTAGAAAGCCCATCATAACAATTGGCTTTCGTATAGACATAACAAATCCAATAAACGCTGCAATCAAGAAAAAAGGGTCACGAAAAATTTCCTTCACACAAATAACTATAACCCCCTTACCTATCATCGAACCCGTCGAAGGCGCGCCAGCGTCCAAAACTGAAAAATAGCGCCCCACTGTTGCACGCAACATATCAAAGCTATTCAATAACGGAATAACGATTATGAAACCAACAACACATGCGCCAACAAAAGCAGCCAAAAGTACTCTAATTATGACAAACGGTGTAAACTTATTGTGGGTACAAATACCCCAAAATTCCACAAGGTAAAAGATATAAAAAATGAACGTTGTTGGCCAAATAAAGAGACTTATCCCTGCAAGAATTCCGAGAAAGAAAAAACGCATTAAAAGCATACGTCTATACGGCAACGTAGCGCCCGCTATGAAATACACGATCATAAAAAACACCGCGAACGCCCAACTGTCGACGCGTACCAGTCTGACACTTTGCATCAGCAGAGGATTGACCAAAACGATCGTGGCTAACAGGGTGGACTGCCAGTGAGATTTCATTTTCTTTAGCAACCATAACCGACAGAAACAGGCCGAAACCAGAATCCCCAACATCGCAGACAGTCGCGGACCCGCCATGCCAAAGAGTCGATAAGAAAATTCTTGAATTGCCGGACCCAGATAATAAAACGGAAAAAAACTGCTTCCATCGGGATTCATCATGAACGTCGTAACAAGCGTACCTCGTGATAAAGCGATCCGCCCCATTTCAATAACGTGAATCTCGTCCAGCCAAGGCAATGGAATCACCATTATGGTGGGCAAATAAAGAAGCAAGACCGTTAGTAGTGCCATCCAAAAGGCCAGACCCGCTAACCGCGGTGAGCACGATAATGAACTGACAAACCCCACCTTTACAGACCCCTCTTCCAGATTGTAAAAGACGGATACCCTCTTGCGTAAATGACCGGTCGAAAGCGAGCCGTTATACCGGTCGGTTGATCGCCTGGCAACTCAACACGCTGCCATGAATGAAACCCGTGAGACCGAAGAAACGCCTTCTGCTCGGCATTAAGCGTGTAATCGTCTCCAACGACAATAAAGTCAATGTCGGGAAGGAGCGGTTTCGAAACATCAATCTGAAACAAAGCCTCGGGTGCGCCGGGTAGAAATGAAAACAGTTGCCATCCCAATTTGCGGCCGACATGATAAATGTCATACGTAAAGGTGTACACATGCTTAGGCCCACGGCCAATGGTTTCGTCCATTTTCACAAGCAGGGCGTCATATGTGTTTTCACGTGAAAGAGGGCGCGCAAAATAATTCAACCCGATCACCGAAAGGGAAAAACTTAAGGTCAACGCGGCAGACAGGATGAAAGCCGAAGCATATCGAATGGCTCGCTTATTTGCCACGAACAGACCCTGATACAATGCTTCCGTGACGAACAAAAAAGCAAGTGGGGTGATATAATTAACTCGAGCATGATAAACCTGCGTCATGACCACCAACGCTATGCAAACCAACAAGGCGGCAAAATGAAATCGGTGTTTTTTCATGAAAAAACAACCCACCAACACTCCCATCCAGACAAACGGAGTGCGCATGATTAATTTGAAGAACAGAAACATCCTTTCGAACACAGACGGGAACATCGTGGATGAAGCGATTTCATGGGCTTGGGGGCTGAACCGTTTGATAACCCCGCCGACCTCGGTTTGCGTGAATACAAACTGAACGGTGTTCCTGATCTCTCCATACAGCGGGATCAATAACACAACAAATACAACAAGAATGCCTGCGAAACCGGCCAACGCGGCGCGAAAACAACGTCGAAACGTCCATTTTTCAACAGCCGCAAGCGCCAGCACTTCGGCTATGACCAGCGGCCATTGGATTATCGCCGTAATCCAAAAGAACATTTGCGTCACCATGAGTCCCCCAACAACGGCGAGCGTCTTCAGTTGCGCTGATTCATCCTTCCCGGCACAACGCAAGACTAGCAACGCATTGAGGAAAGAAAGCCCCATAACCCACATATCCAACCGATACCAATGTGCCCCCACCGTGACGTTGGTGTCCGACAACAACAACAACGCAGAAAACAAGCAGATCCATTCTGGAAATCCTTTTCGCCTTAACCAAAGAAAGAAAAACGCCACGGCAAATAGAAGACCCGCCATGGCAAAGCACCTCGGAACGACATAGCTTCCTGTGCCTCGATAAAGAGTCTCTTGAACAAACCCTCCTAGATAATGAATGAACGGGGTTGGCGGCAAAACTGGACAGGTGGGCCTAAGATGCAGAGACCAAACAGGATTCTGGTCATACGTTGAAATGCGTCCTATTTCAATAATGTCAACCTCATCCAGCCAGGAAAGCGGGTAATATTTCACCGTGGAAAGGTGACAAACCAGGGTCAACAGAGACACAACGACTAAAAGAAGTATGGGTTTGTTTTTCATGGACAGGCTTTCTCGTTTCCACCTGTGGATTCCTGCCCGGATTTAAACGAGAAATTACGATGCGCCAAATAGCTGGCAATCGTTGTTACTCCAACACAGATGCAATTGGCCACAATAGGCTGAAGGCGGAGCCACTCAACAAGCCCCGTCATTAAGGCGGCGCCGGCGAGCATGGTGGCCCCATAGACAAGATAACACCGGAAGTACTCGCGAAGGACATTCCCCTGCGTCTTAAAGACGAAGAGCTTGTAGCAGACATAGGCGTTGGTGATGGCTAAAACGTTCGAGGGTATGAGCAGGACGAGATAGTGAACATGCCCCCCCAGCCAACGATATAGAGCGGCATAGACCGCCATGCCAAAGACGGTATTCCAGGCGCCAACCAGAAGATAACGAAGGAAGCTACTCATCAAAATTAATCCGCTCGTCTTCGATCACCAAGGGCTTATTCTTGACTTGCGTCCAGATGGCGCCAATGTACTCGCCAATAACACCAATAAAAATCAGCTGCACTGAGGCAAAGAAAAACAATCCAATCACGATCGGCGCGAGTCCCAGATTAAACGTCTGCCAATAAAGCAGCTTATAAACGAAATACCCACCGGCCACAAGTAAGCTCAAAAACGCCAGGAGAAACCCGAAAAACGAGGCCAAGCGAAGCGGCAGTTTGGTGTGATTGACAAAGCCGGTCATGGCCATGTCGTACAAGGTCAAAAAATTATTCTTCGTCTTCCCGTGCTTGCGTGCAGCCTGGGTAAAGGGCACCTCAATCCGCTTGAACCCGATCTCGCTGACGAGTCCCCTGAAATACGGATAGGGTTCGTTGAACTTTTTAACGGCCGTAATGACCTTGCGGTCATAAAGCCCAAAACCGGTAAAATTCTGGATTTGAGGCGTTTCCGAGCAACTCGCCAGCAACCAGTAGTAAAATCGGCGTAATTTAAACATCGCGGGGTTCTCGCGACTTTTCGGTTTCACGCCGCAGACAACCTGGTATCCGGCCTCCCACTGTTTGACAAACTCCAGAATCATCTCAGGCGGCTCCTGCAAATCAGAGCACATCAGAACCACGGCATCACCCGAAGCTTGCAACATCGCATTGAAAGGGGAACGAATATGCCCGAAATTATTCGCGTTCATAATCACTTTGAACTGGGTGTCTTTAGCGGCTAATGCACGAAGAATATCGCGGCTATGATCCGTCGAACAGTTATCAGCCAAAATGATTTCATACGTATAACCAGGCAACTGCGCAAACACCGCAAGGATCCGGTCGTAAAACGCCCTGAGATTACCCTCTTCATTGAAACAACTCGAGACAACACTGATCATCTTCATCGCAACACCCCTTTTACTTGCAACGCTCGATGCCAGGCTATGGTCCGGCGAATAGAATCCGGAAGCGAATATCGCTGGCACAAGCCAAGCTCGTTTCTCACACGATCAACCGACGGCACATACCGCGCCGGCAATGCTCCTTCACTTTTCTTCCCGCAAACAATAATTTCATTCTGTGTTCCCGCACACTCACGGACAAGATGGGCCAACTCGCCAATGGAAATAGCTGCACTTGACCCGACATTATAGGCTCTAGCATGCTCGCCGCGTAACAAAATAGTCCACAGCCATTCTGCCAAGTCGGCAGCGTAGAGGTAAGAACGCAACGGCGTCCCGTCGCCTTGAATGACGATGGGCCGGTCTTCCAGGCAGTCCCGGATGAAATTTCCGATCGCGAAATGAGCATCCAGTGGAAGATGCGGTCCCACAAAGGCGAATGGTCTGGCAATAACACAATCAAAATTACCTGCGGACTCCTTAAGACAGAGATCCTCGGATTCCTTCTTTCCTTTTCCATAGGCTGTCGTGGGCGTGCCTGTGTACGTTTCTGGAACATGATTTAACGACAACGGCTGAGGCCCGTAAACACCACCCGAACTGACAAACAGGAAACGCGTTGCCGAGCGCTGCGTGGCAAATTCAAGCACACGCCGAGTCCCGTCCGTAATAACGGAAAACATCTCCTCTGGATTGTCCTGCTCCAATTTGGCACTGGCCGCCGTCGCACCATGAATGACAAAATCGAAAGTTCGAAAATCAGGGAGGCTAAATGTCCTGATATCTCCCGCAACTATTTCCAACCCGGAAATCCCATGAAATTCCGGATTAGCATGAAGAAATCCACTAGGATCACGTGAAAGCACGGTCATGAAGGGCTTACGCTTGCATGACTGTCTTAACATCAGGAAGCTATGCAATAGCCATTTTCCGAAAAAACCCGTTCCTCCGGTCAGGAAAATTCGCCGGCCATGAAATTCAGCACAAAAAGGCCGCAATCGCGCCTCAATCTCAATTCGGTCGTCTGTCATAATTGTATTGTGCATGCCGAATCGTCGTCCGAATAATTACAAGTCAACGACAAGGAAAGGACCATCATGTCGGGCATTCGGAAATCATATTGCGCTTCAACTCCGCCTCTGACAAATACGGAAACATGTCTTCATATTTTCTGGAAACAAGCCTGCCGTCAGCCAGCTTTTCCGAGGACACGCGTGGAACCAGCAATTGCCATTCAGGGGTCATCACATCGCACACGACCGGACCGTCGAACGCAAGGACCTCGTCGATTTTAGCATCCAAGTCATCGACCGAATCTATCCTCACCCCTTTAATTCCATAGGCGTCAGCGATTCGGAGGGAATCGGGGCACCAGACACCGGTTTCGGGCCCCTCCCCAAAAAGCCTGCCATCCATGAAATTACGCTGTGTCTGCCGGATGAGCAAATACCCATTATTGTTAAATATGATCACCTTGATTGGCATATTATTATGCTTAATGGTCGCCAACTCCTGAAGGTTCATCTGGAGGCTTCCGTCACCGGTAATGACGACTGTCCTGCGATAGTGATTGGCCGCGCACGCGCCGAGTCCCGCGACCCAGTAACCCATCGAAGAAAGGCCGCCCGTCGTTAAAAACCGTTGCCCCTTCTTGACTTTCCACGCCTGACACGCGACATGAAAACACGACCCCGTGTCGACAAGCACCACGTCGCCGCTCCCGGTTTTCTCACATAACCGCTCCGTGAAATAATAGGAATTGACCGGTTTTTCGTTTTTGTATTCGGGAAGAACGACGGGGTAATTACGCTTCCATTCGTTGCACAACGAGACCCAGGAAGTCGTATCTTGCATTTGCCCGGAAACGGCGGTTGCGAGCAAGGACGTCATGAATGATTTCGCATCGCCGTTTATTTTAAGGTCCATGGAAACGCCGGGCTTGTCCAGTTCTTTGGGGTCGATGTCGACGACGACTTTGACAGCATGCTTCCCAAAACTTGCGGAATCGTGCCCCACGGAAGCCGTTGAAAGGCGACTCCCAATCGCCAGGATAAAGTCCGCGTTCTGGACGGCGAAATTAGCGGCGCGTTCGCCGTAGTTGCCAGGACGTCCGACATAAAGCCGGTGTTCGGATTCAATGAGATCGATGGCGAGCCGGGTAGTAATCAGCGGAATGTTAAACGTCTCGATCAGGGTTCGCAACTCCCGGTCCGCCTGAGCAATACGCACTCCCTGTCCAGCGATGATAAGCGGGCGGCTGGCGTTCTTGAGGAATTCCCACGTTTTTATAATTTTCTCTTGCGGGATCGCAGGCGTAGTCACGTTTCTTTCCGGATGGTAGGGATAAAGGAGTTTTTCCGGCACCTCCATTCGTTGCACGTCCAGCGGCACATCAATCCAAACCGGTCCTGGACGCCCGTTTGTCGCAAGATAGTAAGCCTTCTCCATGTAATATTGGATTTTCGCCGGGTCATCAACCGTCACGAAAAACTTCGTCGCCTTTTCCACGAACGGCTGAATATGGATCCCCTGAATTCCGTATTGCCTAATTCCACTTTTCGCCTGATAATTAACACAAGACAAAGCGGATTGACCTGAAATAACCATCATCGGGGCGGAGTCCGTCCACCCTCCGACCAACCCGTTAATAATGTTCACGCTTCCAGGGCCTGCGGTAACAAGGGCCACTCCTAGTTTCCCCGTGAGTCGGGCATAGGCATCAGCTGACATGCCGGCAGACTGCTCATGATGCGTACAAATGGTTCGAATCGCCGGATGCCGGCCAAGGGAGTCCACAAGGAACATGGCCTGCCCCCCTGAAACCATAAACGCCGTATCGACACCTTTACGTTGAAGAAAATCGAAGATGTAATCCGATACCATCATGTGAAACCTCATCCGTTAGAAAACTAAAGCAAAGATTCCATTAGAAACGAGACGTCGTCCTTACGCGTACGTTGCGCAAGGTTCATGGCCACATCCACAATCATGTCTTCCTGACCACCGACCACTTTCCGTTTGCCGAGTTCGACAAAGATATCTCGAGGATCGACGTCAAAACGAATCGCCGCTTTTTTGATGTGCTCGGTAAAAGCGCTAAAGACACCAGAAAGGCCACCCACGAGACTAAGCGATGTTATTTCCGTTGGCTTTTTTTGCAAGCAAGGTGTGACAATTGAGTCACAAACATCCAATAACCGATAAAAATCCAGCCCAGTATCGATATTCATTTTCTGGAGAACGCCGCAGAGAACCTCGACCTGACAGTTCCCGGCCCCGGCCCCCAGTCCACGCAAGGTAGCATCAACAATAAGCGCCCCGGAATCAATTGCGGCAAGCGTATTTGCAACCGCCAGGCCCATGTTGTTGTGGGCATGAAATCCAACCGCCATCCCGCATTCAGCCACGATCCGCTTGACTCGCTCGGAAACTTGCTTGGGCAATAAGGCGCCGGCAGAATCCATCAGAATCACGCCAAGGGCCCCATAGGACTGCATTTTCTTCGCCTCTGCCAGCAGGCGTTCAGGCTCCGCCATATGAGACATCATCAGAACACCGTATGCCTCAACCCCGTGAGTGCTCGCATATTCAATGTGCTGCTTGGTAACATCCGCTTCCGTACAATGGCAACCGACTTTTACAAGCTGTATCCCCTGGGCAATGGCCGGAGCGATATGATCATGAATCGTGCCAAATCCAGGAATTAAATATACACCTAATCGAGTTTTTTTCAGATTCGGCTTAGCCGCTGCCAGCATCTCCGCTTCCGTATGCAACGACAGACCTACTTGCAATGAACTGGCCCCAAGACCATTACCATGGCCAACAATAACCGTATATAAGCCGGCATCGTCCACGGCTTGACAATACCGGCTGATACAATCAGTCGTTATCTGATGAGCATTCGCATGAGAGCCATCGCGCAAAGTTGCATCGAAAAAACGAAGCTTATTCATGCCCGCCTTTCTGTTTCTTTTTCGCGAACGCCTCGGCAACATGAACGGCCGCACATGTAATAATATCAAGATTTCCGGAATAGGGCGGAAGATAATCCCCCAAACCAGTCACCTGAACCATGATCGTAACACGTCCGTTCTCAAAAACAGGGTCCATGATCACCTTGTATCCTGGAACATACTCTTGAATCCGTTTCTCCATACGCTTAACCGCTAAACGGAGAGCGTCAAGATCCGGCTTCGGGATAATCGAATAAATTGTGTTGCGCATGAGGATGGGCGGTTCAGCCGGATTGAGAATGATAATTGTCTTCGCATGGGGAACACCGGTAAAAAATAATAGGGCATCCTTGGTGGTCTGCGTAAACTCATCGATATTAGCACGCGTACCGGGACCGGCAGACCGAGACGAAATACTGGAAACAACTTCAATATATTCAACATCCGGATGAACCTGGCTAATCGCAAAGGCAATCGGAACCGTGGCCTGCCCCCCGCAAGTTACAAGATTCACATTTGACTCTATCAAACACGCTTCTCGATTGATCACAGGGATGCACATGGATCCAATTTTAGAGGGCGTTAAATCAATCGCGAACTTACCAAGTCCCTTTAATATCGGAGCGTGTTCCTGATGAATGCTGGCGGATGTCGCATCAAAAACAATGTCGCAACACCCCGGATCGCCGACAATCGCTTTAATCGATTGATCGGTGACGCGAACACCCAGGTCAGCAGCGAATCGCATGCCCGCTGAGTCAAGACTGCGTCCTGCAAATAAAGAACATTCCAGGAATGAACTGCGGCGAACTTTTACTAACAAATCCGCGCCGATATTGCCTGTGCCGATAATGGCAACCTTTGTTTTCGCCAAAGTCATACCCGGATGTTCTCCTCCCACCCAATATCAAAAAGACTACATTCCATCTCAGCTCGTTTTGCACATCTACATCAACTAAGACTGGCTCGGAAAACAAGAAACGACTTTCCATCATGGGCCAACATCAAAATCGACTGCCGGGTCCATATTTGAAAGGGGGTTGCCGAACTTGACTTTCGGATTAAGGTCAATTGCTGAATCCACCATGACTTGCAAAAGACACGACGCCTTCTGCTTTCTCATCCACGCTAAGGCCGCGCTGAATTCCTCGGTTTTAGAGATGGTTTTGGACGGCACACCATAGGCAGTCGCCACTTTTTCGAAATCCGGCGCCGAGTAACCCCATACTGTTGACTGATAGCGACCCTCAAGATAAGCATCTTGAAACTGACGCACCATTCCTAACGACTGATTGTTCAGCACCACCATGCGCAACGGCAAGGCATGGTGAACCACGCTCTGAAGTTCCTGGATATTCATCTGAAATCCACCATCTCCAGAAAACAGTATCGTTTCGCCGGACGTCATGGCTGCTGAAATGGCAGCCGGCAATCCAAAACCCATTGCCCCCAAACCTCCGGGCGTAAGGAATCGTTGATCGTCACCCACACAAGCCGACTGCGCGGCCCATAGTTGATTCTGACCGACATCCGTCACAATCACTCGAACAGAAGGAATTGCGCGTGTCAACTCTCGCACAACCCAATTGGGATTCAGCGGAATATCCTTTTCAAACTCGTCGCAATCCGTTCGATGTCGATACCACCGATCAATTCGAGCTGACCACTCCCGCCTATTCGGCCAGGCGATCGAACTCGTCACCTCCTCTGCAGCAACCAGGAAATCGAGAATGCCTGCAACAATCGGCACACTACCTTTTATCCGATTGTTGATCTGCTCCTCGACGCAATCCACATGGAAAATCCGTTGACCCGAAAAACCGTCTATATTCGACCCCGTCTGCCGCACGTCGAGGCGGCATCCTAAAACAAGCATGGCATCCGCTTCCACCATGGCCTTGTTAGCCCAGCGATTACCATTGGTTCCAACCAGTCCAACCCGAATCGGACTGCCGGACGGCAACACATCAACCCCCATAAGCGAATACACCACCGGGATGCCGATGCGCTGCGACCACGCCCGAAAATGTTCGGCCGCCCCGGCCGCGCGGACCCCCCCACCCACCAGGATGAGAGGACGATCAGCCAACACCAAGGCAGACAGGACCTCTTTCGCAAGGGATCGAGATAGGAGTGCTGGTTTTTGTATTGATCCAGGTGGAACACAAACAACCGGCATCCCGCTCATTTCCTGCCGTTGCACATCCATGGGAATGTCCAACAATACCGGACCCGGGCGCCCCTCCACCGCTAACCGAAAGGCCGCATCCAACGTGGCGGGCAGCAAAGCGGGATCATTAACGATCCAAGACCCCTTAGTGACGGCATGCGCCATACTCACAATGTCGGTCTCTTGAAAGCCTTGCTGACGAATACCCTTTTCACCTCGTTGCTCGTTACGATTGACCTGTCCCGTGATAAACACCGTCGGCGTCGAGTCAAAATAGGATCCGGCTATTCCGGTCAGCAGGTTAATCGCGCCAGGCCCGCTGGTAGCCATCGCCACACCCGGCCTTCCAGTCAACCGCCCGTAGGCGTCAGCCGCCATCGCCGCAGATTGCTCATGATGAAGGGAAACAATCTGAACTCGCCCATCACGATGCAGGGCATCTAGCAGATACGTGATCATTCCGCCCGTGACCTCGAACACACGTTCTATTCCACGCCGGAAAAGTTCACTCGCAATATATTCAGCAACTGTCATCGCCTGAAACACCCACGATTCGTTGATTAACCATCACCCTAAACGGAAAAGCGTAGCCGGACTGTATTGATCATATACGTCAGCCGTTCACGGTCCATCCCCGGATAGACACCAACCCAAAGACTGTCATTCATAATCTTGTCCGTATTCGTCAAGGCACCCGCAATACGGTAATCAATCCCCTCTTTTAAGCTATCAAAACAAGGATGGCGCAAGAGGTTGCCTGCAAACAAATTGCGCGTCTGGATATGTTGCCGCTCCAGATGTTCGGCCAATTGATTGCGGGTGACTGGCGCACCGTCTTTGAGGGTCATCAGGAAGCCGAACCAGGATGGATCGGAACCGGATATACACTGTGGCATCAGCAGCCAATCAACGTCTTTCAAGCCCTCATAAAGGACACGAAAATTCTCTTTTCGCTTCTCGATGAACCCCGGAAGCTTGTCGAGCTGGGCGCACCCAATGGCCGCCTGCATGTCCGTCGCTTTAAGATTATAACCGAAATGGCTATAGACGTATTTGTGGTCATAGCCAAACGGAAGAGACCCGTGCTGGGTTGAAAACCGCTTGCGGCATGTGTTGTCAACACCGCTGTCACACCAACAATCGCGGCCCCAGTCGCGGAGCGAAAACATGACTTTACGAAGCACGGGGTTGTTCGTGTAGACCGCCCCGCCCTCCCCCATGGTCATGTGATGAGGCGGATAGAAACTGGAGGTGCCGATATCCCCAAAGGCGCCTGTAAGCATCCCGTCCACACGGCTCCCCAGCGCGTCGCAGTTGTCTTCGATCAGCCACAGGGCATGCTTGTCGCAAAAGGCCTTGACCGCTCGGACGTCAAAGGGATTGCCCAGCGTATGCGCCAGCATGACCGCTTTTGTTTTTGACGACACGGCGGACTCAAGCCGGGAAACATCAATGTTGGCGGTGGCCAGATCGACATCGAGAAATACCGGCACGGCACCATACTGGATGATCGGTGCGACGGTGGTCGGGAAACCGCACGCGATCGTGATGACTTCATCCCCTCGCCTGATCTGCCGATCTTGAAGCAGCGGCGACGTAAGGGCCATGAAGGCCAGCAGATTGGCCGATGAGCCGGAATTGACCAGAAGCGCCCATCGAACGCCGAGATAATCAGCCAGCCGTTTCTCAAAGGTACGGGAGTAGTCGCCATATGTCAGCCAGAAATCGAGCGACGAGTCGACCAGGTTCACCATTTCGCGTTCGTCAAACACGCGCCCGGCATAGTTGATGCGGGACTGGCCGGGCACAAACGGCTTGCTCTGGGCAGGCTCATGAACCTGGTGGTAATACTCCGCCACTTTGGCCAGAATTTCCGCTTTCAATTGTTCCGCTGACATCATGCAAGCCCTTCTTCACCTGATTGTGACGAAGCGAAATTCTACAACATTCCGCATTACCTCAACCAGCCCCATCTGTTAACTACGAAACACGCGAAAAACACGAAACGTCTGACCGCGAAGCGCGAGAACTCTGATTGACAAACCTTTCATGTTCGATCATGGGATAGTGCCCGAAATTGACTAATAAACCCAGCTTTTTGTCGGTTGCTTTCAAGTAATTGATGACCTGGGCTCGATGTTCATCTGCCAAATTCTTTACAGCCTTAATTTCGAGAATAATCTTGTCAAAGCAAAGAAAATCGGGCTCATAGGTTAATCGAAGCACCCGCCCCTTGTACTCAAGATTAAGCCTGGATTGCTCAACAAACCTAACCCCTCGATCAGCAAACTCAATAGCCAAACATTCCTGATAAACGGCCTCCAGAAAACCACTTCCCTTGTCCTTATAGACCTCGAAACAAGCTCCGATAATCTGATAACTTTCCTCTTTAAATAGAAGATCAACTCCCATTTTCGGGCCTTCCGCGTGTTTCGTAGTGGTCTCTTCTTCTTCAACCAACCTGTTTTCGCGTCTTCCGCGTGTTTCGTAGTGGTCTCTTCTTCAACCAACCTGTTTTCGCGTCTTCCGCGTGTTTCGTAGTGGCTTCTTCTTTAACCAACCTGTTTTCGCGTCTTCCGCGTGTTTCGTAGTGGTCTCTTCTTCAACCAACCGGTTTTCGCGCCTTCCGCGTGTTTCGTAGTGGTCTCTTCTTCTTCACCCAGGCTTTAAAACCTGTTTTTTCTCATATTCCCCAATATCCGCCTCGCACGCTTTCCGGGCATCGCCCCCTTCGCACAGCACGCTTCGATACCACCGGGCGGTCTTCTCCACCATCTCTTCGCACGTCCACCGGGGGCGCCAGCCGAGCAACCACCCGGCTTTTTCAATGCTCAACCGGAGAATGGAGGCCTCATGGGGCTGGTTGGGCGTGCTTTGATCCACCCACTCACCCTTTCCCCACGCTTTCACAAAAGCATCCGCCAACTTCCCCACCGGCATCTCGGACCCGGAAACAGGACCGAAATTCCAGCCTTCACACCATTTGGCATCCGCCTTTCCCAACATGGCCGAAGCCAATGCCAAATACCCGGAAAGCGGTTCCAGCACATGCTGCCACGGGCGGATCGCATGCGGATTGCGCACCGATACAGGACGGCCTTCCATTAGCGCCGCCACCATATCGGTCACAATCCGGTCACGTGCCCAGTCGCCGCCGCCAATCACATTGCCCGCACGTGCCGATGCCACTTGCACGCCATGCCGGTGCAGTTCCGCTGGATTAAAGAATGAACGCCGATAGGACGCAATCAGGATTTCGGCCGCCCCTTTGCTGGCGCTATAAGGGTCGTGCCCACCCATCGGATCGCACTCGCGATAGCCCCAGACCTGCTCACGATTTTCGTAACATTTGTCCGTTGTAATGCAAACAACAGCACAGGGCCGGTTCAACTCGCGCACCGCATCCAGCAGGCTGGCCGTGCCCATCACGTTCACCTCAAACGTCTCGAAGGGCATGGCATAGCTGTCGCGCACCAGCGGCTGGGCCGCCAGATGAAAAATGACATCCGGCTTGAACGCGGCAAGAGTCCGGGTCAAGAGGCCCCGGTCTTGAATATCCCCGATCGTTTCATCCGCCAAAACGTTCCGCACCTTCGAAAGCGCGTAATTGGACGGTTCGGTCGGAGGCGGCAACGAGTAACCATGCACGTTCGCGCCTAACCGGTGAAGCCACAAGGCCAACCAGGAGCCTTTAAATCCGGTGTGCCCGGTTAGCAAAACGCGTTTGTCACGGAAAGCCGGAAAGTTCATACCGTCGCGTCCGGTTGCCATCGAGCCGTCCACGGAGCAGACCCGCTTTTCCATAAATCATTCAGCAGTTGATATTCACGGGGCGTGTCCATGCACTGCCAGAAACCTTCGTGCGGATAGGCGGCCATCTGATTATCCGCCATGGCCCGCCGCATCGGCGCTTGCTCGAAAAACAAATCTTTGTCTATGGCCAGGTACCGGGACACAAAGGCCTTCTCAAGCACCATGAACCCGCCATTGATGAACCCTTCAACGCGGGACGGCTTTTCCTCGAACCCGTGCACACACCCATCCTTGAGTCGCATTTCACCAAACCGCCCCTCGGGATGAACCGCCGCGACCGTAATCAACTTGCCGCTGCGCCGGTGAAACGCCAACGAGGCCGCAATGTCGATGTCCGAAACGGCATCTCCATAGGTCAGAAAAAACGACGTATCGGTTTCCCGTAAATGCTTGGCGGCGATGGCCACACGCCCCCCCGTCATGGTGTCAATACCCGTATTCGCCAGCGTGACCTCCCAGTCGGCCTCCACCGCCTCGTCATGATAGGTAATGCCGTGGTGCCGGCCAAGTTGCACGGTGACGTCCGACGCATAAGCATGGAAATTCAGGAAATAATCGACAAAACAATCGCGCTTATAACCGAGACAAAGGATAAACCGGTTGACCCCGAACGCGGCGTAACTGCGCATGATATGCCACACAATGGGCTGTTCGCCAATCGGCACCATGGGCTTGGGAAGCAGTTCCGTCACATCCCTCAAGCGCGTTCCCTTGCCCCCGCACAAGATCATCAGCGGCGGCATTTCTCCTCGAGCCTGATTAGCTGCTTTACTCTTCATAATGAGTATAAAAATATCAAAACACGCCTCATCTGGCAAGGCGTGATAACGAACTCCTAGCACACCCGAAAAACGCCAAACGCCAAGTCGGCTTAGTAATCTTCCGCAAAATCATATTCGATTTTTCGATCAATTTTCAACAGCGCCGGAATCGATATCTGATTTTTGTACCATTCAACAATCCGGTAGAGTGCACCACGAGGCAAAATAATGGTCACCAGCGAATAAAACCAGAAGCGTGGAGAAAGCATGTTTGACGGTCGATATTTGACAAATAACCATAACTCGCGCAGCAGAAACCGGAAGTCCCCGAAAATCGCAATTTGGACAAGCCCCTGATATTTACAGGCAAGCTTGTTGATGAGCGACCCCCTAACACGGTCATAACGCGGCCCGGCGAGGACCATCTCAACCATCTCAATCCAGGCGTGGGTCGGGGATTGGCGGTAGATGGGGGACCGCCGATCTCGAGCAAAACTCGACTCCGTGCGGAGGATTACATTGTAGTCCTTCAAGAAAAGGACCGGATGCTCACGAAGAATCGCAAAGAAAGGATGGATATGACCGGACCACTCATTGCAAAAAAAACCGGTTTTCATCATATCAAGACGAAATGCCATACCCGATATCTGACCGACATTTCCTAGAATTCTTTCAATAAGCATCGGATCGGACTCTATGGTAACCCGTGTGTCATGATCAAAATCCGGAGGATCATACATGACATTGGCAGGTTCGATCTTGCCCTTGAACCCATAGCGCGCCGTGGTCATGGCACCAACGTCCGGATGCTCACGAAACCCCGCGTCAACCCGTTTAAGGGCATCCCGTCCCAGGATATCGTCCGACCCGAAAAGATAAAGGATTTCTCCCGTACACCGTTTGGCACCTTCCATCATGTTTCTTGCCACACCCAGATTCGTGGCATTGCAAAAATACCTGATCCGCGGATCAGCAACCCGGGCGACGACTGCCCCTGTCCCATCAGTTGACGCATTGTCCTCTATGATAATCTCAAAATCAGAATGACTCTGGGGCAGGATGCTTCGAATTGTTTCGCCAATTGTCTTTGCACCATTGTAGGTCGGAATCAGGATGCTTATCTTCATGAAGGGCACACCTCCTTCAGCTTATTCCGATAGTCCTGTACCGTCTGACGAACAGCATCCTCCAGTGTAAGCGCTGGGCGGAACGATGTTTCACTCCTGAGTCGGGACACCGAAGCCACAATTGCGGCCGGTTCATTCCCCTGCCCCGACGACGTAAACTGAACGAGATCAGGCCTGCCGGCCGCTTCGCCGAGCATCACGACAAGATCCCCGAGAGTCGTCGCCTTACCCGATGCAATATTAACCGCGCCTTCCGCTTTAGAATCGAGCAACGCGACAAAGGCCCGTGCCACATCCGAAACATGCAGGAAATCCCTTGCCAAATCGGGGTTATTACAACCCGCCGGGGAACCGGCTAAGAGATTAGAGAGAACGAAAGGGACTAAACGTTTCGGCCCTTCGCCAGCCCCAAAAAGAAAGAAAACCCGCCCCCAGGCAAAAGACAGCCCGGTGGTCTTCGCAAACGACTCAAGGATTCGAAATGTTGCCAGTTTAGATACGCCATACAGCGTTTTCGGTTTACATGGAGAATTATGATCTGAATACGGCGATGCGCCCTCCCAATCATATTCAGCGCATGTTCCGGCCCCGACGAAACGAACCCCGCCCAGTTCCCGAAAAACTCTGGCAAGCTGTAGCGTGGCACCAGTCCAATCGAGATTGGAAGGACTCGTCCAATACGTGCCATGGGTTGTCGTCCACGCCAAGCTGACCAAATGGTTCGGCTTAAGCCGGGAAAGCAACCCCCTAACGGCGGCATGATCAAAAAGATCGACCTGATGATACGACACACCAATTTCCCGGCGAGACGGCTCAAGAATATCCACCGCATGGACTTCATACCCGGATCGCAAAAGAGCCGAAACAACATGAGTCCCAACGAAACCGCCAGCACCAGTAACAAGCACATTCTTCATATCAGGGTGAGTTGGGGAATCGCGACAACAAATTTTCCGCCCCATTCCCGGATATACCCGAGCTGTTCAACAATTTCATGGCGGATATTCCACGGAAGGATCAGGACATAATCCGGCTTTGTTCGCCTGATGTTATCTTCGTGAACAACGGGAATATGACTGCCAGGAAGGAACCGGCCTTGTTTATGCGGAGAAGCATCCACAACATATCGCAGGAGATCTTTCTTAATGCCGCAATAATTAATAAGCGTGTTCCCCTTTGCGGCAGCACCGTAACCCACCGTGGTCTTGCCCGCCGAACGCGCATCGATAAGGGCCCGCAGGAGATCAAGCTTGATCTTGACGACTTTCTCCTGAAACCCCTCGTAGTAAGTGATTTTATTCATCCCGAAAGAACGTTCCCGGGACAAAAGCCGTTCAACGGCGGCGGATACCGGCTTCGACTCGTCCTTCGCATGACGGGCGAAAACCCTGAGCGAACCGCCGTGCGTCGGGAGTTCTTCCACATCGAATATGGCGAGCCCATGGCGCGCGAATATCGCGGAAACCGTCAGAAAAGAAAGATACGAAAAATGCTCATGGTAAATCGTATCAAATTGCGTCTGCTCCACCATCTGCATCAGGTGAGGAAATTCCATTGTGACAATCCCGCGGTCAGCAAGGAGTAGCGGAATGCCACCGACAAAGTCGTTAATGTCGGGCACATGCGCCAGCACATTGTTGCCGATAATCAAATCGGCCTTTCGCCGGGCTTTCGCGAAGTCCACCGCAGTCGATTTCCCGAAAAAGACCTCGACGGTTTCAATGCCTTTTTCCCGGGCAACTTTGGCCGTTCCCGCAGACGGTTCGATCCCCACACAGGGAATGGCTCGTTCCTTGAAATATTGAAGCAGATAGCCGTCATTCGAGGCGATTTCGACCACAAGTGAAGTGCGATCGAACCCAAATCGCTCAATCATTCTCTCGACATATTTCTTTGCATGAGCAAGCCAACTCGTGGAGTAAGAGGAAAAATACAAATAATCACTCGAAAATATTTCATTACTTTTTTTATGTTCGTCAATTTGCACGAGAAAACATTTCTCGCAAAAATACAGCTTCAACGGATAAAAAACCTCGGGACTCATCAACTCCGCCGAGGTCAAAAAGGAATTGGAAGGCGGCGCATTAACGAGATCCACAAATTCATAATTCAGCTCATTCGCACAGAACCGGCATTTCATCTTCGATGTGCCCCCCGTATCTATTCCGGCAAAGTGACTGCTCAACGCCGGAAAACCCCTGTCCTTATCAGATATGACCGCAATTTCCCGTGGCAACTGCACCCCAATCCTTGGATCAAGGAATGAAACCCCCGCCTCGCACTCTGGCGTGTAATAACCGGTATGATGGTAGATCAACTGGGTGTTATCGGTCAATGTTATAAACCCGTGCGCACACCCCTCGGGGATATAAATCATCCGACCCTTCCGGTCATCAAGTTCAACCCCGATCCACTTGAGAAACGTGGGAGATCCGGCGCGAAGATCGACAACAACGTCATAGGCTTTACCAACCACACAACGGATCAGCTTAGACTCCGAGGCCGGTGGAACTTGATAATGAAAACCCCGAAAAGTACCCGCTCTTGTATTAAACGAATGATTGATTTGGACAAAATCCGCATCCAGTCCGGCATGCAAAAACTCCTTTTTGCAATAAACACGCTCGAACCCGCCTCGCGGATCGAAAACCGGAAGAAGTTCGACAACAAAAACCCCATCAAGCTCCGTCTTGATAAAATTACACATGGCAACAAGTTATCCTGTTTCTCAAATGCACGTCTTTCGAAACCCACAATTTTCTTGTTATTGTGTGTTGTCTGGGCAATCTTGTCAACGGTCATCAACGATCAACCCTCGGCCGGACCCAACGACTGCAAAACGAGCTGTGCGCGGAACAAGGACTTCTCAGCTATGCTGCACCAAGCCGCTAAACCTGAAGTTGTTTGCATCTCGGTAATCCGTGATCCCTCCATGTATACCCGATGCCTAGCCAACAACCCCCATGTCAACGGCTATAGACTCCACGCTATCGACAACCAAGCCGACAACACCTATATTTCCATCCAATACAATCGCTTTCTTGACGCCTATGACTTCGCCAAGCCCGCCTGGCTCATATTCTGTCACGAAGACTTTGAAATTCAAGAAGACTTGTCCCCCTATTTTGAAATCGCCGACCAATCCTGCCTTTACGGCCCCATCGGCACCTGGACAAAAATCTATTTTGGCTGCTTTTATCTCTGGAAACTGGCCGGCGTCGTAAACGAATCGAGGCGCGATGGCACAGCGCCCCAACGTTTTGGAACCTTCGTGAAAATGGGAACGCCGGTCGAAACCTTCGATTGTCAATGCCTGATCGTTCACTCCGACTTGATTTCACGTACCGGACTGCGTTTCGACCCGCAACTCTCCTATGATCTATACGTTGAAGATTTCTGCATCCAAGCCAACGAAAACCACAAAATCATTTCGCGTATTATGCCGTTTTCCTGCAAACATTGGTCCAGCAGTGTTGCCGCGGAGCGTTATTACCCCCAGGAGCAATATCTAAAAGACAAATACCCGAACTGCTGTTATACGGGGACGAGCTCTTATGATATTGGAACCCCGAACAAGCTGCGACGCTGCAACGCCGTCGTTAAACGAGGCATAAAAAAACTCCTGGCACTGACACGCTCATGCGCCAAGAGTTCTTAAGACAAAACACTTACCTTTCGCCCGACAAACTCAACTTCATCAATCGGCAGCCCAGCCCAGTCCCAAAAGAGCGGAAACACATTGGCAATTACACCAAGCGGCTGCCCAACAGAACGCCTGATGGAGGAAAAATTAATGCGACATTTTTCTTTCTCAAACAACTGGCGCCCGCCCCATTGATAAGGCAGCTTCTGGCAAAGCCTGTCTGGCGTATAGATGCTGAACTGCCACTTGTGCAAATTCCATTGCGCCAGTGGATTCCGGAAATGCGGGACAAGAAAATGGATAACGCCGTTTGGTTTAAGGATGCGATGCATCTCCAGAATCGTCCCTTCATAATCCTGCACATGCTCCAGAAAGTGCGACGAAAACACCTCGTCGACAGAATTGTCAGCCCACGGCCACGGGAATTGAGAAAGATCACACCGCAGATCGGGCTCACCACAAACGTCCACATTCAGATATCCGATCATCTTTTTGTCGCCGCACCCCAGATTTAGCCTTATCTCATTCATTCGGATCCTCGTGTTTTGAAACACCTGCTCCAGCTTGGCCCGGGCGCCTCAACGCGTGAACCAGAACCGCGCCAAAGGGCAACAGGGTGAATACCAGCATGACACCCAAAACAACAGGCAACCGACAGGGATTAAAGGCTTCCACCAGCGTCATCCACGCTGGCGGGATTAATGGAGAAAAGAACCGATAGCCTGTCAACCCGTAAAGGACCACCAGTTCCACAACAAGCACCACGCTATAATAACGCAAGAACGAAAACCGATGACACGCCATCTCATGATTGAAGAAGCAGGCCGTGGCCAGTCGCAAAGCGAAGACCACCGTCAAGACGGCCATCGTCGGTGAATACGCGGCGTAAGGCCTCCAAAATTCACTCCAGCCCAGAATCCAGGCCCCAACATAATAGAACACCAGCGCCAGCAATAGCCCCACGATCAACGTCCCGCCCATCGACTGCCACAGCAAATGCTCCGATGACTGCCCTTTCTCATGCCGCTCGGCAATCAGCGGAAAGGAAACAAAAATCAGGGTCGAGCCCATGTAGGCCCCCGCCTCGGCAAATCGCGAGATCATATAATAGGCCGCCGATTCCAGATCGGACAACCGATGGCGGATGACGAACGTCTCAACCGCGCCCTGCATGACCCCCAACACCACGAAAACACCAAACGGCACGAGGTAAGCCAACATTCGCTTTCCGTCGGTCCGCCAATACGACTCCGCCCTGACACTCCGGCTGAAAACGTGACGCAAACCAAAGAATGACATGCCCAAGGCCAAGAGAGTCGGCAGGGTCTGCCCGACAAAATACCCCGAAAGCCCTCGAATCGGCAGGAATACCAGCATCGCCGCCAGGCGAAGCGGCGCCCCGACGAGATTAACATACGTGATCATCCTGAACTTTTTCAATCCCTGCAACGCCGTTGTGGCTATCGGCGCCGACGCCGCCACGACGCCAGAGAGCACAATCAACAGGCCCAGCGAACCCTCCGCCACTCGCATCCGTTCGAACACCGGCGGCAAAACCACCCTGGCATACAGCATGGCGCCCAGGAACATCAAAAACACGAGCACACACCCATCCCGCAACAAGGACTTGACCTTGCCGTACTCCCCATGCGTGGCATACGTATTGAGATACTTCACAAACGGGCCCATGACAATCATCAAGGGCAAACCCAGCACATTACCCACCTGAAGCAAGGGCAACACAGCACCCAACTCAGCCTGTGGCACATACCGTGGAACCAGCCAGAGCCCAGTGAACATATTGACGACGTCGCCAAAGCGTTGCGCGCAGACCATGACAAGGGTATACCACCACAAATCACCTAGTCGCGCTTTAATCCGCGCCATGACTTTCATAACTGCCATCGCCACATAGTCCTATGACTTCGAGTCATTCCACCCTACGCTTTTTGGTTGATAAATTCCCTAATCAACAACCAAAGCTGTTTGATATAATTCGATTTCCGCTTAGACCTCAAGATGCTTCCCACATACTGACGGTCGAAAAAAGTCCGTAAATTAGGGCCCACGCGATTAAAATTGCGCATAACCCCGTTCACCCAGCCACGCAGATCAACGGCGTGATCGCAAAACTTGAACTTTGCCGGCAAGGTGCGCATCAACTCGGCCGAATCCTTCATGAGCAGCGGATAATCCGCACGGGAAATCAACGCTCCGCGTTCATCAAAAATCTGACACCCCGGATACGGCGTGAATATGTTGGCGGAGACGACCGTCGGCTTTATCTCATTTAGCAATCTTACAATGTCATCCAGATCGCCGGCCTGCTCTCCTGGCGTATTCACCAACATATTGGCAAAGGTTCTAATTCCAAGCTCCCGGCACCACTGGAACGTCTGCTTGATCTGTGCAACGGAGATGCCTTTCTTGATCTTCGCCAGAGCCTCATCCGACCCCTTCTCAACACCAAAATCGATCTGCAAGCAACCCGCCTCCCGCATGAGCCGCAACGTCTCGTAGTCAACCGTGTTGACTTTCGAGGAACACCCCCAAACCAGGCCAAGCGAGACCGACTTCAACCGTTCGCAAAATTGCCGAACGTTCTCCTTCCTCATCGTAAACAGGTCGTCAATGAAATAAAACGAATCGATACCATATCGCTGCCGGAGCTCACCAATCTCGCGAATCAACGAATCCGGCGATCGCAACCGGGCATAATGCCGGATGCCATGATAATCACGAAGTTTTTTCGACACACAGAACGTGCAGGACGACGGGCACCCCCTTGACGAAGACACGTAAAAGGACCGCGTAAACACACCCCGAATCGCATACGGCGACGCCGAGGTATAATAATCCATATCCAGATCGGCAAAATCGGGGAAGGCGATTTCGTCCAGATTCTCGGCCAGTGGACGGCGCGTATTCACCACCATGCGCCCCGTGCCTGTGTCCAGGAACGCAATCCCCTGAATGGTTGAAAAATCCGTGACCCCGGCCCGGATGTTCTGGACCAAGTCGAGAAGCGTTACCTCTCCCTCCCCGATCACGGCAAAATCAAAGGGTGACGAGGGATAGACGAAATGCTCCGGATACAATGTTGGATGAACCCCGCCCACTATGATCGTCATCCCGGGCTTGATCACCTTGATCCGGGCGGCAAACTTCTCTACCTCATCAAGCTCCGGCGTGTAACAGGTAATGCCCACAATATCCGCATTTGCCTGACTGATCCTTGAAAGGGTCTCGGCCTCCACTTCCTGGTGATACCGTGCCATGTTCTCGCCAAAATGCTTGTCACGGATCTGGTGGGTCTGAATCACGTCAATGATCTTGGCGCCAACACCATGCCGCTTCAAATAACCGGAAAGGTACATCAGCGCCAGCGGTGGCCGATAATGGTTGAAAGCCCGGGTGGCGGGCGAGATCAGCAAGACGTCTTTCATCAAACACTCCTCGTTGCTGATTGTTTCCGGGCGATCACCAGAAGATTCTCGTGATCAAAACACTTCAAAAGCGGGTAAAAGGGGAAAAGCAACAGTCGGAACCACCTCTGGCGCCGCAAGCTCCAGTAAAGATCGAGTGGAAAATCGAACGGCAACCAGGACCGAAGCACCGGTTCAAATCCGCTTTTCGCAAGAAGCTGGACCAGATTGCGCTCATTGAAAAGCGACAGATGACGCGGCGAATCGAGATGAAACCAATCCGCCTTCCCTATCCGGCAAGCCCGAGAATGGGTGTTGGGCGTTGTTATCACAATAAGCCCGTCGGAAGTCAACGCCGCATGAATGCGAGCCAGCGCCACATGGGGCCGATCAATATGCTCCAGCACATGCCACAGCGTGACGACATCATAGGTGGAATCGGCAAGCGGCGTAACCAGAACATTACCCTGGAAAACATCCAGCCCTCTCTTGCGAGCCGCTTCGACCGCTTCCCCCACCGGCTCAAGCCCGTGCGGATCAAATCTGGCCCGGTCAAGCTGGGACAGGAAATGCCCCGGCCCACACCCGACGTCCAGCAACGTGATGCGCTCAGCCTTCGGCTTGGCGAAACGGCAGATTGCCTGTATTTTTCGCTTTAACCAGAAGCGCGCAACCACGCTCCACAATCGAGCCAGAAAGCCATGATCCGATGGGTCTTCGTGGTATCCCTGCGGGTAGAAGGCTTGATAATAGGACTCATCCGCCACCACATCCGCCAGTCCCATTAACCCGCAGGCTTCACAGGCCACAACCGAAAACGTAGCCTCGGGCTTTTGCACATGCCGGCCATGTCGATTGCCACTTGAAAATTGAAACGCGAATTTTTCGCCGCCACAAACCGGACATGGCTTCATGCCGCACCTTCATTCGGCTTCAATGCCAGTCGATTGAAGATAGTCTCCGCCCGTTTACGCCAATCCCAGACGTCGACAATCAACGCATGCGCCGCAGCGGCCTGCTCCCTGTAAAAAGATTCGTCGTCAAGCAAACGAAGTATAGCCTCGGCAAACGCCTGTTCATCGAAACACGGGGCTTTCACCATCCCCTGGGGATAATAGGTTTTGAGCGCCTCAAGATCGAACGACACCCCCGGCAAACCCCACGCCAAGCCTTCGGCGGCTGCCATGCCTCCGCTGTCGTACGTGGCCGGATGCAGCATGAGTTTGGACTGCTTGAAGATCTCGAATTTCTCCGTTCCATCTTGGAAACCGAGAAAATCAATATTGCCGCCCAACCCCAAGTCGGCGACTTTTCGCCGAATATCCGGCTCAAGCTGTCCAATGCCAATCATCGCCAATCGGGCCGTCGGGCGTTTTTCGCACACCTTTTTCCAAATTCCAGGCAAAATCAGCACCCCTTTCTGGAAATGGAATCGGCCGACAAAACACGCATCATACCGCCGTTGCGCCACCGGAACAACCTGTCCGGACGTCAAATAGGCTTCCGATGCCGCAATGTCAACACCCCCCTGAACCACAATCACCCGGTCAACGCTCCGACGCCGGGTCACAAACCACGGCACATCCGGTTCGCTCGTCACAAAGACCACATCCGCATATCGCTTGACCAGCCAATACGATGGGCGTTGCATCAGCCAATACAACAAGCCTCGCAGGAAGTGCCGCCTTTTATAGGGCGTATCCGGAGCCCAGGGGGGCGGCGCAAACAGATAATAACCGGCCACCCAGGTGATCGACGGGAACCGGAGCTTGAGCCACAGCGCCGGCAAAAAATCAGGATAAAAATCGGAAACCGAATACACACAATCGCAGGACCGGAGCTCATCCATATGCTTCCGCACCGCGCGAAACCCGCAAGCAACCCGCCTGACAATATGCCCGAAAAGAGCCGGCAAACTGGACTCCCTGGCCGTGGACTTCACGTCCGACTGAATCAGGCGAACGCCATCCCCCACCCGTTTCCGAACCAGTTCCACCGCCTCTTCCGAGCCCACCAAAGTCAACTCAACCCGCTCGCGCCAGCGCTTGAGAAACTCAGTAAAAATCCGATCGCCTCCGGAAAGCCCATCGCCGATATTGTTGTTTGCCATGAAACAGACGCGCATGCCGAGCTTCCCCCCAACCCTCAGACAGGATTTGACTTAAATTAAGCCAAACGCCGCTGTCTGTCCACCTCCTTTCCTAGTCAACTGTGATTCAGACAATGGGGAGTCGGGCTGCTTCTGCGGGTTGCGCTGTTTCGGGCGTCCCCTGGCTGGCGCTTTTGCGCGCTACGGGGCTCCGGCTAGAGGGACCGGGACCACTATTCCACGTTCCCTCGCCGTCGCCCCGGATCATCGCAAAATCGCATCACCATCCCGCGGCAGATCGAAACGCCGCCCTCGGAACGCCTCGCGCGCCCGCGATCTGTCGATCAGCTCGGGCGGCGCGCGACTACGGCTTCCATAAGGAAGCCCGTTCGGAAAACAGCAGGACATTTAACGGGCTGTTCTTGGGGAACCAGCTCGCGCGCCGCCCGAGGCACATCGGCAGATGGCCGGGGCGCGCGATGGCTAGGGGGGTGCCGTTTCGATCAGGCGGACCTGGCCGAGTTGATTTTGAGGCGTAGGCGGTTGACGGCGATGCGACGTGGCCTATAGGCCCGGCGCATCCAGCCGGAAACCGGATACGCCCAAAAGCAGCCGGCAAGGGGCGCCCGAAACGGCACTCCCAGCTCAACCGACAAAACAACCGGAAAATGACAAAACTCAGAGAGGCGCCCATGATGCTTCTTCAGTGCTTCTTCAACATGCTTCTTTAAGCTTGCATATTCCCGATTCCGACGCTAGGCTACACGGCTCCAACGTTGACCGTATACAGTCTTCATCTATTAAAGGCAGGAGAAACCATGGCACCGAAAGCCCCGACCAAGAACGCAAAACTAACCGCCTGGGTGAACCAGGTTGCCAAACACACCAAGGCCGATTCGGTGGTCTGGTGCGATGGCACGCAGAAGGAATCGGATGCCCTCTGCAAAATGATGGTCGCCGGCGGCACCTTCATCAAGCTGAATGCCAAAAAACGGCCCGGCTGCTACCTCGCGCGTTCCCACGCCTCCGACGTCGCCCGCGTGGAGGACCGCACCTTCATCTGCTCCCGGAAACAGGACGATGCCGGCCCAACCAATAACTGGGCAGATCCAGAACTGATGAAGGTTGAGCTGTGGGCCCGCTACAAAGGATGCATGAAGGGTCGGACGCTATACGTCATCCCCTTCTCCATGGGCCCGCTGGGTTCGCCGGTCGCCAAAATCGGCATCGAACTGACCGACTCCCCTTACGTCGTCGTCAACATGCGCATCATGACCCGCATGGGCAAGAAGGTGCTCGACGCGCTGGGCGAACACGGCGATTTCGTCCCGTGCCTCCACTCGGTGGGCGCACCGCTCAAGAAGGGCGAAAAAGATGCGCCCTGGCCCTGCGAGCCGGACCCCAACAAAAAATACATCGCCCATTTCCCGGACGACGGCGCCATCTGGTCCTACGGCTCCGGGTACGGCGGAAACGCCTTGCTGGGCAAGAAATGCCTGGCCCTGCGAATCGCCTCCGTCCTGGCCCGCAAGGAAGGCTGGATGGCCGAGCACATGCTCATCCTCAAGCTTACCTCGCCCGAAGCCAAGGTCCACTTTGTGGCCGCCGCGTTCCCGAGCGCCTGCGGGAAAACCAATCTGGCCATGATGCAGCCCTCCCTGCCCGGCTGGAAGGTTGAAACCGTCGGCGACGATATTGCCTGGATGCGGATCGGCGAAGACGGCCGCCTCTATGCCGTCAACCCGGAATTCGGGTTCTTTGGCGTCGCCCCGGGCACCTCCATGGCCAGCAACCCGAATGCGCTGCTGACCTGCGCCAAGAACACCATCTTCACCAACGTGGCGCTGACCGACGATGGCGACATCTGGTGGGAAGAGATGGGCGTCGCCGCCCCGGCCCACGCGATCGACTGGAAGGGCAAGGACTGGACGCCGGACCTGAAGGACGCCGAGGGCAAGGCGGTCAAGGCCGCCCACCCGAACGCCCGCTTCACCGCGCCGGCCGGCCAATGCCCGGTGATCGCCTCCGAGTGGGAAGATCCCAAGGGCGTGCCGATTTCCGCCTTCCTGTTCGGCGGCCGCCGGCCGAGCACGATTCCGCTGGTCAACCAGGCTTTCTCCTGGAACCACGGCGTGTTCATGGGCTCGGCCGCGGGCTCCGAAACCACCGCCGCCGCGCTCGGCAAGGCGGGCGTGTTACGCCGCGACCCCTTCGCCATGCTTCCGTTCTGCGGGTATCACATGGGCGACTACCTCCTCCACTGGCTCACGATGGGCCTGCGTACAAATCCCGAAAAACTGCCCAAGGTGTTTTTCGTGAACTGGTTCCGCAAGACGCCCGAAGGCAAGTGGCTCTGGCCGGGCTACGGCGAGAACAGCCGCGTGCTCAAGTGGATTTGCGAGCGTATCGAAGGAACCGCCAAGTCGGTTGAAACCCCGATCGGCATTCTGCCGACACCGGACGCCATTGACCTGACCGGCACGAAGGTAACGGCAGAGGACATGAAGGAGCTGCTCAAGGTGGATATCGACGGCTGGATGAAGGAACTGGCCAGCGTCGAGGAGTCCTACACCACCTACGGCTCCAAGCTGCCTTACGCCCTGCGGGCTGAACTCGCGGCGCTCAAGGCCCGGCTTGCCAAGGCCTGAACCGCCCGATTGATTCGACCCTGATTAAGGCCGGCATCGTCATGATGCCGGCCTTATCTTTTAAACAGGCGTTCTTCCGCGATTATTCAACCTGGATCTCAATCGCATCGCTCAACCCCCGGGCATCGGCGCAACGGATGGATAATGTCCCCGACGCGGGCCACGGCAACAACCCATCGTGATTCGCCAGAATCGACTTGAAAAACACGCCATTCACGAACCAATAGAGTTCGCCCGCTTCACCATCCCCGGTGGCCCGCAACGTCAAGCCCTCCTCCTCCGACCGGCCGGAAAGCCCTTCCACGCGCCGGTAGAGCCGTCCCGCAACGGGCTCCCGTATCCGCAAGGATCCATCCACCCTCGTCCCGGACGCCCCGGCCTTCGGCGCCTGGGTGCGCCGCAGCCAATCCTGCACCTCCTCCGGCCACACTTCGATCACACGCCACTCCACCCCATCCATGGACGCTTTCTCCAGCGGTAACGACTGACCGGTTGTACGGAAAAAGGGCAGCCGCCGGTGAACGTCGCAAAAAGCGGGATCCGAGACCCCCGCGATCGACCATCCCGTGATCATGACCGGACAAAACGGGTTTTCCGGCTTTCCGCTAGACGCGCAAACCCTCCGCTGGACCAAGCCTGGCGGCGTTCCGAACCCATGGCCCGTGCCATCGGGAACCAGCCTCCTGAACAACGCTGCCGCCACCGGCACGGCCGCCGCCTGACCGGTCAATCCTTGGACTCCACCTCCATCGGGGTTGCCGATCCACACCGCCACGACGAAATCGGGATTCCAGGCCACACACCAGGCATCCCGGAACCCCGACGAGGTGCCGGTCTTCCACGCCACCTTCGGCAAAACAACCTCGCCGCAATTTCCAAAAAACGCCATCTGCCGGCTATCCTGACTCAAAATGTCCGCAACCAGGAAACAGGCTTCGGGAGACGCGATTCTCCGGCCACGGTCAACGGGCGCCGACTCAAGCAGTCGCACCGGCTTCCAAACCCCTTGGCGGGCCAGCGCCGCATAGGCATTCGCCAAATCCAGCAACTTGACCCGGCAATCCCCAATGATCAGGCCAAGGCCGGGCGAGGGCTGGCCTGTCTCCTGAATCGTCAATCCCGCGTTAGCCAAAACCTCCAAAACCCCGGGAATGCCGACTCTCCGACAAAGCCACATCGCCGGAATATTCAGCGACTGATCCAATGCCTGGCGACAGGAGACCATGCCGCGCCAGGCGCCATCAAAATTGACCGGCCGATACCCTCCGAACGCCAGCGGCACATCCGGAACCGTTGTCTCAGGAGTGGCCAAGCCCTGATCAAACGCCGCCATGTACAAGAACGGCTTAAGGGCCGAACCCGGGGATCGAAGCGCGGCGGCTCCATTGACCTGCCCCGCATGAATGCGGTCCGAATAGTCCGGCGACCCGACAAACGCCCGAACGGCACCTGTCGCTGTTTCCAATACCACCACGGCGCCACCCCACACGTGACGCTTCCTCCAGCGTTCGGCATGACCGCGCAATCCGTCTTCGGCCAGAGCCTGTATCCGAGGATCCAGCGTGGAGCACCATTCTCCGCCAGTCGGAAGTTGGCGGACAAGTAGATCGCAAAAATGGGGAGCCTCGAAAGACCGGCCTCCGGGCCGACATTGCACAGGTTCTTCTACTGCCGCGGCCCATTCCGCCTTCCTGATAAAGCCGCAGGCATACATACGACGAAGTACGGTGTCGCGTCGGTTACGCGCTCGCTCCGGATGCCGGTCCGGTCGCAGGCTGGAAGGCGCATTAGGAAGCCCGGCCAGCAAGGCCGCCTCGGTTAAGGATAGGTCCGTGGGTTCACGATCAAAATACGCCAAGCTGGCCGCACGCGCTCCTTGAAGATTCCCGCCAAACGGCGCCTGATCCAGATAGAGCGACAAAACCTCCTCTTTTGAAAAACGCCTTTCGAGCTGCATGGCTCGAAATGCCTCTTTCAACTTCACCGCCACACCGCGAGGCCCGACGGATTCACGCAATCGAACCACCTGCGTGCTGATGGTGGAGGCGCCGGAATGGATTCGACGCCGAATCAGATTCTGAAAAACCGCACGCGCCACGGCCCATCCATCCACCCCGTCATGCCGGTAAAAGCGCTTATCCTCGGCGGCGATCGCCGCCTGTCCCAGCCGACTCCATCCGCCGGAAGCCACGGCTCCCGGAAAAACGATGTTATCATTTGAAGCCCGGACGATCCTCAACAGCTTTCCCTCACGATCCGTAATACGGAGCGCGGACAAATGACCCCGGTAAAGGTCGTCCGGAAAAGGCGCCACCAGAAGGGCGGCATACCAGCCCACCCATCCGATAGCGATTAAACCCGCCATAACCGTCAGGCATCGCTTCGTCCAGCAGGCGGTCCGGACTGAAATAACGAACCGGATCATGGGCCGACTCCACGGCTAGGGCTCAACGCGAATCGTTCCGGCTCCGTTCAAGCTGCGAATCGCCGGATCATACATGCAGGCCACCGTGGCTGGCGGCCAGACATACTCCCCGGGCGTGACCGCGCGAACGAGATAAAATAAACTGCGATTATTTTCGACCCGCCCGGTAAACACAACGAGGCGATCATCCCGCACCGTTTGATAGGAAACGGGTATCCGGAGCTCCCCATCAGGAATAATCGTGGCATAAGAGGATTGCAGATTGGGGTTTTCGATTTCCAGCCCGCCGGGGAGAAGCTCTTCGATCACCAGGTTGTCGACGGGGTCCGCCAGACCATCAATCGTCAGCTTGACGATGGCTAAATCGCCCTGCTTGAAGGAGTTATTGGCAAGCGCGCGGCCATTGACCGCCGTGACCGTTCGGCGAATCCGAATCCCCTTGTCCTCTTCCGGCGCCGATGAACCTGCCGGAATGCCGGACGCTGTCCAGGCATAATACAGAACCGAGTCGCCGTTGTTGACGACCGTAAGATTGTGCAACTTCGAGGGATCGCCGAACACCAAGGAATTGGCCGCTTTAACCGGCTGGATGTCCCCGTTTTCAGCGATCAGCAAACCTCGACAGGTCTTGCTGCCCGACTTGATTTGCTTGGCATAACGGCCCAAGGCCAGAAGGACACTGGCATTTTCCTGCGTCGTCTCCCAATGGCCATTCTGCCGGGATTGAAGCAGTGCTTTTACCAGCGGGGGAATAGCCGGCGAATCGGGATCAACCTGTAGCCAGGCATCCAACATCAGCGCAGAATGGCGGACGGACGACCGCAACGAGGAGCCCGATTCCCGGGCGAAACTGGACGGCTCGGCCGCGCTCAGGGTGCTCAACATCACCGCCGCTTCGGATCGCCGGCCGGCCGCCAGGAAAGCCATCACCAGTCGTGCGCGTGTATCGACATCCAACCGCGGCTCCGCTTGAGCCAGACGCGAGAGGGCGGCCGAATCCGGCTTCCCCGCCATCGCCAGCGCCTGAAGCGCCATGGCCGCACAAGGCGCCCTGTCAGGCAGATCCTGCTCCTTCAGCCACCCGCTCATTTTCTGGGAAAGATAGGCGCAACCGAGTTCCAGCGACTCCAGGGGGACGGTGTATCCGGCAGCCTTGGCCTCCGCCAGGAAAAGCACGGCATAGGCGCTGCCCCAGTCATAGGTGTCCATTTGCCGGGGCCAAAGCGAAAAACCACCCCCCGACGTTTGCAGGGCCAGCACCTGGCGGATCCCCGCCCCCACCCGGTCCGCAATTTTCCCGCGCTCCAGGTAACCCTGTCCGGCGGCGACAATCAAATCCTCGGCCACCAGATAGGGATAAGCGCGGGAGATGGTTTGCTCCAGGCATCCATAGGGATAATCGTTCAGGAAATCCAAGGCGCCCAATCCTTCCAGGCCCGGTTGTCCCGTACAAATCAGCCGGCCGCTGCCAGACGTCGACAACCAGGGAAAGGGCATGTTAATTCGCGCACTGGCGCCCGGCTTCAACGCGGCCTCTCCGGACACGATCACCCGATGCCAGGGCGGCCGCACCGGCAATTCCATTCGATCGCCCCAGCGTTCATCGCCCGCCTGAATGTCCAGCTTCACCTCTCCCAAACCCATTTCCAAAGCGATAAGCGGAACGGAAACGAGCCGGTTAGAGGAGGGTGACAAGGGGATGCGGAGGGAAACGGGTTGCTTCGATTTCGTTCCGAGCGCACCCGTTGCCGTCACAACCACCGTCGCCTCGCCAGTCGCTCCGCTCTCGTTGAACACCAGGCACTCCAGGTTGAAACGATCACCGGGCGCCACCGCTCGCGGCAGGCTCGACTGCACCACCCAGTCCCGCCGGACCGGAACCGCCTTCTCGGCGCTGCCAAATCCGTTCGACCCCACCGCCACGGCCGTTATCCGCAAAAGACCCGAGAACTCCGGCACCGGCAGCGATACATGCGCGCGGCCATCGACTCCGGTCCGAACCGTGCCCGACCACAAGGCAACCGGCACAAACCGGCGAGACCGGACCGGATTCAACCGACCGGCTATTTCGGCGCCCATCGCGTCCCCACCGGTATGCAAACGGGGCGAAAGCAACCCGGTCTCCGGATCCGGCAAAATCAGGGCATAGACATCATGAAGCCAGCTATTCAGGTTGCGGGGCTCCCCGAAAAACCGGAGCGGTTCCGGGGTCGTGTATCCGGTCAATCGAAGAATCCCCTCGTCCACCGCGGCCACGGTCGCTTCGCAGGACACCGGCATCCCTACGGCATCCTTCACCTCCACATCCACCGCAAGCGTTGTCAACGGGGGAAGCTGATCCGGCGCGCTCAACGCCACCTGATAGTCCGCCTCCGGTCGACGAACACACATCGAAGCCATGCCGACAGCCCTGACCACGACCCCGCCGGCCGTTTTCCCGGCGCCAGACTGCGGACGCACCACAACAGCCCTGACATAAAGATTGGGCCAATAGTCGGCTTTTACGGGTAGACGAACCGCCCATGTTGTTCCGGTCATCTGAAATGCCTGAGACGAACGGATTCGGTCATTTTCAAGAGTCAACAGGACCTGCCCCGGGAAGGGAGACTGCAACGTCACGACCGCCTCGTCGCCCGCCCGATAGCCGTCGCGATCGAATTTCAACGACACACGGTCCGGTTGACGAGCCCCGTTTCCGCACCAACCGCTTTCATCGGACACATAAAAACCAAGTGCAGCCGAGACGTCTCCCGTCGCCTCCGCCACCCTGAACTCATATTCGCCTTCCTGCGCGTTTTCCCACACGATCTCGGCCAAACCATTCGACGGCGACACGACGCCATCACGCACCGACTCTGCCATTCGGTCAGAACGGAACTGGGAATGACCGCCCGAATCCACCTCTTCCCTCCAATTCCATGTAATACGGGAAAAACTGTACGTCAAGTCACCCGCCGGATGCGGGCTGCCGTCCGGCTGGACGGCCACGACCTGCATGCGGATTGATTCCCCGGACTTCCAGTCCGATTGAGCCGGTTTCAGGCCGATATAATAACTCCGGGGGTCCACGGGAAAGGCGGCAGTCGCGGGACACGCCCTTCCACTGTCTTCAAACACCGTGGCGGCCAAAGTGCAGGACAAAGCCGAGGCCGGGTTTAGATCGGAGGGAAGCGTCACCTCGAAACGCGCCAGCCCCGAGGCGTCGAGCCGTTTTTCGCCCAGCTCCAAAGTCCTCCACGTCTCGGGCTTGCGAGGATCTCCAAATGAATAATCGGGATACGAAGCCGGCCGGAAAGGAGCCGGCCCCAAGCGTGCCCGCACGGAAACCCGCCCGCCCTCGTCCGGACTTCCGAAAAGGTGACGCGCTTCCACGGCGATGGAGATCGGCCGACCGAGCGTCACGCGATTTGTCGGCCCCTGGATGGAAACCGCCAGCGTGGGCGGAACAAAATCCTCAACTTGAAGAGACATCGACCCGGCGACCTGTTCCACTCCACCCGCTTCCAGTTCAAGCGTATACCGACCGGTCAACGCTTCGACCGGGAACGGCAGGTCAAAGGCAGCCGTACCGTCCACGGAAAGAATGGCTGTCAGGCGCGCAAACAAGGCGCCATCCGGGCGGACGATTTTCAGCTGCACCGGAAAAGCCGCCGGACACGCGAGTTGGGGGCCCCTGACCACGGCTTTGACATGAGCGGTTTCGCCAGGCCGGTAAATGCCACGATCCGCATAAAGGAACGCTTCATACCCAGACTTCAGGAAAAGGCGATCCGACACATCGACCGGCCCCTGGACCCGGGACTCGTCGAGCTTCACCATGGCAAGCCTCGACTCCTTCACGCCGGTCACCACACTCAACGCCGGCATGCCAAAGGCTTCGATGCGCGCGAGACCCGAAGCGTCAGTAAGGGCCTTTCCAATCAACTGGTTTTTTGTGGAAAACACCGATATTTCAACACCGTCTACCGGCGTTCCATTCCGAATAGAAAGGGCCCAGGCCAGCACCTCGTTCTCGTGCCGGATCACCGACAGTCCCAAATCAGTCAACACGACCAATTTGTGAGCCGTCCGACCTTCATTCCCCTCACCCTCGGCCACGAGATAAAACACCCCTTCATCCTTGCCGCCGACTAACTCCGACAGGTCCACGATCGTCGTCCGAACTTGATTTTTCCCGGATTCCACTTTGATGATACGATTCGTGACCAGATCCCCTTGGGGGTCAGCCGCATTCCAGCCCCAAGCCTCATTGACATCCTGATAAAGGGTTCCGGAACGTGCAAAATCAACGAAATTATTGGCGTAAACACTCCAGACTTCCAGCTTCAGTGACGCCACATTGACTGACTCCAGGACCACCTTGCGTGATCCGGCGGAAGAAAGATAGTGACCGCGATCACGGAAATTTAGCCGGGTTTTCAGTACAGGAATGCAAAGCCCTAGACGTACGTCTTGCGTAACCACGGAACCATTGCGTCCTGGAAGTCCCTTTTTGAACAGGAGCTCATATTGACTGGCGGGCTGGAAGCCCCGAATCCGAACAGTGGCGCCGGTGCCGGATTCCACAGTCAAATTGGTGAATGGCGCTGAACTGAGAAACGCATTCCACCCTCCAGCCGGTGGCTGGGAAAAGGTGGTCTTGATTGCAAAGCCATCCCGTTCCTCCTGAATTTCCGTGCGGACAACCTCCATGGGCTCCACGAGGGGAAACGATTTCTCCCAGACTCGCAAGGGCGGCGCGCCACGCTCAGGGCTGACATCAAAAACCGCCAAAACACCCGTGTCCGTGACTCTGGCCGAACGAATCAGGAAGTGCTGGTTCGTCGCATTTTCCTCAATCGTATACGGCACCGTCCCGCCTGGCACGGTCAGCGCAAATCCCCGGCGAAAGTCGGCTTCCGCAAGCGGCCGGTTCAGCTGTACGCGAAGGGACAGCGTCCGACCGACAAGATCCTCACCCACACGGGCCACAGAAACAATCACCGGCGGCGAACCGTAAAAAACAAAGTCCGTCGACTTGAAACGCCGCCCCGCCAGCGATGCCGGCAACTTGAGCATCGCCCGTATGGCCTGGCCCTCCGGCCAGGCTTCAAACGGAACAAAGGTCAACACATTGGGATGAGTCCATTCCGCCTTGCCCGGAACCGGAGGCTGAAGGATCAGCGTGCCCGGGGCTGCCGCACTGCCGGAATCCAAGGTCATGGCATCGGAAAAGGTCCAGCACAGATTCTCCCGATCACGCAGCCAGGATCCCGTCCGAGGCGATTGGCGGATGAGATCGACCTGATTCCCCATCATTTTTTCGAAAAACACCCCGCTCCATACCACGGCCAGCAAAACCCCCAAAATGACCGCCAGGCTGGCTCCCGAAAAAAGAACAGTGATGGGACGTGTTTTCATGGCGAATTCACTGATCCGGTGGACGGATTACCTGCCTCCGGCAAGGCGATTGGCGAAACCGAGCCGCCGGCTTTAAGATCAGGCAGGGATTCGGTCCGGCCCAACAGCTTGCAAATCCGGTCGCCGGCGGGACGGACGCGTTTTTCATAACTGCCGGCAGCCTCGCGGTAGGCATCGCTGGCCTTATTCAACGCGAGTCCAATTTTTCCCACGTGGTCCATAAACTTCTCCACCCGCGTGAACAGCTCGCCGGCTTCCTGCGCGATCACACGGGCGTTTTCCGTCTGGGCAAATTGCTGCCAGCTCAGGGACACCGCCCGCAACAAGGCAATCAGCGACGCGGGCGTGGCCAGCATCACCCGCTGTTCGGCCGCCCAGACAATCAGCTCCGAATCTCCCTCCAAGGCGGCGCTGAACAGGGACTCGGCGGGGAGAAAAAGCACCACATAATCGAGGGCGTTCGGGAACCGCGCCGGGTAATCCCGGGCCGACAGTTGCCGGATCGTCGTTTTCAACTTCTTGGCGTGCTCGGACAGGAAAATCGCCCGACTTTGAGGATCGGACGCGCCCTGCATGGCGGCGGCATCGAATTCCGGAACCTTCGCGTCCACGACAATCACCCGGTTTCCGGGAAGGCGGACGACCATGTCGGGGCGGGAGTCTTCCACGCTGGTCTGCTCGGAAAAATCACAATGCGGGCTCATACCCGCGGCCTCGACCACCCGGCGCAGGGTTTCTTCTCCCCATCGGCCCCGCGCCTGACTGGACTTGAGCACCATGCGAAACTGCTGGGTCTCGACGGCCAGGTTCTGGCTGTTCTGGGTCAGGGCTTCGAGTTGCTTGCGAACCTCCCCCAGCGTCCGGGACTGCTCGGAGTCGCTTTGCTGAAGGCGGGACTGATATATTTTGAGCTGCTCCTCGAGCGGCGCCAGGAAGGCCTGAATGGCGTCGCGGCGCTTATCCAGATCGCCGCCCGCCGCCTGCTGATAGCGGAGGAACGTGCTCTCCGCCTGACGAATGAATTCCTCGCGGCTTTCCCGAAGCGCGTCCGTGCTGAGGGCCCTGAACTGGCTGTGCATGGCCTCCAGGGCTTGCGCATGAAGCGACTCCTCGGCTTTCAGCCGCTCGGCCGAAGCGGCGTCGCTGCCCGTTGCCTGGGCCGTCGAAATCCGGCCGCGGACGAACCATCCGGCGCACACCCCCGCGGCGGCGCCCATGACGAACACCAACACTGGAAGAAGATCGTGCATCATTATCCCTCCTGACCTAGAGGCCCCTCACAACTCAACCTGAATCCCCACTTCAATGACACGGTTGGGCGGAATGTTGAAAAACCGGGAGGCATCCAGTGCATTTTTCGAAAGGAAAGCGAAGAGCTGTTTGCGCCAGGGCCACATGGCGCCACCGGGCACCAGAATCAATGTTTCGCGGCCCAGGAAAAAAGTGACTTTGCTGGGCGTCAGATCAAGCCCCTCGACTTTAATCTTGCCAAACAACGCCGACAAATCGGGATTCTCACTGAAGCCATACCGGATCGTAATCAGCGTGAACGACTCATCCATCCTTTGGATCTGGACCCGATCGGATTCGGCAATGCGAGGTTGTTCTTCGTTTTTAATGGTCAGCAGAACGACATTCTTGTGCAGAACCTTGTTGTGCTTGAAATTGTGCAACAACGTACGAGGCGCGATGTTGACCGCACCCGTCATGAACACCGCGGTTCCCGGAACCCGGAGGGGATTGTTCCGCTTGATATCTTCAATGAATAGCGGCAACGGCAGGCTTTCGTCCATGAGTTTACGCCCAAGCGCCTCACGCCCTTTATGCCAGGTGATCATGAAAATGAACGTGATGATGGCGACCGCGAGGCCAACCCATCCGCCGGACTTGAATTTGAGCGCATTGGACGTGAAGAATGTCAGGTCAAACGTGAAGATCGGAATCATGACCAGCGCGGCAAGCAGAGGATTCCACTTCCAATGACGAAGGATGAAAATCGTCATCATCACGGACGTGAGCATCATGGTCATGGAAACCGCCAAACCGTAGGCGCCGGCCAGGCTGTCCGAGCTTCGGAAGCCGATCACCAGCGAGAGGGTGCCGACCAGAAGCATGACGTTAACGGCGGGAAGATAAACCTGGCCAATGGTGCTTTCCGACGTGTGGACAATGGTCATCCGGGGACAAAACCCGAGCTGCATCGCTTGCCGGGTGAGTGAATAGGCACCCGAGATCACCGCTTGCGAAGCGATGATGGTCGCCAACGTGGCCAGGATAACCAACGGATACAGCGCCCAAGCCGGCGCCAAATGATAAAGCAAATTGGAGGTGTCGGCTTGCCCCAGTCCATGGGCCAGCAAAAACGCCCCTTGCCCGAAATAGTTGATCAGCAGACAGGGGAGGACAATGAAAAACCAGCCGATCCGAATGGGCAAACGGCCGAAATGCCCCATGTCCAGATAAAGATCCTCGCCCCCGGTCAGACAGAGGAAAATCGTTCCCATGGTCACAAAGGCGTGAACCTTGTGATCCACAAAAAAACGAACCGCATACTCCGGGTTAATGGCGCTCAACACATGCGGCATGTGCACAATGTGGGGCAACCCCAGAGCTCCCAGGGTAATGAACCAGATCAACATAATCGGACCAAAAACAGACCCCACACGCTGCGTGCCGTGCTTTTGAACCCAAAAAAGGCCAATCAGGAGCGCGACGGAGATGGGAATCACAAAAGAGGAAAATCGCGGCGAAGCCACTTCAAGCCCCTCCACCGCACTTAACACCGAAATAGCCGGGGTAATCAATCCATCGCCGTAGAGCAAGGCCGCCCCAAACAACCCGACGGCCACAATAATGAAACCGGCCTTCGTCCCATAATCGGGCTTGTCTTTCCGCACCAGCGCCATCAAGGCCAAAATACCGCCTTCGCCACGATTGTCGGCCCGGAGAACAAGCGTCAGATATTTAATGGAAATCAAACCCGCCAACGACCAGAAGATCAGGGAAAGCACGCCCAATATGGCGGCTTCCGTAGGCGGGGTCGCTTCATTAAAGCAGAGGCGAAAGGCATAAAGGGGACTGGTTCCGATATCCCCATACACCACCCCAAGGGCGGCCAGAGACAACACAGAAAGAGCGCTTCTTGCCCCCCTTTTTGAAGGCACAACACGCTTCAAGGGGGATGCGTCATTTCCAGCCGGATCAGGTGAGGGTGGCGAATTCATTTCAATGCCGAGCATGATGCCTAATCGGGCTCAACAACGCAAGAATGATCACTGGAAATGATCCATGGTCTTTACCTTTGGCGGGCATTTTGAAGGTGGGACGTGAAGCCGGCAATGATGGAAAGGGCGGATTGTAGGGTTACGTGGCGGTTCCCGTGTCAAGCCCGCAGTTATATTGTTGGCGTTCCAAGAGTCGAGACTTGGTCTCATGGGCTTTTGTTGGAAGCCATCTCGCGCGCCTGTCCTGAGCGGAGTCGATGGACCGCCCGAACGTGCTCGGCAGAGCCGTGGGCGCGCGATGGCGATGGGGTTATGCTGTTTCGAATAGGCGGACCATGGCGAGGCGATTATTCGATGCTGGGGGCTGACGGCGAGGTGACGTGGAATAATGGTCCCGGCGCCTCCAGCCGGAAGCCCCCAGCGCGGAAAAGCGCCAGCCAGGGGACGCCCGAAACAGCGTAACCCGCAGAAGCAGCCCGACTCCCCATTGTCTGAATCACAGTTGACTAGGAAAGGAGGTCAGGGCAAACGCATGAAAAAAACCAAGAGCCTGCCGGGATCGCTTTTGAGGCGCGCCTGAGCCGGGGAACCGGCCGGGAGCGGAGAGCCCGCGGGAAAAAGGGGCTTGCAGGGGTGTCGGTGGGGCGTAACCGGGTTCGCTACGTGCCGGCCACCCAGGTCGCGCTCCTTCGGGAGGCCATAGCGGGGTATAACAGGTTCATGGCCCTCGTGCGGGCCTATAGCGAGCAGGTCATCCAAGAGACGCGTCGGCACCTGGAGCGGCAGAAGGGCGGGTCGGCCGGGCCGCGTAGGAGGCCCCCGGCCGGAACCGAGCCGGCGAACGGGCGAAACCGCGCGGGGGAAGCGCGGCGGAGAGCCGCTCCGCGCGCCGGGCGGCGCGCCTAGCGGCGGCCCGTTCAGAGGCCGGTGCCGACCGGATCAGGGCCTACTCTGCGGCACTGGAGGACCCGCCCAATCAAGAACCATGCCAGTTTTTGGCCGGTTGAACGGTTTTTTGATGCGTTTGCCCTGGTGCCGATCTAACGAGTCTTGACAGCGCGACGCGCATCAATAGGATATGGACATGCTGCAGACTCTCAGAATCCGCCATCTCGCACTCGTCGAGGAACTATCCGTCGAGTTCAAGTCCGGGTTTACCGTGCTGACCGGGGAGACAGGCGCAGGGAAATCAATCATCATGGGCGCCCTCGGATTGCTCGTCGGCGAACGGGCCGATAAATCGCTTATCCGGGCCGGGGCAGACCAGTGCCTCGTGGAGGCTTCGCTCACCCTGGTAGACGCCGCCTCCGTGGACGCCCTGCTGCGTGAACTGGAACTCGAACCCACCGACCACGGCCAGCTGGTGTTGCGCCGCACCCTCTCCGCCGCCGGCGGCGGCCGGAATCTCGTCAATGATTCACCCGTCACCCTTCAGGCCCTCAAACGCCTTGGCGATTTACTGGTGGACATGCATGGCCCCCATGACCACCAGTCCTTGCTCAGCCCGGACTATCAACTCCACCTGCTGGACGCCTTCGGCCATCTCGACTCCTCCCGCGCCCCCTACGACACCCTGTATCGTGAACAGCGCGATCTCGCCGCCCGGCGACGCGACCTGGAAGGGGACGAGCAGTCATTCGCCCGGGAACTCGACTTTCTCACTTTCGAGGTCAAAGAGCTCGAGGACGCCAACCTGGAAGCGGGTGAAGACGAAGCCTTGATCCTCGAACATGCGGGTGCCGCCAGCGCCCAGCAGGCGTTAGAATCAACCACGGGCCTCCTGGATGCCCTGGCGGAAGGCGACGCCTCCGCATTCCAAGCCCTGGTCGCAACCCAGCAGATGCTCGACCGGTTATCACCCGCCCTTCCCCAGGCCATCGTGTGGAAAGAGGAGGCCCGGCGCGCGGCCATCCTGGTCAAAGAACTCGCCTCCACGATTGCCGCCTACGCCCAGGCCATCGACGCCGATCCCGCCCGACTGCAATGGGTCGAGGACCGCATGGCCTTGTACCATCGCTTAAAACGCAAGTATGGCGTCCCCACGGCCGAATTGATCCACCGCCGGGACGTCGCGAAAACGCGATTGCACGAACTCCAGACTCGGCATGAACGGATAGCGGAGCTGAACAAACAGGAGGTGTCCGTCACCGCCAAACTCCGTCAAGCGGGCATGAAATTGAGGGGGAAAAGAAAAGACGCGGCCCGGAAACTGGCTGAAGCCATCACCGCCCAACTTCGCGATCTGGGCTTTGCCCGCTCGGGATTCGACGTGACGTTGACCGACGTGGACCCGGCCCCCGCCGGCATGGAAACCGTGGAGTTCGGATTTGCCCCCAATCCCGGCGAACCCTCGCGCCCACTTCGCGCCATTGCTTCCAGCGGTGAAATTTCCCGGGTTATGCTCGCCGTCAAATCCGTATTGGCGGCCCATGACCGCATCCCCGTCCTGGTGTTCGATGAAATCGATGCCAACATCGGGGGCGAAACCGCCACCGCTGTCGGCCGCAAACTTGCGGAACTGGCCACGACCCATCAGGTGATCGCCATCACGCATATGCCGCAGGTGGCGGTCCACGGCGGTCATCATTACGCGGTGCGGAAAACCGTTACCGCGGACCGCACCCGATCTTCCATTGATCCCCTGGATGAACCGGCCCGGGCCGAGGAAATCGCCCGCATGCTCGGCGGCAAGGGCTTGACCAGCGTCGTCCTTCAGCACGCACGGGAAATGCTTCAAAAAACAGCCCGGAAAAAATAACCGGCGGTCGCCCCCTGCAGGAAGGCACGTCAGGTCACGGCTACCGTGTGTCCGCGGATTGCACGCGCATCAAGGTCTCAAAGTCCAACTCTACCCGCCCCCGCCCCGGCTTCGGTGAAAGCGGCTCGACAGAAAAAGAGACCAACCGCCAAGGCGGATCGGCCGACTCGCCTCCCTCGATCAACGGGCTCAACGCCGCCAGCGTCATGTTTTCTGCGCGAACCTGGACACGCACCACGTCCCACCCGCCCGCAACCCGGGTTCGGGATAACTCCCGCACCTGATTGGTCTCAGGACCACCAACCGCCTGGGCCGCTTGCCCCGGAAGATCATACGGCTTCGCCGAATGGACTTGGCTCGTGAACGATTCGGCGGCACCCTGCCAAACCGACAAACGGGCGTCCTGAGCCGCCAACACGTTCAGCTCGCCCAGGCGAGACCGTACCCGCTCCGGCGTTTCACGGCTGCGGACCCCCGCCTGCACCAGCACCAGCAATCCCATCATCCAGGCCGCCAGAGCCAATAGGCGCAGAAACGGAATCCAAGCCCGTTCACCGCGCCCCAGTCGTTTCCATGACAAATCGAAATCCATGCTCATCCTTCTTCGTTGTCCGACAGACCGTCGTCAAACCGGCTTCCGCTTCAACCAGGCGAACAAATGCCCGGCACGCCATTTCCGACGCCCCAACCCCCTCAACCTTCAGCCTCGTATCCTCCCAAGCCACCCGGTACAAAATGATATTCCCTTCCCGGGCGGCCATCAAAATCCGGCCAAGCGCCCGGCTGCGCGAGGGCGACACGGCCCGAACAAAGGGCGCATACTGGGCTTCCACACCGGCCAAGGCGTTGGACACCGACCGAATTTCATAGCCAGGATTGATCGCCTGCCCGCCGCCCAACCGGGTCATCACGGCACGCGCCCGGCCAGCCACAGCCTGCCGAGCCCTGGCTTCGCGTTTCTCCAGCCATCCTTTCCAACCCATGCCAATCGACAGAAGGATGACACCCGCGACCAGCCAGATCATCGCCGTGGAGAACTCCCGCCGAATGCGAAGTCGCTGAACGTCACCATGCGCAAACGAGTCCATTCGAAAATCGCAACGCAACGGACCGGGCGTCAGAGCGCGAACCGCGTACGCCCGGGCAAGGACCGTGCGAGGATCCTTCATAACCCTCTCTTGAACCGGTTCTGAGCGATCCATGATGCGGCGGATGCTTTCCATCGCCGTTGCATCACCGGCGCCAGGTCCCGTCCAAATCCAGAAGACCGGACGGGGATCACCATCAAAGATTAGCTTTGCCTGCCGGATGACCTGGCCGGGCTCAAACCGCCGAAGCCCTTGGGTGGACATCCACTCCGATCCGCGCCCGAACACCAGCGTGGCGCGGTCAAGGCCCAGATAAATCACAACCCTTAACTCATCCGCCTGATGAGGCGGACATTCGTCAGCGGCCTGGGTCCACAACGCAAGCCCTTCCTGATCCAGAACATGGGGCTCTCGTCCCTCCGCCACTGACCGGCCCAAACGGCTTTGCAAATCCGTCCGCCGGACCACCGCCACCACCGCGGTCAAACCCGTCGTCTTAGGCGACCGAAATAAGCGAACGCACGACACCATGCATTCGTCGATGCCAAACGGAAGTTGCGCCTCCAGAAGACCGGGCAGAACCCGAAGCACCTTGCTTTTTGACCGTAGCGGCGTCTGTAGACGGCGGACCCAGGCCTCCTTTTCCGTCAAACCGGCGGCGACGGCATAAGGCCCCTGAACGGGCCATGCCGCCACCTCTTCCACAACAACTTTCCGACCCTGCCGGACGGCCAAAACCACGACCGGCCCGGCGGGCGTTTCATCGACGCCATAGCAGCGGTCCGTCCATTCACACGTTTCCCGACACACATCCATACTCACCGTTCCACCCAGGTTAAAATCCGATAATCGCCCGACTCATTTCGCTGAACCAGGCTCCAGGCTTCCCGCCGGGCGCGCTCAAATTCCACAGTGGTGGACAGGGAAAACCGCAACTGTTCACCGCGACGGGTTCCGCTCATCCGCTGAACAGAAACCGAGGTTTTGACCCCATCTGGCGTCTCCCGCAAGGCCGATACGGGAAGACCATCGGCGGTCCGTGACGCGGACAAAAGACGACTCCAGGCCGCATCCCACACGGCCGCATGCAACCGGGCCTGGCGATTGACGCGACCCTGCTCGGCGTTTAGCCCTTGCACGCGAGCGCCACCCACAGCCAACAACGTCGCCACCAGGGCCAATGCCGCCAAAGCAAGAATCAACGCGGCGCCGCGTCGAGCGGACACCCTCTCCGCATTGATCCTGCACTCCTTGCCCGGCATTTTCGCATTCCCTTTCGCCCGCTTTATCGCTTCAAATTTTGCGCCTGCTCTTGCAGCAACGCCTGATTTATGGCCGTTTCCAAGCCTGAATCACGGGTCGACCCCAGCTGTAAGGCCGTCATGTAATGCCGTCGGGCCGGTTCCGCCTCGGGCGGCTTCAGCCGGATCAGAATCTGGGCAAGATTGAAATGCGCGTCACTTAGGACCGGGTCGCGATCCAGCGCTTTTTCGAACGCATGCCGGGCTCGCCCCAAATTCCCGATGCCAAGATAAGCGACTCCCAAGGTGAGCCAGACATCCGCCGGCGCCCGGCCCCGCTTGACCAGAGGTTCGACAACGCGAACGGCCTCATCAAAGGAGCCCTGTCGGCAATAGGCCACCCCCAGCAGACGGGAAACCTCCAAATCCTCCGGGATCAACACCATCATCTCGTTGAGCAGGGCCACCGCATTAGAATAGGAGCCCGCTTCGATCCGTCGACGAACCTCCGTCTTTAGAACGTCAGGATAAGTCGTCAAACGGCCGCCCGCCGAGGCCTTTTTTCCCTCCCCCATGGCGAGTTGTCCCGTGAGCTTCCGGATCTGTTTCTTGAGATCAAGAATCTCCTCGCGTAAATCGGAAAGGGTGCGCTCCCGCTCCTCGCTACCAGCGCGGAGCACTCGGCGGACACGCTCTGCGGATTCAGCGGAAAGCGGAAAAGAAACCGCCGCAAGGGCATTCGACCCGGCATTATCAGCGGGCTCCACCCCGTCAACCTGGACCGCAGGCGTTCCATCCTGAATCTGCTCGAGCGCGCTTTCGCAAACCAGGATGCGATGGCGAACCACCTGGCTATACCACCCCGGATAGTCCCGCTCAAGCCCGTCCAGGATTCCAAGCGCTTCTTCGTAACCTTCTTTTGCGCCTTTCGGATTGCCCTCCTGGCGCGCCTGATCGGCTTTCGTAATCAGCACATAGGCCTGACCCATGCGTTCTTCGGCGCCCGGAGCACGAATGGCCGAACCCTCGTCAGTCCGTAAAGCATTCTCGGAAACCGCCGGCCAAGCCAGAAAGACGGCGACACTGATCATCACCATTTGCCGAACGACTTTACTCATTTTGCTTTCCTCCGGCGGTTGAATCGCCCCCCGCGGGGCGGTCATCGGCCTTGTACTGGTTCAATTTGCGATGCAAGGTGCGACGGCTGATCCCCAATTCCTGCGCCGCTTTCGACTTATTCCCCTCACACTTTCGCAACGCGTTCAAAATCATCATTTTCTCGGTCTCGTCCAAAGACCGCACGGCGGCCTGTCCGCCTATCGAAAGGGAAATGCCCGGCTGGGGGCCGCGGGATTCAACCGAGGCCCGGATCGCAGGAGGAACATCCCGGAGCGTCAGTTTATCACCCCGGGTCAGCACCACCATGCGTTCAATCGTGTTGCGCAATTCACGAACATTCCCGGGCCACGCGTATTGCATGAGGAGATTAAGGGCGTCGGGAGTCAGGTCTCGCACCGCGCGGTTGTCCTTCTCCGCAAACTCCCGCAGAAGGCTGCGGCACAAGAGGGGAACATCTTCCATGCGGTCCCTCAAAGGAGGAACAGTGACCGTCACCACATCGAGACGGAAAAACAAATCATTCCGAAAACGGCCTTCTTCCACCATCGCCTTCAAATTACGATTGGTCGCCGTGATAAGCCGGATATCCACCTCCACCGAGGCCCGCCCCCCCACCCGTTCAAACTGTCGTTCCTCAAGCACGCGCAAGAGCTTGGTCTGTATGCCGGGATCAACCTCGGACACCTCGTCCAAAAAGAGCGTTCCGCCATCGGCCCTTTCGAACCGGCCAATTCGCCGCTCGGTCGCGCCGGTAAACGATCCCTTCTCGTGCCCGAACAATTCGCTTTCGAGCAAAGTCGGAGCCAGCGCCGCGCAATGCACGGCAACAAACGGGCCCTTGGAACGGGTGCTCAAACGATGAATCGCGTGGGCGACGAGCTCCTTGCCGGTTCCGCTTTCCCCCTGAATCAGGATGGTGGCGGACGTGGGCGCCGCCTGGCGTATAATATCGAATACTTCCCGCATGGGAGCCGACTCGCCGATGATGTTCTCCATGCCGAACTTCTGGTCCAATTGTTCCTTGAGCGAGACGTTCTCTTCCTCCATGCGAACCGCCCGAAGCGCCTTCGCGATGCGCTGCTCCAATTCGCCAAGCTCAACCGGCTTCTGAAGAAAATCCGAGGCGCCCCGCTTCATGGCCTCCACGGCGGAATCCACGCTGCCGTAAGCCGTCAACATGATCACCGCAAGCTGCGGAGCATGCGCCAGGGCTCGCTGCATCAACGACAGCCCGTCCATGCCGGGCATCCGCATGTCGCTGATCATGATTCGAACAGGATGGGTGGCCAGCAATTCCAAGGCGCGCTCCCCATTTTCAGCAAGTAACACCTCGGCCGTGGAGTGCAAGGCCTTGCCCAGTCCTTCCCGGGTGTTTTTATCGTCATCCACAATCAAAATGACAGGCTTGGCGTCCATTAAAACCCCTTCTTATCCGGATTGACGTTGGAAGCGGCCGGGGCTTCCAAGAGACGAAGGCGACGGGCATGACGTGGCAGGAACAGCGTGACCGAGGTGCCCTTCCCCGGTTCACTGGCGATCTCCACACGACCGCCGTGATCCTGCATGATTCGTTGCACAATCATCAAGCCCAACCCGTTTCCGGCGGTCTTGGTGGTGAAATACGGCTCAAAGAGACGGCCCATGACGTCCGGTTCCAGTCCCGGCCCATTGTCCTGAAACGTCACCTCCACCTCCATGTCGTTCGCTGAAACCGTGATGTCGATCCGCCCCCCGGAAGTCAACGCTTCCAGCGCGTTCTTCATCACGTTGAAAAACGCCTGCTTGATCTGATCCCGGTCCACCGGCAGCGTCGGCAGGGGCTCGTGAAGATTAAGGCTGACCGTGATGCCGCGATTCTCGATATCCTGCTTGAGCAGGTTCAACGTCTCCTGCAGGGTGGACTCCAGCCGCGTCGGGGCAAGTTGCGGGCGCGACGGACGAATGGCGCGCAAGAACTGGGTAATGATCGTATCCAGCCGAGCCACCTCCGACCGGGCGATCCCCGCCATCTCGAGCAGGTTGCTTCGCTTTTCGTCCTCCGGCAAAGCGCGTATTTCCCGATCCATGAGCTGCAGATGGATGGTCAAGGCATTCAAGGGGTTTCCGATCTCATGGGCAACACCGGCGGCCAGAAGCTGGACGGCGTTGACACGCTCGGACTCGACCAGGCTCGCAGCGCTTTCACGCTCGGGTGTCACGTCCCGCAAAATCACCACGGCGCCGGAGGCCCGCTTTTCAACCATCACCAGCGGCACCACATACAGCGACACGATTCGGCGGCGCGGATAGGTCACTTCGATTTCCTGGCGGACCAGGCGGGACCACTCGCCTCCGTCGAATCGCATCACCTTCTGCCAATCCAATTCGCGCAGATGGCGGGATACGTGCTGGCCCTTCACGGCGTCGGGCACAATGCCAAGAAGATCGCCCGCCGCGCGGTTGACATAGCTGATGCGCCCCTCACCATCCAGAACGAGCAGGCCCTCCTGAATGGCCTGAAAAATCGTCTCCAGCAAGCCTTTTTCCTGGGCCAGGCGGAGAAAATAGGTCTGAAGGCTTTCGGGGTCAAGCCGATCGATCCGATCCATCAACTTGTCGAGAAATCCGGCCTTCATAAGGGATCCTGCGGCACCGCGGGGACCCGTTCCAGATATTGCCCCCGGGCGAATCCGCTGCCATTGACCGGCACGGCCCGTGAAATCCGGTCCGCCACATCGCTGATCCGAAGGGTCCCCACCACCGCGCCGGGCAACCAGTTCAACAGGTCGCCCGTGGCGGGGTCCGTAATGGGAACAGCATTTTTGCGGACGAGATAATCCCGGCCAACCTCGAACCCTTCAGCGGTCCCACCGTTAAGAATGATCGCGCCATCCACCACCGACGCGATCATCGGCTGCCAGAACTGGAGCGGGATATCACGCAGAAGCTGTCGCACACCGCTGCGAATAGCCTCGCGCGTGGCAGATCCCAGCGGAGTTCGATAAAAGGCTTCCCCGCCGAAATTGACGTTCTTGTATTCGGTCTCGAACCCGGCTTCCCGGGCGCCGGCATCGCCCACACAGGCAACAGACCCGACAATCACGCCCGTCTCGACATCCACCACGGTCAGGCTGAGCGATACGCGGGCCACATAGCCTCGACCGAACAAGAACAGCTTGCGGATGGCCACCATGAATGAACCGCCGCCGACATGCGTAAAGTCATTAATCTCGCCCCGGATCAGGAACCGGCAATTCTTAAGCTGTCCGGCGTTGACCTTGCCCTCATGCCGAAAGAGCGGACTGTTCTGCAGGGTCAACTCGCTAATCACCAGGTCCAGCTTCTGCCGCTCCAGCACCTCATAGCGCTTGCATTTTTTCAGCTCCACGACCAGTTGGTCGGCAATACCATCCCCGATCCGCCACTGGCCTTCAAAACCCGAGCGATTGTCAAACGACGAGACCGCCACCACAGGCTTCAAGGAACGGGTGACAAACGGTTCCGGCGGAGGCGGAATCAGGCACGGAGGACTTGCACAGCCAGTCACCCAAACTGCCAGCAAGAGCAATCCATTATAGAAAAAGCCCCTAAACGGAGATCGGGTGTTATCCCGGGCGCTCATCTGAGCCATGAAGGATCCTTTCCATTATCCACTCTTGTTCAGGGATTATGATTCATGCTAAGGTAAAACGCAAATTGAATATGTGACATTCTGTCACGTCTACACGGGCTGGGAATCAGGAATATCAGGAATGGCGATAACCACCACCGACCACAGCGACAAAGATCCGGAAATCGTCACCGGCACGGTGGAACGTATTGTCTTCCGAAATGAGGAAACCGGTTTCACAATCTGCGCCATTCAGCCGGCCCGACAGGCTCCGGAAATCGTTGTGGCCGGCATATGCGGAGCCGTCTGGCTGGGAGAACTGCTTAAAGCCGAAGGTCATTGGATCCAGCATCCCCGATTCGGCAGCCAGTTCGACGCGGGTTCGATCACCTGTGTGGCGCCTCTGGATCCGGCCGGTATCGAAAAATATCTGGGCAGCGGATTGATTCCAGGCATCGGCAAAGTCATGGCCCAGCGGTTGGTGAAACGGTTCGGAACCGACACCCTGCGCATCATCGACAAGGAGTCTGCCCGCCTCCGGGAAGTGGAGGGGATCGGCGAAAAACGGCGCGAGGAGATTCGCCGTTCCTGGAACGAACAGCGGGCCGTGCGGGACATCATGATTTTCCTTCAATCCCACAGCGTGGGGATTGCTCAGGCCCACCGGATTTACAAGCAATACGGCGACCAGGCGATCGCGATGGTGCAAGCCAACCCCTACCGGCTGAGCCGGGACGTCTGGGGCATCGGCTTCAAATCAGCCGACAAGATCGCGTCAACGCTGGGCATTCCCTTCGATTCCCCGTTGCGCGCCCGGGCCGGCGTCATTCATGTCCTGGAGACGCTGAACGAAGAAGGCGATTGTTATACCCCGCGACCTGACTTGATTGAAGCCGCCGAAGCCCTGCTGGGCATTGCCAAAGAAAAGCTGGAACAAGCCGTCACGGACGAAACCGCTGCGGGTAATCTGGTGGAGGAAAAAGGACACCTCTATCTGGCCGCCATGTACGAGGCGGAAAAGGGCGTCGCGTTTCATATCCGCCGCCTGCTGAAAACGCCGGCCGTGCTGGCGGATCCGCCGGACGCCGTGCTGGCGCGGGCGGAGCAGCGCATGGGAATCGCCTTCGCCCCGGGGCAACGGGACGCGCTGCGCATGGCGCTGATGAACAAGGTCTCGATTATCACCGGCGGACCCGGCGTGGGGAAAACCACAATGGTCAAGGCCCTGGTCGATGCTTTCCAGTCACGACGGATGGCGGTTTTTCTGGCCGCCCCGACCGGACGGGCGGCAAAACGGCTGGAGGAATCAACTGGCCGGGAAGCCAAAACGCTTCACCGCCTGCTCAAATTCAATCCGTCCAAGCGGCAATTCGAATACGGTCCCGAACAACCCCTTCCCGCCGATGTCCTTATTCTCGACGAAACCTCGATGATCGACATCGTGCTCATGCACCATGTCCTGAAAGCCCTGCCCTCCAAAACCTGGCTCGTGCTCGTCGGCGACGTGGACCAACTTCCCAGCGTGGGCCCCGGCAACGTCCTGCGCGACCTGATTGATTCCCGGGCGGTGCCCTGCGCCAGGCTCGACACCATTTTCCGGCAAGGCGAAAACAGCTGGATTGTCCTGAACGCCCATCATGTGAATCAGGGCGAAGGGTTGGAATTGCCGCCCCGCGAAAAGGGCTTGTCCGATTTCTATTTCATCGAACATGAGGAGCCCGAGGACATCATCCGGTCTCTGGTCAGCCTGATGACCGACCGGATCCCCACCCGCTTCAAACTGAATCCCCGCTCCGACGTGCAGGTGTTGACGCCCATGCGGAAAAACCAGCTCGGCTCCGAAAACCTCAACCGCATTCTTCAAGACGCGCTGAACCCCACCGGCCCGGATATCGAACGATTCGGCCGGCGGTACCGCGCCGGAGACCGGGTTATTCAAATCCGGAACAATTACGACAAGAATGTGTTCAACGGCGACATCGGGCTTATCCGGTCGATCGACGTGGAAAAGCAGATCGTGGGCGTCGACTTCGACGGCACCCTGGTGACCTACGAGACGCGAGAACTGGACGAACTGGATCTCGCTTACGCCTGCTCGATCCACAAAGCCCAGGGCAGCGAATATCAGGCGGTCGTCATCCTGCTGGCCACCCAGCATTTCAAGCTCCTTCAACGGAACCTGCTTTATACCGCCATCACTCGCGGAAAAAAACTGGTTTGTCTTGTGGGATCTCGAAAAGCCGTGTATATAGCCATCAAAAACAATCGTATGACCCAGAGGCGAACAGGGCTTCAGGAACGCCTGACCGGCCGCCTGTGACCCTATCTTTTTTGAAACACTGAGGAAACTGTGAATTTAAAACAGGTGCTTGATCCCGAAACCGTGTCCCTTGACTTGGCTGGATCCACAAAACAGGCGGTTATCGAGGAGTTGATCGACCTGCTGATCCGGGCCGGCAAACTCTCCGACCGTGAAGCGGCTTTAAAAGCGGTTCTGGAACGGGAAGCGAAAATGTCCACCGCCATCCAGAACGGCGTCGCCATCCCACATGCCAAAACCGATTCGGTCAACGAATTGGTCACGGCGGTCGGACTCAAGCCCAATGGAATGGACTTTCAATCGCTGGACGGCAAGCCCTCCAAAATATTCATTCTGACGCTGTCCCCGCAAACGCGACTCGGTCCTCACATTCAGTTTCTTTCCGCGATCAGTCAATCGCTCGACGAACCGACTGTCCGCCACGCCTTGCTGCACGCCCGCACGCCTCAAGAAATCGTCGATCTCCTGACCGCTTGACCGTGCCCGCCTATTTTTAACATAATTTTCCACAAATGGATTGACGCGGATTCCCTGAATCGCCTATATTATCCGTCCGTTGATGAGGAGGTCGGCGTATAACAACAGCCGGCCGAGTCAGGAAGGGAGCGTGATTTCCAACGTGATTCAAGTAAGAATTAAACGTGGCGAAACAGTGGACCGGGCTCTTAAGCGCCTCAAGAAGGTGCTGGACAAAGAGGGCCTGATGCGAGAACTCCGAAATAATCGCTATTTCGAGAAGCCCAGCGAACAAAAGCGCCGTGAAAAGGCTCGCGCCCGCATTCGGGCGAAGATGCAGGGACGCTAGACTATCCGCGCTAACAGGAACGCCGGGATCTCTCGATCCCGGCGTTTTTTATTAGGCCCGTCATGATAATCGCACTCTCTACGCGCTGGAACGCCTCCCGTCACGCCTCTGGCGAATCGCTGGCGGACGAGATTCTGGCGGCTGGTTTTACCCATGTAGAACTCGGATACGATTTCCGCGTCGACCTGCTTCCCGGGCTTCTTGATCGCCAAAAAAGCGGCGCCATCCGGGTTGTCAGCCTACACGCTCCCTGCCCCATTCCCTTGGGGCTTCCATCGGGACATCCCGAATTTTATACCCTCGCCGATACCGACGAAAGCGAACGGACCGTCGCCATCCGACTTGTTCGGGACACCCTCCGCATGGCCGCCGACCTGGATGTCCGAACGGTTATCGCGCATGCCGGAAACGTGGATATGCCCCGCTATTCCTACCCGATCATGGACCTGATGACGTCACGCCGCCCCGATAGCTGGTGGACCCGCTGGCGCCTTAAACGCCTTCGCGCCAAGCTGGAAATCGGCCGGATCAAAGCGGTTCAACCGCACCTCGACGCGCTCTCCCGCAGCCTTGAAGCGCTCCTTCCCGACTTGGAATCCATGAACGTGCGCCTCGCGCTGGAAAATCTTCCGACCTGGGAATCCATCCCTTCTGAAGCCGAACTGGGCACCCTCCTGGAGCGTTTCCCCTCCCCTCACATCGCCGCCTGGTATGACATCGGTCACGGTGTAATCCGCGAAAAACTCGGCTTTTCAAATCCGCTGCGCTGGCTTGATAAAACAAAAAGCCGGCTGGCCGGCATGCACGTCCACGATGTGGACGCCCAGATGAACGACCACCTTGCGCCCGGGACCGGGACCGTCGATTTTACTTCTTTCCGAAAATGGGCCGAACAGGATATCCTCCGGGTGGTTGAAGTCCGCCCGGGCCTTCCGGTCGAGTTGCTCAAAGCAGGGCTGAGCAAGCTCCGATCGGCCTGGGAAACGAGAACTGACGTACCCCCACCCGCCTCTTCCCTGTGAGCAGGACAAACCCATGACAAAAAAAGCGTTAATTACCGGCATTACCGGGCAGGATGGCTCCTATCTGGCTGAACTACTTCTCGAAAAAGGCTATGCCGTCACCGGCATGGTCCGTCGTTCAAGCACCGAAAACTTTGAACGCATCCAGCATCTGCGGGATCGGATCGAACTGCTCCAGGGCGATCTGCTCGACCAATGGTCGCTGATTCATGTCCTCGAAAAAGCCGAACCCGCCGAAATCTACAATCTCGCGGCCATGTCATTCGTCCCAACCTCCTGGAGCCAACCCACGCTGACCGGCGAATTCACAGGCATCGGGGTCACCCGTCTGCTCGATTCCGTCCGGCTCGTCTGCCCCAAGGCCCGCTTCTACCAAGCCTCCAGCAGCGAAATGTTCGGAAAGGTCCAGGAAGTGCCCCAAACGGAAAAAACGCCCTTCTATCCGCGCAGCCCCTACGCCGTGGCCAAGGTTTACGGCCACTACATCACCGTGAACTATCGCGAAAGCTACAATTTATTTGCCGTCTCCGGCCTCCTCTTCAATCACGAAAGCCCGCGCCGCGGTTTGGAGTTCGTGACCCGCAAAATCACCGACGCCGCCGCCCGCATCAAACTGGGGCTCGCGACGGAACTGCCTCTTGGCAATCTGGACTCCTGTCGCGATTGGGGATTCGCGGGCGACTATGTGCGCGCCATGTGGCAGATGCTGCAACTGGAGAAGCCCGAGGACTTCGTGATCGCCACCGGAGAGGCGCACTCCGTCCGCGAATTCTGTGACGTCGCATTCACTCACGTGGGATTGAACTACGCGGATTACGTCACACAAGATCCGCGTTTCATGCGGCCCGCCGAAGTCGACCATCTGATCGGAGACGCCTCCAAAGCCCTGCGCGTCCTGGGCTGGAAACCGGTTGTGGATTTCAAATCTCTTGTTCACATGATGGTGGAGGCGGACCTCGCTCGTCATCAGGCCACACGGAGATAGAGCGATATGCGGGTACTGATCACAGGCGCCTGCGGGTTTGCGGGCCGATACCTGGTCCGGGAGTTAACCGCCGCCGGCCACAAGCCTTATGGATTCGGGCTGGAACCGCCGCCCAACCCGGAGTTCTGCCCCGTGATTCAGGGCGATATCCTGGACGCCGCCGCCGTCGCCGCCGCCATCCGCAAAATCAAACCGGATGCCGTGGTGCACCTGGCCGCGCTCACCACGCCCGCCGAGGGGGCGATGCGCGCCGCACTCATGATTTCCGTCAACATCCAGGGCACCGCAAACGTGCTGGAATCCATCCGCCGCGAAGCGCCGTCGGCCCGGCTGCTGGCGGTGAGTTCGGCACGCGTCTACGGATCCCGAACACCGGACGTCCCCATTCAGGAAGACGACCCCCTGACGCCGGACAGCCTGTACGCGGTCACCAAGGAAGCGGCCGACCGGCTCACGCTCCAATATGCCCGCGAACTAAAGATGTCGTTCATGACCGCCCGCCCCCACAACCACACCGGTCCCGGGCAAGCTGAAAGTTTAAGCGTGGGCAGTTTCGCCTCCCAATTCCGACGCATGGCGGCGGGTGTTTCCCCCGCCGTATTAAAGGTTGGAAACCTCGATAGCGCCCGGGATTTTCTGGATGTCCGGGATGTGGTTCGCGCTTACCGATTGTTGCTGGAATGCGGGCGGCCCGGCCAGGCCTACAACATTGCATCCGGCCGACAGGTTTCCATCCGGATGCTGATTGACGCCCTTTGCCGTCTTTCCGGCATCCACCCGACTGTGGAAGTCGACCCGGATCGCTATCGGCCCGCCGATTTCAGCGCCCCACTTGACACGACCCGCCTGACAACCGATACCGGCTGGACTACAGGCTTCACGCTGGAGGATACCCTTCGCGAAATGCTCGTCGGCTGACCGCCTTGGGAGACGCATGAAACCGCTGGCAAAATGGGGCTGGAATTTCGGACGACTGGCCGTCGGGATGGGCCTGGCCGGGTGGATTTTCCATCGCATTTGGAACCAGCCCCACGGGATGAATGTCCACGACTGGTCGCCACACTGGATTCTGCTTATGCTGGGCGGCCAGTTGTTGTTCCTGGGCGCCTACCTGCTCGGCATTGAGCGCTGGCGGATTCTCTTGCGGACACACGACATCCGCTTGTGCTGGAGCCGGTGTTTCACGTTATTCTTCATCGGCCATTTTTTTAACGCCTTTATGCTAGGCGCCACGGGCGGCGATTTGATCAAGGCCTATTATGCCGCCCGCGAAACGCATCACCGGAAAACCGAAGCCGTTACCACGGTCTTTTTAGACCGGCTCCTGGGCTTGGTGGCGCTCGTGATCCTGATCCTGGTTATCCTGACATTCAGGATCCGCTTCCTGCTCAGTCACCCTTCAATCGAAAAAGCGGCGTTCTTTCTCCTGATCCTGCTGGTGGCGATCGGCCTCATGGTGATACTCCTTTGGCACCGCAATTGGATCGAGAGCCGGTTCTGGAAACGGATCACTCGCTTAACGCATATGCCGGCTGTCGTCAGCGACCAAATGGCCCGGATTTACGCGGCCATCTATCATTTTCGGAAAAAGCCCGCCTTGCTGGCGAAGGCCTTTGGCCTTTCACTGGGACTGCATATTCTTTCCCTGCTGGCCGATTTTATGTTCGCGACGGCCATCCATTCCCACTTGACCCTTTTCCAGGCATTCACCCTGTTTCCTCTTCTAAGCGCGCTTGGCACGATTCCCATCACACCGGGTGGGCTTGGAATTCGGGAAGGCGCCGCGGTGATCATTTTTGGGTCCGTGGGAATCCCCCCCTTGACCGCCTTTCTGCTGTCGCTGATTCCCTGGATCGGCGTCACGCTCTGGAGCCTGTTCGGCGGTCTGTTATATCTGGCGGAGCCCCTGCGAAAAGATCACGTCATTCATTCCGGGTAAAAACACCCATCACTCCCAACACGCCAAACTAGGCCAGGCGCTCCAACAATGTTCTGCAAAACCCGGGCAAATCCGGATCGCGTGCACCCATGACGAGTACCGCATCCCCGGCCCGGGCATCCCGCACCAGCGCCTGTTCCAGGGCGCTAAAAGCGGCGCAAACCTCCACCCGCACACCCGCCAGGCGAAGGCGTGCCGCCAAGTCGTCTGCGCTGACAGACGCCTGGGCCGTGCCTCCCGCATAATAGACGGGAAGCAGATAAAGCCGGTTTTCCGACGCGCATAATCGCGGAAACAATTCCGTAAGAGCCTCCATCATGGCCGACAAGGGCCCGAAGCCGTGTGGCCGCCAAACAGCCAGAACCCTTTTGTAATGGGGCGAAACCGTGGCCCAGGCGGCCTCGATCTTGGCCGGATTATGGGCATAATCATCGATCACAGTCACCCCGCCTGCGGTGCCCATCGTCTGCAACCGCCGGCCAATACCCTTAAACGACAACAAGGCCTCGGCGGCACGGGCCCGATCAAAGCCCATCGCTTCGCAAAGCATCAGGGCTTGAAACGCATTCTCGGCATTGTGTCGCCCGGGAACCGGCACCTGTACGGTCACGTTGCCCATCAAAAAAATCGAGCCGACGCGGCTCAATTGGGGCCGAAACTCGTTTCCCCCAGATAGTGTCTCGAGGGGCCCGATCACATTTTTTTTAACCTGTCCGCTGAAATCATCAAACAACTGCCGGGCTTCCTCCGCGCTGAAATGATCACCGGAAATATTGGTCACGATCGCCCAGTCCGGATGGAAGCGCATGAGCGATTTGTCACTTTCATCCGCTTCGATCACCCAGGGTCCGTTACCGACACGAACGTTGCCGATCTCCGTCGCCGTGGTCCAGTTCACCACCGCCCCGCCATTGACCACCATCGGGTCCGCCCCCAGTCCTTCAAGAATACAGCCCACCATGCCGGTGACTGTGGTTTTTCCCGAGGTGCCCGTGATCGCGATGCAAGGCCGGCCGCCCACCGCCTCAGCTAGCATCGCCGCGCGGTGCGTCAAGGCCTTTCCCCGGGCACGTGCGGCCAAAACGTCGGGGTTATCCAATTCGATCGCCGTGCTAACCACCACACGGGAGGTCTCCGACGTCACGCCGGAACCATCCTGGGGATAGAGCTTCACGCCTGAGGCCGCCAACTTATCAAGCACTCCGGTATTCTGGCGGGAATCCCAATATCGGTCTGATCCCGACACCTCCGCTCCCAGCGCGAGGCAAGCCCGGGCCACACTGCTCATGCCCACGCCGGCAACTCCGACAAAATGAATTTTCATGTGTTTCATGGACCTTACCCATTACCGCCAAAAACCAGGATAGTCAAGAATTCCTGCGCGATGTATACTGACGGATGAAAGGATTTTGCCATGCTCCGCTATTTCTTGTTTCTGGTGGTGTTACTGGACGGATCACGCTTTCCGCTTATCGCCGCCGACCTCGGCATTGAAGGCGATCGCCTGACCCTGAATGCGGACCGCGAACCCATTGCCTCCGTACTCGCGACTTTTGCCCGCCAAGGGGTACGGGTGAAGCTCGATCCTGCGGTAACCAATCTTGTCACCCTTCACACCCGACATCAGGATGCCGAAGGCGTACTCCGAGCCATGCTGGTAAATGCCGATTATATGGTGTTCTGGAAAAAGGTTGCCGGGCCACTGGGTCCGCTCCCCGTTTTGGATGAAATCCAGGTGTTCCGGCCCGGGCACAAGGACGATGTCCAATCGCTCTCGGCCGCTACAGGCCTTTCCACAAACCGGGTTCTGATCCGGGAATTCATGGCCGGCGAAATACTCGTCCGCGTGGCGCAGGGCGCCTCGCCCGAGGCGTTCCTGGCGCTCATGGCCAAAAAAGGCGGACGCGTCGTCGACAGCGTGCCGGGTCTGGGTCTCTATAAAATCGTCTTTCCCCCCGACACGGACATTCCCCGACTTGCGGCCGAACTTACCCGTCAAGACCTGATCGCCGCAGCCGAACCCAACTATGTCTATCGACTTCCCGCGCCAACCCTTCCAGAACAGGCTGCCTCGCCCTCTCTATCCCCCCCCCGCCCAGACTCTCCGATTCGCCCCGCTCCCTCCGGCGGAAAACCTCTGGTAGCCGTGCTGGATACGGGGTTCGGAATTTCCGGGGATCCCCTCGTTTCCTGGCTGGACGCCATCGACGCATCAACCGAACCCATTGACCAGCAGGGACATGGCACCCAGATGGCCCTGCTGGCCGAGGGGGCCATCGAACCCTGGGGCTCTTCGCCACCGGGCTTGTACCCGCTGTTACCGGTGCTATCTGTCCGTATATCCGGCTCGGATGCCTATGTCGCCGGCGACACGCTGATGAGAAGCCTGCAAGCGGCAATCGATCAGGATATCCGGGTGATCAGCCTGAGTTGGGGCACGGACATGGCCAGTTCCTTTTTAAAGGAACAACTTGGCAAGGCCATGGCCAAAGGCATCGTGGTGGTGGCCGCGGCCGGAAATGTACCCTCGGGCAACCCGGTCTATCCGGCCGCGTTTCCCGGCGTTCTGGCCGTGGGCGGAGCGGGAGCTGACGGAAAACCCGCCTCGTGGTCGAACTACGGAGACTTTCTCGGCCTTTCGGCGTCCGGTTATGCGCCGCTGCCCGCCACACCCGGTGGCGCCAGCAAGGTGGCGGTGGGCACCTCCGTCTCCACGGCTTACGCCGCTCATGTGCTGGCCCAGTATTTCCAGTTGCACCCCAACGCCACAGACACCCAGGCGAAGGCGGATCTGAAGACCGCCGTCACGGGCACAGGCTCCACGAAGTGGGACACCCAATACGGCGATGGTTTGCTGGATGCCCGTGCAGTGAGCCGGTTCCTGAAAAGCAATTAGGTTCAGAAAATCGATCCGGCGGAGGCCCCTGGCTTTTAAGGCTTCAGGTGGCGAGAAGTCCATACCTGAAACGCGTCGCAGTGTCGGAGACAAAACGATTAAAAGGAATTCCTTAGGAACTGATGCAACAAAATCCCCACACCGCCATGGACGCGCCACGTTTTCTTCATTTCATAAAAACCGGAATCAGGATGCCGCCCTCGAACGCGTAATGCGAATGCCGGCGGCCCGCGCCAATCGAAGGGCGCGGGGCTTGTCCAGCGTCACAGTGACCGTCTGGACCCGTGGCTCCTCCAGGCACATATCCGCGACCCGCTGGGCCAGTCGCTCGATGAGCAAGAAAGAACTCGCCTCCACCTCTCGGACAATACGGTCATGGAGGCTTTTATAATTGAGCGTGTCCTCGAGACGGTCCGAACAACCCGCCGTGGAAAGATCGCAACCCAGTTCTATGTTTAAAACAAGGGGTTGACGTTCCACACGCTCGTCCGCATTGACGCCCACTATCCCATACACCGTCAAGTCCCGTAAAAACAAGGTGTCCATGCTCAATCTCCATTTCCGAGCAAATGTTGCCCGCCGTCCACAAATAAAATCTGGCCTGTCACTGAATCCGCCTGTAACAGGGTCAAAACCGCGTCCGCCACCTCTTCCGGAGTCGGACGCCGTCCGGTGGGAATACGCCCGGCCTTGTCGCGCGGACATCCTTTCTCGTCGGAGGGAAGCAGGACAGGCCCCGGCGCCACCCCGTTCACGGTGAACGCGGGCGCCAACTCCAGCGCCGCCAGACGGGTCATGTCAGCCAAGGCGCGCTTGGACAGCTGGTACGCCATGCTTCCGGTCTCCAGCGTGGCGATACGCCGATCAAGAATATTGACAATCCGCCCTGTCTGGGCCCTCCGGATAAAGGCCCGGATCAGGAGCAAGGGCGCAAAAAAATTGGGCCGCAATTCACCCAGCAAATGGGTAAGATCGGTCTCGGACAAACTGCGCCGGTGAAAAACAGCCGCGTTATTGACAAGCCCGTCAAGCGTACCCGCCAGCTCAAATGCCCGGGAAATAACAGATTCGCATCCCGCTTCTGTGTCCAGATCCTCCTGGATGACCCAGGCGTCATGTCCGGGCGTCTTGAGGCGGGCGGCCAGCTCGCGCGCCTCCCGACCGGAATGTCGGCAATGAATGATCACCTGGGCGCCGGACTGGGCCAACTTTTCGCAAATGCTACGACCGATGCGGACCGCGCCGCCCGTAACCAGAATGGTCTTTCCCGCAAGGTCCATAGCGTCTCCTGTTAAAGCCACTATACCGCGCCCGGCTCCGCATGTCACGAAAAGGCTTAAGGCCGAGTTTGCCGAAATTTCCACGCTTTCCAAAGGCAACGCCTTCTGGCATCATGAGGGGATGAAGAGATGCCTGCCGACAACCCTGCTCGCGGCCTTATGCGCCCTCCCGGCCATAGCGGCCCCGGCCAATCCTGAGCCGTCTGCGTTTCCGTTCATCCAAGCGGAAACATTCCGCCTCGCCAATGCGGAAGTGATCGTGGGCGAACAATGGATCCTTGCCCGCAACATCCTGCTCGATGGCGATGCACGGGACGACCTCTTCCTGTTTGCAGGCGCTTCACGCCTGGGACTGACTACGGCTGGAGCCGGGACCATGACCTTGAATGGATCCATCGGGGGAAACCTCTGGGCCGCGGGGCAGTCGATCGAGATCCATGGACCGGTGGAACATCATGTCCGGACCGCCGCCCAATTGTTGCGGATCGATAGCCGCATCGGGGGTAATTTATATTCGGCCGCGTCGACCGTCAGCCTTGACACCAACTCCATTGTCATCGGATCGGCCCGGGTGCTGGCGGACTATTTCATCCTCCGCGGCACTGTCGACGGGAACCTCCACATCACCGCGCGCGAAGTCCGGATCGACGGGATTGTGCATGGGTCCGTTTTTGTCAAGGCTGACAAAATCACGATCCTCTCCAATACCCGCATTAACGGAACGCTGACGTGTGAAACGGCCATGGCGGTCATGCCGGATCGTCAGGCGGTAATCACGGGAGGCCTGACCCAACGAGAACCGGTCTCGAACGACACCTTCTCCATGCTACAGGTTCTGACCACCTTCCTCGCCTTTATCGGAGCGATTCTCGCGGGCATTTTCTTTTTTGTCTTCACCCCGCGTTATGTCGTCCGTTCCACGCTCTGGATGGAGGCCTGCCCCTGGCGAACACTCCTGGTGGGCCTTGCCGCTTTCCTGCTCGCTCCCTTTGCCATCCTTTTCATGTTTGCCTCGTTACTGGGAATCCCCCTGGCGCTGGTGACCGGAACACTCTATGGCCTGGGGATTTACCTGGGCCGCTTCATCGCAGCCCTTTCTCTGGCACGATTGCTCACAGGCGCCCGTCAACGCCAACCCATCCCCTTGCCTTCTCCCCGCCTTTTATTGATGGGCATTTCGTTTTTCTATCTCGCCACATTCCTTCCGGACTTCCTGTCGGACGCCATCTGGTTCTGGTTCACCATCACCGGCATGGGCGGGCTGATCCTGGCGGTCCGGGGGACACCGGCGCCGCTCCTGGCCGAACCGGCTGCCCTCACGGCCAAGGACTCCCTCTCGCCTCCACCCTAACCCCCTTTCATCATGCCCACGCTCTCCACCGCATCACCCCTCCAGCGCCTGTTGCAGGGCGCCCTCATCGGCCTTGCCTCATTCGCCTTCGCCGCGGCAGGCTGGTCCCTGCTCCAGCCGCTGGAGGTAAAAACATGGGACATGCGGGCCCGCTGGTTTGCGAAAGCGTCTCCCGCTACGGATTCGATTCGGCTCATCTTTCTTGACCAGGCCTCTCTGGACTGGGGGAAAAACGAAAATGGCTTAAGTTGGCCGTGGGTCCGCTCGGCCTATGTGCCCATTCTGGATTTCTGTCGCCGGGCCGGGGCGCGAAGCCTGTCCTTCGACGTCGTCATGACCGAGCCGTCGACCTACGAAGATGACGTTGCCTTCGGCGCCGCCGTCCGGGCCAATGGCCGTGTCGTTCAGGCCTATTTTCCAGTCGGTGAAACGACGACGTGGCCGGCCCTATACCCGTCTCCGTATCCACCCGACGAACCCCTTTTATCCAGTCCGTCCAGCTCCAACCGGCCGCCATCCGCCACATTCCCCATTCCGGAAATCGCCACCAACGCCGCCCTGCTGGCACACGTCGGCGCGAACCTGGACGTAGACGGCGTCATACGCCGGGCCTCGCTCTTCACGCTGATGGACCGGCGCTTCATCCCCAGCCTTGGCTTTGCCCCCATGCTTATAAACGCCCCCCGCCCGACTGTCGCCGTGGAACCCCACCGCCTCAGCCTGGCCTGCTCCAAAGTTCCGCTCGACGCCAATAGATTGGCGCTACTCCGGTTCCGGGGTCCCTCGCAGACGCATCAAACCGTGAACGCCAAAGCCGTTATCCAATCGGAGTTAAATCTCGAGGCAGGCCAAAAGCCGTTGATAGACCCCTCATTTTTCAAGGATAAATACGTCTTTTTTGGCTTCACGGCACACGGCTTGTATGACCTTCGGACGACGCCCATGGGGAAAGCGTATCCCGGGACGGAAATTCACGCCACCGCGCTTGATAATCTTCTCGCCAACGACTTCATGACCGATGTCCCCCGGCAGGCGGCCTTGTCCTTAACGCTCTTTTTATGCCTGCTGGCCGGAGCGGCCGTCCGGTTGTGTCGCTCCGCCACGGCCAGCGCTGTCCTGTTAATTTCATTCCTGCTGATCCCCTTCGCGCTTTCCTGGAGCCTTTATCCGGCGGGATACTGGATGCCTTTCGTCGCTCCCGAAGCCGGCGTCGGACTGGCGCTGGTGGTCGCATTGACAACCAATTACGCGGCGGAAGGCCGCCAAAAACGCTTCATCAAAGGCGCCTTCAGCCAATACCTGAGCCCGGTCGTCATCGAACAACTTGTCAAAAACCCGGAAAAACTCACCTTGGGTGGAGAAAAAAAGCCCCTCTCCATTCTGTTTTCAGACGTCAAAGGATTCACCAGCATCTCTGAAACCTTGGATGCCCAGGCTCTAACCTCACTCCTGAACACCTATCTCACGGCGGTGACGGCGATTATTTACGAAGAGGGCGGAACCATCGACAAATACGAAGGCGATGCGGTGATCGCATTCTGGAACGCGCCACTGGACATGCCCGATCACGCCCTTCGCGCCGTTCGAGCCGCCATCCGCTATCAGGACAAGCTACGGGAACTCCGCCCCTCCTTGCGGGAAAAATTCGGGCATGACCTCTTTGTTCGCATCGGGCTTAACACCGGCCCGGTCGTCATCGGCAATATGGGATCCCTACAGCGATTCAATTACACGTTCCTCGGGGATGCCGGCAACCTGGCGGCCCGTCTTGAAGGCATTAACAAGCAATTCGGGACACCCATCCTAGTTTCCAAGTTTACCCGAGATCAGGCGGGCGGCGAATTCGCCTTTCGCAAAATCGCCCGCGTGGGCGTTGTCGGACGCAAAGAACCCGTTGATGTATTTGAACCCATGTCCCATCAATCGTGGGAGCTCAACAAATCTGTTTTTGAACCTTTCGAAAATGCTTTGGCTCTTTTTGAAAAAGGCAATTTCAGCGGGATGCTGGACAAGATCACCCCGCTTGCCGCAAGGGATCCTGTGGCCGACTCGTATCGGCGCAAGTGCGAAGAGTTGCTGCGCCACCCTCCCGCACGGTGGGAAGGCGTTTGGCTCATGACGGAAAAATAACAAGGCGTGCTATGAAAAACAAATCCACCCGCGGCCTGACTCTCTTGGGAAAAGGCAAAACCGTCTATCCAGGCAATCCGGAACAGGCCGTTCTGGAATCATTCCCCAATCCACGATCCGGACGAAATTACTGGATCAAGCTCGATTGCCCGGAATTCACGTCCTTATGCCCCATCACCGGGCAGCCCGACTTCGGCCGGTTGACCATCGAATACATCCCCAACAAGCTCTGTGTGGAAAGCAAGGCCCTTAAGCTTTATCTTGTCGCGTACCGGAACCATGGCGCTTTCCACGAAGACGTGACTAATCGTATTCTCGATGATCTCGTCAAGGCCATCCGGCCACGCCAAGCCCGTGTGACCGGGGAATTTAACCGTCGCGGCGGCATTGCCATTACCGTTATCGCCGAACATCCATGAACGGGGCGCCCAGCCTCGGCATCCTGGCGTAAGGCTTTACTGAACCGCAGGGGCCAACGGCAACGTGAGCCAGAAGGTGCTTCCATTTCCGGGTGCGCTAACCACCCCGATTGATCCGCCTTGGGCTTCCACCACCATCCGGCAGAACACAAGACCGAGCCCCGTGGAATAACGGACGCCTTTCTGCTTGGACTCCAGTTGCCCGAATTTCGAGAACAGTCGATCCTGATCTGCCGAAGATATGCCCTCTCCCTCATCCTCCACCCGGACTTTGAGGAAAGGTTCCTCCACCACGGCAGAAAGCGTTACGCGCGTCCCTTCCCGAGTGAACCGGAAGGCGTTGGCGAGAAGGTTGACAAGCACCCGGATCGTCAATCCTTTGTCACACCGAACGCGCACCACGACCTCCGGCTGGTGAACGTCGAAATGGCGCCGGCGGGAAAGTCCGCCAAGCAACCGGGTAGATTCCGTCACCATATCCGAGAAAACAGCATCATCCGGATGAACCAAAATGCTGCCGCAATCCTGCTTGTACACATCCAGCATATCGGAAATCAAGTTGACGAGGCTGCGGGCTGACTCCTGGACTATGGTCACATAATCCCGTGTTTCGGAGTCACGCTGAACGTCGGGGTTCAGCGAAACAAGATCGGCCATACCGACAATACCAAACAGCGGCGTGCGCATATCGTGCACGATCAGATGTATTAACATTTCGCGCTGCTTCTCCTCCTCCCGAAGCTTCGCATTCGCCTGCTCCAGCGCCGCCTTCATCTTGGCCATTCGCAAATGCGTTTCAATACGGACACGGACTTCATCCATCTGAAACGGCTTGGTGATATAATCCACCCCGCCCATTTCAAAGGCTTTTACCTTGTCGAAGGTGTCGTGAAGACCGCTGAGAAAGACCACCGGGATATCCCGGTTCCGGGCATCGGCCTTGAGCCGCTGGCAGATCTCAAATCCGTCCATTTCAGGAATGTTGATATCCAGAAGAATCATGTCCGGCCGGAAATCCTGCAGCCACGCTAAAGCCGCGGCGCCGGTGCGGGCCGAATCAACCGCATACCCTTCCATTTGCATAAAATGAACCAGCAAATGAAGATTAACGGGGTCGTCATCCACGACCAAAACATGGCTTCTCGTATCCGTCATCGCGGTGAAGCACCTGCTGTTGATTTCACACCCTACCACTCCGCGGAGTGCGAAGCCCAAACTCAATGTTTGAAACACCTCTGTCCCGTAAACACCATCGCGGCTCCAAATTCATTACAGGCTTCGATGCTCTCAAAATCGCGGTCCGAACCGCCTGGCTGGACCACCGCGGCAACCCCCTCGCGTAACCCCACTTCAATGCCATCCCGGAAAGGGAAAAAGGCATCGGACACCATCGCACAACCGGGGATTCCCCCTTTGCGCCGCGCGACCTCGGCATCAATTTCGGCCTTTTGGGCGGCATCCGAAAGTGAGTTATAGGGGACTTTATGCTGTTCCCAGCAGATGCGGTCTGCCAGTTTCCGGTAGGCTTTATCCCGGGCAATTTCCGCCACGCCAACCCGGTCTTGTTCACCCGTGCCAATGCCAACGGTCACCCCATCCTTGACAAAAATCACAGAATTGCTGCTCACCCCGCACTCAATCAGCCAACCGAAAAGCATATCCTCATTCTCCTGAGGCGTGGGCGGACGATTGACTTTGTACTCTTTGCCCTTCCACGAGGCGGTCGCCGCCAGGAAGTCGGTCGTGGAACGGACTCGCGACACAAACGAAGTCTGGGCCACAAGGCCGCCGTCGATAAGCGCCTTGAAATCCAGGACCGTCTGGCCCGCGAATGCGGCGAGGTTGCGGATGTTGCCAATGCGCATGACGCGCAGGTTCTTCTTGCGTCCGAAGACCTCCATCACGCCCGGAGCGAATTCTGGCGCCGCCACGACTTCGGCGTAATTCTCGGCCACGAGGGCGGCCGTCGCGAGGTCCACTTCACGATTGAACACAATGGCGCCGCCAAAGGCGGCCACCCGGTCCGCCATATTGGCACGGTGAAAAGATTCGGCTAGCGTAGACGCCTGGGCCACGCCCGAGGGATTATTGTGCTTCACAATGACGCAACACGGTTTGTCCATCAGGTAACGCAAAATGTTCAAGGCATTGTCAACATCCGTGAGGTTCGTCTTCCCGGGATGCTTGCCCGATTGCAGAAGCTCCGCCTCAGAGGTCAGGTACCGGCCCGGCTGGATCGTGGTCACCCCTCCCAGTTGGAGGTTTCCGTTCACCAGCTTGTAAAGCGCAGCCTCCTGGCCCGGATTTTCTCCGTAGCGCAACCCCTTGTTGACCCCGTCGATCACCCAGGACATTTTCTCATACACGAGCGTCTTTTCGCCGGCTTCACCACTGAACCGGATTTCCATACGAGATGCAAAGTGATCGTCCATGATTGTTTTGTAGGCCGTCTTGAAATCGTTTCGCTCCATGATCAACACCTTTCGGGTTTTACAAAACACTGGTGGTAATCTAGCCCGTCTGCCTCAGGCATTCAAGCCTTGATCCGCCCCCTGAATAAGGTCGGGTGTAAGACAAAATTCTAACGGCAGCAAGAAAAGGCCGTATTTCCGCTGGTTGGGGATATACAGATGAATATACCGGTTACCGGGAGAATGTGATGCTTCCGTGTGGGGCGTCATCAACGTTGAATCGCGACAGGCCTGTTGGTTGCC
>CAMDGM010000017.1 GCA_945898015.1 PVC group bacterium | reverse complement strand
CTGACCGGTAGTCTGTCGTTGATCCTGGGGTCGGTCTGGCTGGAACTGGCGGAAATCCTCAACTACGCCAACCTGGCCCTGATTGTAATCCTGACCCGATTCCTCGGCCTGCTGGCGGATATTCCCTACGCGTGTGTCACGGTGCCCCGACCTCCGGTCTGGGTGGTCCCCCTCTGGTATGCCGGCCTGCTCGTCCTCATGGGGGTCCTGTATCGGCGGTTCCGCCATCGGCAGAGCGCGGACGAAGTGGTCAATCTGTTTTCATGAAGCGGGCCTTTTACCGCTCCCGGCCATTTCCGCGAGCTCTAGGGGCCGATGTCTTCCGCTTTAACGGTCATACTTTTCAATTTGTCCTGATCAACCTCAACGCCCATGCCGGGGCGGTTGTTCAAGAGGATCATCCCGCCGCCACTGGGCATTTCGGCCGTAAGAACCGAGGGCCGCCTGTCAAAACTGTAAATCCTCCGGGATGGGCCATCGTAGTAGCTATGAAGCCCGATTTCCTCACAGGGCCTGTCCGTCCCGATCACGGAGGCAAGCTGCTGATAAGCGGCGTTTTGGATTCCAAAAATCCCGCTGGACCCGATTTGGGATGAAACGCCGGCCGCCGCGGCGGCCCGGGCGATGTTCAAGGCATAGGAGACCCTGCCCTGATTGTGCGGATGCTGATTGATGATCGCCGCCACCCCCTGGTCGAGCAGCGTCAGGACATGCGGCCAGTAAGCATCCTTGTCCACCATGTATTTCCCCTCCAGCATGTCCTTGGCTTTCCGGCAGTCGGCGAGCTCGCCGAAGCCGAAGAGATCCTCGATGACTTCCACATGGTTTTCGTTCAAGACGGCGATGATCTCCACCGCGTGGTCCATGGACCGGTAACTGTTGTTGGCATCAACCTGAATCGACACGCTCGTTCCCACCGCTTTTCGAGTCGCTTCGATTCGGCGACTATCATCTTGAAGCACGCCGGAGAGCTTGATCTTGATATACCGGTAGCCCAGCGCGACCCACTCCTTGCATAGGGAGGCCATCGTCTCGGCATCGGCGAGGGAGATACAGGGCATTCCCGGGATCACCGTCCGGACCGGATTGCCGAAGAGCTCCCGGACCGGCCTTTTCATCTGTCTGGAGACAAGATCATAAAGCGCGAACGAGACGGCCTCAGCTACCAGATCGACCTCCGGATGACAGTAGGTCGAGCATTCCTCGAGAGTCATCCTGGGCCGTTGCCCGGCAGGCCATCTGTCGAGCAGGGAGTCCGACTCATTGGCATCCTGACCGATAAGACCCGGCAGGACTTTTAGCGCCCACGCCCATTGCGGCTCAACACGGGGAAGAAAAACCTCACCCCAGCCGCTCACGCCCTTGCTGGAAATCGAGAGAATGAGCGAATTGGCCATATCCAGATTGTCGGTTGCATAGGAGCAGCCAAAGACAATCTGCGCGTGGCAGAGCCTGATGTTGTCAATTTCAATTCGTTTCACGATTCATTCCCATCATTTTCCATGGCGTCAAGGCCTTGATCTCCTCTGTTCGTGGCAAAGTGTAGCGCGGGCTTAACGGTAGTAAAGAAGTATCGGGCCCTAAAGGCGGTTGTCCGCCGTTATCCGGCGATCTTCACTATCGACAAGGCGCAGCCGAATCGGTAACTTAATTTTCATGAAACGGCTTCTTCTTTTCCTGTTGTTGGCCGCCGGCGCAGCCCTGCCGGCCTGCCGCACGGCATCCCCCAGCGCCGCCGCCAGCCCAAGTCCGGCACAGGCCGTCACGAACCAGGTTTCGGATGATGAAGAGGCCTACCGTGAAATCCGCCTGCTCACCGCCGCGATCCTCCAGATCCGCAAGGGGTATGTGGACGAGAACAAAACAACCTACAAAAAGCTGGTTTACGGAGCCTTGCACGGCATGCTCGACTCGCTGGATCCGCACAGCCAGTTCCTGGAACCGCAGGCCTACCAGCAAATCAAGGACGACACCACCGGCGAATTCAGCGGCATCGGCATCGTCATCGGATCCCGGGATCGCATGCTCGCCGTCATCGCCCCGATCGAGGAATCCCCCGCCTTCAAAGCCGGCGTCCAGGCCGGCGACAAGATTGCCGAAATTGACGGCCAGTCCTCGGAAGGCCTCTCTCTCAATGACGCGATCAAAAAACTGCGCGGCCCCAAGGGCTCGGTCGTCAAAATCAAGCTGATCCGGGCAGGATCGGGCGACTTCCGCACCGTGGAACTGACACGGGACATCATCAAGGTTTCCTCCGTCAAAGGCACCAGGTTCATCGAGCCCGGCATCGGCTATGTCCGGATCACCCAGTTTTCGGAAAGCGTCACGGATGATCTGGACGCCCAGCTGCAAAAGCTTCAGAAACAGGACTTAAAGGCCCTGGTCCTGGATTTACGGAATAATCCGGGCGGGCTGTTGACTGCGGCGATCGGGGTCAGCGAACTGTTCCTCGAAAAAGGCCAGGTGATTGTTTCCACGCGAGGGCGAAAAGGAACGGATAATCCGCCCCCGGTCACAGCGCTTGGCCGCAAAAACTATGCAGGCTTCCCCATGGCCATCCTGATCAACGGCGGATCAGCCAGCGCCTCGGAAATCGTCAGCGGCGCCCTCCAGGATCACAAGCGGGCCGTGCTGGTGGGTGAGACGTCTTTTGGAAAAGCCTCGGTCCAAAGCCTCTTCCCGCTCGACGATCAATCGGCCGTGCGACTGACCACCGCCCATTACTACACCCCCTCCGGCCGGATGATTCACGAAGTCGGAATTCAGCCGGACATCATCTCCCCGCTCCCCCCCGAAGTCTGGCAGAAAGTGCAACTCCGGCGCCTCAACGAGGAAACGCCAGGCTCCGTGGATGCCAAACTTCTGGAGGGGACCGAAAATGCGCGAGACTTGCAACTCGAACGCGCGGTAGACCTCTTAAAGGGCATCCTCGTTTTCCAGGAGAAGCGGTGATCATTCTCGGAATCGAAACCTCCTGCGATGAAACAGCGGCCGCCGTGGTTCGAGACGGTCGCGTCGTCCTGTCCAACATCGTTTACAGCCAGATCAAATTGCACCGGGCTTATGGCGGCGTGGTCCCGGAAATCGCCTCCCGCAAACACGTTGAAATCATGCCACACGTTTTGCAGCAGGCCATTGACGGAGCCTCCATCCGGTGGTCCGACGTGGAGGCCATCGCGGTCACCCAAGGCCCCGGCCTGGCCTCCTCGCTGCTGGTGGGCTTAAGCGCAGCCAAGGGACTGGCACTCCGACTGGGCATTCCTTTGATCGGCATCAACCACCTGGAAGGACACCTGTTTTCGGCCTTCATCGGACCGGACGCACCTGTCTTTCCCGACCTCTGCCCCTTCACCGCCCTGATTGTTTCTGGCGGGCACACCACGCTCTTGCGGGTACAGGGACCCGGTCGCTACCAGCTACTGGGCTCCACCATTGACGACGCGGCGGGAGAAGCCTTCGACAAAGGATCCAACTTGCTGGGCCTGGGATATCCCGGCGGGCCGGCGATCGACAAGGCCAGTCGGGGCGGGAATCCGGAAGCCGTCGACTTTCCACGCGGCCGGCAAAAAGGGCACCTGTTCTCCTTCAGTTTCAGCGGGCTTAAAACCGCACTTCTCTACCACCTCAAACAACATCCTATTCCTGCCGGCGACTCAGCACGTCTGGCCGATGTGGCGGCCAGCTACCAGGAAGCGATCGTGGATGCGCTGCTGGAAAGAACCGTTGTGGCCGCCCGGGACGGGCGGCCTGTGGCGGTGGTGGGCGGAGTCTCACTCAACAAACGTCTACGGGAAAAACTAACCCTCTGTTCCCGGGAAAAAGGGTTCCCGTTGGTTCTATCGGCTCCCGCCTTTTGCACCGATAACGCCGCCATGATTGCGGCGGTGGCGCACTATGGGCTTGGCCTGCGCGATGAATCGGCGCTCCACATGGACTGCGAACCTCGCTTGGAATTATTCGCTGCTCCATAAAAAAAGGGCATCCCTTTCGGAATGCCCTTTACTCGTCACGTCACCCTTATCGGGCTGCGGAAGCCGCCGGAAGGCCCGGCGTCGGCTCATCCGTCTTTTGCGTCCGGATCGGCTTTCCGGCCGGATCGACCAATCGCGCGGTCACAAAGATCAATAAATTCCGCTTCTCGCTCTGGGATCCCTTGTTCCGGAAGAGTGCGCCAATAAACGGGATGTCGCCCAGGAACGGAATCTTGTCGTTGATGGTCACGATCTTTTCCGTGATCAACCCGCCCATGATCACCGTGGCGCCGTCATAGATGGAAATCTGGGTTTCCACCGACCGCTTCTGGAAGAACGGCTGAGGCATACTGACCTGATAATCGCCATCGGAATCCGTCATGACCACGCCATACTCATGCCAAGTGGGTTCGGAAACCACTTCCGGTCGCATATTCAGGTTGATCATGTTCCCCTCCGGGCTCACTTCCGGAACCACGCTCAGGATGACACCCACTTCCCGGGTTTCGAAATTCTGAGGCAACGCCACCACCTTTGTTTTCGTGGCGACCGTGGTGCTGGCGCTGTTCCCGCCATTTCCCGCCAAATCACTGCTCGACCGGATATCAAACTCCGTCGGATAAATGTATTCGGTAACCACTTTCATGGTAGCCTCAGAACCCGACCGTGTTGTGACCTTCGGCGCAGAAAGGACATCCGCATTGCCATTCCGTTCAAGCGCATGCAGGATGAGCGATATTTCCGGATTGGTCAACACGCTCTGGATCTTCATCATAGACCCCACGGATCCGCTCGTGATGGGAGCGATCGTATCGGCGTCCTTTTGCCCGAAGAACCTCAACCCGCTGGTGAACCCCGCAGTATCGCTATTCTTGGCAATCTGGATCCGCTCGCCTCCGCCCGCCAAGGCGCCGTTTTTCGTGAGGACTTCCCAGTTGTCATTCAGCAACCACTGAAAGCCCAGTTCTTCCAGATCCGATTGATTGACCTCTACAAACCGGGCTTCAATTTCCACCTGCTTCGGCACCACATTGAGTTCCTGCAGAATACGCTCGATCAAGGCCAGGTTCCGGGCCGTATTCGCCACAATCAACTTGCCGATTCCCTGCTGATATTGGATTGAGGAGCCATTGGGGAACTCCACGCCCATCTTCTTGAATGACGCCTCCATATCACCGCGACTGCCACTGACACGCGTGGACAAATCAGCGCCGCCCACGCCACCGGCCGCCTCGCCGCCACCCTCACCCGCCGGATTCATATTCTTGATCACGTCCAAGAAGGTCGGTTCCACGGAATACCACTTGTGCTCAATGTCGCTATCCGGGGCATCCGCCGGCACGATCATGACGATTTTACCTTCCACGCGGTACTTGAGGCCAGCAACCTGGGTAATGATCTTAATGGCCTGCAGAAGCGAAATGTAGCGGGCTGTGAAGGTAATCTCGGGAACACCGCCGCTTGCGGGAGCCGCTCCCGCCGCCGGGGTTGCGGCAAACGGATCCGCCGATGCCGCCGGAGCGGCCGAGGCGCCAGCCGTATGGCCCAAATTCAAAATGATATTAACGCCCTTCTCCTTCGCATCGGTGGTGAAGCTGTCCTCCGCAATGCTGGCCTTGACGAGGAAATCAACCACATCGTGGATATTCGCTTGCCGGAACTCGATTTCCGGAATCATGATCTTATTCATCTTGTCCAGAAGATCCTGAGACGGCGGAGCGTTCGTGACGGTTGCCGCGGCAGGAGGCGCGATATACTTGTAATCACGGGGATTCCAAGCATCCCGCGCGTCCGCAATCATGTTTTCAGCCGTCGCCCTTAACTCGACGGTGCTGGAATCAAACCGCTTTTCACCGGTTTGCTCAAGATATCGCATGGCGGTCCTGTTCTCCGGATCCACCGAAAGGGCTGATTTGAAACGCTCTGAAGCCGTTTTATAATCACCCACATTCAGGAAACTGCGTCCCTCGCGAATAAGTCGATCCACATTCACACGCTGGGCTTTGAGTTCAGGCGCATCCGTGGGATGCCGGGCCACCGCAACCTTGTCCCGCGCTTCCTCGGCCTTCTGGTCGGCAATTTCTTCCTGAACATTGGCCAGTGCCTTTTCAATTTTCCGGTTTTCAGGGTCCCGCTTGTTGGCCGCCACGGCCATATCCAGAGCGTCTTGCAAACGATCCTGCGCGACCAAGTCATTAATCAAGTAAAACTGCGATTCACTGAGCCCCTTGGACGCCTGATCACGGGCCATTTTGTTTTCAGAACGAACCGGCAAATCCTTGAGCACTTGCTGGAAAAGCGCATTCGCTTCCGAATAACTCTGGCGTTTCATGGCAAGATTGGCATCCGCCAGCGTCTTCTTGGCTCTCAGTTCCTGCTCTTTTTTCCGCACTTCAATCTGCTGGGACAAGATCTTGGCCGCATCCGTATTATCCGCAACCACCACGCCCGCCGCCTCTCCCGAAGGAGTCGAGGCCGCCACCGCTTGAACCGGGGAAGCCGGAGCCGCCACTTCGGCCGGGGGAACCTGTGCTGCTGTTTCCACCGGAGCAACCGATTCAGACACAGCCTTCACCGAAGGTTCCTGCCGCTCTACAACAGGCACCACCACCGGTGCCAGTTCGGGGATCTTAACCGCCTCAAGAACAGCGGCTTCCGGCACGGGCGCGGCAGCCACAGGAACCACTTCTGCCGGAGACGGAGCGACCGCCGCCGCAGGCGCATCGACCGCTGCAACCGGGGCCTCAACCGCTACAGGGGCTTCAACAACCGCCGCAGCCGGAGTTTCAACGGCCTCGGGGGCCGCTGGTGGAACCGGGGCTTCAACGACGGCTGGGGCTTCAACGGCCGCTGGAGCCGCTTCCGCCGGCGCAGGAGCAACCTCAGCTTGGGCCAATAACGGTATCTTGACCTCGTCCAACAGGGCAGCAGCCTGCCCCCGAGAGGAGAAGAGGCCCACATTCGCAAGCAAAAGAGCAATCAGCCATGCTTTGGCAACCATAGACCTCATTGAGCATATCTCCCTTGGATGACAACAGGCCAAGTCAGTTTCCCGCCTCAGTTTTATGGGGGAGTGAACCTGTCTCGGCCTGCCGTCCTATCGATGTTTCTTTCCCACTATCCTTGTCTCGTATTAATACACGATACTCCTTGTTGTCAATCTCTTTCACGGCAAACTTCATCCCGCGTAGTTCGAAGTCGGCCCCGTGTTTGACTGTAAATTCACTGCCATCAATGTCGAATACGAAACGCGCTTCATATTCGCTAACCGGGGTGGCTTCGCCCTTCTGGAGCGAAATGAGACGATCCGACGTTTTCGACTTCAGGGATAACGTCGAGTGATCCATCATCATTTTCATATTTCCCGAGCCGACTGTTTCCCGGACAAGATTGGGCGTATACGTGGTCAGCGCATATCCTTCCACATCGTCTCCCATCTTGTACCAGGAGGTCCTGCCGCTCTTGGTGCTGTTAATCTGGTAAATATCGCCGGCCGTCATCTTGTTGACCGCCATAAACTTCAGGTGGAAGGGCATGGACTTTATTTCCGCCAGTCGAAGCTTGGCGATCAACGGGGGGTGATTGGTCGTGGCGGCAGGATCGGTGCCGAACCGGAACTCTTCCAGATTTGAAAACCCATCCTTATCCGGATCCGCTTTCGAATCGTCGGCGTCAAGCGGATTCAAGGCATGCGCGAGCTCCCACTCGTCATCCATCCCGTCTTCATCCTTGTCCTTGGCCACCACCACTTCTTCCGTCTTCGCCTTGCACCAGGGGCACTCCGCGGCGTTAAACGGAATCGGCCGGGCACAATCCAGACACGAAATGCGCAACTCGGGAGTGGAACAGGCATTCGACCAGGCGCTGACCTGGAAGGGCACAGTCAAGGTGTTGTGGCCGTTCACGAAAGTATCCAGCGTCACATTCGTGGCATCGGCAAATTCAGGAGCGAGCCCGCTTTTCCAATTCTGAAACCGCTGTTCATCCGTCTTGATGGTTCCCAGGCGCATCATGAGAAGAACCAGGGAGGTCAGCAACGCCAGAATCGCGAGCAGGGCAATCAACCGGTCATAATACGACCGAATGGCTTCTCCTATGGATACCCAGGTGATTTTCACCTATTCCACCTTCCTGGTAAACCGGTAGACATCCAGATCCAGCCGGAGGGTCAAGGTGCTTTTCTTACCGGAAACAATGCGGGATTCCTTGCCGCGGGCGACGGGCGTCTCGAGTCCGGCTGATTCTTTCCCGAAAACCTGCTTCCGGATTGAAACCTGATCCCGGGGCGCAACCCAACTGACGCGATCCACTACAATGAACATTCCGTTTGAGGCCAGCGCGTTGAGCACCTGCACCACGCTGTCTTCCTTGGCCTTGAAAATCAGCACAAACCGCATCTTGGCGAACAGGTCGCCCGGAGCCATGAGCCCCGCACCCGAATTAACGATCATCGCGTTCGCGCTGGATCCACCCCCGGAAGCGGTTTCGCCTGACCGCCGGGCTCGGCGGCCGGCGGCGGCCTGAGGCGGGGCCGCCGGGTCGGAGTCCTCTCCGCCCCCTTCAAAATCCTCGCGCCCGATGGCGTCGATCGAGATCACCTTCGCGGCAAAGAGAAGTTCGCTAAGGCCTTTAATAATGGCCAACTGCTGCATCAACCGGGGAACATGCTCCGGCTTGGGCGGCGCGCCCTTGAGGTAAGCATCCATCCCGAAGCCAAAGCCGGCCGGCAACGTCACGCCCAGTGTCTTCGCATGATTCAACAGATCTCCACGCGCCTGCCAAAACGACTCCATAAACACCGTGGGCCGGTTCAACTCCGGGGGCTCTACCTGATGCTTGGCCAACGCCTTCTGCAAATCCGCCAGCGCGCCTTGCAGGGTGGTCAGGTTCTGTTTTTCCATGTCCACATTCTTCAAGGAAGGGAATGGAGCCATTTTGTATAGCCCTTCCAAGTTGATTTTAACCGAGGCCAGCTTGTCATGCTCCACGACGTAATCCTTGATGGCCGCATAGACCAAAAAGGCGGCGCCGGCCACCAATGCCAGCAACCCCCCCCAGAAAAAGCCCAGCCACACTTTATTACGAGATCCCGTCACGGTGCTTTCCTCTGCGTTCCCATCCGCCTACAACTCCCCGATGTCCGCTTCAATGACGAACTCCGTCATGAAGTCCGTCCCGTCGACCGGTCGGATCAGGGTCACCATGTGCTTGTCCGTAAAATGACGGCACTCCTTGAGCGAGGCGGCAAACTCACTGATCTTCGTCTGCGGAACCTTGTCGTCAAATCCTTGACCCTGGATGCGCAGGAAGCGGCGGGCAGGCTTGGCTCCTTCCGCCGCTTTTTCCTCAAGCTGGATGTCCGTCAGCCACATTCCATCCAGCACTTTGCTGTGCAAATCCTCAAGCGCTTCGTGCCAGCCCGTTCGCATGCGAACCTGGTCCACCAGCACGCCGGTTTGAGTGAACAACTCATGCTGCTGCTTCTTCAGGGACGATAAACGGCCCTCAATCCCCTTGAGGTCACTGACCATGTTTTCAACGGATGTCACGCGGTCGCGCATGAGGATGGCCTGGCGATGAAAAAACACCCACCACATGAGCAGCGCCAGCACCAGGCTCAGCCCGGAAATCGCGAAAAAGGGCAAACGGCCCATAAACTTCTTGTACGCCACGATATCCGGCGGCATCAGGTCGACTTCAATGGGACAGGACCGGACCCGGCGGAGCGCGACGCCCACCACTTCGCCCAAAACCATGATGTCCTTGGCCACCTGCTCGGAATCAATCGCCTCGCTGACCGTCACATTCGAGAACGGATTGACGAAATCCACATCAATTTTCAGCTTGTCCCGCAAAAAGGTGTCCAGGTGGCCGATCACGCTGCTGCCACCGGCCAGAAATAATCGCTTGGGCTGGCTGCCCCCCTGCTGGCTTCGATAAAAATTGATCGTCCGGCTGATCTCGGCATGCAGCCGCGTCATCACGTTGCGCACCACCTTCGCCACACGCTCGCGGGTGCCCTTCTCGCTCTCGTCGTAACTGCTGCCAAATCCCACATAGGCGTTCTGAATCTTCAGCGTCTCGGCATCCTCAAAGGAAATGCCGAACTCCTTCATCAATTCCTTGGTGATGGCATTGCCCGCGATCGGCACGGTCCGGCTGAAAATCTTGCGCCCCTCTGAAAAAATAACGCTCGTGCTGCGGGCTCCCATGTCGAGGATCATGGAGCAGCCTTCCAGATCCGGATAATTGAAGCGCATCGCATTGAAGAGCGCCATGTTGGAGACATCCACAATCTCGGGTGCGAGCCCGGCCGCCTCCACGCAGTCCGTCAGCTTCTTGACCAGGTCGATCTTGGCGGCCACGATCATGGCGCTCAATTCGCCTTCCGCCCCCGAGAACAACTGGTAATCCCACACCACTTCTTCAATCGCCGGGATATTCTGCTGCGCCTCGTAGCGGACAATCTGCGCCACCTTGTCCTGCTGGACCGGCGGAAGCTTCACAAAGGTCGAGAACACGATCTGGCTGGAAATGGAAATCAGAACCGGCCCCGGCTTGATCTTCTTGTCCCTCAACAGATCCCGGAGCGTGGAGACAATGTAGGCCGAAACCTCGGTCTCCTCCTCGGGCGCCACCCCCAGCTTGCCGGTGTCATACGCCAGCAGCTCCAGCCCGCCGGATTTCAGAATACGGAACTCCGCCAGAACGATCTGGCTGGCGCCAATATTCAGCGTGAGGATGCGATCGGATTTAAACATGGCGGTTGTTATTGAGCGATTTCCTCAAAATCATCGTAATTGACATAACTAAAGGGGGTGTCGCTCGCTTTGAGAAGATAGCCGTCTTTCACCGTCAGCTTGGCATTCTTCCACCACTCCTTGCCCAGCACTTCCGTATACTTCCGGTCCACCTCGGACTTGGATTCCAGCAGGCGACCGTCCGCGCTGACCTCCACCGCCACCGCCACCGGCTCCCCATAACGGGCAAGACCCGAAGGCCGCAAATACAGGGTGGCCCAGCGCGCCTCCCGGCGATTCCGATCCACGTCCATGTAGGCCGCCGTTCCCCGAAACAGCGTATACTCTTTCTGCTTGGACTCCCGCCCCTCATTGACGGTCAGCAAATAAAACTGGAACGACACCTGGTTCAGCCACCGGGCCTTGGCGTCCGGGGTCGTGTTGTATTCCGCCACCACCTGAATCCATTCGCGAATGCCCGAAGCATTGGAGCGGACGATTTTCCCGCCGCCATTGACGGTGTAGACCGGAGTCCGAAGACGGGCATTACTCTCAAGGCCAAATACGTTTTTCACCGTGAGCACTTTTTCGGCCACGGGAACCATCGGAGCCACTTGTCCTGCCGCCCAGTTCGGCAGCCACACGCTCGCGCCCGAAATCATCGTCAATGCCAACAAACGAAAAGTCCTGGTCATCGAAGTTCCTTTCCGTCGCACATACCGGCAAATTGAATCCCTGCAGTATAGATTTTAGGCGGGGCTTAAATCAACAGCAAAAAACGGCTTCGCTTTCTTTTTTCATTTACCTTCCGGCACCGGGGCGACGGCTTTGCGTTTCGCCTGCCTCAGCATAGGCTCATAGGCCGCATCGCGGGCCGCCGCTTTCTCCCAGCACGCAAGGGCTTCCTGATGACGCCCCATCGACTCCAGCACCAGGGCCCGGTTGTGCCAGGCCCGCGGATTGCCGGGGCTCAAACTCGTGGCCATTTCCAGCATGTCTGCGGCTTCGCCCAAGGCGCCCTCCTGGAAAAGGACAATTCCCAGATTGATCCGGGCCTTGTCATGATCCGGCCGGATGCGCAACACATCCCGATACGCCTGCTTCGCCTCGTTCCGCCTCTTCCGCTCGCCCAGAAGCACGCCCATGTTGTAAGCCGCCTCGGCCAACCGGGGATCCCGGTCCCGCGCCTTCTGATAATGCCGCATCGCCGGCTCGTACTGCCCCCGAAGCTGGAAAGCCGCCCCCACCGCATTCTCCAATTCAGCATCAAAACGCACCCCATCCGAGGGCGCGCTCACCGGCGCGTTAACCAGCAAGGCCAAAACACCCAACCCCGCCATGCCGCCCCACCAACCCGGCCCCGGCACGCGCACCCGTTTCACCAGCCAATCCAAGGCCCAAGCTGCATAAATCAGGAAAAACGGCAACAGGGGCGCCCGATACCGGGCCGTCGGGAAAAACAGAATCACCGATACCGCATACAATCCCACAAATGCCACGGTCACCCGGTGATCCCGCCCCCGGCCCAGCGCCAGAGCCATCCCCAACAGCCCCAGCGGCCCCACCACCCCGAACGGAAAGGCAAACCACTCCCATTTCCCCGTCAACCCCGTTAACACCATCGAATGCGCCCGCATCGTGTAGAGGTCCAGATTGCGGGGAATTTCCCGGGCGGCCAGAAATTGACGGCTTTTAACCACCAGCCCCTTGAAAAAGGCCGCCGGCTGTCCAACCAGGAAGCGGAACCCTTCCCGCCAGAAATACCGATCCGCCCCACGGGCGTCTTTCACCCCCTCCTGCTGATAGGGAATCTGCGTGAGCCGCTCCCAGTCCAAGCCCGGCCGGGTTCCCACCGTCACATCCATATGCGGATTATTCCCGATGAAGAAATTGATGCCGCTGTTGGTGGAAATGAGCGCCCACTGCTTTCCCACCACCCGGTTCCGGATCGTCACCGGCGCCACCACCAGCGCCACCCCCGCCAGCAGAAGCGCCACCCGCCGCCACGCCCGGCCCCGGAAACCCTCTTTCCCGCCGGCGCCCCAGGCCACCGGAAGCGCCACCGCGCCCATGACCAGCGCATTCGGCACCGCCAGCCCCGCCAACCCCAGCCAGATACCCGCCCCCGCCCACCGCCACCCAACCGGTCGATCCATGGCCCGCAACAACTGCAGCACCAGCGCCAAATCCAACACCACCGCCAACCCCACCGGAAGCAACTGGATCTGGAAAAACAGGAGCGGGCCGCACAACGCCGCGGCCAACCCCGCCGCCAGCCCCACCCCGCGGCCCGCCAGCCGGAGACCCAGCGCCAAGGTCAACAAGGCGCCCGCCACGCCCACGACCCCATGAACCATGCGAGCCGCCAGCATCGACAACCCGAAAAAATCATACACGCCAGCCAAAAACCAGGGATACAAGGGCGGCTGCCAGAACGGCGTCCGGGGCACCACCCCTTTCAGGAACGCCTGCGCCAGCTGATGATAGCTCGAGGAATCCACCAGCGGGAACAGGAACGCCGTCTCATGCAACGTGTCCCACAGCAGCAAGGCTTGGACCCACGCCGCCGTCAGACCCACCACCACCCAGGGCGTCCCTTTCATCCGAAGCCATTCCTTCATCACTCGCCTCCCGCTTCTGCCGGGGCACAACCCGGTCCGTCGCGTGTGTGTTTTTTACCTCAATCCTCCAGCCAAGGAAAGCCCAGAAGTCTTTATTATTGCGTTATTGACACAGTTCCCCACTTAACCCAAAATTCACCCCTTTCTTTATCAAGGAGTCTCTCGATGCCGTCCTATACCATTCATGCCACGCCGGTCGCACCCGCCCCCGACAGCGACTGGAACGATCCCGTCTGGAAAAAAGTCCCGGCTGTCAAGGTGGCCTGGTTCCACCCCAAGTCCCCCGGTTCCCATCCCAAAACCGCGGTCAAAGTGGTGTACGACCCCTTGGGCCTCCATCTGCTCTTTCGGGTGGAAGACCGCCACGTCGTGGCCCGCTGCACGCGCTATCAGGATCAGGTCTGCCGGGACAGCTGTGTGGAATTCTTTGTCCAGCCTCCGGGCAATCGCGGCTATTTCAACTTCGAGTTCAACGCCGCCGGCACCCTGCTCCTCTACCATGTCGTCGACCCCTCCCGCACAGAAAAGGGGTTCAAAAGCTACAAGCCGGTGCCCCAGAAACTCGCCAAAACCATGCGGATCCATGCGTCGTTCAAGCCGCCCGTGAAGGACGAAATTCCCGGCCCCGTCACCTGGTCCCTCCAGGCCTTCATCCCGTTCGCCCTGTTCGAATCCGTCATCGGCTCCGTCACGCCGGTGGCCGGGAAAACCTGGCGGGCCAATTTCTACAAATGCGGCAGCGACCACCCCCACTACGCCTGCTGGTCGCCCGTGGGCGAGCTGAATTTCCACCAGCCCCAGTTCTTCGGGTCGCTCCTGTTCGCCCGCCACTAGGAAAACCATGAACCTCCGGCTAATCGACGTCCAGTGCGGATTCGGCGGCGCTGCGCCCGGCGTGCGCGAGATTATTTCTGCGGACAACGTGCTCGCCAACCTGCGGGAGCTCCGCATCGACCGCGCGCTGGTGCGCATCACGCCAGAAAAGATGGACACGGACATCGTCCTGTCCAATGAAAAGCTGGCCAGCGCCTGCCGGAACCATCCCGAACTGATGCCCTGCCCCGTGGTCCAGCCGGTCTGCGGGGACGACCTTCCCGACGAGGCCGAACAGGCGGACGCGTGCCTCCGGATGGGCGCCCGGGCTGTCGTCATTCGTCCGGCCCAGGACGGCTGGACGCTCGCTCCCTGGATGGCGGACCGTCTTTTCCTGGCGCTCCAAGAACGGCGGATCCCCGTGCTGGGGCTGGAACGATATGTGTCCCATGACCAGGCCGCCGCCCTGGCCGCCCGCTATCCGGACCTGCCGATCATTCTAGCCCAGCAGGGGTACCGCACGCAGCGCGTTCTCATGGCCCTGCTTGCCGCCTTCCCCAGCCTGTCCCTTTCCATCGGCAACAACTACGACGTCCACGGCGGCCTCGAGCAGATCTGCAAAACCCACGGCGCCCGCCGCCTCCTCTTCGGCACCGAATTCCCGCAATCCGAGCCCCTGTGCGCGGTCACCTACCTCCTCTACAGCGCCATCTCGGAAGAAGAAAAGCAACTGATCGGCGCCGGCAACTTCGAGGCGCTGGCCGGGGGAATCCGCCTATGACCTCCCTGCTCGAACGCGCCCGCCAGGGCAACCCCCTGAACGAACTCGACCTGTCGGACCTGCATGGCCATATCGGTTATTTCAACTTCGGCATTCCCGACCTCTCGCTGGACGGGATGGTGGCCGCCATGGACCGGATCGGAATCGCCCGGATCGTCTGCAGCCATATGCGATGCATGTCCGCGGACGTCGCCTGGGGCAACGATCAGGTCCTTCTGGCCATGCGCCGCTTTCCCGGCCGGATTCTCGGCTATTTCTCAGTCTGGCCCGCCTCCGCCGCCGCCGTGCGAGAAGAAACCGGGCGCTGCCTGGCCCACCCCTTCACCGGCCTGAAACTCCACAATGTCAACGCCTTCTCCTACGACGATCCCGCCTACGAGCCGGCCTATGAAGCCTGCGCCCGGCGGTGCATGCCGGTGTTGCTCCACACCTGGGGGGAACCCCGCGAATTTCAGGCCGTGCGCGCCCTGACCGCTCGCTATCCCGGCCTGTCCTTCCTCCTCGCCCACGCCGGATCGACCCATGAAGCCGATTATATCGCCATCGCGCGCGACTGCCCGAACGTATATCTCGACACGGCCCTTAGCGCCTCCCCCCGCGGCTTGATCGAACGGCTCGCCCGCGGCGCCGGCGCCGACAAGGTCGTGTGGGGCTCGGACAGCTATTTCTTCAGTCCGGCCCAGCAGATCGGAAAAGTGCTCGGCGCCGCCCTTCCCGACGCCGATAAACTGAAAATCCTCTCCCTCAATGCCCGGCGCATTCTCGCCCGTATTTTGCCGGCCTAAACCCGAAAAAACCGGGCGTCTGTAATTAAGTGTTGAATCGAAGCCGGTTTCCGCTATCATAGACCGCGTTTTCATAGACGTCAAAGAACCATCCAGACAGGCAGGATCACGTATGGGACAGCAACTGAGAGCCCGAGTCAAGAGAACGCGTCGCAAACTCTGGCACAAGCGGAAAAAAGAAGAAGCCAAAGTGGCTAAGAAAAAGACGGCTTAACTCCGTCTTCTTTCGGTACTTTCGCGGCGCGATGGCCGAGTGGTTAGGCAGAGGTCTGCAAAACCTCGTACACCGGTTCAATTCCGGTTCGCGCCTCCAATTAAAAACCCCTGATTATATGGCCTTTTCGGCAGGTTTTGAGGGTTTCCCCTGCAAATCGTGCTTTTCCCATATAGCGCCATAACGGCACAAAAGTGCCTTTTTAGGCACCCTAAACTGTCCAGAAACTGGCAAGCGCGAAAAGCGAAACGTTTCTGGGCCTCAAAAGAGGACGTCCCCAACCCCCCGGCTGGCCGGAAGAACTACCGGAACTCGGCCCACTCCGGCTCGTTGGCGAAAATCCAGCGGTAATAATCCTTGCCCTTCAGTCCGTCCGCTGCCGCCTCGTCCACAATCACCGTGCAATGGGGATGCAACTGCAACGCCGAGGCCGACACCATGGCCGTGATCGGGCCCTCGACGGCCTGAGCCACAATGCCGGACTTGCTCTCCCCGGTCACCAGCATCACGCAGCGCCGGCTCTCCAGGATCGTGCCCACCCCCATCGTAATGGCCCGCCGCGGCACCTTCGCCAGGTCGCCGCCGAACATCGCGGCGTTCTGCCGGAGCGTGGAGGGCGTTAGCGCCTTCTCGCGCGTGCGGGACTGCAACGCCGACAACGGCTCGTTGAATCCGATATGCCCGTCACTCCCGATCCCCAGAAGCTGCAGGTCGATGCCGCCCCATTCGCGCATCCGCCGTTCATAGGCAGCGCATTCGGCATTCAAATCCGCCGCCATGCCATTCGGCAGATGCGTGTTTTCGAGACGGATATCCACCTTCGAGAAAAGGTGCTCGTTCATGTACCGCCGGTACGAACTGGGGTGATCCACCGGCAACCCGATATACTCATCCAGGTTGAAGGTCCGCACGCGGGCAAAGCTCAACCCCGTCTCGCGATGGAGCGTGGCGAGCCGGCTGTAAACCTGCTCCATGGTGCGGCCGGTGGCCAGCCCCAGCACGAGGTCCGGCTTGACCCGGATCTCACGGGCAATCAGCCTCGCCACAAGCTGGGCCGCCTGCCCCGCGTCATCCCGGATGATCACTTCCATGAATCAGACCCCGTATTCTTTGGCATTTTCGGAGGAGGACACCATCACCTTCGCCTCCGACACCTTCGCCTTGAGCAGCTCCTGCTCGTTCGCCGGCGCCGTCAGGGGCAAGGACACCTGCCCGCCCTGGGCGGCGGACCGCTGGAGCGCCAGCATGATCTCCGCGCCCTTGCACGCGCTTTCGAAATTACAGGGATGCACCCGGAGTCCGTCCAGCCAGTCGGCCATGTCCTGGATATACGGCGGCATATCGAGCTCGTAGTTCATCACGCCTTCGCCGCTCTGGAATCCGCCGCTCTTCGTGACCGCACGCCAGCCGCCGTTGGTCAGCACCTCCGCAAAACCTTCCGTGCCCTGCGCGCCCATGCGGCACTTGCCCCACCACTTGGCCACTTCGGGCTGGTCGGGAGCGCCGGCGCCGCATTCGTAAATGCCGCGCACGCCGTTGGCGTATTGCACGAATCCGGCAATGTAATCCGGCGACGGGTGGTTGTCCGAAAACTTGCCGCGACCGGCCACCTGGGCCATGGCCCACTGGGCCTCGGCCTCGCCGTTGTACCAGCGGGTGTACTCGATCAGGTGGGACAGCATATGCGTCATCCAGCCCGTCGCCGTGCCATACACCGTATGCACGCGGCCCAGGGCCCCGCTCGCGATAATCTCCTGCACCTTGCGGTAATGGACGCCATACCGGTGCTGGTGGCTGACCACGCACTTCACGCCCGCCGGCCGGATCAGGTCCCGGAGCGTAAACACCTCGGCGCTCGTCAAGGCCACCGGCTTCTCGAACGCGATCAGCTTGACGCCCGCCTCGCAGGCCATCTTCACAAACGGCGTGCGCAGGTGCGGCATGGTGCAGAAACAGAACACATCGGGCTTGATGTCCTTCGCCAGCTTGGCGGCGTCGGCGCCGCCCTTGACGCCACCGCCGATTTTGGCCACCGCCGCGTCCAGCTTGACGGTGTCGATGTCGCACAGGCCCGTCACCTGGAACTTGGGGTTCGCCTGAAAGGCCGTGGCATGATGCATGCCGCGCTTGCCCATGCCGACAATCATCACTTTGAAAGGTCCGCTCATTGGCTGTCTCCTTGCTCCTGCTAAAAAAAGTAGGCCGGGCGCTACGAGCCCGGCGTCTCAACTTCCTGGCGCCTTCAAAACCGACAGGCATTTCGCGCAGCCGTGCCGGGCTCGTAGCGCCCGGCCTACACAAACCCATTCGACGCTTACGCGTTGGCCTTATCCCATTCCATGACCTTCTGGATCACGTAATCGACTTCCGCCGCTGTCAGCTCCGGGAACATCGGGAGGCTGACGCAGGTGACCGCGTTGCGCTCGGCGTTCGCCACGGATCCGACGATGCGGGCTTCCTTGCCCCACGGATAGCCGTCCTGCTTGTGAATCGCGATGGAATAATGCGTCTTGGCATCGACCCCGTTCTGCACCAGAAACTCGACCATCGCGTCACGCTTGGCCGGATTCTTCACCTCGATCGAGTAGAGATGATAAATGTGGCGATAGCCGGGCGTCTGGTACGGCAGCAGGAAGGACTTCGCGCCCTTCAGGCCTTCGGTGTAACGGGCCGCCCACTTGATGCGCAGATCGTTCCACTCGTGGATGTGCTTCAGCTTGGCGCTGAGGATGCCGGCGTGCAGATCATCCAGGCGGCTGTTGAAGCCGAAGCTGTGCACGTTGCGCTTGGTGGAGCCGTGGTTGCGCAGGACCCGCACGCGGGCATCAATGGCCGCGTTGTTCGTGACCAGGGCGCCGCTGTCGCCGAACGTGCCGAGATTCTTCTGGATGATGAAGCTCGTGGTGGCCACGTCGCTGAGCTGGCCGATCTTGAAGGTGTCGCCGGCCGCATCAATGGCCTGGGCGTTGTCCTCGATGATCTTCAGGTGATGCTTGTCGGCGATCTTCTTGATGGCCGCCATGTCGGCGCACTGGCCGTACAGATGGACGGGAATGATGCACTTCGTCTTGGCCGTGATCGCCGCCTCGATCTTGGTCGGATCGATGCACTTCGTCTTGGGATCGCAGTCGACGAACACCGCCGTGGCGCCGACAACCCAGATCGCTTCCGCCGTGGCGAAGAACGTGTTCGGGTGGGTGATGACCTCGTCGCCGGGGCCGATGTTCATGGCCATGAGGGCCAGCCAGATCGCGTCCGTGCCGTTGCCGACGCCGATGGCGAACTGGGTTCCGTGAAAATCAGCCAGCTCTTTTTCAAACTGCTTGAGCATCGGCCCCATCACGTACTCGCCGCTCTCGATCACCCGCTTGATGTTGGCGTCGATTTCGGCTTTGACGTTATTATACTGCCGCACGTGTCCGTAAAATCCAACTTTCATCCTGTCGCTCCTTTATGTGTTAACCTTGAAGTCAGCTCCGGTTGATTTAATGGGTACCGTTTTTACTATGATTAATCCGGCGCGTCAATTCCAAAGGAGTCCAAAAATAGCCGCTGGGGGACTACCGGATCCGCGTCCGCCCCGCCGGCGCTTGGAGCGCCTGCATGAACTGCCGGGGCGACCGCCCTTCCACGCGCTTGAACATCTTGGACAGGTGATACACGTCGCTGAATCCGAGCCCGTCGGCAATCGTTTTGAGGCGCTGGCCCTTCATCATGAGGTTCCGGGCCTGCTGAATCCGCAGCCGGATGAGCGTGGCAATCGGGGATTCGCCCGTTTCGGCGCGATACCGGTGCGAGAGCGTCGAGACGCTGACATGAAGATGCCGCGCCAGTTCGGCCAGCGACAGGCGGCGGCTCATATGCTCGCGCAGGAAAGCCGTGGCCGCCACCGCCAGCGTCGGCGTCTCCGGCATGACCGTCGCCGGAATCCGGTACGTGTCGGCCTCGATCGGCACGCTGTGCCGCAGCAAATCCAGGGCTTCGCATAAAAACCCCATCGCTTTCCAGAAGCCGGCATCGCCGTCCCGCTGGCCGCTTTCCGCCGCCTGCTCGATCAGCCGCCCCAGCCGCCCCTCCGGGTCGACAAACCGCGAATAGCCGGCCGCGCGCCGCACCCACGCGTCCAGCCCCGCCTCCGCGCCGCCGCGGAACATCAGCCAGGCATTCCGGATGGGCCGCTTGGCCAGGCGCCGATCCTCCCAGTACGGCGTGCCCGGCGGATACAGCAGGGCTTCGCCGGCCGCATGGCGGCGCCAGGGGGCCGACCGGCTCCGGACCCGGAACAAGCCGAGATCCGAGAGGCTGTAATCCAGCACCCAGTAGGGATTGATGTGCCGCGTGCCCCGGCTGGCGTGCGGCACCGTCCAGACCGCGCGGGTGGCGTTGACCAGCACGGGCATCGCCGCCGGGGCGGTCGGCCAGGTCCAGCCATAACTCATTTCCACTGCGGATGGGGCCTGTTTGGGCATTGCAAGATCATACAAATAACATGCTTTCCTGTATATTGTATTTTTTCGGGCCTGGCCTACACTGGCGACTGAATTAACCCCAACCAGGAGTTCACATCATGGGCAAGCCATTGGCACTCGAGGGCGGAGTCAAGGCCGTCAAACAACTGGGACCCTATCCCTCCTCCATCCACGTGGACGAACTGCTCGAACTCATCGACCTGTGGGAACTCCCGGCGGCCACCCGCAAGACGCTGACGACCGCCCTGCGGAAATCAGCCCGGGCGATCCGGGGCCCGCATCTCTTCCGCTATTACAATCCGCGCCCGAGCAAGGTGGACGCGGCCGAAAAAGCGTTCGGCGCGTTCATCGGGTCGCCCCACTGCCTCGCCGTCAACTCCTGCACCTCGGCCCTGATTGCCGCCATGCGGGCGGTGGGCGTCGGCATGGGCGATGAAGTCATCGTACCGGCCTACACCTTTTTCGCGACCGCCGCCGCGGTGGGCGCCTGCAACGCCATCCCCGTGATCGCCGACGTGGACGACACGCTGACCCTCGACCCCAAGGACGTCGCCCGCCTCATCACCCCGCGCACGAAGGCCATCACCGTCGTGCACATGCTCGGGTTTCCCGCCCAGATGGCGGAACTCAAGGCGCTGGCCGACAAACACAAGATCGCGCTGATCGAGGATGTGGCCCAGGCGGCGGGCGGCACCTACCGGGGAAAAAAGCTGGGCAGCCTCGGCACCATCGGCTGTTTCAGCTTCGACTATTACAAGGTGCTGAACAGCGGCGAAGGCGGCTTCATCACCACCCCCGACGAGTGGCTCTACACCCGCGCCCAGTCCTGGCATGATTGCGCCGCCTGCTGGCGCCCGAACCGCTACGCCTCGGAGCGGGGCAAAGGGGAGTTGTTCTGCGGCGAAAACTACCGCATGAGCGAACTCCAGGGGGCCGTGGCCCTGGCGCAGATCCGCAAGGCCGATAAAATCATCGCCGGCTACCGCGCGGCATTCAAGCGAATCCGGGACGCCCTGGTTCTGCCCGCCGGCGTCAAGCTTCAGCGCCTGGCCGATCCGGACGGCGCCGTCGGATCCAACCTCGTCATCTTCATGCCCGACGTGGAACAAACCAAGTGGGCCTGCAAGGCCATGCAGGCCGAGGGGGTGCCCGCCGGCGGCATCTACGACAACAACATCAAGAATTGGCATATCTATTCCCACTGGGATCACATCATGGAGCAGAAATCAGTGGCCCCGGACGGCCTGCCCTGGAGCGGAGTCAAGCCCGCGAACCGGCCGGCCTACAAAAAGGACATGTGCCCGCAAGCCCTCAATTATCTCGGCCGGTCGATCGTCATCAGGACCCACACCCATTATACCGCCGCCGATTGCCGGGCCATCGCCAACGGCATCAACAAAGTGCTGGCAAAAAAGTAAAACCGCCCCGGGTCAAAAAAACGTCCACGTCCATAGAAAAAAGGAAAACGGGTTATGCAGTATGGGGTCTGTCTGGAAATGGTATTTACGGATCGTCCGTTCCTCGATCGCATCGCCCTGGCGGCCGACGCGGGGTTTTCATATGGAGAAATGTGGATGGGCGATTTTGCGCCGGTCGCCGGCGCCACCGATGCCCGGGCCTCCAAACAGGCGGCCCACGTCCGCGCCGCCGCTGAAAAAGCCGGCATGACCATTACCAGCGCGGTGATCGGATCCCCGGACGGCCGCCTGGGCGGCGGCCTGACTGACGCCGCCCGCCGGGCTGAATGGCTGCAACGCACAGACGCCACGCTGGCCTACTGCCGCGAGGCCAACATCGGGGCGGCCATCGTCTGCACCGGCAATCGGGTGAAGGGCCTTTCCCCCTCGCAGATGCGGACGAATGTCCTCGACGGACTGAAAGCCACGGCGGAGAAGGCGGAAAAGGCCGGCGTCAACCTGTGGCTGGAAGTGCTGAACGACAAGGTGAATCACCCGGATTATTTCCTGACCCAGTCCGACGAGGGCGGCGCGCTCTGCCGCGAGGTCAATTCCCCCCGCCTGAAGCTGCTCTTCGACTGTTATCACATCCAGATCATGGAAGGCGACCTGACCGGGCACCTCCGGAAAAACATGGACGTCATCGGCCACATTCACTCGGCTGGCCATCCCGGCCGACACGAGCTCTGGCTCGGTGAAACGAACTACCCGTTCCTGGTCCGTCAGCTTGAGGAGATGGGCTATAAGGGTGTTTTCGCCCTGGAATACATGCCCACCCTGCCCTCGGCCGAAAGCCTCCGGAAAACACTTCAATACCTGGCGTGATGCTCGGACACGGCCGCCTTGTAATGCTCCACATACTCGGCGGCCACCCGCGCCACGCCATGACGGACCACGGTCGCCAGGCCGCCTTCAATCACCCGTTGCCGCAGCCCCTCATCCTGCCAGAGCCGCCGGGTGGCGGCCGCCACGGCCGGCGGACTCGAAAGGGGTACCACCAGCCCGTTCACCTCGTGCTGCACCAGTTCTCCGCTTCCCGGCACATCCGTGACCACCACCGGCACCCGGGCCGCCATCGCTTCCAACGCCACCATCGGGCCACCCTCGGAATTGCTCAAGTGCCACACGACGCCCGCCGCATGCAGTAAATCCGGAACATCCCGGCGGGCCCCCAGGAACTCCACGCGGGCCGTCAGCGACAGGGAGTCCGCCAGCGCCTCCAGCTCCTCCTGCATCGGACCGCTGCCCGCCACGCGGAGCCGGAACTCGGGCTTGTCGTCCAGCACCGCCAGGGCGCGCACGGCCGTCTGGATGCGTTTCATCCGGACCAGCCTCGACAACATGAGAATGGAGCGGGGCGGCGGAAGCACCGGGGCCCGCCCGGAAAACCGACCCTCATCAATGGGATTACCCTGCACCTTGAACCGGCCCGGTGCCAGGCCAAGACCCTCCTCGACACATCGGGCGGCAGAGGCGGACACCGCCACGCACCGGCACCGGCTTCCCGCCAGTGCCCCGCGGAAAGCGTGGCGGTTCCAAAAGTTGCCGGCCCCTCCGCCCGCAAAGCCCTTCACGATGCCGTGGACCGTCAATACGGAAGGGATCCCCAGCCGGCGCAAAACCGGTTCAATCATGATCAGGACCGGGACTTTATGCACATGAATCACGTCCGGCGCCAGCGCGACCAGATGGCGCGACAGGGCCTCGCAAAAACGGCGTCGATACCGCCATTTCCAAAACACCGTTATTTCATCGGGAAAACCCAGGTCCTCGTTCCAGTCGGGCGAGGACAGGAGCCAGTCCTCCCACCCTTCATCACGTCCGCCGGTAATGACATGCGACTCGTGACCCGCGGCGATCGTGCCCCGATGAATCAGATCCACCACCGTGCCGATGCCCCCGCAGGGGACGCGATCCATAAAATGGGCAATGCGCATACGCTTAGCTCCCTCTCCCGTTTCCGCCGCCAGCACCGGCGGATAGGACCCGCTGCTGATCGGTCATGATCAACAGAATGTTCGGTCGTCGCACCACGCTCACAAAGCCTCCATCCGTTTCACATACGCGCCAAGATCGAATTTCCGGGCCAGTCCGCCCGCCGTCATCGTCCGGACATTCCCAAACACCGGATGACGCGGCCACGGCCGGTCGTGCTTGCCGAAACACCAGGCAACACCAGCGTACCCGTTCGGATCCCGTCCGTCCAGTTCGTAGGTGTTGTTCAGCACCAGCGCGGTTTCAAAAGCCTCCTCCGGCGTGGCGCTCCACTCGAGAATCTTCTTGCCCCAATACATCCGGAGATACCCATGCATGCGGCCGGTCGCCACCATCTCCTTCTGGGCGGCATTCCAGGCGGGATCGGCCGTCCGGGCCGACTCGAAAACCGACCGGTCATACATGGCCGGCCGCGGCGCTCCCGCCTCGGCGGCCAGCGTCTTGCGAGCCCAGGCAGGCAACCCGGAATACCGGTCATAATCCGGATTGTACCAGGCGAAATTCAGAGCCAGTTCACGCCGCACGACAAGCTGCTCCAAAAAGACATCCGCCGCCTTCCCGCTCCACGCCTCGCGGGCGGCCAGCGCCACCTCCAGCGCCGAAATCTGGCCAAAATGAAGGTAGGGGCTGAGGCCCGAGGTTCCATCCCCGGCCGGATCATCACGCTGGTCCGCATAATGATGAAGCTTGAAGCGCAGGAAATGCTCCAGCGCAACCCGAGCGGCGGAGGTGCCGCCGCGGAGGCCGGACACCGGGCCCGGCCCGCCGGAAAACCGCAATCCATTCAGCACCGTCATCGGCTCGTTAATCTCGACTTCCGGGCCGGCGAAACGAAGTCGCAGGGACGACTTCACCGGCCGGACTTCCTCCACCGGAACCATGAATTCGGCAAGCCGTCTGGCAATCCGGGGCCGGAGCGTGGCGGCCATATAGGCCTCATGATCCATCGCGGTCTCAACAGGCACCACCGCATCCGACTCCACCTCCACAACCCGGCAGGGGGCGGCTCGGGCCACCGCCTCTCTCCAGTCCCGCTGGAGACGGGTGTAGCCCCGGTCCATCACCACCAGGGCCGCTTCACGGGCAAGGGCCAGAACAACCTGGTCAATGGAACCCGCCCGCATCAGGAACCGGATGCCGCGCTCCGCCAGACTGCGTTGGGTCTCCGCCAGGCCTTCGAGCATGAAGGCATAATGCCGGCGATTGGCTCCGGGATAACCCGGCATAAGCCCGAATGCCACCACGACGGGAAGGCCCAAGGCATTGGCCTCGCGGATCGCGTATTCGAGCGCGTGGTTGCACGCCGCGCGCTGGGACTGCTGCATGCCATACAGGACAAACCGGCCCGGGCCGGCAATCGGGACGGCATTCCGCTCATGAAGGCGTTCAGGCTGGATCACAAACCGCTCCCGATCCGCGGACGGACTTTTCAAACCTGCTGGCGAAGCGCCAGATCCACCATCTCCTGGGCCAGCTTGCCAATCCGGACCTCATAATACCCCGCCACGCCCGTGCGCACCAGGTCCCTCATGGGCCTCGTCCACGCCGCGGGCAAGGCCTCCACGCCGTGCTTCACGCCCCAGAGGCTGCCGCAGGTGGCGCCATTGCAGTCCGTATCGAATCCCGGCATCACCGAGCAGGCGAGGGTCTTCCCGAAATCATCCCCGCCATACAGGAGCCCCATCGCCACCACCTGGGCATTGGAATTGGTGTGGCACCAGTGGTGGCCCACGCCTTCGCTCCAACGGGCATGAAGCCGGTCCACCGCCTCGTCGTAACCCGTCCCCGCGGCATGCAGCGCCAGCACCGCTTCCACATCGTCCCGCAAGCGGCACCGGGCCGGAACCTGCGCCAGGCCGGCGCGGATAATCCGAACCCAATCGGTCTCCACATAGGCGGCGGCCAGCATGGCGGCCACCCACATCTCGCCATACAGGCCGTTTTTCACATGACTAATCGACGCATCCCGCCACGCCCATTCGGCCGCGCGCGCCGGGTTGCCGGGATTCGCATACCCGAAATAATCGGCCCGGATCTGCGCCCCGATCCACTCGCGATACGGATTGCGATGCGTGGCGCTTTGCGGCGGCACTACGCCCATTACGAAATTCCGGTAGGCCACGCGTTCCGCCGTACACGTATGAAAAATCGGCACATTCGCGCCCCAATAGGACGCCACATCCGCCGGCGTGAAGGCCGCTCCAAACTGCTTCACCAGGCCGAAGCCCATGACCGTATAGTTGATGTCGTCATCCTCCACCATGCCACGGATCGTGCCGGCCAGCATCGTCTTGCGCCACGACCCGATCGCCCACTTGAACTCCTTCGCCTGCATGGCCTTCAGCTGCAAGGCGGTGGGCATCTTGAAATATCCGCGCAGCGGCCAGTTGCCCGTGCCTTCCGCCCAGGTCCGGATGTCGCGCCGGGTCGCGCCCTCGACCGGCTTGCCCAGCAGGCAGCCGCAAATGCGACCCAGAAGCCCGCCATGCAGCCGGCTCAAAAACGCGTCCGGTGTTCCCTTCCACGGCTTCAGCTTCGGCCGGGCCGGCCGCACCGCCAGGATGCCGGGCAGATCGCTCGGCTCCTCATGCGGATAATCCTTGCGGACCGGCAGCGTCTGCACGCGGTCAATCAGCGCCAGCGCCTCGGCCATCCAGCGTGCGTCGCGCGCGCCGCCCACCGCCTTGCCACCGCCATCCACCGCGTTCAGCCGGTTGAACTCCCGCTCCACGGTGCGCAGGTCGCGCCCCTCCTCGCGGGCCTGGGCATATTCCGTCACCAGATCGCAACCCGCCAGCCACATATGCCGGTTGACCCATGCCAGCGCCGGAGATTCAGACACCATCGAAGTGGGCTTCATTGGACTTGCCTTTTATTTTCTGTTTATCCATACGACGCGCGCAGATCGCAGACTTTCAGCGCCTTCGCCAGAGTCTTCGCCGCCACCGGTTCTTTGGGCAGGAACGTCAGCGTCCGCTTCTCGCCAGGCAAAAGCGTGACCATATTGTCGTCAAATCGGCCCTTCAACGCCTGGGCGTCCAGGCTGACGAAAAACGCCGGTTTATCGGCTTCCAATTCCACCACCAACCGCCCCTTCACCTCCCGCACCGCATGCCGGATCTTCGAATCACCCAGGGCGCATCGTTTGGGCTCGGTGAAAAACAGGGTTGTCTCCTGTGTCTTCCCCCCGGCCCGGAGCGTGAGCTGCAAAAAGGCCGCAGCCGGATCCGGGCTCAGATCGGTCAGAGCCCACCGGCCCGCGCGCTTGGCCGCCCCCGCACGCAAGACCGCCGGCAGCCGTTTACGCCAGAGTACACGGCCGGAGAAATCCATAACCCGCGCTTCCAGGGTGCCGCGCAAGGCCGCGGGCCCGTCGTTCACCAGCCAGGCTTCCACGGCGTCCCCGTCCCGGAACGCCGCCGCCAGGGCCGGCGCGAAAAACCGTTTCGCGGCATAATGGAGCAACTTCCACTTCCCGTCGTATTCCAGGCTCGCCCAGGAACAGACCGGCCACAAATCGTTGAGCTGCCAATACAGCGTCCCCATGCAGAGCGGCTGCAGCCGCCGCCAATGCTGCACGGCCGTCTGGATCGCCAGCGCCTGTTGCACCTGGCTCAGATACACGAAGTGGCCGAAATCCGCCGGCACACGGAAATAGCGCGTCATGGTCTCCAACACCCGCGTATTTCCCGTCCCGCTCCGCTGGTGATGCTCCATGACCGGCGAGGTCACGTTCAGGTCCTGCCCCCGGGCATACGCCTTGATGGACGACAGGGACGGGAACGACTGGAACCCGAACTCGGAGCAGAACCGCGGCCGGACCTTCAAGTACGCGTCGAAGCTCTTATTCTCGTGCCAGACCGACCAGTAATGCATGTCGCCGCGCGTGTCGTCATGCCAGTTGTCGGAATAGTCGCCCCGTCCCCCGCAGGGCGAACTGGGCCAGAACCGGTGCGTGGGATCGCAGTCGTCCACCGTTTTCCCCAAAACCCCCTCGTTGAGCCGGTCATAATCGACCACATACCGGTCGCGATTCTTCCGCGACTCCGGATACCACGTCAAGGCGCCGAGATCCTCGTTGTTCCCGCACCACAGCGCCAGGGATGCATGATCGCGCAGGCGCTTGACCTGATACGCCGCCTCGTCGCGGACATTGGCCAGGAACTCCGGCGTGGACGGATAGAGCGAACAGGAAAACATGAAGTCCTGCCAGATCATGAGCCCCTTCTCGTCGCACAGGTCATAGAAATCCTCGGACTCATACTGCCCGCCGCCCCAGACGCGCAACATGTTCATATTCGCCTCAACGGCGCTCGTCAGCAGGTCGTCCAGCCGGGCGCGCGTCTGGCGGGCCGGCATGGCATCCGCCGGAATCCAGTTGGCGCCTTTCGCAAACACATCCCGCCCGTTGACCCTGAAGATCAGGGACAACCCCTGCTTGTCCTCCTGGCTGACCACCTCCAGGGTGCGCAACCCCAGCCGCTTGCGGCAGCCATCGTCACCCAGTTGAACCGTCAGCTCATAGAGCGGTTGCGCCCCGTGGCCATTCGGCCACCAGAGCTTCGGGTCACGGATCGTCACCCGGGCGCGGACAACATTCTCGCCCGGATCCAGCGTGACGATTTTACGAACAATCGTTTTGCCGAGTTGAACGGTGAACTCCGTCCGGCCGGCGGCCGGCGCCACGGCTTCACAGGTGACCTCAACCTCACAGGCGCCACGCCGGTGCTTCTGCGTGGTATACACATGCTCGATCCGGGCGGTTGACACGGCGCCCAGGCAAACCTGCCCGTAAATGCCACTGACCATCAGGCAGGGGCCCCAATCCCATCCGGCATGGCACTGCACCTTGCGGATCATGTTCCGGTGCGGCGACTCCACAGGCGACCCGGTGCAAGGCACGGGATACGGGAGTTTTTTGGCGGCGGCCACGGCGGCCTTTTCCGTCGAGTCCAGCTCCACGCGAATGGTGTTTTTGCCCGGCTTCACAAAGGCGCGCACGTCATACCGGTAACGCCTGAACATGTTTTCGCATCGGCCGGCCAGGCGGTCGTTGACGTAGACCCGCCCCACGGTGTCGAGACTGTCGAAATCCAGAAAGACGTCGCGCGCGCCGGCAACCTCGGCCGACACCTCCACGGTGCGCTCGAACACCCACGCCTCCCGGCCCACCCACTGGACATCCAATTCGTTGAGCCGATCATAAGGATCGGGGATCTTTTTGGCGGCCAGCAAGGCCGACAGGTTATCGCCTGGCACCTGGACCGGGATCCGGTCTTTCAAATCGCCTTTTCGCCGCAAGGTCCATCGCCCGGCCAAATCAATCCGGCTCATTCCTTTTTCTCCTGTTCGATTCTGAACCCCGGGCATGTTGTCAGCCTGCCCCTCAATACGCATTGTCGCGGGCGAACAGGGTCTTGATGAGGATCTTGAAATCAAAGGCCAGCGACCACATTTCCAGGTAATACAGATCCAGCCGGATCCGCTCGGAAATGCTGGTGTTGCCCCGCAGCCCGTTCACCTGAGCCCAACCCGTGATGCCGGGCTTGGAGACGTGCCGCCACATGTAATGCTGGATGTCCTCTTTGAACTGCTCCACGAAATGGGGCCGTTCGGGCCGCGGTCCCACCAGGCTCATGTCCCCCTTCAACACATTCCAGAACTGCGGCAGTTCGTCGAGGTTGTGCTCCCTCAGAAATGCGCCCACCCGCGTGCGCCGCCCGTCCGCCGCCGTGGCCCACACGGGGCCCGTCCCCGCCTCGGCATCCACGGGCATGGTGCGCAACTTGTAAAGCGTGAACGTGCGGCCCGCCTCGCCGCACCGCTCCTGCCGGTAAAACACCGGGCCCAGCGAGGACCGCTTGATGAAACACGCCGCCACCACGATGAGCGGCGCCGCCACCAGGAGCCCGGCCAGGGCGCCCGCCACATCCTCCACCCGCTTGAGCGCCCGGTTCCAGAAATAATCCAGCGGCCACCGGCTGACCCCCAGCAGAGGCACATCGCCCACCGTCTGCACATCCACGCTGCCGGTCATGATCCGGAACAAGTCCGGCACCATGTGAAAGGTCACCATATGTTGCTCGCAGAGCAGAATGATGTCCACGATCCGATCCTGCGACAGGCGGGTATCACACAACACCAGCTGATCGATCCCCCCGGCTCCGATCAATCCGTCAAGCTCCGCCAATCCGCCCAACACCGGCTCGGATCCTAGCCCGGGGTTCGGAGCCTCCGCGTTCGTGGCCACAAACCCGACCAGACGCGTCCGCAGCCGCGGCTCCTTCCGGATGGCCTTTGCCAACCGGGCCGCCATTTCGTCCGTGCCGACCAGAAGCGCGGCGCTGCGCACGGGACTATGCCGGGCCTCATGCAGCTCATACCGGAACAGGAGATACCGTTCGAGCAACACCAGGATAGCGGTCGTGAAGAACGCCAGGCCGAACATCAGGCGCGAATACTGCGGATAAGACGGGTCCCGGATCGCAAACGCCAGGGCGCTGGCCAACAACAGGCTCCAGGCCATGGCCCGGATCAGCCGGGGAATCTTGGCCTCGAACCGCCCCGTCTGGGGCCGCCGGTACAACTCCAGATTCTTGAACACAAACAGGAAGACCGCGGTGGCCAGCAGGCTCCCCAGCCCGTACCGGAAATAAAGCTCGGGCGGGCGGCTCTCCACGGCCAGCCAGCCGCTGTCGAACCGGATCCACGTGGCCAGCATAAAGCCGCCAAAGACCGCCAGAGCATCCGCCGCCACTGCCTGCACCGCCGCCAGCACGTCGGCCGAATCTTTTCGTTTCATGCCGCCATCCTAACGCCCCCACGGCCGGTAATCAAGTCCGGCGACGGGTCCATCCGGCCAACGGATGCCGGCGCCACAGAAGCCAGAGCACCGGCACGATCAGCCACACCACCGGCGGCGCCGGCGCTTTCTGGGAGCTCGCCTCGTCAAACTCAAGGGCATGGTTGGCATCCAGCGACTGGCGCTCCTTGCGCGCCAGCATCACCTCCTGGGATTGCGTTTCCAGCACAATAAAAGCCGCCTCCGGAATAAGCATGCCCGCCGCCCGCGCGTCTTTGACCAAATCCGGCAACGCGGCATCCACCTGACCCGGAGTCCAGGCCAGCGCACGATGCCGTGACCACAGCGAAACTCCGCCCAGGTAAGCCGGATCCTCGCAGGAGATAAGCCCCTCCAAATCCCGGAACTGGCCAGACGCCGGATTCCACACCTGCCAGCAGGATGCCGGGGCGTCTGCCCCCAAGATCAAGGCATCCGTATTTTTCGCCACCAGTGTCGCCTCGGCCCCCTTCCCGATCACCACGATCTCGGCCGGCGTGAACTCAGGCGGCTGGGGAGCGCCCTTGCCGGCGCCATCGAACGCGACCCGGCTCAACCCCTGGGTGCCGAACACCGCATACGCCGGCAAATCCGGCGCCAGCCGCGCGAAAGGCGCCAGGCTGCCCGCTTGCACCGGCGTTGAACCGGGCGCCGGAATGACCACGAACAGGGGCGCATAGCCCACCGGCTGGGGCACCCGAGGCGCCCGGCTTTCGGCAAGCAATACCCGCGCAATCACACGCTCAGCACAGAACCCGCCGCGGAACGGAAGGCCCGGGGTACGATCCAGCACGCGCAGCGCCTCGTCACGCGTCATCGGCTCGCCCGGCCAATCTTCCTGCTCATAATTAGCCCAGGTGATGCGCACCCGGGTGATGGCGGACGGCAAAGCTGCCAGAGCGGCACGGGCACCACTGACCCCGGCAGCCCGATTCGTTCCCGCCGCGGCAGACTGGTCCAGAACCAGATGCGCCACCACCTCGCGACGGAACGACGGCCACTGGCCAAGCGCCGCGGCCGGAACCGCCAGAGCCGTCCCGCCGCCCGCCAGCGCCACACTCACCGCCCCGGGCGCCGGACTTCCCGCGCCATGATCGGACAGCGCAATCACAGTATCCTCGACCCGGATTGACGGCTGCAACGCCGATGGGAACCGGAAACGAAGGCCACACTGCCGTTTTTCTCCCGCCGAAAAGGGGAAGACGCGGAGGCGGAGCTGCTGATCGTCCTCATACACCACAAGCCCGGGATCGCGCCGGGTCATGTCGCGGATCATTTCATACACCCAGGTCGCGGCCTTGCGCTCGCGCAGCTGGCCGGGCTTGTTGGTGCCGTTGACGTCCAGCCAGAAACCGGTCACCAGAACGCCTTCGGGCACGCTGATGAGTTCCGAAAATTCTCCGTTTGCGCCGCCCCGGTTTTCAAGGGTAAACCGGACGTCGGCTTCCGCGACGCCGTTGGTTTGGCGGCGCGTCTCCTCATGAGAGTCCACCGCCACCTGCCGGGTGACCCCTCCCCCCCGGGTTTGCCGCACGCCTCGGGCCCGCGACCCGAAAAATCCGTTCCCCCACATATTGAACCGCTCTTTCTCGGGGCGAGCCTCACCCAGCAGGCTTTGCCGGATCAGGGCGGCTTTTTCATCCGGCAAAACCATGCCGTGAAAGACCATCGCGTTATACACATCCGACAGGTACGGCAGGTAGATGCCGTGTTTCACGTCGTCCATCCGATCCAGCGCCCGGCGCAGCGGGGCGGTGCGAAGCGGAAATCGGGTGGCCGAATAATCCGGGCTATACACGCCATCCACCGCCTGGTTCAACGCCCGGCGGTCGACTTCATTGCGCAACAGGAATGCGGCGGGCAACACCAGGACGCACACCACAAACGTGGCGATCAGGCGGCCGGCCCCCACCTCTGCCGCCAACACCCGGCCCTGCTCCCACAGCCGCCGGGAATGCACCACGAAAAGAAACAGAGGCGCAAGGACCAGAAACCCCGCGCCGGCCACGATCATGGCCAGCAGGGACAGCGGAAGGAAAGGCAGGAACACGAGAAAGAAATACAGCGTGAACGGATAAAACACGGCCCGGGCGGCCCACCCCCGAATCGCCCACCGGGTTCCCGGCCGGAAGGGAATCATGAGCGCGGCGGCGTTGAGGATCGTCATGCCATACACCGACCAGTCCTGGAAATCGCAGGGAAAGGGAATGGTGGCGTTCAACGCCAATCCCGCGAGGGGGGCTACCAGTCCGGCGGCCAAAGGGATCGCCCACTCGGACCAGTTCTGCCGCTGAATCAAGTCATGCAACCGGAGCAGGAGCCGGAGAAACACCACCAGGATGAACGCCGTGCCGGCCACAATGGCCGCAATCAGGAAATATTGAATGCCGTCCTTCCAGCTGATCGATCGCTCGAGCCGGACCAGCAACGAACCCAGAATGAACGCGCCGGAAGGAACCACGACCAGCGCGGCCAGGGATAGCCCCACATCCACGGGCGTGGAGAGCCGGAGCCGGATCCGCGCCAGGCGGACGAGCATGAGGAACACCACCGGCATCATGAGCGAGAACTGGTAAAAGACCAGTTCCGTTTCAGGAAGCATCCAGAGCGATACCGTCGCGGGAAGCAGGTGGTCGAGGCTTTGGAGCAGAAACCAGAGATAACCGGTGTGCGCGGCGATCGCCGCCAGCGCCAGCCCGACGCCGACGGATCGTTGCCGCCACGTCTGCGTGATCCAGGCCAGGCACCCGCCCGCCAGCAACACCACTTCAAAAAGACCGATATACAAAGCGCGCGACTGCTGGACCGGGGTCATGTCGCCCCGCACCAGAATCCAGGCATACCCGTTGAGAAACCCGAGAAGCACCTGGGGCAGAACCCAGGCCCAGCCCAACCAGCTCGCCCTCAATTCGCCGTTCCGATCATCCGTCGCGTCATTCATGATGCTCATCCTTTCCTGCGGTCATCGTGTTCCGCGTCATTACCCAAAAGACCAGTATTAACCCCACCAGAAAAGTGGCGATCCCCACCGCCATGTGGGGCGCCGGCCAGAGCGCCGGGGGCAACCAAGGTTGCACGAGCCGGTCTGCCTGCCAGCAGGCCGTCAGCCGCAACGCATTGATGAAAATGGTCAGCGCCCAGGCCAGCGGCAGCACCAGGAGCTGTAGCCCCCATCGAACGCCGCGGCGGGTCATCAGGAGACTAAGAACGCCGGCCAGCAGGCAGAAATAATCCACCGCCGCACAGGCCGGCGCCACCGTGAGGTCGAGATCCGAACCGATCAGGCGGTATTCGACGCCGTCCTTCACACAAGGCGCACCCGACAACAGGGCGGCGACATGAGCCGCCGGACCACAGAACGCCTCCCGGCGCACCAGCACGGAGGAGGTTGCCACCCCGGCGACAATCGTCATCGCCAAGGCCAGAACAACCCCCATAATCCATCGCCGTTTTTCAATCATAATTTCACCGGCACCTCCCTTACCACCCGCCCGGTCTCGGTGTTGTGTTCAGGGAAGAGAACCTTACTAAAGGGGTCGCCGGGAGACAAGGGAAGAGATGACGGAAAACCGCTTCCGGGCGCTTTTTCACTTGCCTAATCGGCCCGCCCCCCTATGCTAATCCCATGTTTGAACTCGCCCCTTATCTCCGGAAACAGCAGGTCCGCGTGGATGCCTTTTTAAAGGCCGCGCTGCCCCCCGTCACCACCCGTCCGGCCCTCCTCCACAAGGCCATGACCTACAGCGTGCTCGCGGGCGGCAAACGGTTCCGCCCCATCCTCGCCCTCGCCGCGGCCCAGGCCTGCGGCCGCCCTGAGGCCGCCGCCCTCACCGCCGGCGCCGCCCTCGAACTGCTGCACACCTACACCCTCATCCACGACGACCTGCCGTGCATGGACGACGACGACCTGCGGCGGGGCAAGCCGACCTGCCACATCGTCTTCGGCGAGGCCAACGCCCTGCTCGCCGGCGACGCGCTGCAAACCCTGGCCTTCCTGTGGCTGGCGGCCCTGCCGGCCGCCGCCTCTCCCGCCCGCCTGGTCGCCGAACTGGCCCGGGCCGCCGGCAGCCAGGGGGTCATCGGCGGCCAGGTCGAAGATCTCCTCGCCGAAGGCAGTCGGCCGTCCGCGGCCCGCCTCCGGTACATTCACGTGCACAAAACCGCCGTCTTGATCGAAGCAGCAGTCCGCCTGGGCGCCATTGCCGGCGGCGCCTCCGAACCCCAGATCCGCCAGCTGGGCCGCTACGGACTCGCCCTCGGCCTGGCGTTCCAGATCGCCGACGACATCCTGAACGCCACCTCCACCCCGGAGGCCCTGGGCAAGCCCGTGGGCAGCGACCAGGCCCGCGGCAAACTCACCTATGTGGCGGTGCACGGCCTGCCCGCGTCCCGCCGCATGGCCCGTTCCCTCGTGCGGCAGGCGCAGGCGGCCCTGAAGGATTTACCAGGCCCTTCCGCCCCGCTTCACGCCCTCGCCGACTACGTGATCTGCCGGAAAAATTGATTTTTATTAAAAACAAGCTTGACCCTTTCCGCACAACGTGCAAATAACTCTTTGAACCGTTTTCGAAAGGATCACACCATGTCAGCTCCCAAGGGCCTTAAGTATTCCACCAACCACCAGTGGGTGAAGGTCAAGGCCAACGGCAAGATCACCGTGGGCGTCACCGATTATGCCCAGGGCCAAATGCACGACATCACCTATGTCGAATTGCCCGAGCCCGATCCCAACCACGAGTTTGCGGCGGAAGAGGAAGTCGGCGTGCTGGAGTCCAACAAGACCGCCGCCCCCTATCTCGCGCCGGTCAGCGGAATCATCACCGCCGTCAACACCCACCTGCTGGACAACCCGGACCTGGTCAACAACGACCCCTATGGCGCGGGCTGGATTTTCGAAATGAAGCCCACCGACATGGCCGAGGTCGAGGACCTGATGGACCTGGACTCCTACGAGGCCACGCTCCCCATGGACGAGGAAGAGGATCTCTAGGTGATGCCCCCGGCGCAAGCCTTCCGCTTCGACCGGCCGGTTCCCTATCCTCCGGCGGCGGTGGCGATGGAGCGCCTGGTGGACGCCCGGCTGAAAAATGCCGTTCCCGACACGGTTTTATTTCTTGAACACGAACCTGTCGTCACCCTCGGGAGCCGGGGCCGCGACCAGTTCCTGCTCAAATCCCCCGGCGATCTGCAACGCGAAGGCGTTCACGTGGCGCACGCCTCGCGAGGCGGGGATGTCACCTACCACGGACCCGGCCAAATTGTGATGTACCCCGTCTTCGCGCTGACCGGCGCCGAAGCGGATGCGCACGCCTACCTGGCCCGTCTCGAAGAGACGGCCATCCGGACTTGCGCGGATTTCGGAGTGCTGGCCGGCCGCGTCCCCGGCAAGACGGGGGCCTGGACCGACCTGGGAAAAATCGCGGCCATGGGCGTCCGGTTCCGCCGCTGGATCACCTCGCACGGCATGAGCTTCAACGTGTCGGTGGATCTCCGCTACACGTCATGGATCGTGCCCTGCGGCCTGGTCGGCCAGCCCGTGACGTCGTTAGCCCGTCATTTGCCGGACCGTTGTCCGGCGCTTTCCGATGTGCGGGAACAGCTTCGCCTGCACCTCGCCGAAGTCATGGGGCGGGAGATCGACTGGAACTCCGGCCCCCTGCCCGAGGCACTGGCCGGCCTGGCCGCCTTCGGCCAGTACCACGCACCTGAAAGGACACCGCCATGAGTTTCTGGTCTCTTGTCTTGATTGCCATCGCCTTGTCCATGGACGCGCTGGCCATCGCCGTCGCCAGCGGCATGGCCATCCGCAACCTCCAGCTCCACCATGCGCTCAAGATTGCCTTCGCCTTCGGCCTGTTCCAGGCCGTGATGCCGGTGGTCGGCGGTCTGGCCGGACTCGGACTTCAAGCCTACGTGACGCGCTATGACCACTGGGTCTGCTTCGCCATCCTGACCGTACTCGGCGTCAAAATGGTCTATGAATCCTTCCAATTAAAAGAAATCGAGGAGGAGAAGGACCCCCTCAACAGTTCCGTGCTGCTGATCCTGGCGGTCGCCACCAGCATCGACGCCCTGGCGGTGGGCATCACCATGGGGCTGAGCCATATGCGGATCCTCGGGCCCGCCTGCCTGATCGGCCTGATCACCTTCGTCATTTCGCTCGCCGGCGTCTATGTGGGCCGCCACTCTCGGCATCTCAACGAACGGGTTATGGAATGCCTCGCCGGGGTGGTCCTGATCGGGATTGGAGTCAAGCTCGTGCTCCAGCATCTAAACAGCCCGGGATAAGGTCGGTTTGTTTCCGGGGGCCGTGTTTCGTGCTGTGTTTCGTGCTTGCGCCACCTCCGATGCCTGTTATTATAAATTGAAGCTTTTGACCCGCCACGGGCATCCCAAAAAGCACATGAAGGAATGGACATGACCCGCCTCCTGGTCGTAGATGACGAACTTAGCATCAGAAACCTGTTGAACACGTTTCTGTCGCGGGAAGGATACGCGGTGTCCGTCGCCGAAGACGCCATCAGCGCCCAAACGCTCATGCAAAGCGGCGACTTCGACGTCGTCATTTCCGACATCTCGCTTCCCCGCATGTCCGGCGTCGAACTGCTTCAACTCGTCCGCCAAACCTACCCGCGGGTCCAGGTGATCCTGTTGACGGGCATGCCCAACATCGAAACGGCCTCCGAAGCCGTCCGCTCGGGCGCATTTGACTACCTGACCAAGCCGATCGAGCTCAAGGCCATCCTGCGCGCCGTCAGCAACGCCGCCCGGGTTAAGGCGCTCGACGACGACCGGGCCCGCCTGGAAAAGGAAAATCGGCGTTACGCGGAACACCTCGAACAGATGGTAACGGAGCGCACGAACGAGTTGCGGGAGACCGGCGCGCGCCTGCAGCTGGCCATCCGGGCCTCGAATATCGGCCTCTGGGACTGGGACCTGCGCACCAACGAAGCGCATTTTTCAACGGAATGGAAATGGCAGCTGGGCCACACCGACGCGGAAATCACCGGGCGTTACGAAGAATGGGAGAGCCGTCTGCATCCGGACGACCGGGCGCTGACCATGGCCGCCATCAAGGCCTCCACCTCCCCGCCCTGGCCGATCTATGAAGTGGAACACCGCCTGCGGCACAAAGACGGCGCCTACCGCTGGATCTATGTGCGCGGCGAGGTCTCACGCGACGCCAGCAACGCGCCGTTGCGCATGATGGGCTGCCATGTGGACATCACGGAACGCAAGCAAAACGAGGGCGCCCTGCGCGAATCCGAATCGCGATATCGCCGCCTGTTCGAAACCGCCCGCGACGGGATCCTGATCCTGGAAGCGGAAAGCGGCCGGATTGTCGACCTCAACCCCTTTCTAATCGAATTGCTGGGCTATCCCCGCGATTACTTCCTGAACAAAGTGTTGTGGGAAGTCCCCCTTTTCAAGGGGGTGACGCTAAACAAAACGTCATTCCACGCCCTGCGGGAAAACGGACGCATCGACTGCGAAGACTTGCCCATGGAAACCTGCGACGGACGCCACGTCGAGGTCGAGTTTGTCAGCCACGCCTACCAGGCCGGCGACACCAAGGCCATCCAATGCAACGTCCGGGACGTCACCGGCCGGAATACGGCCCTGAACCACCTTCGCAACCTGAACGAAATGCAGTCGAAGTTTGTCGCCGAAGCCTCCCACGAAATCCGGACGCCGCTCACCATCATCAAGGAATCGGTGCTTCAGGTTCTGGACGGTCTCTGCGGGGAGCTGACCCCCGAGCAAAAGGAAATCCTCACCCTGTGCATGCAGGGAATCGAACGCCTGAAAGCCGTCGTCAACGATCTGCTGGACATCTCCAAGCTGGAGGCCGGGAAAACCCAGCTCTACCGGGACTTCGTGGACGTCGGCCTGCTGCTCAAGGAAACCCGGCTCGCCTTCCTTCCCCAGGCCAAGGCCAAAAATCTGGCGCTGGAGGTCGTCGATCCGCACCACGAGGCCTGGGGCTATCTCGACCGGGACCGCATACGCCAGATCCTGACCAACCTCGTGGGAAACGCCATCAAGTTCACACCGCAGGGTCATATCCGCCTGTCCGTCGTCGACAAGGGCGACCAGCTCGAGTGTTCCGTCGCCGACACCGGGGCCGGGATCTCGGAATCCGACCTGCCCAAGGTGTTCGGCCGGTTCCTGCAGTTCGGGGCCTCCTACACCGGCCCGGGCGGCGGCACTGGCCTGGGGCTATCCATCGCCAAAAGCCTCGTTGAACTGCACGGCGGAAAAATCCGGGTGCAGAGCGCCTTGAACCAGGGCTCCGTCTTCACCTTCTCCGTGCCCAAGCTGAGCGAAACCCAAGTGCTGGAAGAGCGCCTGGGAACGGCGATCGCCCATGCACAGAGGGATAACAAAGGCCTGCTGGCAGCCCTGATCCGGATTGCAGACCTCTCCTCATCCGCCGCCGACGCCAGCGACAAAGCCAGCGATTCGGTCCGGGAAACCATCGACAAGATGGACGCCGCCATCCGGCGCAAGGGGTTCACCCCGGTCCGGGGGAAGAATGGCCTGCTCGTCCTGACCGATGCCGACGAGGAGCGCGCGCCGGAAATCAACACCTTGCTGCGGCAAACCGTCAACCGGTGTGTCTTTGAGCGCGACGAACGCTTCCGGACCTCGTTCTGCTACGGGGGGTGCCTCTATCCCCGGGATGGCGCCTCCGCCCCGGCGCTCCTGGAAAAAGCCCGCGAATTCCTCGCCGCCGATATCCGGCACCAGGCCGGGAAAAACATCCTCATCGTGGATGATGATCCCGCCGTCGTCAAAAGCCTGCAATCCACCCTGGCAAGATTGGGTCACGAAAACACCTCCGCCGCCTATGACGGTTGCGACGCGCTGGAAAAAGTGATGGCAGACGCTCCCGCCCTGATTATCCTGGACATCAATATGCCGAAAATGAACGGCTACGAATTCATCGGCCGGATGAAACACAGCAGCCACACCGCCAAAGTGCCCCTGCTGATCATGTCCGGCTACGAAATCGAGCCCGGCAAACTGGAGGCCCAGAGCGGACCGGAGACCATTCCGACCCTTGCCAAACCGATCAACACGGATACGCTCGGGAAATGGGTGCGCTTTTTACTCTAACCTTCACGCCAAAGGCGACGACGAACCATGCAAAACAAAATCCTGATCGTGGATGATGAACCCCATATTCTTCAACTTCTCTCCGCGCGCCTGAAGGCCAACCAATACCAGGTGATCGCCGCCTCCAATGCCGAACAGGCGTTCCGGGCCGCCCATGAAGAAAAACCGGATCTCATCCTGCTGGACATCCGGATGCCGGGTGAAACCGGCATGTCCCTTTACGAAAGCCTGGCGATCTCGAAATCCACCGCCTCCATTCCGATCATCTTTATCACGGCCTACCCCCAGGACAACATGCGGGACAAGGTGCTCGCCATGGGCGCCGTCGATTTCATCGCCAAGCCCTTCAACGCCGACGAGCTGCTCAAAAAAGTGAAAAACGCCCTGACCCCACAACCGGGAAGCGAAGGTCCCCATGCCTAAACCGACTCCTTCCACCCCTCCTCCGGCCGCGGAACAAAGCCCGTTCCTCTCCGAAGACGCCACCTTCAAAATACTGGTGGTCGCCGACGCCGCCAATCCGGACCGGTACCTGGCCGACATCTTAAAAGCCGCGGGCTACCAAGCCCTGATCGCCGGGCATGACCGGGCCGTGGCGATCCTGACCGAAGAAGACCCGGCCGTCGCCCTGATCGATCTCACCAAAGACACCGAACTCGGGCTTGAAACGGTCCGTAAAGTCCACATGTGTGCCCCCGGCACGGCCTGCATCGTCCTCAAAAACCAGCAGTCGCATCGCGCGGCCATCCAGGCCATCGGCCTGGGCGCCTACCTGTACCTCGCCAAGCCCCTGGATGCCGAACAACTGCTGCTGCTCGTCCGCCGGGCGGTTGAACAGAGGGAAACGGCCGAAACCCGGGGAGAAACCGACGAGCGGTGCCGCGTCTTCGTGGACAACATCAAGCTGCCCGTCTCCCTCTTCGACCGCCACGGCGTCTTCCTCTCGGCCAATCTCACGGCCGCACAACGCCTGGGAAGCACCCCGGACGCCATTATCGGGAAATCCCTTCTCGACCTTCGCCCTGACATCGCGGAAGCTCATATTGCGCTGATCCGCCAAGTGATGGACTCGGGCACCGCCATGGAATACCACCCGGAAAATGCGACGCCAAAAAACGGGCAGGCGGGCCTGATCACCTTACACCCGATCCGAAACGCAAAAGCCTTCATCACCGCCGTTCAGGTCGTCGAGTACGCCTTCACCGAAAGATAACCGATGCCGCGGAAAATCTTAATTGTGGATGACGAACCCCACATCGGGCTGCTTCTCAATTCGCGATTGCGAGCGAACGGCTATAACGTCTTGATCGCCTACGATGCCATCCAGGGGTTCCGGCTGGCGGTCACCGAAGTTCCGGACCTGATCCTGCTCGATATCCGCATGCCCGCCGGAGGCGGCGCCGGCGTCTTCGAAAACCTGCAAAACAATCTCAAAACGGCACTGATCCCGGTCATCTTCATGACCGCCCACCCCAATGCGGATATCGAAAAGGCGTGTCTGGATTCGGGCGCGGCCGATTTCATCCCCAAACCGTTTGACCCGGAAGAAGTGCTCCAAAAAATCAAAAAAGCACTGGGCGAAACATAGCCCGCGAAAACCATCAAGGACACGCACCATGGACTTGCGCCAGATCGACCTCCCCGGCATTGCCTCCCGCAACGCCCGCACCTTCAAACGCGAAAACCACGACCGCCCCTCGCTCAACCTGTCCTTCCCGCTCGACCCTCACAAGAAAATCAATCTGCCGCCCACCCCGCCCACGCTCCTCGAGCAATGGTTCAATTTCGAGTGGCGGATCGAGTGCTTCGAAAAACGCCTCGAAAACACCGGCTTCCTGCGGGAAGGCTTCCCCGAGTTCAACTGCAACCTGGGCCCGGATATTCTGGCCGCCTGCACCGGCAGCGACTTGGAGTTCGCGCCCGGCACCAGCTGGGCCAAGTACCGGGTCAAGAACTGGAAAGAGACACCGCCCATCCGGTTCCAGCCGGACGGCTATTACTGGAAGGCCATGGCCCGCTTCCTGACCCTCAGCGCCACCCGCGGCGCCGGCCGCTGGCTGACCCAGTCGGGCGACCTGCACTCCAACGGCGATGGCCTCTCGGCGCTTCGGGGCCCGCAGGACCTGTTGATGGACCTCTATGACGACCCCGGGGAAATCCACACGCGGCTGGCCGAATGCCACGCCGTCTATGAAGCCATGCTGCAGGCGCACTTTGACATCCTTCACCCCCTTTCCGGGGGCTACAATTCAAGCTGGTGCAGCGCGGCGGTCAAAGGCCGGTTCGCCACCATCCAAAACGACTTCTGCTGCATGGTGGGACCGGAACTCTTCGATGCGTTTTTCAAGGATTACGTCAACAAGGAGTCGGCCTTCCTCGACTGCTGCATCTATCACCTGGACGGCCCGGGTGCCGTCCGCCACCTCGACTCGATCTGCGAGGCCCCCCGCCTCGACCTGATCCAATGGGTTCCGGGTGACGGCAACAAACCCGTGGCCCAGTGGCCGGAACTGTTGAAAAAAGTCCAATCCCTCGGCAAGGGGCTCTGGCTTTACGGCTCGGCCCGCGAACAACTCGAGATGATGGACTACCTCAAGCCCGAGGGCTGTTTTTACACCCTCCAGCTCGGCTCGCGCGAGGAAGCCGAAGCCTTCGCGAAAAAAGTAGAGACCCTCCACAAAACCAAGCGGCCGGTAATCGTAACGAAACTATAATCCGTCACGCCCCCGGAAAAAGTGAATTAACCGACGGCCTCCAGCCGGTCTCGCGGGTAATGTCGGAAATATCGATCAGAACATTCTGCGGGGCGCCCTCCCGCCAGGGCGTTCCGTTGAAATGGCGCGCCAACAGCGCCGGCAAATCAGCGGCCACCTGCACATCCTGGGCCGCCGGGAAATACGGGTGATAGCCCTTCAGGTCCGCCTTAAGACAGGCCTCCACCAATCGGGCGGCGTCCTCAATATAAAGATACGCGAAGGCCTCCTCCGCAGAAAAACGATGCCCCCCCTTGCGTTCCCGGATGCGCCGCAACGTTTCCTCGTCTATCACATAGGGAAACCGGATAGCCACCGCCGTCACGCCGTAAACCGAAACAAAATACCGCAGCATATCCTCGCTCACTTGCTTGCTGAGCCCATAAGGGTTGCTGGATCGAGCCGGAATCTTCCCGTCCAAAGGCAGGTACGGGAAAGACGGACCCGGGAGCAGTTCCGGGGGAGTCGGGCCGTGCCGCACCGTAAATGCCTGCACGGAACTTGAAAAAAGAATCCGCTTCACTCCCCGGTCGCATGCCGCCTGAAAGACATTCATGTTCATCGCGACGTTCTCGTTGAACACCGTCTGGGGCAGTTGCGCACTTTGATAGGAAGAATGGTTAGCCAAATGAACCACCGCGTCCAGGCCCTCGATCACCCGATAACACGCTTCACGATCCAGGAGATTGACGACCTCCACCCGCACCGGCAGGGAAAGGTTCGGGGCCCGGTCGACCGCCCTCACCTCGAATCCAGACGCCTGCAAGTGCTGGCAGATTGGGCCCCCAATCCTGCCGGCGGCACCCGTCACGAGAATCTTTATCATCGCCTCGCCTTCCCGTCGTCCGTCACGTGGCCGGCCGGGGGCGTGGTCTCCGGAACCGCCAGCTTTTCCGCCAGCCAGACCAGATTGTCAACCAGTCCCTCGACCGCCTCTTCCCCACCCCTGTCGCACTGAAGCGCCAGGGGGGAAATACCCTTTCCCTTGGGATACGCCGGGGAGCCCGGAACCGTGATGCCCTGGGCCGGAAACCAGGTCAATAGCCGTTGCAGCGTGTGCTGGGAAACCTCCCGCCCCACGACTGCAATCGGGGCCCCCAATTTGCGAGAAAACAGATTCCCGTTTTCACTCGCCACACGCCCGGCCCGCTCCAGAAGCGCTTTCAAGCTGGCGACCGCCGCGCCCGAATCGACCGGCGCCCCGATCAGGATCACATCCGCCTGGCGCAAATCCTTGAACACATCGGGAAAATCATCCCCTTCAATCACGCACCGGCCATTGCACATGACCGAACAATCGCCGCAATGCAGGCAAGGGTGAATAATCTTCCACTGCAACAGCACAAGCCGGCCTTCGATTCCACGCTTCGCAAGCCGGTCCAGCGCGTGTTTCAGCAACTGCTCCGTGTTCCCCCCCGCGCGCGAGCTTCCACAAATGGCAACCGCTTTCACCCACCCCTCCTTGGCCTTCACATCCAGGAAAATAAGCGTATCAGAGGAGAATCCCCAATTAAACCTTTTTCCTGATCGATCGGATCGGGCCGGGCCGCAGGCCGGCAACGGAACTTGTATTTCCCGCCCGGCCGTGATTAGCTTTCCCGCCATGACCCTGCAGGATGCCCACCCCACCGGCCCCGATCCCTGGAGCCACTCGCACGAATTCACCCCGGTGGATTCCTCGCACGAGCATCGCACGTTGATCGTCGTCGTGCTGACCGCCATCACCATGGCCCTCGAAGTGGCCGCCGGCATGATCTACGGCTCCATGGCGCTGCTCGCGGACGGCTGGCACATGGGCACGCATGTCCTGGCCCTCGCCATCGCCGTCTTCGCCTACCGCTTCGCCCGCCGCCATGCCGCCAACGCGCGATTCACCTTCGGCACCGGCAAAGTCGGGGTGCTCGGCGGTTTTTCCAGCGCCATCACGCTGGCGATCGTGGCCCTTCTCATGGTGGCGGAATCCGTCCATCGCCTCGTCGTCCGCGCCCCCATTCAATTCAACCAGTCCATCGCCGTCGCCGTCATCGGCCTGCTCGTCAACATCGTCAGCGCCTTCATCCTTGAACGCGGCCACGGACATTGCCACGCAGCCGGGGAACACCATGACTCGTCGCACGATCCCAACCTGAAAGCGGCCTACCTCCATGTGCTGGCGGATGCCCTGACCTCCGTCCTCGCCATCCTGGCCCTGCTCCTTGGAAAATTCGCCGGCATGGTGTGGATGGATCCCGCCATGGGGTTGCTGGGGGGCGCGCTCATCGCCCGGTGGTCGGTCGGCCTGTTGCGCGATACCGGCGCCATTCTCCTCGACGCCGCTGTCGACGAGACCGCCGTCACGGCGATCCGCCGGACGATTGAATCCGACGGCGAAAGCCGGGTCGCCGATCTGCACGTGTGGAAAGTAGGACCCCGCGACGCCGCCGCCATCGTCTCGATTGTAACCGAACAGCCAAGGCCCGCGGCGCACTACAAGTACCGTCTCACCCGCCTCCCCAACCTCTCCCACATCACCGTGGAAGTCAACCCCGGTCGTCCAGTCCACTAAGGCCAGCACGACTGGAAACAGCGCTCAGCGATGCTCCTGCGGGAACACCACCTGCCGGCCAACTTGGGGATCCTTGGAAACACCCGGTGCCTGACCTGCCGCCTTTCCATCAGCGGGGGCCGGGGTCGCCACCTCGGCGGAATGGCGCTTCAAGACAATCGACACCAAGGGGGACCAGGGCTCCCAGCGGCCCGATACGGCATTGGTGAACACGTACTCTGTGCCTTTATCAAAGGAAAATCCCGCCAGCGGCAACACCAGAAACGAGTATCGACCCGTCGACCCCTTGAGCTTCAACACCGTCAGGCCATTGGTGTCGGTGGCCCCCACGACCGTGCTATACTCCTCCTGTCCCACGCCCGTCCGGCCCGGAACCCAGTTGCTGAACGTGCTGAGCGCCACCCGGGCGCGGGGAACAGTCGCGCCGGCCTCGTCCAGCACCCGGATCCGGAACTGGGCCAGCGACTCCTCCACATCCTGGGCCAAGGCCGCGCTCAGGGCTAAGGCCGCCATCGTGAAAAACAGGACTCGTCGCTTCATGCCAGACACAGTACGGCACCACCCCGGCTTCTGTCAACCCGGCGCAATTTCGAGTTTGCCTTTCATGAAAAGCGTGCAAGAATGCTCGCTTAGTCAAGGATAACGCCTCTTATGAAAACGACCCGAAAAGGCTTCATCGATGTCCAGTTCAACGGCTGGATGGGCACCGATTTCACGGCTCCCGGCCTCACCCTGGCACGGGTGCGGGAAATCACGCTCGAGCTCCTGTCACGCGGCACGCTGGCCTACTGCCCCACCGTCATCACCGGGGATCCGGAGGTTTACAAAGACAACCTCCGCGTTCTGGCCGAGGCCATGAAGGACCCCGAGATCGGACCCCATCTTCTGGGCATCCATCTCGAAGGGCCCTTCCTCTCCCCCGAGCCGGGGGCGGTGGGCGCCCATCCCAAGGCGTATATCCAGGACCCCGATGTCCGCGCCTTCGAGCAATACCAGCAATGGGCCGGCGGGGGAATCCGCATCCTGACACTCGCCCCGGAACGCCCCCATGCCGAGGCCCTGATCCGCGTCGCCGTCAAAAACAACGTGATCGTCTCGCTCGGCCATCATCTCGCCGCCGATGCGGAGCTGGACCGCGCGGTGCAGGCGGGCGCCACGCTCTGCACCCATGTGGGCAACGGGTGTCCCAACCTGATCCACCGGCACGACAATGCGCTCTGGTGGCAGCTGGCCAGCGACGCCGTCAGCGGACTCTTCATCACCGACGGCCATCACCTGCCCGACGACTTGATCAAGGTCGCCCTCCGCGCCAAGACCCCCGCCCGCTTCATCGTCACCAGCGACGCCTCGTGCCTCGCCGGCATGCCCCCGGGCCGCTACACCGTTTTCTGCGGCCTGCCCGTCATCATCAGCGAAACCGGCCGGATCTATTCTGAACAGAGCCAGAGCCTCGCCGGATCCCATGCCACCATGATGGAATGCATGAACTATCTCGCCAGCCTGAACCTGCTCGATGAAAAAGGCCTCTGGCAGGTCGGATATGACAATCCCGCCCGCCTGCTCAACCTCGACCCCAAACGCCTGGCCGCCCTCAAAGGGCCGGAAGTCCGGTTCGAAGACAGCCGCTTTGTGCTGGCCTAGCAGCCTGTCGGACTTTGCGGTGACGGCCAAGATGTTGGCGCCTGCGCTTGCGAGAAGGAAGGGCGGAGCACGGCGACGCAGCCCCTCGTTTTTTCTTGCCGCAAAGGCGTTATCCCCGTACATTTCACCCCATTCGCACGTCCAGGCAGACATCAACCGGAGAACCTCATGGATTACCAGCTTACCGAATTGCAGACCAACATCCGCGACATTTGTGCCCAGATCGGCGAGGAAAAAATCAAGCCGATCCGCGAGCACTACGATACCGCCAATGAATTCCCCAAGGAAATCATGAAGGTCTTCGCCGAGACCGGGCTCTTCGGCCTGTTCATCGAGGAAAAGTACAACGGCATGGGCGGCGGCGTAATGGACTTGGTCATCGCGGTGGAAACCCTGTCCAAGACCTGCAGCGGCATCGCCCTCGGCCTCGCGGCCACCGCGCTGGGAACCTTCCCGATCATCCTGTTCGGCACCGAGGAGCAGAAAAAGAAGTACCTGACCCGCATCGCGGGCGGAACGATCGCCGCCTTCGCCCTGACCGAGGCCGAGGCCGGCAGCGACGCCAGCGGCATCAAAACCACCGCCAAGAAGGATGGCGACTATTTCATCCTCAACGGCACCAAGCAGTGGATCACCAATGCCGGCGAGGCCGAGATCTACTCCGTGATCGCCATGACGAACAAGGAAAAAGGCGCCCGCGGCGCCACCGCCTTCATCGTGGAAAAGGACACCCCCGGCTTCACCTTCGGCAAGAAGGAGAACAAGATGGGCATCCGCGCCTCCGCCACGCGCGAACTCGTTTTCCAGGACTGCCGGATCCACAAATCCCAGATCCTGGCCCGCGAAGGCATGGGCTTCATCGTGGCCATGAAAACCCTCGACCAGTCCCGCCCGGGCGTCGCCTCCCAGGCGCTCGGCATCGCCGCCGGCGCGCTCGACGAGGCCGTCGCCTACAGCAAGACGCGCAAGCAGTTCGGCAAGCCGATCTGCGCCTTCCAGGGCATCTCCTTCATGCTGGCCGACATGGCCACCCAGGTCGAGGCCGCCCGGGCACTCGTCTATGTGGTCGCCCGCACGATCGACAAGGGCGAGGAAAAGGACATTAGCAAGATCTCCGCCATGTCCAAGCTGTTCGCCTCGGACACGGCCATGCGCGTGACGACGGACGCCGTGCAGGTGCTCGGCGGCTACGGCTACATGCGGGAATATCCCGTCGAGAAGATGATGCGGGATGCCAAGATCACCCAGATTTACGAAGGCACCAACCAGATCCAGCGCGACGTAATCGGCAACTGCCTGGTGAAGGAGTCCGGGAAGGGGGGCTGAGCATGAACCTGGCCTTTATCGGAGCGGGCAAGATGGCCGAGGCCCTCATGGCGGCAATCATCCGCGCGGAACTGCCCATCTCTCCGTTTTACATCCAGGCCAGCGACGCCGATCCCACACGGCCCGCCGCCCTGTCCAAGAAGCTCGGCATCGAGATCGCCCCGTCCAACCGGGACGCCGTCCAATGGGCCGACACCGTGTTCCTGTGCGTCAAGCCCCAGCAGCTCGACGAGGTGCTGCGCGAGCTCGTCGAGGTCGTGACGCCCGAGCATCTCATCATCTCCATCGCCGCGGGCAAGCGGCTGGCCGACATCGAGCGGCGCCTGCCCGGCGCGCGCGTGATCCGGGTCATGCCCAACGTGTGCTGCCTGGCCGCGGAAGGCATGAACGTCTTCACGCTCGGCGCCCGGGCGACGGCGGAAGACCGGGACACCGTCCAGACCCTGCTGGGCGCCTGCGGCGTGGCGCACGAACTGCCGGAAACACAATTCGATGCGGTCACCGCCCTGAGCGGGTCCGGCCCGGCCTTTTTCGCCCGGTTCCTCCTCCATCTGGTGGACGCCGCGAAGGCGGAAGGCCTGTCCGAGGACGACGCCACCGTGCTGGCCACCCAGACCATGTTCGGAACGGCCCTGTTGCTGCGCAACTCGGACTTGAGCCCGGAACAGCTGATCCAGAGCGTCACCTCCGCCAAAGGCACCACGGCCGAGGGGCTGGCCGTGCTGGACGCCTCGGATTTCGGGGCCCTTGTCAAGGCCACGATCGCGGCCGCCACGCGGCGCAGCCGGGAGCTGGGCCAGGCCAACCCGTGAGCGCCTGATGAAAAAAAGAACCCCCGCCGTGGAAACCGCCGTGACCATGGCCGCCCGCCAGCGGGATATTTCGGTTTCCGAATTTTTCCTGAAGAACCGCCACCTGCTCGGCTTCGACAATCCCCGCCGCGCGCTGCTCACCACCGTCAAAGAGGCCGTGGACAACGCCCTGGACGCCTGCGAGGAAGCGGGCATTCTCCCCGAACTGGCGGTGGACATGACCGAGCTGGCGGACAACCGGTTCCGCGTCTCCGTCACGGACAACGGGCCCGGAATTGTCCGCAACCAGATTCCCCGGGTTTTCGCCAAGCTCCTCTACGGCTCCAAATTCCATCGCCTGCGCATGTCCCGGGGCCAGCAGGGGATCGGGATCAGCGCGGCGGGCATGTACGGCCAGCTCACCACCGGCAGCGCCACGCGCATCGACTCCCGGGTGGACGGCCGCCGGGCCCACCACATCGAGGTGCAAATCGACACCCGCCGGAACACCCCCGCGATCCTCAAGGATACAGAAACCGACTGGCAGCCCCTCTTTCCAAAGGCGGACGGAGGCGCGCTGGCGAGCGGGCACGGCACCTGCGTGTCGATCGACATGGAAGCCTCCTATGTCCGGGGCCGCCTCTCGGTGGACGAATACCTGAAACAGTGCGCGATCGTCAACCCCCACCTCCAGCTCCATTACCGGGTGTCCCTGCGGCCTAAAGAGACGGCTCCGGAGGTCAACGCGGACGCCGCAGAAAAGGCCCCACCCGCGCCCGAAGCCTGGACCACCTTTTCCCGGGCGTCCGGTGAACTTCCCAAAACGCCGCTGGAAATCAAGCCGCACCCCCACGGGGTGGAACTGGGCCTGCTGATGCAAATGCTCAAAGGCTCCGAAGCGCGCACCCTCAAAAGCGCGCTGGCCACCGATTTTTCACGGCTCAGCCCGGCCAACGCGGAGGCCATCTGCCTTCAGGCGGGACTGGACCCGAAGGCCAAGCCCGGCCAGATTGCCCACCATGAAAGCGAAGCCCTCTACAAAGCGCTGAACGCCGCCAAGCTGATGCGGCCTCAAATGGACTGCCTCTCCCCCATCGGCGAGGACCTCATGATCGCCGGGCTCAAAAAAGAGACGCCGGGCGCCTTTTACGCCGCCGTCAGCCGCCCGCCCGCCGTCTACCGGGGCAACCCCTTCCAGATTGAGGCCGCTCTGGCCTGCTTCCAATCTGGCCCGGGCAGCGGGGAGCCCTCGGCGGATGAACCGGTTCAGGTGCTCCGCTTCGCCAACCGCGTGCCCCTGCTCCACCAGGCCGGCGGGTGCGCGATCACCAAGGCGGTCACCTCCGTCAACTGGAAAGCCTACGGACTCTCCCAGCCCCGGGGGTCGCTTCCCCTGGGACCCGTGGTGGTGCTGGTGCACATGGCCAGCGTCTGGGTGCCGTTCACCAGCGAAAGCAAGGACTCGATCGCCCATTACCCGGAGATCCTCCGCGAGATGACCTTCGCCCTGCAGGAGCTCGGCCGCCAGCTCGGCGTGCACCTGTCCCGCCGGGACCGGCTCGCCGAACAGGAGCGCAAACAGCGGTACATCGAGCTCTACCTCCCCCACCTGGCGCTCGGCCTGCGCCAGATCCTGTCGCTTTCCGAACCGGAGGAAACGCGCCTCCGGGACCGGCTCCGCGACATGCTCGAACGCTCCCGCACCGATTCCTGAAGAAAGGACGCCCCATGCCCGCCCGCCGATCCTCCCGCCCCGCCAAGCCCGCGCCCAAAACGCGCGAGGAGGCCTCGGCCCGCATCCGCGAGGTCGGGGACGCCATCGCCCAGGACATCAAGAAGAAGAAAAAGCCATCCCTGGTTTTCCCGGTCCGCTCCCTGGCCAACGTACGGTACGACCCGAAAGCCGGCCACTTCGAAATGCTCGGCCGCACTGCCACCCGGACGCTGAGCACCAACACCGTCAAGACCTTCGCCCAATCGGTCCGGCTGCTGGCCACCACCAAAACAGACCTGCTTGACAAGAACGACATCGCCGGCAAGCGCGAGGTATATTACAATAGCAAGAGCTGGGGGGAATGCCGGTTCGACGAGCAGCCCGAAAGCGACAGCCTGCTCGACGACATCGAAGCCATGCTGGGGGTGAACCGAGAGCTGCTGGGGTATATCCCCGAAGAGCGCGGCGGCGACGTCACCGGCCCGCTTGTGGTCATCGACCAGGACTCCGTGCGGGGCACGCCGATCCGGATCGATTGCGCCCGCCTGGGGTCGGGCGCCTGGAGCATCCCCTCCCGCGTGGAGCACCTGCGCTTTGAAAGCAAGGCCGCTTTCATCCTGGTGATTGAAACCGCCTCGCTTTTCCAGCGCCTCGTGCATCACCGCTATTACGAAAAAGCCAAGTGCATCCTCATCTCCATGAGCGGCGTGCCCACCCGGGCCTGCCGCCGCTTCATCCGGCGGCTGGCGGACGACCGCAAGCTCCCGGTCCTGGTCTTCACCGATGGCGACCCCTACGGCTATTGCAACATCTACCGCACGCTCAAGGTGGGCTCGGGTCAGGCCGCCCACATCAACAGCTTTTTCTGCGTGCCTCAGGCGCATTACCTGGGCGTGACGCCCTGGGACATCAAGGAATTTCACCTGGAAGACGCCACCCATCCCCTGGAAGAAGCGGATATCAAGCGCGCCAAGGATGCGCTGAAAAACGATCCGTTTATCCGCCATCACAAAGAGTGGCAGGACGCCCTCAACCTCATGATCAAGCTCGGCGTCCGCATCGAGCAGCAGGCTTTTGCCAAACACGGCCTGAATTACGTCCTGGAGGAATATCTCCCCCGCAAGCTGAAAAAAGGCGTTTTCCTCCCCTGATTCGGCCTGCTTCCCGCCTACAAAGGATCCTACTGGTGCCCCCTCTCATCCAAGTCGCCTGTGCCGTGATCGCCGAAAATGGACGCCTCTTTGCCGCCCGGCGCGGGCCGTCCCGGCGAAATGCGGGCCTCTGGGAATTGCCCGGCGGAAAGCTGGAAAGCGGCGAAAGCGCAAAGGCCTGCATCGTGCGCGAATGCCGGGAAGAACTGGGGCTTGACGTCGACCCGGTCGAGGAATGGCCGCCGGTGCGCCATGAAGAACCCGGTTTAAACCTGGCCTTGATTCCGGTGGTCTGCCGCCGCACCGGCGGCGCGCTGAAGCCGACAGAGCATGTGGAAACCGGCTGGTTCGAACCGCGCCGGTTGCGAACGCTGGCCTGGTCGCCGGCGGACATCCCCGTCGTGGAACACTGGTTAAGCGGCAGGTCAGCACTTCCGGAATTGACAGACGGCCGCTGAACCGAGATTCTATCAGGGTGTGACACGACAACAAGGGAGACCACCTCGTGAAGACGGCATACCTGGGAATCGACATCGGGGGGTCCGGCGCCAAAGCCGGCATCTACGACTTGCACGGGAACCTTCTGGCGGCCGCCCAGCGCTCCTATAAGCCCGACGCCCCCAGCGAAGGGCGGGCGGAAATTGCGATCTCGATTATCGAAACCGCCGTCCGCGATGCGGTTCAGGACGCCGTGGCCAAGAGCGGAACCTCCATCCGCGCCCTTTCCATCGTCTCCCAGGGACAAACCTTTGTTTCCCTGGATGCCGCCGGGAAAGCGCTCCACCCCGCGCTGCTCTGGTACGACAGCCGCGCCGGCCGGCAGGCGGAAGCACTCACCCTCGCCCGGGCCGCCCGTCCCGGGCCCCACCACGAAATCCAGGCCATTTCCAGCGCCGCCAAGATCCTGTGGCTGCGGGAACATCACCCCGAATCGATGAGCCGGGCCCACCGTCATCTCCTGCTTCCCGATTACATGACCTTCCGCCTAATGGGCCGGGCGGTGACAGACCCCCACACGGCGGCCTCCACGGGGCTCACCACGGGAGGCGAATCCTATGATGCCGACACCCTGGCGGCAGCGAATATCCCCCGGGACAGCCTGGCCGACATTCTCCCGCCGGGGTACGCCGCCGGAACCGTGACCCCCGCCGCCGCCACGCAATGGGGGCTTTCGCCCGACACCCTGGTCGTCGCAGGGACCAACGACCAATATGCCGGCGCCATGGGAGCCGGCCTCTATCGGCCGGGCTTGCTTTCCGTGGCCACCGGCACCTGCCTGGCCCTGGTCACCCTGACGCCACAGAAGCCGGAGTCCCTGCCAAAAGGACTTTGGGGCGGCGACTTCCCCATCCCGGGTTTCTATTTTGTCCTCGCGTATTCCAAAACCGCGGGAGTGGCGCTGGAATGGTTCCAACGCAACCTGGCGCCGGACCGGAGCCTGCAGGAATTGGACGCCGAGGCGGCCGGCGTGCCCATCGGCAGCCACGGCGTGGTCGCCTGCCCGCATTTCGACGGACAGGTTTCCCCCTCCCCGAACGCCGCCGTGCGGGGGCTCTTCGGGGGGCTGTCCCTGCACCACACGCGGGCCGACCTGTTCCGCAGCCTCGTCGAATCCCTGGCCTTCAGCCTGCGCGACAATGTCGAACATATCCGGGCGCAAGGCTATGATCTTGAGCAAATCAGGGCCATCGGTGGGGCGGCTAAAAGCGACTTCTGGCTTCAAATGCAAGCGGACGTGACCGGCCTTGCCGTGCAACGCCCCCGGATTACCGAAGCCGCCACACTGGGCGCCGCCATGCTGGCCGCCAAGGGCGCGGGCGATTTTGCCTCCCTGTCCTCCAGCGTGGAAGGGCTCTATAAACCCGGCCACACCTTCACGCCAATCCCGGACCACACGCGCCAATATGAAGACCCCTACCAACGTTACCGGAGCTTTTTACCCAAAGCCGCCTTTACCCCATAAAAAACATTCACGCCCGGCACGAAACCTGCTAGTTTAAATTAGGACTGTTCAACACCTAGAGGAGTGTCATGGCCACGGTGTCCCGACTGACCAGCATTTTGTTGCGCCGCCAGGCAATTGCCGCTCAAACACTGGAAAAAGCCGAGCGGGAAGCGTTGGCCAAAGGTGTTCGACTCGAAAAGTTCCTGATTGATCAGAAACTGGTGTCGGCCCCGGTCATGACACTGGCCGTAGGCGAATACCTGAACATGAGGCCGATCCGGCTCGCCCGCTTCACGCCAGACACCGATTTGATGGACTCCATGCCCAAGGATTTCCTCTCCCAGCATCTGGTGCTCCCCATCGCCAAAACCGGAAAAACGCTGACGCTGGCACTCGGGGATCCGTTCGACATCGTGGCCGTGGAGGAACTGCACGACCTGATGGGGCTGGATATCGTTCCGCTGGTTGCCAGCGAACAGGAGATCCAGGACCTGATCAACAAGTCGAGCCAGCCAAAGACCACGATCGGTCTGGAAGAAGTGATGATGCGGGCGAGCGACAACGAGGTGGAGGTCGGACAGACCAAGGAAGAAGACGTCAGCCTCGAAGAGATGCTGGAAAGCGCGGGCGGCGCCCCGGTGATCCGCATGGTCAACATGATGCTCGTGGAGGCGCTTCGGACCCGGGCGAGCGATATCCACATCGAGCCCATGGAGCGGCTCCTCCGGTTGCGTTACCGGATTGACGGATCCATGACCGAACGCCCGAGCCCGCCCAAGAGCTACCAGCCGGCCATCATTTCGCGCATCAAAATCATGGCCAGCCTGAACATCGCGGAACGGCGTCTTCCGCAGGACGGCCGCTTCACCATCAAGGCCCTGGGCAAAGAGGTGGATTTGCGGGTCAGCATCCTGCCCACCGTGCATGGCGAAAAAGTGGTGATGCGCGTGCTGGACAAGTCCTCGCTGATGCCCAACCTGGCTTCACTCGGACTGGATGATCAGGCGTTCAAGGCCATGAGCTACGCGATCAACCAGCCGCACGGCATTATCCTGGTGACCGGCCCCACCGGCAGCGGAAAAACCACCACGCTCTATTCCTGCCTCCAGGAAATGAACCAGCCGGACGTGAACATCATCACCTGCGAAGATCCGGTGGAGTACCAGCTTGAAGGCATCAACCAGGTCCAAATCAACACCGATGTGGGCCTGACGTTCGCCGGCGCCTTGCGGTCCGTCCTGCGACAGGATCCCGACATCGTGCTGGTCGGCGAAATCCGCGATTCCGAAACCGCGGAAATTGCCGTCAAAGCCGCCCTCACCGGACATTTGGTGCTGAGCACCCTGCATACGAATGACGCCTCCGGCGCCTGCACCCGTCTGATGGATATGGGCATCAAGCCCTTCCTTCTGGCCTCGTCACTCATCATGGCCCAGGCCCAACGGCTGTACCGCAAACTTTGTCCGGCCTGCAAAAAACCCGCCATCCTGGACCCGCTGGTGTTTGAGGCCAATAAAATCAACCCGGCTTTCTTCGGCAGCACCGAGATTTTCGAGGCCCAAGGATGCCCCAAATGCAGCAAGGGCTACAAAGGACGGGGCGCCATCATGGAAGTGCTTCCCGTGGACGATCTCATCCGCCCCTTGATTCTCCGGGGTGCCACCAGCGGCGAAATCCGGGATCTGGCCGTAGAAAAATGTGGCATGCTGACGCTGAAAACTGTTGGCTTGATGAAGGTCAAGGCCGGCCTCACCTCGATGACGGCCGCCTTGGAAGTGACCGGCGGCGAATAACAAGGAATAGCCATGTGCCCCATGTTAAAAGCACCCACCCCGGGTACGGTACCCGGTCGCAATGCCCCCGCCCGCAAACCCTCGCCGGGCTCGGATACCGCCAAAACCCCGCGCCCGAAAAAAGGCCGCGTAGTCGGAGCCGCCAAAATCGTCGAACGTGACTTGCCCGCGTTTTCCCGCCAACTGGCCGCCATGCTGGCAGCGGGCATGCCGATCGTTACCTGTCTGGAAACACTCGAGGAACAAGCCGGAACCGGAAGCTTTGCCGGACTGATCGCCGATGTTCGCGAGGGAATCGAAGGCGGGTTGTCTCTCTCGGAATCGATGGGGAAATACCCCTCCATTTTCGACTCCCTGTATATCAACATGCTCCGGGGAGGCGAAGCCAGCGGAACACTCTCGGAAACGATCGCCCGGTTGGCCACGCTGATCGAAGAGAGCGCCAAGCTCAAGCGGAAGGTCAAATCCGCCATGACCTATCCCGTTATTGTGCTCAGCATCGCCCTGCTCATCACGGGCGGCCTGATCACCTTCATCGTGCCCATTTTCGCCAACATGTTCAAGGATTTCGGCGCCACGCTGCCCGGTCCCACCCAATTCCTTCTCAATGTCAGCAACGCTTTCCGCCGCGCCGCGCCCATTGCGATTCCCGCCGTCCTGATCGCCGGATTTCTGTTCAATAAATGGAAAAAAACACCGGCCGGAAGTTTGGCGGTGGACCATTTCATTCTCAAGATGCCCGTCTTTGGTCCCTTGGCCTTGAAAGTCAGCGTCGCCCGATTAGCCCGAATTCTCTCGCAACTGGTCAAAAGCGGCGTCCCTATCATGGACGCGCTTTCCATCGTCGCCGGCGCCACCGGAAACCTGGTGATTGAAAAAGCCGTGCTGAAAGGCCGGGACTACGTGGAACGCGGGGAACCGCTATCGGCCGGCTTAACCCTGGCACCCCAAATCCCGAAAATGCTGGTCCGCATGCTGGCGGCCGGAGAAAAAACCGGAAAAGTGGACGAAATGATGGATAGCATTGCCGATTTTTATGAAGACGAGGTGCAAACCATGATCGCAGGCCTGACGGCCATGATCGAACCCTTCCTCATGGTATTCCTCGGCACCATGGTGGGTGGCATTATGGTGTGTATGTTCCTCCCGATATTCAGAATGTCCGAAGCGGTAAAAATGTAATTTTCATAAACCCTCGCTCATTCACCTGCATTGCGCCATCATCCATTCTTGCAAAAATGAGAAATTACGCTTTACTTGACTCTCGCCATGTCTTATCCTTCTCTTGTTCAAATGAAGGACTCGACTATGGCGCGCATACTCTTGGTAGACGACGAACCCAGCATTCTAAGCGTACTAAGCACGCTTCTTAAAGCCGAAGGATACACCGTATCCCCGATTAATAATCCTGTTAAAGCCGCCGAGTTATTGGCCTCTGACTCGTTCGATTTGATGATCACGGATATCCGGATGAGCCCCATCAACGGGATGGACCTTCTCAAAATGGCGCAGGAGCAAAAACCGACCATGTCGGTGTTGATCATGACTGGATTCGGATCGGTGGATACAGCCGTGGAAGCCCTGAAAATAGGCGCTTTCGACTATGTCACCAAGCCTTTTAAGGTGGATGAGTTGCTAATCACCGTCCAACGGGCATTAGAATATCATCGGACCATGGAAGAAAACGTCGATCTGAAAAGCCAGCTCGGCGCCAAATACAAATTTGAGAATATTGTGGCCGAAAGCGAACCCATGCGCCGGGTTTGCGAAATGATCGAACGGGTAGCACCCACCGATACAACCGTCCTGATCACCGGCGAAAGCGGCACCGGCAAAGAACTGGTCGCCAAAGCCATTCACGCCTACAGCCGGCGAAAGGACAAAAAATTCCTGGCCGTCAACTGCGCGGCCCTTCCCGAAACGCTTCTGGAATCTGAGATGTTTGGCTATGTGAAAGGAGCCTTCACGGGCGCCTCGGCAAACAAGGAAGGCCTTTTTGAAGCCGCCAACGGAGGCACGCTCTTGCTCGACGAAATCGGCGCCATGCCGCTCAGTCTTCAGGCGAAATTCCTGCGCGTTTTACAGGAAAAGGAAGTCCGCCGCGTCGGGGGAACCGAAAACGTCATGGTGGACGTCCGCGTACTCGCGGCCACAAACGTACCCTTGGAAGATCTAATCTCAAAAACGCAATTCCGCGAAGACCTCTACTATCGCCTTAGCGTCATCAATATTGCCATCAAACCTATTCGAGAACGAATTGAGGATATTCTCCCCCTGGTTCATCACGTCCTTCAGAGGGAATGTGGCGATTCAAAACCTATTCCCATTATCACCGCGGAGGCCCGTCAGATATTGGAACAATATACTTGGCCTGGAAATGTTCGCGAACTTGAAAACGCCATCAAGCATGCCCTTACTTTCTGCCTGGATGGGAAAATAACGCGAGACCTTCTCCCTTCAAGGATCGTATCCGCCTACCCCCAAGGTGGGGCATCAAACACATCCACAACGCCGAACCTGACCCAATTCCGCGGAAAATCCTTGAAGGCTTTTCTCAGGGATAAGGAAAAGGAATACCTTAAATACGTTCTTTCCGAATCGTCAGGCGACAAAGAAAAAGCTGCTAAGGAACTGAAGATCAGTCTGGCAACTCTTTATCGAAAACTACCTGAACCACAATAGATTCTCAATTTATACAATCCATTAGTCGTTTTCTAATTATTGCCTTTATGAGGATTTTACGAAATACTCATCTATGTCACAATCTATAATTCTATAAAAATTCTTCTTTATGCTTTTCTTGTTTGATTTCAATCTGTTATGACTAATCTTTCAGCCTGATTCTCTTTTACATCATCAGTTCTAAGTCAAAATTGATAACTTACTTTTGAAAATTCAAGCCTGTTTCACTTATCAAATTACCTGTTACGTGTTGGCATGACGAATGCTTATTAAACTCATGTGGAAGTAAAACGGGCAAATGTTGCCCAAACCAAAACAAGGAGAAGGCGATGAAGAAGAGAGGTTTCACACTGGTCGAGATCATGATTGTGGTAGCCATCATTGGACTGTTGGCGGCAATTGCCATCCCCTCCTTCGCGAAGATTCGTACGGAATCCCGCAAGACGGATTGCGCCAATAGCATCCGGCTGCTCCGTGACGCCACCGAACAGTGGGCCATGGCAAACAACAAGGCCGGCACCGATACGCCCGCGAACGACGATCTGACGCCCTATCTCAAGGGTGGCACCATGCCCACCTGCAAAGAAGGCGGAACGATTGCGCTTGGCACGGTAACCGCGGGCCCTACCTGCGATTTCGACGGGCACTAAGTGCGCGTTTAACGTAGTAACGCAAAAGAAGGCTTCCAGGGCAACTTGGAAGCCTTCTTCCTTTTAAACGCTCTTTTTATTGGGGTTGGCACGATCATTGCTATTTTGTTATATATGAATTGTGTTGCATCCTTTCAATACGGACTGTTATAAAACATCTTAATGTTGTTCAAACTACAATCCTTCCTGAAAAAGCTGGACCATTCTCCCAAAGACGTGGTGGGGTTGGACTTTGGCACCACCGGGCTGAAATGTGTCCGGCTAAAAAAAACACCGGCCGGAATCATTCTGGTTGGAGCAGACATCATCGCCCCAGTCCTCTTTCCATCCGATCCCGAATCCCTTCCAAATCCACCGGCGCTCGTCTTGCCAAAAGCGCTTCAAGCGTCTTACGGAGCCTTGGCACTTCCATCCGATCAAGCGATCATCAAAGTCCTCAGCTTTCCCGGAGAATTCACGGCCGAAACCGAACACCAGATCGTCCCCCACATGGGGCTCGAAAAACCGGACCTTTTTCGGATTAACTACAAGATCCTGATCAACGGTCATGCCCGGTCTGAATCCCGCGTGCTGGCCGCCGGGTATCCTTCCGCCCAAGCCGCCTTTGCGCCCAGGCTGTTCCCCCTCGGACCGCCAGCGCCGTGTTCAATCGAAATATCAGGCCTCGCAACCCTTTCCGCCTTCATGAACAGGCAAGACCGGAAAGGAACAACTGAAACCGTAGGACATCTCGAAATCGGGGAGAAATCCAGCCTCTTTTCCCTCTTTACCCGAAGCGTCCCCGTCCTCATCCGGAAATTCGATTTTGGCGTCGATTCCGTCATGAACCAGGTCCGCCAAGGGCTCGGAGTTTCCCCTCAGGTGGCGATCGACATCGTCTCATCAGGCAGCATTGACATTTCCCACTGGGTCAGCGAAGCCGCACAGCCTTTTATCAAGCAGCTCCTGGTCTCACGCGACTTCGTGGAACGACGAGAAAACTGCCGGATCCGCCAGTTTTTCCTCAGTGGCGGAGGCGGCGCATTCGCCCCGCTTCGAAAAGAAGTGGAAGTGGCGTTCGATCTTGAATTCGTGACGTGGAATCCCCTTGAAGATTTTTCCTCTGAAACAGCCATCCTGGGAAAAAGCGTGCCCGGGCAGGAATGCCGACTCACGGCCGCCACAGGCGCCGCCCTGTCCGTTCTGGAGAAATCATGAATCTCTACATCGACCTCATCGAGGAAGGAGAAAAACGCCACGGCGGCCTTATTCCCCTTGTGTTCGTCGTAAAAAGCATCGGAGTGGCCATTCCGCTGGTCATTCTGCTCTTCATCGCTCACCTTTTGATCACGCTGAGCTTAAACCAGACTCAACTGAAGCACACGGAGGAGTTGATTTCCGCCAAGACCCCACAAATCACGCATTCCGCCGAGATCGAAAAACAAAAAAAGACCTACGGCGACATGCTAGCCCAATTAAATGGCTGGAAAAACATGAGAATGAACTGGAACCACCACCTGGCCATCCTACAGGAAACCGTTCCCTTGGAAGTTCAACTCACCGATTTACAGCTAACACGCACGCTGAAGTTTACCAACAACACGCCCGTAGCCACCTATTCCATCGCCATCCGAGGAAAAACAGGCGGCGGCACGCCCGAGGCCAATCTCACCCGGTTCCGGCTAAACATGCAGAAAGAAACGGGCCCCACCAACTATATTGACGAAGTCAACGTTCCGGAAGGCGCCTTTATTGAGGACACCTCTCCGGGAGCGCACCCCATGGACCGCCTGTTCGAACTCAACTGCCGGTACCAACCCAGAGCGTTCCGATGAAACTCCCCACCGATCCCAAAACACGCACCCAGATACTGGCCTTCGCCGGACTCATTCTTATTTTTCTCCTTTACCTGTCCTATTTTGGGCTCTCCACCATCACGACCAAGCGGAAAACAACCCAAACCAAACTCGTTGCCGCCGTAAAAAAACTTACCGAAATCGATCGAACGATCAAAGCACTTCCGGCCCTGCGCCAATCTCGTGACGATCTTTTTTGGAATATTCAATCGGCTGCAACAAATTACATCCTGTATCACGAATATCGGAATTATCACCTGACCGCCCGGGAAACCCTTCTCCCCCTGGCCGCCAAGATGGGCGTCACGATCGACATTCCAAAAGAAGGAGTCATCGAAGACTTCCCCATCTTTTCCCCAAAAACCACCAATACGGTGGCGGCACGCGCCGTCCCCCAAGGCCCGGTCAAGACGTACACCGGCCCCGCCTCGACCGTTTTCGCCCTTTACCCCGTAACGCTCTCCGGGCGAGCCGGATACGCCGCCATCCTGGCATTCCTCAATCGCATCGAATCCACGAATCCCTACATGGCCGTCAGCGAACTCCGCATTCAAGCGGACCCCAAGTCATCCGAAGAGCACGAATTCTCAATGACCCTCCTTTGGCCCATCTGGAAAACCCTTGAACAAAAACCCAAGATCGACGACCTGATCGACCCCTCACAGGATTATGATAACGCATCCGAATCTCCCTAACAACCGGGTGGCTCTCTCCTGCCTGGCGCTGGTGCTCTCCGCTTCAATCGGACAAGCGCAGGGCCCCTCAACGCCACCCCTCGATCCTGCCGCTGAATCACGTCCTGGTTCCATCGCCCGCCCAAGCGGTGCGGTGACCCAACCACGCCTCCCCGAAAACCTGGCGCCGGGAAACCGTGATCCCTTCTGGCCTGTGGGCTACGCCCCTAAAAGCGCCGCCGAAATCGAACGGGAAAAAGCACTCGCCCAAGCCTCCCAAAGCAGGATTTCCGCTCCCAAATGGTCTGACGCCAAAGCCTCCCTGCGCATTGGCGGATACATAAAAACACCAAGCGGCTACGCGGCTCTCGTTAATAATTCCGTTGTCGCCGCCGGAGACATCGTGTCGTTGATTTACGACGGCAAGCAATATCGCTGGAAAATCGAGTCGGTGTCAGCCCATGGAATCTCGTTTGCCCAATTGGACTATATGCAACCAGACGCAAAATCTCCAACCCCGGGAAAGGACCGGCCATGAATCATCACTCCGTCAGCGCATGTCCCCGAAACTTGTTTGTGCTCCTGCTACTCCCGCTTCTTCTGCTCGGCTGCGAAAACGATAATTCCAGCACCGGGGACACCTCGAAATACCTCGAGTCCCAACGCGTGACGCTGGACAACAAGCCAGGCTGGGTCACCACCAACTCCGTCGCAACCGCACTAAGCATTTCCCCGCTGACGGCCACCGTCAGCGCCATTGACGACACGCTGGTCTTCACCGCGTCGGGCGGCACCCCACCCTATGAGTGGACCGTGGCCAACATTGCGGTCGGAACCATCACGGTTGTAGACGGCAACCCCTGCATCTACACGTGCAAACAACTCAAGAAAAACAGCGTCTGGGTGACGGATCACAAAGGGACTGTGAAAGCCGCCACCATTGATCCGGCCACACCTTAACCCCGCACCCTTGATCCCACCTGGAGAACACCATGACCCATCAAGCGAGTTCACTGTACAACCGTCTCGTGAGCGTCGGCGTTGCCGCCTTTGTGGCCTTCGCGATCGCCGCTTCAGCCCAAACGACCACATCCCTCCCCGTCACGGAAGGAGCAGCACCGGTTGTCCAGGCAGTCCCTCCGCCTCCACCCCCACCCTCGGCGCCAACCATCCCGACTGAGGAAACACCGGCCCAGGCTTCCGCTCCGGCTGAATTCACCGTCACACCGGCAGAAAAAACGCTCATCCCTGGTGTAGCCGTGGATCAAAATGCCGAAAACCCGGACCTGATCAGCATCGCGCTCGACAACGTGCCCTTGGAGGATGTCGTGCGCCTCTTCACCCGGATTTCCGGAGCCAACATCATCGCCACAACCTCGAACCTCCAGGGAACCGTCACCGTCAACCTCAAGGACGTTGCCTGGCGGCCGGCCCTCAGCTCCATCCTGGACATGCACGGACTGACGCTCCTCGAAAAAACACCGGGCACCCTGATATTCAGCATCACGCCGAAGCCCATCGGCGCTCCGGAACCCATGGTCACCGAAACCATGTTTCTCAAATACGCCGGCGTGTCGGGCGCCGTAGCCGTCGTCCGGGCGCTGCTGCCAATCGGAGCCTCCGTGTCCCCCTACACCCCCGCCAACGCCCTGGTCATCCGAAGCACGGAGACCAGCATCAGCGAGATCCGGAAAATCGTAGAAAAAATTGACACCCCTCGCCAGCAGGTCTTTATCGAGGCCAAGTTCATCGAATTGAACGATCAGGCCATCGAGGATCTGGGCGTCAACTGGCAGGTGCTGGAAAGCTTTGGCGTGTCCGCCACCGGCCTTAAGAACGTCATGACCGAAAACACATCCAAAACAAAAGTGGATTCCCAAGGCGTGCTGGGCATGCAGGAAAAGATCACGACGCGCGGACGCAGGCTGGCCAATGACACGCCCATCGCCGGCTCTGACCTCGGCACGGAAGTCGTCAACCAGCACCTCTTGGACAGCAAGCTCAACGGCAAAAACATCACCGACTATAAATATGATCCCGCCACGAAAGCGGTCACCTGGACGCTCGCGCCCACCTATGATCTCAAACAAGTCCGAACCGCCGTCCTGAGCATCGATGATGTCAAACTCGCCCTCAGCGCACTCAAGCAGACCGACGGCGCCACGGTAGTCTCCAACCCCAAAATCATCGTCGCCAACGAGGAAACCGCCACCATCCATATCGGATCCACCGAGCGGCCCTTCATCTCCACGGTCACCCCGGGCACTCAAAACACCGATCCGATCGTCACCTATAATCCCGGTGAACCCGTGGATCTCGGCGTCAAAGTGCGCGTGACCCCCACCATCAATACGGAACGGTCCATCACCGTCAACATCGTACCCGAATTGACAAGCCGGCTTGAGGATGCCATCGCACCCAACGGCCAAACCTACCCGATCATCTCGACGAAAAAAATTGAAACGATTTTCAGCTTGGAAAGCGGAAAAACCGCCGCCATCGGCGGTCTCACCGAAACCACGAACTCCGAGAAAACAAAAAAAATCCCCCTCCTCGGCGACATTCCGCTCATCGGGAAATACCTGTTTTCTTATTCGCACAAAGAGAAAGACCAGGTGGAAACCATTATTTTCGTCACCGTCAGCCTGGCCAACCCGGATAACGTCGCGCCCAAAGAAGGCATCCCGGAAGATTCCGCGCTCGTTCACAAATACCTGCTGAAACACGCCCAGGAAAAGAATGACCAGGACAAAGAAATCCGTCTCCTTGAACAGGCCCAGAAACAGGCGTTAGAGGGGACCACTCCGGAACCTAAAAAAGGGTTCATGAGCCGCTGGTTCGGCCATTAACAACCCATCGGGAATGAAATGACCACCGCTTCCACAACCCGGGACGCCCTCCGTATCGGGATTCTTTTGACCATCCTTTTCGCCATCGCGGCGGTGGCCGTGCGCGCCACACTGGTCGTGATCGCTGAGCTTCCGGGCGCACGGCCCGAAACCACCGCCCTCATTTCCTTCGGCATCCTCGCCATCACCTTCGCGTTTATGTGCATTGCCGGGGCCACCGGAATCTGGGTCATCCGATTCTCCGTATCGCGGGAAAGTCGCCGCCGGGTCGGGCGTTTCGTCGACGAACTCGCCGCCATCCACGACGGGCTGATGACCGTGGACCGGCAGGCTCGGGTGATCGGCAGCAATCCCTCCCTGCGCCGGCTGGCGTCCAAGCCCATCCATGAATTGGAGTCCATCAAATCCGTTTTCCCCTGCCTCGGCGACGCCGATGCGGCGCTCCTGTTGAATTCCGGCGAAACACAGGAAATTGAACAAATCTGCCAAAGCACAGGCGTCACACGCACCCTCCGGTTCCGATCTCAGCCCGCGGAGGATATGCATGTGATCTTCGTCAGCGACATCACGCACCATCGCGCCGAGGGGCAGCGCCGCGAACAAATTGCACGGTTTCAACTCGTGGGCCGGATCGCCCGCGGGGTCGCATTCGATTTCAACAACCTGCTTTGCGGCATTGCCAGCCATGGGGCACTCCTACGCCGAATGCGCCCTGGAGCCGGTTCGGATGAACTGCTCCAATCCGCCGCCGTCATCACCCGCGAGGCCGAACGGGGCATTACCCTGTCGCGCCACCTTATGGACTTGAGTCACAGCGGCATGGCGGGACTTCCCACGGACCGTCTTGAACAGTATTCAGGGCGGGCCGCGGAATTGCTTCGAATCGGGCTTTCTCCAGCCTGGAGCGTGACCTTGGAAGCGGACTCCGCTTTCGATCCGGTCTCCCTTTCAGGAATCCAGATCGAACAGGTCATCCTCAACCTGGGCTTGTTATCCGCAGACTCCCTGGCTCGCCCCGGCGTGATCCGGATCACGGTGAACAAGCCCGGTCCCGACCACCTCCTGAATGTCAACCGGACCTACGCGGCCATCCTGCTCATCTCCGCCTCCGCAGACGCCGGCGCCCCGCCCAGCATCCCCGCCTCCGACCAGGCCTCCCGTTCCGAATCCGAGTCCGGAATCATCCTGTCCGTGGTCCGCGCCATGGTGGAGGAATGCGGCGGTTCGTTGGAGTGCTTTTCACAAGGCCCGGAGCAGACGCTGTTCCGCGTGCTGCTTCCGCACGTGAGGTTTTCCTCCGCCTTGGAACCGGAAACCGAACTGTTGGCGTTTCTCTCCGGCCTGACCATTCTTCTGGCGGGCCGCAAAGAAGTAACGGATCACATCTTAACCATCATCGGGACGCCGGAGAAAACGGTGATTCACGAAATTCACGACTCCATCGGCCTTCTCATGAAGGCCGAAACGGACCCCGGGGTGGATGTGATCCTGATCGACCAAAGCCTGATCGGACATGAATCCGAGGCCTTTTTACGGGCTTTGATGAAACTTCGGCCGCAAGCGGGCATTGTGATTCTCCAGGACGAACGAGCCGGCGAACCGCTTTACGCCCGGGGGGTCATTTCTCTCGCCGCGAACGTCAAGACCGCGGAACTGGCCAGCGCCATCATCGAGGCTAAAGGACTGTCTCACCGGCCGCGTTGATCAGCAGGTTGTCGATCAACCGGGTCGAGCCCACCTTCACGGCCAGCGCGCACAGGGTTGAGGGGCCGACCGTCTCCACCGGTTGCAAGGACGCATAATCCACCACCGCCACATATTCCGGGATCAACAAGCCCTGCTGGCGGAGCCGTTCCTCCATGGCCCGGATTAAAGCCGCCGCGCCTGTTTCCCCGCTCCGGTAAAGGCCTGCGGCTTCGCGCAGTGCCTCCACGAGTCCAACGGACTGCGCTCGCTCAACGGGAGTCAAATAGCGGTTGCGCGAACTCATCGCCAAGCCATCCGGTTCCCGGACGATCGGGCAAATTTCGATTTCAACCGGCATGTTCAGGCAGGCGGTCAGGTGCGCGATGATCCGGGCCTGCTGGGCATCCTTGCGTCCAAACGCCGCCACGTGCGGTTGGACAATTTGGAAAAGCTTGGTGACCACGGTCGTAACGCCCCGGAAGTGCCCGGGCCGAGCGGCCCCGCAAAGCCCCCCGGACAACTTGGTTTCCTCCACAAACACCGAAGCGCCGGACGGATACATCTCTTCCGCCGAAGGCGCGAATAGATAGGCCGCCCCTTCCTGCTCGCAAAGCCGGCAATCGTGGTCAAACGGGCGCGGATATCGGGAAAAATCCTCCCGTGGTCCGAACTGGATCGGGTTGACAAAAAGGCTCACCACCGGCAAACAGCCCAACCGGCGCACCTGCCGAATCAACGAGAGATGCCCCTCGTGCAAACACCCCATGGTGGGAACAAACCCGATGCGGCAATCCGGCTGCGCCCTTAACGCCAGCATCGTTTTCTGCATGTCCGGAATGGATCGAATAATCTGCATGACCATGCTTTCGCCTATTTCAGGCGGAGACCCACTTCCTCGATCAACGTCTCGGCCTGTATCGGCTTGGATAAATAGGCATGCCGGGGGTCGTCCGCCACGACCTTTCGGAGCACCTCGGGAAGGGCAAAACCCGTACAGAAAATCACCGACGGCAACGTCCATCCCCGTTTTTGGAACTCCGCCTGGATCGAAACGAAAGCCTGCGTCCCATCCACCACCGGCATCTGGCAATCCATGATGATCACCTTGGGCCGCGTGGCGATAGCCACGGTAATCGCCTCGCGTCCGTTGCTGGCTTGCTCGATCCGCACCTGGGGATACTCGGATTGGAGAATCAAGGAAAACAGCTTCCTCATCGGCTCTTCGTCATCCACGATTAAAAGGGAAGTCCCGCTCCCCTCCTGGCCGCCCGGTTTCTGATGCTGATCAAGCGCTTTTCTCACTTCCTGCGCAAGATGTTCCACCGTGATCGGCTTGCGCAAGAAGGGCGCCTCCCCCATCTGGAGGGCCAATTCCACGCCGGCGGGCATCCCCGAAATCAAAATCACCGGAAATTGCGGCTTTAAACTCCGCAGGCGACGCATGGTTTCCACCCCGTCCATCCCACCGGGAATCAGAACGTCCAGGATGGCCAGATCAGGTTGAACTTTCCCTTTTTTGAAAAGCTGGATAGCCTCCTCGCCGCTCCGGCATCCCATGACATGATAGCCAAACGAGGACAGCATCTTCGAAATCAGCTCCACCTGGAGAGCGTCATCATCCATGAGCAAAAGCGTCTCGTGCCCGCCGGGAAGCGCGGTCTCCGATTTCGGATCGTCGCGGAAAATCGGGAGATACACATAAAAAGTCGTTCCCTTCCCGACCTGGGTGTTAAAATCAAGATACCCGTTGTAATCCTTGACGATGCCCAGGACGATGGAAAGACCCAGTCCCGACCCCCTCCGCTTGCTGGCGCGCTTGGTGGTGAAGAACGGATCGAACATCTTCTCCTTCACCTCGTCCGGAATGCCATGACCGGTATCCTTGATCGAAACCCTGACATATTCGCCGGGTTTCACCTCGCTGTTGGATCCAAACGAGGACTCCAAATAGACATTCTCCGTCGACAGGACCAGAACGCCGGCATCCTCCATGGCGTCGATCGCATTCCGGCATAAATTGTGAATCACCCGCCCCACCTGATCTCGACCGCCCTTGACCGGCATCAGGTCACGGTCCAGGTTGAGCTCAACCCGGATGCCCGCCGGCGTATCCATTCGCAATAACGCCAGAGTCTGGTTCACCACCTCGTTCATGGAAAACACCTCATCCTGCCCCATGCGCCCGCGGCGTGACAGGCAGAGGAGCTGCTCGGTCAGATGCGCCATGTCCTGGGCCGTGTTTTCCATGATCCCCACAAACTCCATCACGGGAGATTCCTTGGGAAGGATACGCCGGATCAGGGAGGGATAGCCCAACAGCGGCGTGAGTAAGTTGTTGAAATCGTGGGCGATCTGACCGGCCACCATGCCGGCCGCCTCCAGCCGCTCCGCCCGTGCCATGCGGGTCTGAGCCATCCGCATGGCTTCCTCCGCCTGCTTGTGATGCGTCACGTTGCGGATGAAGAAACAAAGCAGGTTCTCTTCAAGGCCCATCGAAACCCGGGTCACGGCCGTCTCTGCGGGAAAGGTGGAATCATCCTTGCGCAGGCAAAACGCCTCCACCAGCACCCGTTTTCCATTCCGGACGTTCTGAACCACCTGGAACATCACCGGACTGTCAAAACCCAGCAACAATTCGCGGATGTTTTTGAATCGCAGATCATTCCCGGTATACAGGAACAATTCGCCGGCTTTCTCGTTCACGTCGATAATCGTGCCCAGTTCGTCCGTGACAAATACCGCATCATACACACAATCAATGGAAATGCCGTACTTGCCCAACTCCACCGCCGACGGATGTATATCGCCGACTTTCGCGGAAGGCACCACGGGCGTATGGGGGACGCTCAACGCCAGATCACTGATCTTGATCTGAATCGTCTTTGAAAGTTGATCCTTGCGGCCTTCCATGGAAGCCTGCCTCCCAAATAATCAAATAATTATACCTGCCTGCCCGGATCTTTCAAGCCCATATCACGCCGTCCGGGACCGATGGTCTTGCTCCCGCTCACCGTCCCCGCTCCGCCGTGATTTCCCGGTCAACACCACCGGAGCCCCTTCCAGTCCGAACCGGGCCCGAAGCGCCTTGACCAGATACGTTTCATACGCCGGCACCCATCGTGAGGGATCGTTCACAAACAGCACGATGCGAACCGGATCGACCCCAACTTGCGTAGCATAATAAATTTTCAACCTTTTCCCGCTTACCGTCGGCGGCGCCACCCGCTCATACGCGTGCGTCAAGGTGCGATTCAACAATCCCGTGGGCAACGTCGCCCGAACCTGGATGGCCACATGATCAATCGCCGCCAGAACCTCCCGCGTTCGGTAGCCCGTCTTGGCCGACACGAACACCAGAGGAGCATAATCCAGAAAGGGCACCGCCTTTTTCAAGCCTTCCGCATAGGCCTTTTCTTTCACTTTGCCCTGGGCCAGATCCCATTTGTTGATCACCACCACGCAACCCCGGCGATGCTCCCGGATCAGTGCCGCAATTTTCTTGTCCTGCTGGGTCGGCCCCTGCTCCGCATCCATCAGGAGCACCACCACCTGCGACAGGCGGATGCTTTCCTCGGCCCGGATCAGGCTGAATTTGTCCACCGCCGTATCCACCTTGCCCGACGACCGGATCCCCGCCGTGTCCGTCAGCACATAATGACGGGCCCCCTCGCCACGGCCGACCGAAAAGGGAATATCAATGCTGTCCCGGGTCGTTCCGGGCCGGGGCGAAACAATCACCCGGTCACGCTTGAGCATGGCGTTGGTCAGGGAGGATTTTCCCACATTGGGCCGCCCGGCAAACACCACCCGCAAGGGATGCGCCGGCGCACCCTCGGAAGCCGGGGGAAGAACCCCGCAAACCGCCTCCATCAACCCGCCAATACCCCGGTTGTGCAGGGCTGAAACCGGAAAGACAGGGTAGCCGAAGCGTTCGCACAGGCCCGCCGCCTCGTCGCGCGCCTCGGTATCGCATTTGTTGCAGGCCACAAACACCGGCTTCCCGGCCCGCCTCAACAATCGCGCCACCTCCTCGTCCATCGGAACCGGCCCGCTCTCGACATCCATGACGAAAATCACTGCGGCCGCATCCTCCAAAGCCGCATCCGTTTGCCGGCGCACCGACGAATCCAAGGCATCCACCTGGCTTTTTCCATCCAGGGTCAAAATCCCGCCCGTATCAACCAGCTCAAATCGCCGGTCTTCCCACACCGCCGGCGTGGCAACCCGGTCCCGGGTGACGCCGTCCTGCTCATGAACAATGGCCAACCGCCGGCCCGCCAGACGATTGAACAAAGCCGATTTTCCGACATTGGTCCGGCCGGCTATGGCGACGACGGGGAGGCTCCAGCCCTCCAACGGTGGCGTATCTGTTTGCATCAAGCTCCCGATTCGTTTCCGCCATGCAAGGCCAACGCCGTCGCCAGCCGGGATAACACCCGGTCGCGCCCCAACACCTCCAGCATCTCAAACAACCCGGGCCCCACGCCCAAGCCGCTGACGGCCACCCGGACGGGGTGAATGATCTCTCCAATTTCCACGCCTTTGTCTGCCGCCAACGCATGCAACGCCTTTTCAAGCGGGTCGGCCGTAAAACAGTCCAGCCCCGAAAAGCGCTCGCGCATGGCAGCCAGCAAAGCCGCCGCGCCCGGTTTATGAAGCCGCTTTTTCACCACCTTCTCGTCCCAGGCGAAATCCTCCCGGAAGAAAAAAGCCACCAGGGCCGGACTCTCCGGAAACGACCGGGTCCGGGAATGCATCAACGTGGCCACCCGGTTGAAATAGAGCTCGTCCGTGCCGGACGGCAAGGCGCCTGCCGATTCCAAGGCCTGCCGGAACTGACGGCGAAAGTCCTCTTCCGGCAACAGCCGGATATATTCGCCGTTCATCCACTCGAATTTTCGCATGTCCATCTGGGCCGGAGACGACTTGACCTGCTTGAACTCGAACAAGTCGATCATCTCGCGCCGGGTCATGATTTCCTTGTCGCCGCCCGGGGACCAGCCCAGGAGAGCCAGGAAATTAAACAAGGCCTCCGGCAGGAACCCCTTGGCCCGGAAATCGCCCACAAAGGCCGCCCCATCTCGCTTGGAATAGGGCTTCCCCTGCGCATTCACGATCATCGGGAGGTGCGCATAAGCCGGCACCGGAACGCCGAGCGCCCGGAATAACGCAATATGCCGGAACGTGTTCTCCACATGGTCGTCGCCCCGGATCACATGGGTGATTCCCATGGTGACGTCGTCCACCACGTTCGCCAGGTGAAAGACCGGCGTTCCGTTGGAACGCACAATCACAAAATCCTTCAGGTCTTCCGCTTTCTTGGACATCGTCCCCTTCACGGAGTCCTCGAAGGTGATATCCGTCCCCGGCATCCGGAAAAAGGTCACCTCTCCGCCCTCATCCCCTTTGCTGCCGCGGTAAGCATGCCCCGCCCGCAGGAGCTGCTCCACCGCCTCCTGGTGCCGCGGAAGCTGCGCCGTCTGGTAAACCGGGGGCGCATCGTAATTCAAGCCCAGCCACGCCAGCGCGTCCAGCACGCCCTGCACCGCTTCCGCCGTGGAGCGCTCTCGGTCCGTATCCTCGATCCGCAGGAGAAACTCCCCGCCATGATGGCGCGCGAAAAGCCAGTTGAAAATGGCGGCCCGGATATTGCCAATATGCACCTGCCCCGTGGGGCTGGGCGCAAAACGCACGCGGATACTCATGAATGAAACTCCCGGAAATAAATTGGCGCACCTGGCAGGGCTCGAACCTGCAACCCTCAGATTCGAAGTCTGATCAGAACCTTAAAAACTATGAATATATTGGGGGTTTTGCGCCGTGACACCCTCTGAAACGTCAGGAACGGGCACAAAAACGGTCACACTAATTTCCTTGGTTTTCAGCCAGACTACTGCTTCAAACTGCATGTGAGCTCCCTACCCACCCCTTGCACAGGTTTTGAGTTAAAATAAGCTATTCTTGCCTGCCTGTCCACCTCCATTCCGCCTCAATCCACCGTCGTTTCAATTCTGTTTCAATTCTTGCCGAACCACACCGCTCCTGCGATAATACCTTTATGAAGACTGAGCAATCCCAACCTTCCGTTGAACAGTTCCGCTTTTCGCGCGGAAATGTGCGGGTCAGGCGCTTGAACGACCCGCGGGATGACGGGCGGGATTGGCTGCGCGAAACGCCTCAAAGACGCATCGAAGCCGTGGAGTTCCTGCGAGCATCCCTCCCTGGAGTAGAGAATTATGCTTCACAAAGACTTTTGCGATTTCTTGTCGTTGCTCGCCAAACATAAGGTTCGCTACTTGGTGGTGGGCGGTTACGCGGTGGCCGTTCACGGATACCCGCGCTATACCGGCGACCTTGACATCTTCATCGCGCTGGACGCTCGAACGGCCGAAGCCGTGGCGGCCGCGTTTCACGACTTTGGCTTCTCACAGGAAGAGATCGACGCCCGTATATTTCTCGAACCGAAAAGCATTGTCGAGGTCGGGCGCGAACCGTTGAAACTGCACGTGATGAATGCCATTTCCGGCGTGACTTTCGAGGAGGCCTATGAACGGCGTGAAAACGTCCGTCTTAACGGCATCGATGTGCCTTTCATCGGATTCGAGGATCTGGTTCGCAATAAGGCCGCTACCGGCCGTGGCAAGGACCGGGTGGATGCCGAGGAATTGAACCGGCGGCGGAATGCGAAATAGGGGGCGTAC
>CAMDGM010000016.1 GCA_945898015.1 PVC group bacterium | reverse complement strand
CCGCCGGCGGCGCCCGCTGCCGCGCCCGAAGGCGTGGCCCTGGTCGAGTATGCCGATTTCGCCAAAGTCCAGTTGAGGACCGCCCGTGTGCTGGAAGCGGTCAAAGTGGAGAAGGCCGACAAATTGCTGCGCCTGAAAATCAAGGTGGGCGCCGAGGAGCGCCAGATCGTGGCCGGCATTGCCCAGCATTATAAGCCCGAGGAGTTGCCGGGCCGGACGGTGATCGTGGTGTTTAATCTGAAACCGGCCCTGTTGCGCGGCATTGAGTCGCAGGGCATGTTGTTGGCCGCCTCCCTGGGCGGCGTGTTGAAACTGGTCACCGTGGATGGCGACATTCCGGATGGCGCGGTGGTGAAATAAGCGGGTTGTTGGAAAAGGATCGAATTAAAGGCTGAAGGGCCATCCCTTCAGCCTTTTTTATTTCCCCTTCTTCCCAATACCACCTCAACCCATCAAAAAACTTAAAATTTGTTGACGGTGGGTCCTAAGTCATGCATAGTACGCCCTAGGTCATGATTGTGGTGAAAAGTGGTGCGAGGTTCTGCCTTGGACGGTTTCCAACAGAGCGGTGGCGATCTGATTCAGCCGGCTCCCATGTTTTCGGGGGTTTTGACGCATAATCTGGATCCCAAAAAGCGTCTGAACATTCCCGCCAACTGGCGCGAGCAGGTGGGGAAGCCGGATCGCACCTTTGTGATGCAGGGATTCGACAACGAACCCTGTCTTTACGTCTTCCCCATGCGGATCATGGCCGAACGGCTTTCGTTTCTGAAAAACGCCAAGGTTTCGGATCCCCGGTACCGCACGTTCACCCGAACGCTGGGTGAAAGCTCGGCCGAACTGGCCTGGGATTCGCAGGGCCGCATCCGCATCCCCGACAACCTGCTCGAGTATGCCGGGTTGACCGGGGTGGTGTTCATGCTGGGCGCCGCGGACCGGTTCGAACTCTGGCATCCGGACCGGCGGCAGAGCCACAAGCAGGGCCAGGAAAGCAAGATTACGATCGGGCACGTGGCCCAGGAGTTGGGATTCTAGCTCTTCGACGCGGTGCTTCGCACCTTGCTCAGGGTAACCCGTCCGCAAGGACGGACAGGAGGCAGTATGGGAATTTTTGGAACAGGGTTTGCGCGGTTATTACAGGTTGGCGGCGCGCTGACGCGGGGGCCGCAGGCGGATCGTCTTCAACTTCCGATCGACGGGGCGCGGCGCTCCCGTTGGAATCGGGATGAGATCGGGTTGGTTCATTGGACGGGGACGCTGCGGCGCAGCGTTTCCGGAACAGGCGGGGGACATGACTCGGAGCGTGCATCAGGCCGTTCTGCGGCGTGAAACCGTGGACGCGCTGGCCGTGCGGCCCGGCGGGGTTTACCTCGACGGGACGCTGGGCGGCGGGGGGCATGCTGCCACCATCCTGGACGCGGCTCGGCCGGGGGGGCGGCTGATCGGAATCGATCGCGACCCGGACGCCCTGGAGCGGAGCCGGAGCCGGGTGAGCGCGCCGGATGCGACGGTTGATCTGGTGCAGGGAAATTTCAGGGAGATGACGGAGATTGCCGGCCGGCTGGGCGTGACGGGGGTGGACGGAATCGTACTCGATCTCGGGCTTTCCTCGGACCAGTTGGAGGATCCGGAGCGGGGTTTCAGTTTCATGACGGACGGCCCGCTGGACATGCGGATGGGTCGTGGCGGCGATCGCACGGCAGCGGATCTTTTAAACACCCTGGACGAGCGGGAACTGGCAGATTTGTTCTGGCGGTACGGTGAGGAACCGGATTCCCGGCGCCTCGCCCGGGCGGTGGTGGAAGACCGGCGGGAAGGCTCGTTTACGCGGACCCTGGCTTTTGCCGAGTGGGTGGCCCGGATCAAGGGCGGGCGGCGGGGACGGATTCATCCGGCCACGCAGGTCTTTCAGGCCCTGCGGATCGCGGTCAACGACGAACTGGGGGCCGCGGCGGACGGGGTGGAAGCGGCGATCCGGCTGCTCAAGCCGGGCGGACGCCTGGCGGTGATCACCTTCCACAGCCTGGAAGACCGGATCGTAAAACAGATTTTTCAGCGCCATGCCGGCCGGTGGGAGAACCTGCAGGCGGGCGGGCGGCAGTGGAAGGGGGACGACCCCCCGGTGCGTTGGCTGGGCCGCAAGCCGGTCACGGCGTCTGACGAGGAATTAGCCAACAATCCGCGGGCCCGGTCCGCGAAGTTAAGAACGGTAGAAAAGGCGGCGGGGGGATCGACATGGCCAGGGTGAATCGCAAAAAAAATACAGCGGATCAGCAGATCATTCCTCCCCGGTTGATTTTGACGGTGCTGACGGTGATCGGAGTCGGGATGGGCTACCTGGGTATCCGGTCCCGCTGCGAGCAGCTTGGGTCGGAGATCAAGAAGCTGGAAAGCTCCTGTGAAATCAACCAGCGCCGGCTGGAAAACGAAGAGTCCAAGTGGGCCGGCCTGATGACGCCCCGAAGCATCGAGGAAGCCCTGACGCGGCACGGCTTGAACCTGACCTGGCCGCGGCGCGGGCAGGTGGTGCGCATTTACGATTCCCGGGCCAACGATCTGGCCCTGGTGGACATGAAGGATGCCGTGCGGTTTGCCGAGTTGGAGCGCGTCGCCTTGAATGAATAAGCCTGGCAATTTGATTGGCTGGCTGAGGAAAAAGCTGAACGGGATAAGTCGGCTTTGGATTGTGGAGTGTCTCCTGTTGCTGGCCTTCGGCGCCGTGGGCGCCCGGCTTGTCTATCTTCATGCCGGCCCCAATGAAGTCCGGATCCAGAAGGCGCAGGACGCCAGCGAATTCACGAAATCCTTGGTCCCCTTTCGCGGACGGATTCTGGACGGCAGCCGGAACCCGAACATCCTGGCCATCAGTCTCGGGGTTCACGACATCTGCGCCAATCCCCAGATGCTGACGGCCGCCACGAATACGGAGCTGGCGGTGTCGATCCTGTCGGCGTATTTGAAGATGTCCAAGGAGGACGTCCGGTACAAGTTGCGGTTTTCGGACAAGAAATTCGCCTATGTGAAGCGGTTTGTCACCCGCGACATCAGTGAACGGCTCTGGACCCAGATCACCAACAATCACATCAAGGGCATCTACCTGGAGGAGGCCACGCTCCGCAGCTATCCGCAAAACAACCAGGCGTGCCACGTCGTCGGGTTTGTCAACAATGCGGGGGTGGGCAGCCTCGGGGTGGAGATGACCTTGAACAGTTCGCTCACGGGCACGGCGGGCGTGGTGAAGGGCATGCGGGACGGGAAGAAGCATGAGATTTACACCCGGCGGACGGAGGAGATTCAGCCCATCCAGGGCGACGATGTCATTTTGACCCTCGACCAGCAGATCCAGTATTTCACCGAGAAGGCGCTTGACGATGCGATGGCCCAGCATTCGGCGCGGGCGGCCTGGGCGGTCGTTCAGCGGTGCCGGACCGGCGAAATCCTGGCCATGGCCAGCCGTCCGGCCTTTAACTTGAACGAGTACGGGGCGGAGACGGACATGAGCCGCATGACCAACCGCGTGCTGTCCGTGGTGTATGAGCCCGGTTCGACGCTGAAGCCGGTGACCTTGGCGCTGGCATTTACCGAGGGCCTCGTGACGCCCGAGACGATGTTTGACTGCGAGAATGGATCCTGGTTCTACATGGGGCGTATTCTTCGCGATTATCATCCCTATTCCCGTCTGAGCGTGGCGGATATCATCAAAAAGTCCAGCAACATCGGGACCGCCAAAATCGCCCTGATGATGGGCGATGAAAAATTGCACAAGGGCTTGCGTGCATTCGGGTTTGGCCGCAAGCAGGGCGTCGAGCTGCCGTATGAAGAATACGGCATCCTGCCCAGGTTGGAGAAGTGGTCCGGGTTGAGTTGTTCCCGGATTGCCATCGGCCAGGGAATTGCCGTGACCGCCCTCCAGATGGCGGGGATGATGAGCGCCATTGCCAATGACGGGTTTCTCCTCAAGCCGTATGTGGTCAAGTCGATTGCGTCCTCCGACGGCAAGCCCCGGTTCACGGCGGAGCCCGTTGTGCTCGGGCGGCCGATCGACTCCAAAGTGGCTGCCCTGATGCGCTATCTGCTGGCCCGGGTCACGGAGGAGGGCGGCACCGGCACGCGGGCCCGGGTGGAGGGCTTCAAGGTGGCCGGCAAGACCGGCACGGCCCAGAAACCCGTGCCGGGCGGTTATTCCGAAACCGCCTACATGGCTTCCTTTGCCGGATTCCTGCCCGCGGACAAGCCGGAAATCACGATCGTGGTCGTGGTGGAAGAACCCCAGCCGTATCACACCGGCGGGGTGGTGGCCGCCCCGGTGTTCGCCCAGATTGCCGAACAGACGGTCCGGTACCTGAATTTGGAACCGACGGAGCCGGTCGAAGGGGCCCCCGGAGCCGCAGCTCCGGCGCCCTGACCGGCGCAAGGAGGATTACCGCATGAAACTTGAAGCCTTGTTGTCCGCCCTGCCGGAGGCCCAGTGCCGCGGGTCAATCCATCGCGAGATCGCGGGCCTGGCCTGCGATTCCCGGCACGTCCGGCCCGGCTGGTTGTTCGTGGCCATTCCGGGAAACAAGCTCGATGGCGCCGCCTTCATTGAAGACGCTGTGACGCGCGGCGCGGTGGCGGTGGTGGCGGAGCACGCCCTGCCCCCGATGCGGGATGCGGCCGCCATCCGGGTGCCCCACGCGCGCGAGGCGCTGGCCCAACTGGCTTCCGTGTTTTACGGCCATCCCGCCACTCGCCTTCGCCTCGTGGGGGTTACCGGAACCAACGGGAAAACAACGGTGGCCTACATGATTCGCGACATCCTGGAGTCGGCCGGCCAGTCCTGCGGATTGATCGGCACGGTCGAATATCGGCTCGGCCACCGGGTCATCCCCGCCTCCCGGACGACGCCGGACTCCCTGACCCTGCAATCCTATTTTTCCCAGATGGTGCAGAGCGGATGCCGGGCAGCGGTCATGGAGGTGTCCTCCCATGCGCTGGATCAGGGCCGGACCTGGGGTATCGATTTCGATGCGGCTGTTTTCACCAACCTCACCCAGGATCATCTGGATTACCACAAGACCATGGAGTCCTATTTCGAGGCCAAGCAGAAACTGTTCACCTCGCTTGGCGGCGGCGCCAAGACGGCGGTGGCGGTCGTGAATCTGGATGATCCGTATGGCCGCCGCCTGGCGGTTCTTCCGGGCCTTCGTGCCTCGATCCTGACCTATGGTCGTTCCCCGGAGGCCCAGGTGAGGGCTGAAAATATCCGCCTGTCGGCCGCCGGCAGCGCGTTCCTGGCCGTGACGCCCTGGGGTTCCGCGGAGGCCACGCTGCGCCTCCTGGGCGGCTACAATGTGTCCAATGCCTTGTCTGCCGTGGCGGTGTGCGGTTCTTTGGGTGTGCCGCTTGCCGCCATTCTCCAGCGGTTGGCTGGGCTGCGCGCCGTTCCCGGCCGGCTTGAACAGGTCCCCTGCCGCCGCGGGTTCCAGGTGTTTGTGGATTATGCGCATACCGATGATGCGCTGCTGAACGTCCTGCAAACGTTGCGGGAAATCACCGTCGGCCGGTTGCTGGTGGTGTTCGGCTGCGGCGGAAACCGGGATCGGACCAAGCGGCCCAAGATGGGCGCCGTCGCCGCCCGGTTGGCTGATTATTCCGTGCTGACGTCCGACAACCCCCGGACGGAGGACCCGCTCGCGATCCTGGAGCAAATTCGCGCCGGCCTGGGGGCGGCCCCCCATGAGGTGGTGCCGGATCGGGCGGAGGCGATCCGGCGGGTTCTTGCGATCGCGGGCAAGGGCGACACCGTGCTGATCGCGGGCAAGGGGCATGAAACCTTCCAGGAGTTTGACAACCGGGTGATTCCCTTCGATGACCGGGAGATTGCGCGGGAGCTGTTGACATGAAGCCAGAATTCGATCCGGCCCGGCTGGCGGCGTGGTGCGGGGGACAGTGGAGCGGCCTGCCGTCTGCTCCCATCCGGGGTGCGTCGAATGACACCCGCGCCATTGGGCCGGGGGATCTTTTTGTGGCCCTCTCCGGCGATCACGGAGATGGGCACGCCTATGTGCGGAGCGCCTTTGAAAAAGGCGCGGCGGCCGCGCTGGTGCGAACGGGCTGGGCGGTGCCGCCCGGTTTGCCGTGCCTGGCGGCGCCCGATCCTCTGGCGGCGTTGCAGGCCATTGCCAGGGCTCATCGGATGGCGGCCGGCGCCCGGATTGTGGGCGTGACGGGAAGCGCGGGAAAATCCACGGTCAAGGAAATGACGGCGGCCTTGCTGGCGTCGCGCTGGCCCACGGCCCGGACCCTGGGCAACTGGAACAATCACATCGGACTGCCCCTGAGCCTGTTGACCCTGGTCCCGGGCCACCACCGCTTCGGCGTCTTCGAGGCCGGCACCAACCATCCGGGCGAGATCGCGGCCTTGTGCGGGGTGTTGAAGCCGGAGTGGGGAGTTGTCACGAATGTCGGGCCGGTGCATGTCGAGTATTTCAAGGATGTGGAAGGCGTGGCCGTTGAAAAACGGGTCCTCTTGGAATGCCTTCCGCGCGACGGGGTGGCGGTGCTCAATCGCGATACTCCCTGCTACGAAAAGTTGAAACAGGTTTCGCCCTGCCGGGTTCTGACGGCGTCCCTGGTTGATGGCACGGCGGATCTTCTGGGCGAGATTCTGAAGGATGAATCCGGGGACCATCAGCGGATCCGGGTGCGCGAAAAGGGCCAGATCCAGATGATCCGGCTTTCTGTTCCCGGCCGGCATAATGCGAGCAATGCCTTGCTGGCCGCGCTGGTGGCGCGGGAGGCCGGCCTTTCCTGGGACGAGATCGATGCGGTCCTGGCTGATTTTCAACCCATGCGCATGCGCTGGCAGGTTCATGTGGCCGAGGGTGTCACGATCGTCAACGACGCCTACAATGCCAATCCGCTCAGTATGGCGGCGGCTCTTCAGACGTTCCGGTCCACCCGGTGCGCGGGCCGGAAATGGCTGGTCCTGGGCGAGATGCGGGAGCTGGGTGATCAGGCTGATTCCGCGCATGCGGCCATTGGCGACGTGGTGGCCGAGGGGCCCTGGGCGGGGCTTCTGGCCGTGGGTCCGCTGGCGGCGGGAATCGCGGCGCGGGCCTGTGCCGCCGGTTATCCGGGGAATCGGGTCGAATGCGTGCCCGATGCCGAGGCGGCGGCAGAGGCTATCCGGAGCCGGGTGAAGGCTGGCGATGCGGTGCTGATCAAGGCCTCGCGCGGCGTGCGGCTTGAACGCGTGGCCCAGGCTCTGGGGGCGCCCGTGGCGCCGGGAGGGCATTGACGCCGTGAACGCATTGAATCAGGCAAAAACGGCTTTGGTCCTGGGCTTGGGCTCCAGCGGGCAGGCCGCCGCGAGATTGCTTTGCGGGCGGGGCCTTGCCGTGACCGTGGTGGATGCCCAGGCGCCGGATCCTAAAGTTCGCGGTTTTCTGGAGGCCCTGGGCGCCGTGTGTGTGGCGCCGTGTGGCGAGGTGTTGGAGCAGGCCGCTGACCTGGCGGTGACCAGTCCCGGCATCCGCGTCGACGGCCCCTGGATTCGCGGGTTGAAGGCGCGCGGGGTGCCGGTGATGTCCGAGGTGGAGCTGGGCTGGTTGTGCCGGGGCCGCGCGCGCGTCTTGGCGGTGACCGGCTCTAACGGCAAGAGCACGCTGGTGAAATTGTGCGCGGAAGCCCTGTGCCGTGCCGGCCTGAGGGCCGTGCCGGCGGGGAATTACGGAGTTCCGGTGTGCGAGGCCGTCATGGCCGGGGAGTGGGACTGGCTCGTGCTTGAGATCAGCACGTTCCAGCTGGAGACCGTTGAGCAGTTCCGTCCCGAAATTGGAGTTTTGTTGAATCTTTTCCCCAACCACCTTGACCGGCACGGCACGATGGAGGCGTATGCGGGGCTGAAGGCCCGGTTGTTCGCCCGGCAGCGCGAGGGCGATGTCGCCCTGGTGCAGGAGGACGCTCTTCCGTGGCTTCCGGCGCGAGCTGGCGGCGTCGGCGGGTGCCGTCTGTTTGGCTTGAGTGAACGGGCGGATTACCGGTATGCCGCCGGGCGGATCGAGGGGTTGAAAAACGGCCGATCGGTGGCGCTGGCGGGGACTTCGTTCGACAACGAAATCCTGGGTGTTGCCGCGGCAGCGGCGGCGGGCGCCCTGGAGGCGGCCGGCGTGGACCCGTCCATGCTGGAGCAGGCCGCGGCGGCGTTCGACAGGCTTCCTCACCGGATGCAGAAGGTGCGTGAAATGGGAGGGGTGACGTTCGTCAACGACTCCAAGGCCACCAACCTGGCGGCCGTGTCCGCGGCGCTTCGGATGAGTCGTGCGCCGGTGCGTCTGATCGCCGGTGGCGTGCTTAAAGAGACCGATGTAAAAAGTGTTAAAGATTTGCTGGTCAAAAAATGTGCGAAAGTATATGGTATCGGGAAAACCGCTCATTTTCTCCAACACGAGTGGGGGGCATGGGTGCCCTTTGAGAATTGTCAGGAGATGAGTCGGGCGGTTAAAACCGCCTGGCGTGAAGCAAAGGCGGGAGATACGGTGTTGCTTTCGCCCGGATGCGCGAGTTTTGATCAATATAGGAACTTTGAGGAAAGAGGAGCACAGTTTATATGCGTCGTACAAGCGTTGGAAACGGAGAAGGCAAGGCCATGAAAACCCCAGTCGTGATCGGAATCGTCGTTGCTCTGCATTGTGTGGCACTCGGAACCTTGACGATGACTCAAGGGTGCGGGACGTCCAAGGGCGGGAGTAGTGGCCCGGTTCAGTTCCAGGATAAGCCGGCGGTGCTTCCGCGGCCTGCCGTCAGGGAAGTGATGCCCGACAAGGTGGCCAAGCCCCATCCCAAGCCTTTCGTGAAGGCGGACGAAACAGAGGCTAGCGAAGTCGCTCCGATTGACAAGCCCGCGAAGGCCGAGAAGACGGCGAAGATTGACAAGGCTGAAAAGTCCGCCGATCTGGCCACCAAGAGCTACAAGGTCAAGAGCGGTGATTCGGTGGGGTATATCGCCCAGCGGTTCAAGGTCACGGTTAATGAAATCAAAGAACTTAACCCGACGATCAAGAATATTGCCAAGATTCGCGAAGGCCAGACGATCAAGCTTCCGGCCTATGTGAACCTGAATGCGCCGGCTCCCAAGCGCCACATCAAGCCGAAACCGGTCGAGAAGCCGGTTGACGCCCTGGCTCCTGTGTTTGGCGGAACGCCGACCCCCGTCGTGGCGGCGGGCGAGTATGTGGTGGTGAACGGCGATTTCCCCGAGAAAATTGCCAAAAAGTGTGGCGTGAAACTGGCGGATCTCCTGAAGGTCAACCAGATCGCCGATCCTAAGAAGTTGAAGATCGGGCAGAAACTGGTGGTCCCTGGGGCGGCGGTTGAGGCGGTTGCTCCGGCAGGGGCTTTCGAGCCCGCTCCGATCACTCCGTTTGGCCCGACCTCTTCTGTCCCGGGCGTGGCCCCGATAGCGCCGTTGGCTCCCTTGGAGCCGGCCGGCGAGTTGCGTCCGATCGCCCCGATCGCCCCGATGGCTCCGGCCGCTCCTGGCGTGAAGCCTACGGTTCCCGGCGCGAAGCCGGTGGTGGGGCCGGCCGCTCTGGCGCCCGCGCTGAAAAACACAGTGATGCAGAAGCACTTGGTGGCCCCCGGTGAAACCCTGAAGGACATCGCGATGCTGTACACGGTGACGGTGAATGACATCATGCGGGCCAATGGGATGACGAGCGAGACCGTGGCGCCTGGACAGTCGTTGAATATTCCGCCGGCCCAGTAGTTCCCGATGCGAAATGCCGGGAAAGCCCTGGTTATCATTGTCCTTCTTTTGCTGGGTATTGGCTTCCTGTTGCTTGCCAGCGCCAGCAGTGTCAAGGGCATGGATGAGGCCGGGGATATCTTTTTCTACGTCAAGAAACAGCTCTTCTGGCTGTTTCTTGGCGTTTTAGGGGCTATTGGCGCCGCGCTTTTCGATTATCACTGGCTGCACAAGGTCAAGCTGAACCTTTTCCTGATTGCCTGTACGGCGATTTTGTTGATGCTGGTGTTCGCCCCCCACATCGGGAAGTGCATCAAGGGAAGTCACCGCTGGATTCAAGTGGGGCCCTTGAGCATTCAGCCCTCCGAATTCGCCAAGCTGACGATTGTGATCATGCTGTCCACGTGGATGACGCTGAAGGGCCGGTTTGCAACCAACATCAAGCAGGGGTTGGCCGTTCCGCTTTTTGCCCTGGCTGCCATGTTGGGGTTGATCTTTCTGGAACCCGATTATGGAACCACCTTTTTGCTGGCCGGAGTAGGCGCCGGCATCATGTTCCTGGGCGGCACGCGGACGTCGCACCTTGTGGCTTCCGGAACGTTGGGGCTGATGCTCTTCGTGCTCGCGGTCATGCACAACCCCGTCCGCCTGATGCGGTTCCTGTCGTTCGTGTTCCGGGACGCGTACCCGGATGCCGCCTACCAGCTGACCCAGTCCGAGACCTCCTTTGCGCTCGGGGGCGTGTGGGGGGTGGGCTACATGAAGAGCATGCAGAAGCTTTATTTCCTTCCCGAGGCGCATAACGATTTTATTTTTGCCATCCTGGGCGAGGAGCGGGGGCTGATCGCCACGCTGGGCGTCCTGTTCCTGTTCGTGCTGCTCATGCTTTTCGGGTTCAGTATTTCCCGCCGCGCGCCGGACCGGTTCGGCAGCCTGCTGGCGTTTGGCATGACCATGCTGCTGTCCCTGGAGGCGTTCATCAATATCGGCGTGGTGACGGGGTGTCTGCCCACCAAGGGGCTGGCGCTTCCGTTCATGAGCGCGGGCGGCTCGAGCATGGTCAGTTCCATGGTGGCGGTGGGGGTGCTGCTGAACGTGGCGCGCCACATCGAAACGGCGGACGAGCATATGAGGTCGATCAAGGACAAGGATGTCTACGCCCTCGAAAAAGCACCGGAGGTTTCCCGTGGAGTCCGTTTTCAAAAGACCTGATTGGGATACCTATTTCATGGACATCGCCCATGTGGTGGCGCGGCGGGGCAACTGCCGCCGGCGGCAGGTGGCCGCCTTGCTTGTGAAGGACCGCCGGATCATTTCCACGGGGTATAACGGCACGCCCCGCGGGGTGAAGAACTGTTTTGAGGGTGGGTGCAAGCGTTGTGCGGGGGATGCGCCCTCGGGCGCCGATCTCGGCGAATGCGTCTGCTGCCATGCCGAGGAGAACGCCATCACCCAGGCCGCTTTTCATGGCATTGTGGTGCGGGACTCGGTGCTTTATTCCACGCTCAGCCCCTGTCTGATCTGCGCCAAGATGATCATCAATTCGGGCATCCAGGAAGTGGTCTTTGAAACGGAATACCAGTTCAGCGCCCAGACCCGGGACCTGTTGCAGGAAGCCGGGGTCATCATTCGCAAGTATTCCCGCTAGCGGACTTGTTGATCCTCAGCGCGCCGGCTGGATGGGGGCGCGCCTGCTTTCGTCAATTGACTTGAGCGGCTGGCTGGAGTATCTTCAGAGGGATTCGTGATTGCGAGCGGAAAGGATCCCACAGCCATGCCGACCTATGAATATGCATGTCCGAAATGCGGCATGTTCGACTTGTTTCAGAGCATGAAAGATGCGCCTCTGGTCAAGTGCCCGACCTGCCGCAGCAAGGTGAAGCGGCAGATCGGCACCGGAGCGGGCGTGATTTTCAAGGGAAGCGGTTTCTACCAGACCGATTACCGCAGCGATAATTACCGGAAATCGGCCAAGAGTGAAAGCGCGTCGTCTGCCGCCCCAGCTTCCTCGGCGGCCTCACCCGCCCCGACTTCCGCGACGGCGTCATCCACCCCGGCTCCGGCCGCACCCCCGGCCCCGGCGCAGCCGAAAAAGAAGTAACCGAACGATTTTGGGAGAGCGGTGTCGTTATGAAGGTGTCGTGTAACCATTGCGGGGCGAAAAACGACCTGGGTCGGATTTTTTGCATGGTCTGCGGCAAGAAAATGTCGATTACCAGCGCCCATGTGGATCAGGCCGTCGCGGAGAAGCAGGCCTTTGATCCGAGAACGCTGGTGAAGCCCGTGGTCATGCTGGTTGTCCTGGCGGTGCTTCTGGCTGCCGCCTGGCCCCAAAAACAGGTTGTTTCCACCTTGAGCGATGGCGACAAGGCTGAGGTGCGACTCCGGACGGTGGCCAAAGTCAACAATCTGGTTTCTGCGGCCCGCGGGAAAAGGGCTGCGAGGGGCTTATTTAATGACCAAGAATTGGGCGTTTATCTGGAATCCCGTGCCGCCGTGTCCGCCATCCATTCGCCGCCCTTGCAGATTCGCCTCGACGGCACCCGGATGATGGTTCTCCAGCAGGTATTTTTCGGCCCGTTTGCGATCGGGGAGCGGACTGTGGGCCCGTTCCGTTTTACCCGGGCCTTGACCTGCGAAGCCGTCGGGCGGACGTTAAAAATCAGATCCGGCCAGTTTGGCCATTTTCCCCTTCCGGGCCCGCTGGCCGGGTTGATCGCGGATCCGATTGTGGCGGCGTTTGTGTTGACGCCGGTCGAGCAGGCCATTGAAAAACAGTTGGGCGGAATCACCATCAAGGACGGTGCTCTTGAGTTCGCGGTGGGACCCTAGTCTGGCCCTCGTGGCCGTTTTCCTGTCCGTTGCGGCGTCGGCCGCCACGCGGCCCTCCGACGTGGAGGGGCCGCTTGGCCTGGTGCGCGTGACGGGCGGATCCTACCGGGAAGCCCGCGATGTGGCCCGGCAGGCGGAGGATGTGCTGCACCGCCTGGAGGCCCTCGGGGGCCGTCCGTTGGCTACGCCTTCCAAACCGCTGGTGCGGGTTTGTCTTCCCGAGTCCTCATGGGGATCCGCTTCCGTGGAGGCCTGTCCCGCCACGAACGGACTTCCCTGGCGGATCGTCGTCCAGGGACCTTGGGAGGCGGCAGATGCGGATTTCAACGCCCAGCTGGCGCGTCTGGTTCTGTCCCTTTGGACCGGGTCGTCGGGCGCGCCCCTGTCGCGCGCGGATTGGCTGGCTGTGGGGTTGGCGGAAAACCTGTTTCCCACGGTCAAGGCCCAGAACCGGGAGTGGGTGATGGCCTTGGCCGAGGAGGGGCGGTTGCCGACGCTGGGGACGATCCTGACGTGGAACCGCATCCCCGACGGACCCATGATGGAAAAAGCGGCATGCGGGCAGGCTGTGGGGTGGATGCTATCCCTTCCCGGGCAGAGGGATGTCCTGGGTGCTCTGTTGGATCAGTTGAAACGGGGCGATCGTGTGACGGCCGGCTGGTTGCTGCCCCGATTGGCTGGGGATACCCCCGAGGATCCCGAGTTGCTCTGGCGCGCCGCGGCGGCCAAGCGGGATGTGATTGCGGGTGGCATCCGTCCTCTTTCTCCGGTGCTCTTCCGCCAGTTTTATGCCGCGTTGCAAACGCCGGCCGCCGCGCTGGGGTTGGACGGGGGCTCGGAGCTGACCGCCCTGTCACCGTATCAATTGCTGGCGGTTCGGGGCTCGCCGGAGGCGCGCCAGGCGGCCCGGCTCCGGGCGGAGGATGTGAAGAAGCTCGCGGTCGGATCGGCGCCGGAGTTGACCGCGGTGGCGCTCCGGTATGCCCACTTTTTCCAGGGTGTTGCAGGCCATATGCCCGCCTTCTGGCTCCGCCGCCGACTGCGTCAGGCGGATCGTGCCTTGCGGGAGCTGGAAGATGCCGTTTCCGCTCGCACGGTGTGGATGAATCAGTTCGAGTCGAACGGGGATTTCCCCGATTCCGAGCGGTCCGCCATCTTTGCCCGCTCCTCCCTCGAGCAGTATGTGGATGACGCGGAAACCCGGATGGACGCCGAGTCGGCGGCCCAACCCAAGGAGTGACCATGGGAATGTCCCGAAAAACGCTTAAAACCACCGTCGGCTTAATCGGTTCCGATGTGCTGGATTATACGGTCGGCGACGATCCGACGCTGGACCTTGCCCTGATTGATGCGGATTGCGCGGGGTCGGCGGCGCATGCCGTGATGCTGTCGCGCATGCCCGGCCATATCCTGTCGTCTGCCGAATGCCGGTCTGTGATTCGGGAGCTGGTGGCTGTCATGCGGTCCGCCCGGGCGGGCACGTTTTCCATTACGTTGGCCGACCAGGATGTTCATTTGGCCGTGGAGCGGACGCTCACGGAAAAATTGGGCGACACGGGCAAGAAGGTGCACACATTCCGCAGCCGGAACGACCAGGTGGCGGTCGATCTGCGCCTGTTCATCCGTGAAGAATTGTTCGGGTTGATGGATGAGGCCGCGGAGCTGGCCGGGGCGTTTCTTGCCTTTGCCCGCCGTCATGCCGCCATTCCTATGGCGGGCCGGACCCATCTCCAGCCCGCGATGCCGTCATCCGTGGGCCTGTGGGCCTCCGCGCATGCCGAAAGCCTGCTGGACGATTTGCGCGAACTGGCGTCCGTGCTGGACCTCAACGATCAGTGCCCGCTGGGTTCCGCCGCGAGCTACGGCGTGCCGGCTCCGATCGACCGGCGCCTGACCGCCCGCCTGCTGGGGTTCAAACGGCCTGTTCATAACGTCCTTTATGCCAATAACGTCCGGGGCAAGCACGAAGCCCGCGTGCTGGCCGCCTGCGGCCAGGTGATGCTGACCCTGGCTCGTGCAGCGGAGGACCTGATTCTTTTTACCATGCCGGAATTCGGTTATTTCCAGCTGCCCGAGGATTGCACCACCGGCAGCAGTATCATGCCCCAGAAGCGCAATCCCGACGTGTGCGAGCTGGTCCGTTCGCGGGCGGCGCGCGTGTGGTCCCGGACCGTGTGCGCGGCGGAGATCGCCCGCGGACTTCCGAGCGGGTATAACCGGGATCTGCAGGACACCAAGGGCGAGCTCATGGACGGGCTGGCGGTGACCCGCGGGAGCTTGCGCGCTTTCCTGCCGCTGGTGCGGGGAATGAAGGCGGATCCGGCGGCGTTGCGCAAGGGATTCACGCCGGACGTCTTTGCCACGGATGTGGCGCTGGAGCAGGTTTCCGCCGGCGTGCCTTTTCGCGATGCCTATCATTACGTCAAGACGCATCTCGATGAACTGGGCCACCGGGATCCGGCCGAGGCCCTGCGGCGCAAGACCCATTACGGCGCGCCGGCGGGGTTGGACTTTGCCTGGCTCGCCCGCGAGTTGAGCGCCGTACGCGCGGCCGGGAAACGCCGATGCCGCTCCGCCCATGCGGCCCTGTCCCGGCTTCTTGGAACGCGCTATCCGGTGGTCTGAAAAACCGCTTCCCTGTCCGGCTTTTCCTTGGCTTTGTGCCCGGAATGCCCTAATGTATCACGAGCCAACAACAGGCGATTGTCAAACACGCGGGGAGGTGTCGGATGAATTCCATGATACGAAGCGGTCGGTTGCGGATGTTGGCAGGAGTTGTCGTGACAGCGTTTATGTCCGGTGTCTGCCTGGCCCAGGCTCCCGGGGCGGCGGCGGGCGCGGCCAGCGCGGAACGCTTATCCCTGTCGATGGGCGAGATTTTGCAGAAGGGCGGCTGGACCATATACCCCATGCTGCTTGTCTCCGTGCTGGCGGTGGCGTTTGTCCTGTACCTGTTCGCCGTGCTGCGCCAGGAGCAGGTGGTGCCCCGGCTGTTCCGGAAGGATGTGCTGGCCCGGATTCATGACGGTGATTTTGAAGGCTTGCGGGAAGCCTGCAATGACAAGCCCAATCCGCTCGGGGAGGTGACGCTTTGCGCGCTCGATTTCCTGGAGGCGGATCCGCAAACCGCCGTGTCGCAGCTCAAGGATTCGATGCAGGGCGAGGGCGAGCGCCAGGCGCTGGCCATTGCCGGGCCCACGCAGTACCTGTTGGATATTGCGGTGATTTCTCCCATGATGGGGCTGTTCGGCACGGTCCTGGGATTGATGAATGCCTTCCAGGTGGTGGCGCTGGACCTGGCCAAGGCCAAGCCCCTCCTGCTCGCCGGCGGCGTCTCCGAAGTCCTGATCAACACCGCCTTCGGTCTCCTCATCGGTATTCCCGCGATGATGTTTTACGGTTATTTCCGGTCGCGCTCGGCCCAGCTGGTCGCCTCCCTGGAAGCCGCTTCCGCCGACGTGTTGAACGCCCTGATCCGCAAGAGGAACGCATGAACTTTTCGGGCAAGCTGAAAACGGCGTCGGTGGGGTTCCAGATCGCCCCCATGCTGGACGTGGTGCTCGTGCTGCTCATGTTCTTCGTCACCACCCAGATTTACGCGCAATGGGAGGCCGAGATCGGGATTAACCTGCCCACCGCCAAAACCGCCGAGGAAAAGCCCCGGTCGCCCGGCGAGATCATCCTCAACGTGTCGCGCGAAGGCGTGGTCATGGTGAGCGGCCAGCAGTTGGACGACGACCGGCTGGGGGTTGTGCTCAAGCGCCTGGTGACGGTGTATCCCGGCCAGCCGGTGCTGATCCGGGCCGACCGGAAGACCGCGTACGAGCATGTCGTGCGGGTGCTGGATATCTGCCGCCGGTGCGACGTGTGGAATGTGTCGTTCGCCACGGCGCTGTCGGAACCCGAATTGGCGGCTCCATGAAGTTCGGCTGGTCCACGCTCGCGCTGCTAGTCCTGACGCTGGAGGCGCCCGCCTCGGCCCCGGATGAAACCGCCCAACTCCAGTTTGCGGACGGGTTGCTGCGGCGTGGCATCTATGACATGGCCTTGAAGGAATACATGGTTTTCCTGGACACCTTTCCCTCCAATGCGGCGGTGGATGCCGTGTGGTTCCGCAGCGGGGAATGTTACCGCGAGATGGGCAACCGCGTGGCGGCCGACCGGGCCTATTCCCGGGTTCAGGCCCTGCCCGCCAGTCCCCACCGGTTTCGCGCCAGCCTGCGCCGCGCGGAGTTGTCGATGGATTCGGGACAGGGCGATGCCGCGGTCACGATGCTCCGGGCGTTGCTGGGGCAAAAGACGCCGGCCGACATCGCGGCGGACGCCAGCTTCCGCCTCGCGAGCGCGTTGGAGAAGCTGAACCGTCCGGCTGAGGCGATCCCCGTTTATGAGCGACTCACGCGCGACTATCCGGAGTCCCCGTTTCTGCCTTATGCGTGGCTGGCCCTGGGAGGGCTGGCGACGGGAACGTCCGGCGGGGGGGATGCCCGGGCCGAGGCGTTGTTCCTCAAGGCGGCGGAGAAATCCACGGATTTACGGGTGGGCGCCGAGGCCTGGTATCAGCTGGGCAACTTGTATTATCGAGGCTCGAATTATGTGAAGAGCGCCTATGCGTTCGATCAGCTGTTCACCCGGTTCGGATCCGACACCCGGGTGGGGCCGGCCCGGCTTCAGGCCGCCTGGGCGTACCAGCGCTCCGGGCGGCATGCCGATGCGGTTGCGCTGGCCGACCGGGCCCTGGCTGCGGGCGACCCGCCCCGGGATGGCTGGCTGTATCTGGCCGCCAACAGTGACCGGCAGTTGCAGCGTGGCGCGGCGTCGGCCGCCCGGTACGCCCTGTTGATGAAGGAATTTCCAGACAGTGTTTATGCGGGGCGGGCCGCCTATGAACGTGCGCTGGCGCTTTTTACGGCGGGTCAGTATACCGGGACGGTGGAGCAGGCTCGCGTGATCCCTCCCGACAGCGCGATGGCCGACCAGGTGTGCTGGCTGCTGGCCGAATCGGCGATGGCGCTTCAGGATGAGGACAAGGCGCTCCAGTATTACCGGCTGATTGCCGACCGGCATCCCCGCTCGGCGCTGGCCCCGGAGGCGTTATACCGGATCGGGGAGGTGCTGAAAAAGAGGGGCGAAGACTGGAACGCGGCTGAAGCGTACCGGACGGTGTTTCTCCGCTATCCGGATTCCCCGCTGGCGGCCAAGGGGCTGTTCGCGGCTGCGTATGGCGCCGCCAAGGCTGGCCGGCGCGAGGATGCGGCTCGGGACTGGGGGCAGTTTCTGGCCGCTTTTCCCGATCATGAGCTGGCGCCGGACGCCCTGTTCCAGAAGGCCGTGGCCGAGGCCCAACTGGGGCGGAACGAGCAGGCGCTCGAAACCTATGGACTTCTGTTGCGGCGTTTTCCCCGCACGGCCTACGCCGCCGATGCCCGTTTCTGGAGTGGGGTCCTGCTGGAGACGTCCGGCAAGTTCGAGGATGCCGCCCGGGAATTGCGCGCCGCGCTGGCTGCGGAGCCTTCCGACAATACCGCCCGGCTGGCGCGGATGCGCCTGGGCATCGTGCTTTTCCGCCTGGCCCAATATCCCGAAGCGGCGGAATTGGCCCAGGGCGCGATCGCCACGCCCTTGCGCGACGATCTGCCGCCCGGCCTCCTCGAATGGCTGGCGGAGTATCGGACCCAGGCCCGCGAGTTTCCCAAGGCGCTTGAGGCGGCGCGCCTTCTGGCTTCGGGAAAACGCGAGCCCGCCTGGATTCAGATCGGGCGAACTTTGGCAGGTGAGGCGTTGAGCGGGCAGGGTCAGACGGCGGCGGCGAAAGCGGAATACGAAGCCGCCGTGGCGGTGGACGTTCACACTCCGGCCGAGCCGCGGGCCTGGCTGAAGCTGGGTGACCTGGCTCTGGCGGCATCCGATTTCACAGGCGCGGAGAAGGCGTATGGCGAGGCGGCGCAACGGGCTGGAAATAATGAGTCCGTGCGCGCGTATGCCACGGCCGGGACGGCCCGGGCGCTTGAGGCGAAGGGCGATGCGGACGGCGCGGTGCGTTTCTATATGAATGTGGCGTTGCTCTATCACGATCCCGAACTGACTCCGGAATGCCTGTATAAGGCGGCTGCAGGATTCAAGCGCCAGGGCCGGACGCGGGAAGCGGCCGACCTGGTTGCAGAGCTCCGGAAGTTGTACCCGAAAAGTCCGTGGGCGGCCAAAGAGTAGGGAGGAACGATGAGACGGAACCAATTCCTTCCCAAGAGCGATGCCGGCGATCTGGCGGAAGTCGAGCTTCGGAACTACCGGCGTCACCGGCAGAACGTCTGGGTTGCTTTCGTGGCGGGCACGCTTTCGGTCCTGCTCCACGTGTTCATTGCCACCCGGTTCGCGGCCCTGATTTTCCCTCAGATTGTCGAAACAATCCGACCTCAGACGTTCCGGCCGTTCCACGTGGACGAGGTGTCTCCCGTGCCCCGGGCGGTTGAACCTGCGCGGCCGGAACGGGCTACCGCGGGCAAACCGGGGCCGGGTTTTAATGTCCTTTCCGACCGGATTTCGCTGAAACGCGCCGTGGATGAGGTCAAGCTGGCGTCGCAGCCGCTGCCGTCCGGTGCTCTGGAGCAGGCGTCTGGCGCTCCCGTTGTTCCGGCGGCGCGGGACATGGAAAGCTGGTCCCCGCGCGAGGAGATTCTCAAGGTGGAGGAGCGCCTGGTGAAGGAGGAGATTCCCGACCGGCCCCGCCGGTTGATCCCGGATGTGGACCGGGTCAAGGGCGCCGCAGATGTGGCGCTGCCGGTGGAATCGCCGCGCAAGCTGGCCTCCGGAATCGGGGCCAGTGGTCTTTCCGAGGCCGCGCGCCGCAACGTGGCCGAGGCGCGGCCGCCATCGGTCCGGTCGGCGGATACGCAGTGGGAGAAACTGGAAGACCTTTTGAAGCCCGTGCCGGGGCCTGTCCTAGGCTCAGGGTTCGCGGATCCTGGCGCGCGGGCGGCGTTGCCGGTCGCGGCGCTGGCGCCGGTGGCCGGGGAGTCTCTCAAGCCGGTAGAGGGCCTTCTGAAAGCCGGGTTGAGCGTGTATGCGGACAAGGCCGATCCGGAGTATGTCTATGTACGAGTCGACATTGCGCGGGCGGGCGCGGAAGCCCTGCCGGTGCTACCCAAGGATGTGCTGCTGATCCAGGATTGTTCGGCCAGCATTACGGAGCAGCGTCTGGCGTTCTGCCGCGAGGGGTTGCTCCGCTGCCTGTCCCAGCTGGGGCCTCGTGACCGGTTCAATGTGGTGGGCTTCCGGGATGTTCCGCAACGGTGTTTTCCCGATTGGACCGAGGCGTCACCTGCGGCGCTTGAAACGGGCCGGACGTTTGTGCGTGCCATGGAGTCGCGGGGCAACACGGATATTTATGCCTCCCTGCGCGAATTACTGGCCATGGACCGCAAGCCGGTGCGCCCGGTGGTGGTGATTCTCGTGAGCGACGGACTTCCCACTGCCGGGATGCGGGACAGCGCGGAAATCATTTCCGCGTTCACGCGGGAGAATACGGGCGCCGTGTCCGTGTTTGCCATGGCCACGTTCGATCAGGCCAACCTGTACCTGCTGGATATGTTGAGCTACATGAACCGGGGCGACTCCACGGCCGCCCGCCGGGGCCGGTGGTCGATTCCCGACGTCATGGACGGACAGTTTTCCGGTGTCAGCCGGCCGGTGTTGAGCGATATGCGCTTCCGGTTCACGGAGCCGGGCGCGGAAATGGTCCCGGCCCTGACGCCGAACCTGTACCTGGATCGCGCCCTGGTCCTGTACGGCCGGTTTCCCCGGCATGCGGAGCGCGTGATCTTTCAGGTCGTGGGCCGGTCCGGGGCGCAGGGCTGCGACATGGTGTTTGATTTGAAGATGGCGTCCGCTGTGAAAGGGGATGCCTCCATCCGCGAGGAATGGGCCTGGCACAAGGTGTATGCGCTGATCGGGGAGCACACCCGGACGCGGGATCCGGGCGTGGTGAGGGACATCAAAAAAGTGGCCAAATCCTACGGCATCCAGGTGCCGTATGCCGACGAGTTGAAATGACATGATCGAGGTCAAACATCTGACCCGGCGGTTCGCCGGCGTGACGGCCGTGGACGATCTCTCGTTTTCGGTCGACGCCGGAGAAGTGACGGCATTATTGGGGCCGAATGGGGCGGGCAAAACCACGACCGTGCGGCTGCTGTCCGGCTATCTTCAGCCCACGGGTGGAACGGTGACCCTGGGCGGGCTCGATCTGGACCGGGATGCGGTTGAGATCCGTCGTCACATCGGCTACTTGCCCGAAAACGCGCCGGTTTATCCCGAATTACGGGTGCGCGAGCATCTGGAGTTGATGGGCGGCCTGTATGGGATGTCTTTGCGGAAGCGGCTCCAGAGGATGGAGTGGGTTTTGGGCGCCTGCGGGCTGGCCGATGCGGCGGACCGGATCATTGGCCAGTTGTCGCGGGGGTACCGGCAGCGGGTGGGATTGGCGGCGGCGCTCCTGCACGATCCGGATGTGCTGATTTTGGACGAACCGACGGCGGGTTTGGATCCCAATCAGCGCCGCGCCATCCGCGACGTGATCCGCGGCCTGGCGGGGTCCCGGACCATTCTCCTGTCCACGCATTCGCTCTCCGAGGCGGAAAACTTGTGCCATCGTGCCCTTATTTTGCACCAGGGCCGGCTGATGGCGCTGGATACGCCTGCGAATCTGCGGCGCCGGTGCCTGGGGTGTGCTCGGATCGTGGCCGAAATCCGGGCGCCGATCGAGTCCGTGCGTGAAAAATGCGCGGCCCTGCTTTTTGTTGAACAGGTGGAGGCGGAGGCGGCGGGTGAGTGGGTCAAGGTCCGGATCATGAGCCGGGAGGACACCGATTTGCGACCCGACCTCTTCCAGCTGGGTGTCCGCGAGAATTGGGTCATCCGGGAACTCCGGGCCGATCCTCACACGCTGGAAGATGTTTTTGTGGCCCTGACGCGGGAGGACACGCGTGGATAAGATTTCTGCCGTTTGGCGCAAGGAAATGACCTTGCAACTCGTTTCGCCGTCCCTGTACGGGATCGTGGCTGTTTTTCTGGCGGTGACAGGCTTGAATTTCTGGAAGTTGTCGCTGGAGAGCGCGGGCGCCCCCACGGCGTTGAGCGTGCTGTTGTTTGGTCCTATGTTTTTCTGGATCATCACGCTGTCGTTGATTACGGCCCTGACCATGAGGACCTTTGCGGAGGAGAAGCGGAGCGGGTCGCTGGAACTGCTGATGACGGCGCCCTTGCGGGATGTTGATGTGGTGGCGGGGAAGTTCCTGGCGGCGCTGACCTTGTTTGCCTGTGCGCTTCTTCCCGTGGCCGGGTATCCCTGGATCCTCAAGGCCTGCAGCACGGGGATTTGGACGGTGGACAAAGCTCAGGTGGTGACGGGGGTGGCGGGGGTCTTCCTGATGGGCGCTTTTTACACAGCCGTAGGCGTGTTGATATCGGCCTTGTCGCGCGGGCCTGTGCTGGCGGCCATTGGCACGTTTGCCGCGCTGAATCTGTTGTTTTTCATGGATGCATTCTGGTATGTGGGGCCCTCCGGGGCGTTTCAGCATGCGGTGGACTATGTGTCGGCCATCCAGCATGCGATGGACTTTTCCCGGGGGATCGTGGATACCCGGGCGGTGGTGTATTACGGGTCGGGCATCGGGCTGATGCTGTTTTTGACGGTCAAGGTGGTGGAGGCCCGGCGGTGGCGGTAGGGAGGGGAACGATGGCGGACAAGGACGCAATCCGGAGCGTATGGAAAAGGCGGGCCTGGCGCGCGGCGGCAACGCTCAATTCGGGCGTGGCCGTGGGCTTGGCCATTCTCCTGGCCGTCCTGATGAATGCGCTGGCCGCCCGGTTTTCGATCCGTCACGATTTCAGCCGGGCGCGCTATTATTCGCTTTCCGACAAAACGTTGTCCATGCTCCGGGAAGTTCATCAGCCGATCACCCTGACGGCCGTGGTGAAGACGGATTTTGAATTATTCCAGGATATCCGGAGCCTGTTGCGTGAATATGAGGCGGCCAATTCCCGGCTGAAGATCCGATTCGTGGATCCGGACCGCGATTTGGGCGAAGCCCGTTCTCTGGTCGCTCGGTACGGATTAGCCGAAGCCAATTCGGTGATCCTGGATCTCGGCGGCCGGTATGCCGTGATCGAAGCCCGTAAAATGATGGAGTACAATTATTGGCCCATGGTCGAAGGACGGTCCAAGGCGAAGGCGGCGTTTCGCGGCGAGCAGATGCTGTCCACCGCCATTCAGGGCCTGATCCAGCCGCGCCTTCCCCGGGTGGCGTTCACGACGGGCCAGGGGGAAGGGAATCTCGAACAGTTTGCGATGTCGGGCTATTCCCGTCTTGGCATGGCCGTGAGGCGGGATGCGATCTGCACGGTCATGCTTGCGCCCGGTGATGCGGTGCCGGACGATTGCGCGGCGGTGGTGGTGTTGGGGCCGGGCAAGCAGTTCCTCCCGTCGGCGCTGGCGGCGTTGCGCGCGTACCTGGAACGAGGGGGGCGGGTCCTGTTTCTTCTTGAAAAAGGGCCGGACCCGGGGCTCGCGGCGTTTCTGGAAGCGTGGGGCATTCGCGTGGGAGAAGCGCAGGTGGCGGGTCCCGCGTTGACGGGCCGGGAGCTTCTGGTGTCCGACTTCGCCGACCATCCGGTGACGCGCAGGCTGCATAATATGGCCTGCTCGTTTTATGCGCCGCATCCCGTGGACGTGCTTTCCGGAGGCAGTCTATCCGACCGGTTGCAGGTGACTCCGCTGGCGTTCAGTCCGGCCACGAGCTGGGTCGAAACGGATCCCGCAGAAGATCCGCCCCATTTTGATGCCGGCGTCGACAAATCGGGGCCTGTTTCGGTTGCCGCGGCGGTGGAGCGCGGGATCCCCGCGGGGTTGAAAATGCCCCTGCCGGCCACCCGCCTGGTGGTGATTGGAGACGCTGATTTTATCGCCAACGGTACGCTGGCGGGCGGGAATGAAGACTTTTTCATGAGTGCGCTCAACTGGTTGCTGGAGCGGGACTACCTGGCCGCGGTGTCGCCCCGGATTCCGGATGAAATTCGGATGGATCTGGATGGACGGCAACGGACCCGCCTTTTCCTCTTCGTGGTGGCGGGGCTGCCGGGTGCAGCCCTGTTTCTGGCTTTCCTGGTGGCCCTGGCCCGGCGGCGGTAAGGGAGACGATATGCGCATGCGAACCACATTCTGGCTTCTGGTGGCGGTCCTGTTCACGGGCGCGTTTTACGCGTTCGTGGTGTTCCGGGACCGGGCCTCCAGCAGCGGGTCGCCGGCTGAAGGCGTGTTGCTCCTGAAGCTGGACCCGGATACGACCGACCTGCTCAAGGTGGAAACCGCCGCGTGGCAGGTGGAATGCCGCAAGGTCAAGGGGCACTGGCGTCTCGTGTCGCCTTTACAGGGCGCAGCCGATGTTGGCGTCGTGGAACGGATTCTGGTGGAATTGTCATTGTTGCCCCGTGAGGAGGTGGCAACCCCGGCCCAGATCCGGCTTCGCGGCCTGACGTTGACCAGTTATGGACTTGACGCGCCTTCCGCCCGGATTACCGTTCGTTCCGGGTCGGCATTGCCGGTGACCGTGTTGGTGGGAGCGCTGGCGCCGTTCCCTTCTTCTCTTTTTGTCAAACGGGTGGATGAGCCGGACGTGATCACCACCCGGACCAACATCCTGGCCGCTCTTCCCCGGGACGTGGTGTTGTTTCGGGATCGCCGGTTATTCGAGGGCGATGTCGGATCCGTGGTGCGGGTCGATCTGGAACGACGCAATGGCGGGTTTGTGCAGATGGCGTTGGAGAATGGCGAATGGCGTATCCGTCAACCTTTTGCGGACCGGGCCGACGGGCTTCGAGTCCAGGCCCTCTTGCGAGACCTGTTGGCCACGGAAGTGGAGGATGTGATATCGGCCGAGCATCTCGATCCTGCCGCGTATGGATTGGGGCCCGACGCCGTGGAATCGACCTTGACGATTTGGATGTCCGGCGAGGAGACGGGCACGCGCGTTGAATTGGGCCGTGCGGCGGATCCGGGTCATCGCCGGGTTTGTGCCCGGATTGGCGGAACGGGTCCCATTTTGGTGGCGGATACCAATTTGTTTGGATTGTTGTCTTTCCGGGGGCAGGATTTTCGCGATCGGAGCAGGCTCCGGTTCGATCCGGATGCGATCCGGGGGGTTTCGCTTGAAGCCGGGGAACTCCGGATGGCGGCCCGTCGCGCCGAAGGGGTGCTGTGGCAGTTGACGGAGCCGATTCAGGCCCGGGGCGATGCGGAGCGCATCCGGACGTTTCTGAATGGCCTGACGGGGCTTATGGCTACGGGCTTTGAAGAAGGCGCGGGACTGCTGGTGGAGGCTCCGCCTCTTTGTCAGGCGCGATTGTGGACGGGCGACGTATCGCCGACCTCGTCTCCGGCGGCATCCGGTTTGACGCTTCGTGTTCTGGGGGCGGTTTCAGGGGAAGACCGGTATCGCGCGGACACGGGGACGGGCGTTGTTTTTTTTGTGGCGGGAGCCGAGGTCCGCCGGATTTTCGGGCCGGAGCCGTTTTGGGAGCCGCTTCGTTTTCGCGACCGGGAGATGCTGTCGTTGAACCGGGAGTCGATCAAGCGGATCACGCTGACCCGTGGCGAGGTGGAGCAACGGGTTGATCGAGACGACAAGGGGCGTTGGCTGGCGCATGATGGGCGTGCGGTGAGGAACGAGGCGGTTGAGTCGATGGCGGGGGCGGCAGCGGCCCTGCGGGCGATCCGGCTGGAGAACCCGGACCCCGGGCGGGCGGATGGGTATGGCTTTCAGACGCCGGCGGCCCGGATTGGCTTCGGGTTGGGCGGCGGAGAGGGCATTCAAAAGACATTGATCATCGGCCTTTCGGACGCGGAGGGGAACCGGTATGTGCAGGTGCAGGGGCAGGATCTCCTCTTCCTCATTTCCCCGGCCATGGCAGAGATCCTGATGTGCGATTTGCTCCAATGACGCCTGCCATGAAGTTTAAACGTCCCATTTTTCATTTTCCCCATCGCGACCGCGGGCCTTCTTTTTTTGTATTCCTGATCCGGATGACCGGGATGGTGCTGCTTTTGGCGGTGGCCTGGGTGTTGACGGTTTTGGCCATGGGTATCCCGTCCTCCTGGATCCGGGAGATCGAGGCGCGCCTTCCTGAAAGTCCATTTGTGGCCGAGGCCGAGACCGTCAGCTACGACCTGTTTCGCGGTGTGCTGTTGCGAGATGCCCGGATTTATCGAAAGGGCGATGTGGGGCGTCCGATGGTGGCGGCCGGGATGGTGCGGCTGGGCATTGATCCGCTGGCCGCGTTGATGGGCCGGGATTGGCTGAGGGATGTTTGGATTTCGGACGGGGTGATCCGGCGCTTGGAGGCCGTCCCGACCGGAAAGGATGCCAAGGTCACGGATTGGGGGAGTTGGGCGTTTCGCTTGAACGTGGAGAACACCCGGATTTTCGGGGAGCGTGTCGAAACGGGTTTTGCCGACGTTTTGCTGGACGGCGGACAAATCCGCCTGAGCCGGGCGGATGGAGAAATTGGCGAAAAAGAGGGACCCCGTGCCCGGATTCAGGGTCGTCTGCTGCTGGACGCCGCCGGCCGGCGGTATTCGGCCAACCTGAATTGGAGCGGCCAAATCCTGGCCGCCGAAGCCCTGTTGACGGAGCTGAATAAGCCCGGGACGCTGGCGTTTTTGCGGGATTTCCGGCCCGGCCCCAAAGCGCCGAATGGCGATATGGAGCTTGAGGGGGCCTTTGGAGAAGCGTGGAGTTTAGGGTTGAAGCTTTCAGGTTCGGCCCGGGACTGTGCGTTCCGGGGGGTCGATATCCGCCAGATTTTTCTCAATATGCAAGTTCAGGCAGGGGCGGGACAGAGCCCCGTGTTGTCCTTTGACCCGATTGTTTTAATTCGCGAGGATGGGCTGACCGCCGGCGGGTTTTCCGTGGATTTCGCCACCGGAGATATCCGGTTTGACGGATATTCGACCTGCCATCCCGGGACGCTCGCCCGGTTGATTGCGCCGTCGGTGGAGACCCTCCTGACGGAGGTGCGGGTGGAAGGGCCGATGCGAATTCACGCGGGCGGAACCTTGAATTCCCGTGATTTCACCCGCCAGTCGGTGACGCTCTTCCTGGAGGGCCAGAAAATCGGCGTGAAGGCTTTTTTGGCGGACCGCATTGCCTGTACCGCGCGGCTGAGCGGTACGTCGTGGGAGATTCACGATATCGCGGGCGAGTGCTATGGGGGGGGCTTTACGGGGGCCGTGGACGTGGTGGCCGGTTGGACGCCGGAGAAGAAGTTCGACCAGCTCCAGTTTGCGGTGGAAGGCGGCGTGCAGAATCTCGACGGGCAGGCGTTGGCCGCCGCGTTCGGGCGGAAGGCGCCGGAGAAATATGCCGGTCGTTTCGATGTGGCCGGCAGGGTCAGTGGCGTGTTGGGCGGAGAGGTGCCCCTTTCCAAGCTGCGGGGCGCAGGGGGGGTGCGATTCCGGGAGGGGCGGCTGTTCCGTCTGCCCCTGTTCGGTCCGTTGTCCGATTTTTTGGCGCGGTTCATTCCCGGGTTGGATCCCGAGGCCAGCCTGACAAATGCGTCCGCCGAGTGGAAGCTAGAAGAGGGTGTATTGGCGTCGGATTCCATCGTGGTGGGGGGAGATGTGGTGAATCTGCTTGGGCATGGCTCGTATGCCCTGACCAACAGCCTGGCGTTTGACATCCAGCTCAAGCTGATGAAAACGGACACGCTGTTCGGGAAAGCGGTTCGTACGCTGACGTTGCCGGTGAGCAAGCTGTTCGAGTTCCGGCTGAAGGGGTCGACCGATGCGCCGCGCTGGTATCCCGTTAATTTTTCTGCGGACGTGTTTGACCGGATATCCCGAAGCGGGCGGAGTTCGCGAGAGAAGGGGCTTGGGGCTGAAAAAGGGGCTGTTGGGGAAGGCGGGCCGGAGCGATGAGCGGGTTGGTGCATATTCGCACGTATGGGTGTCAGATGAACGTGCGAGACAGCGAGGCGGCGGCGGCGCTTTTGGAATCGCGCGGATACCGCTTGACGGATGTTGAGTCCGAGGCCGACATCCTGATCGTCAACACGTGCAGCATCCGGGGCAAGGCGGAGGACAAGGCCCGGGGCAAGCTGGCCCTGATGATTTTTTCGAAGCAGGAACGGCCCGGCCGGATCGTGGGCGCGATCGGCTGCATGGTGCAGCGCATGGGGCGTGAAGTGTTAAAGTCGGTCAAAGGGCTGGATTTCGCCCTGGGCCCTCACCGGCTGGCCCGTTTGCCTCAGGTGATTGAGGCGGTCCAGGCGGGGGAGGGGCCGATCCTGGATGCGGGAGAGGTCCGGGAGGAGGGGCCCGCCATGGACGGGCATTTACCGGGCTCGCCGATCGCCTTTGTGAATATCTTGTATGGGTGCGACCGACGATGTGCGTATTGTATTGTGCCGGATGTGCGCGGTCGGGAGTGGAGCCGGCCGGCGTTTGACGTTCTGGAAGAAGTGAGGCGACTGGTTGGGGCGGGGGTCCGGGAGGTGACGCTTCTGGGGCAGAGTGTGATGTCGTACGGACGGAAAAATCCGGTTTGGCCGGAGGGCGAGTGCTCTTCCAGCGGGTTTCTGGAGCCGTTGCCCCGGTTGTTGGAGTCTGTGGCGAAAACGGGGATAGCCCGTGTGCGGTTCACGTCGGGGCACCCTTCCGGCTGCTCGGACGAGCTGGCCCGGATCATGGGGTTGACCTCTGAGATCTGCGAACATCTTCACATGCCGGTGCAATCGGGGTCGGACCGCATCCTGGAGCGGATGCGGCGGGGGTACGGCGTGGAGGCGTATCGCCAGGCCGCGGCGCGGTTGCGGACGGCGATGCCGGATTTCGCCCTGACCACGGATGTGATTGTGGGGTTTCCGGGCGAGACGGACGCGGATTTTGAGAGCACCCGCGCGTTTATGGATGAGATGCGGTTCGACAATGCCTTCATCTTTAAATATTCGCCCCGATCCGGCACGCCGGCGGCGGCCTGGCCGGACGATGTGCCTGTGGCCGAGAAAGTGCGGCGGAACAAGATCCTCCTGGAGGACCAGGACCGGCGGGGGATGGAGATTCACGGGCCTCTGATCGGCCGTGAGCTGGAGGTGCTGGCCGAAGGGGCCAGCCTGCGCAACGGGAGCCGCTGGTGCGGGCGGACGAGGACCAACAAGATTGTGTTTTTTGTAAATCCCGGTTCGTTGGGCGTGGGGGATCTGGCCCGGATCCGGATTACGAAGGTGTTGCCGCAGACCCTTTATGGGGATTGGGTGGCGTGATGATGGGCAGGGGAGAAGAAAGGAACAGGCGATGAACGCATTGGCGATGATAGCGGTGGCAATGGGTGTTGCCGCGGTGATGCTCAAGGCTCCGGGAGTGGTGGCGCCGGCGGCGGCGCGCGCGTTTGTGAAGAGTTTTCCGCGCAACCGAACCTGGGCCTGGCTCCTGACCAGCCTGGATATGGCGATTGTAACGGTCCTGCTCTGGACTTTGCCCGACAGCTGGTTCACCCCCTGGCGTGCCAGCCTGCTGGTGCTGGCGCCTGTTGCGATTGTCCTGGTCGGCCTGTTTGTGGACGAACTGCTGGCGTCGCGGGCCTTGGGCGGGTTGCTTCTGCTGGCGGCGGCGCCCGTGCTCGAGGTGGCCCGGTTTCATCCGTCTGAGGTCCGTCTGGTGGTGGTGGTGCTGGCCTATCTATGGGTGTTTTTGGGCATGCTGCTGGTCGCCAGTCCCTGGTGGTTCCGCAAGTTGACGGATCCGTTGATGGCCACGGATATTCGCTGTCGGCTGACGTCTGCGGCGGGGGTGGTGATCGGGCTGGTTCTGATGGCGCTGGGCGTGTGGATCTATTGATCCGGGGGAGCGCATGGGCAAGCCGCGTTTTTTAGTCATCCGGGGCGGGGCGATCGGCGATTTTGTGATGACGCTTCCGGTGCTGGAGGCGTTGCGGCGGCGCTGGCCGGAATGTCATATTTCCGTGCTGGGCTATCCGCACATCGCGGCGCTGGCGCTGGCTGGCCGGCTGGCCGACGAGGTGAAGTCGCTGGACCGGGCCTCGGCGGCGCTCCTGTTCGTTCCGGAGCAGCCGTTGCCGGCGGAGACGGCCCTGTTTGTGCAGTCGTTCGACGTCATCATCAATTATTTATACGATCCGGACGAGTCGGTGCGCACGAGCCTGGAACAGGCGGGCGCCCGGCAGGTGCTGGGCATCACGCCCCGGATGGGTGCCGAACCGGCGGCCCGTCATTTCATGAAGCCGTTGGCGGAGTTGGCCGTGTATCCGGATGGCGAGCCCTATCCGCGGTTGAGTTTGGCATCCGAGGCGGTGGCGCGGGGTCGGGACCGGTTGGCGGTTTGGGGCGGGCGGACCGTGGTGTTTCATCCGGGCAGCGGAAGCGAGAAGAAGAACTGGCCCCTGGCCGGTTTTATGCGCGTGGCGGAAGGGGTGAAAGGCCTGGGCTTTACCCCGGTGTTCAGCTTTGGGGAAGCCGATGACGACGTGCGCCGGACCTTTGACCGGCTGAATCCGGGGTTTGGCGTGCTGTCGCCCCTGTCGCTGGACGGGCTGGCTGAAACGTTTGGCGCGTGTTGCGGGTATGTGGGCAACGATTCGGGCGTGACGCATGTGGCGGCGGCGGTTGGCATCCCGGTGACGGTTCTTTTTGGCCCGTCCGATCCGGTGCTCTGGGCCTCTCGGGCGCCGCGGGTGCGCGTGGTGCGCGCAGCGCTGCCCACGACCGAATCCCTGGCGGCGCTACCGGTTGAAACGGTGTTGGAGACGGTGGGATCCATGCTTCGAGATGTTCAGGCGGAACAAGCGGATCGGTAAGATCGGATCGGTAAGATCGTCCTTTCAATCTACGGGTAAAACGGGTAAAAGAAAACGATGAGCATGCCTCAAAAACAAGCGGTAAACCGGGCCATCAACACCGGGCTGGCGGCCAATTTCCTGCTGGCGGTGATGAAAACGTTTTTCGGCATTTTCGGGCATTCGAATGCCTTGCTGGCCGATGGCGTCAATTCCACATCTGACGTGGCCTATTACATCGTGGTTAAGATCTGTGTGTTTTTTGCCCACAAACCGCCCGATCATGAGCATCCCTACGGGCATCGGCAGCTGGAAAGCATTGCGGCTTTGACCGTGGGCGCCTTTGTCATCACGACGGCCATTGCCCTTTTCTGGGACGCGATCAATAAAGTGTTCGATATTTTTTCGACGGGCTCCGCGGCAGACCCGATCCGGTTGATCGCTCTGTGGGTGGCGTTGTTGACGGTGGCGGCCAAGCTGGTGCTGGCGTATTACACGAAGCGGGTGGCGAAAGTCACGGGAAATTCGGCAATCCTGGCGCTGGCGCGGGATCATCGGAATGATATTTTTTCAGCGGCAGGTGCGGCGGTCGGCATCCTGATCACCCGGATGGGGTGGCCCTGGGGCGACCCGCTGCTGGGCGCTGCGGTGGCGCTGGTGGTGTTGTATACGGGCATCCAGATTTTACGGGAAGCGGCGGCGGATTTGATGGACACGGTGCCCAGCAAAGAACTGGAGGCGGAAGCCCGCGCGGTGTTGAAGGATGTTCAGGGGCTGGAGGAGGTCGAGGAGGTTCAGGCTCACCGGTTCGGTCCCTATCTGGTCCTGCACATCAGCGTGGGGTTGGATGGGGGCATCACGGTGGCCGAGGGCGACCGGATCGCGACGGAGGTGGAGCATCTGCTTTGCACGAAGATCGGCCTGGTTCAACGGGCCTACGTGCATTATCATCCCGCCCGGCAGGCGCGGTGCCTGGCGCCAGGATAAAGGGCTTGAAGCGTCGCCCGGCTTGGGGCAGTATACCCCATCGTTTTTGCCGATATAGCTCAGTTGGTAGAGCAGCTGATTTGTAATCAGCAGGTCGTCGGTTCGAACCCGACTGTCGGCTCCATCAGTGATTAGACTTCGTCGGGGCGCCCGACGAGGGTCAGGAATTCCATGCGGGTGGCCTGGTCGCGGTGAAAGCTGCCGAGGACCGAGGAGGTGGTCATCATGGAGCGGTGTTTTTCGACCCCCCGCATCATCATGCAAAGATGGCGGCAGGTCATGACCACGCCCACGCCTTCGGCGCCCACGGCCTTCATGACGGCCCGGGCGATTTCGGCGGTCAGTCGCTCCTGGATCTGGAGGCGGCGGGCATACAGGTCCACAATTCGTGCCAGCTTGCTGACACCGATCACTTTGTTCTTGGAGATGTATCCGATATGACAGCGGCCGATGAAGGGGAGCATATGGTGCTCACAGAGGCTGTAGACCTCCACGTCCTTCACAATGATCATGTTGTTGGATTCGGAGGAGAAGATGGCGTTGTTGATGACCCCTTTGGGCGTCATGCGGTAGCCTTCGGTCAGCTGTTCCCACGAGGCGGCCACGCGCTCCGGGGTTTTCAGGAGTCCCTCGCGTTTCGGGTCTTCGCCGATTTCCACGAGGAGCTGGCGGATCAGTGAGGCGATGCGGGTTTTGTTCATAAGAATAAAAGGATGGTGGGCGATACAGGACTTGAACCTGTGACCCCTACCATGTCAAGGTAGTGCTCTACCAACTGAGCTAATCGCCCGAAAGAAGTTGAAATATACCCCAGCGATCAGGACGATGTCAAGGATGGGGCGGTGAAAAAAACGGAAGACCCCAGCCGGCTTAGTGGCTTTTATTTTAACCCGGCTTGATCTCGCAGGGAAAAGGTGCTATGACCATAAAAAAAACGCAGGAGAAGTCATGAGCAAGAGGGGCGCCAAGCAGGCTGTTCAGTTATATACGGTACGGGAGTACACGAAGACCGGCAAGGACCTGGCGGATACGCTGGCCAAGGTCGCCCGCATGGGCTATCCGGCGGTGCAGTTTTCGGCCGTGGGCTGCATGAACGGGGAGAAGCCGGAGGTGTCCGCCCGTGAAGCCCGGAAGATGCTGGATGCCAATGGGCTGACGTGTGTCGCCACGCATCGCGGTTGGTCTGACTTGATGACCAAGACCGCGCAGGAGATCGTTTTCCACCAGGAGCTGGGGTGTGATTACGCGGCGATCGGCGGCATTCCGCAGCCTTACGGCCACACGCCGGAAGGCTATCGCCGGTGGCTGGCGGACGCCAAGCCGGTGATTGCCAAGCTCAAGGCGGCGGGCATCCAGTTCGGTCATCACAATCACAGCCTTGAGTTCATGCGCTGTCCGGGTGACGGGCGGGCCAATCTTCATTCTATTCTGGTTGAAGAGGGCGGGGCGGATTTGATGCTGGAGCTTGACCTGTATTGGATTGAGCACGCGGGTTATCACTGCGAACGCGTGGTGGAACGCTGTCACGGACGGATTCCGGTGATTCATCTCAAAGACAAGGAAGTGGCGCCGGAGGGGCCGGTGATGGCGCCGATTGGCGAAGGCAACATGGATTGGCCCCATATCGTTCCCGCCTGTCTGGCGGCCGGTGTCCGCTGGTTCTGCGTGGAGCAGGATGCCTGCCGGCGGGATCCGTTCGACTGCTTGAAGTCGAGTTTTGATCATCTTGCCGGGCTGGGGCTGTAAGGCGGCCTTATTTCCTGCTGAAATCGAGCAGGTGGCCGATCACGCGCAAGCCGGCGCGCCAGAAGAACTGCACGTCGGCGAAGGAGCGGATGGAGCGGATCTTGCGCCAGACGAAGCGGGGCGTGAGGAACGAACGGTAGATCTCCCGCGTCAGGGACAGGATCGTGTCGTCCGGCATCTCCGTTTTCATGATCGGCTCGCGCATGTCGTACCGGTCCCAGTCCTCCGTCTTGAGCCAGCCTTTTTCCCGGCATTCCTTGAACAGGGGGGTGCCGGGGTAGGGGATGACCACGGTGGCCTGGAGCGTGTCGATAGAACCCTTGTCAAACAGCGAGCGCGTCATGTTCACCGTGGCCCGGGCCTGGGCCTCCGTTTCCCAGGGATATCCCACCATACAGGTGACGTGGGGTTGAAGGCCGGCCTTTTTGGCCATGCGCATGGAATTTTCGATGTCGTTGGCCTTGCTGCACTTCCGGATGCGCGCGAGCGTGTCCGGGCTGGCGGATTCCAGGCCGAATAGAAGGAATCGGAAATTCGCGCGGGCCATGAGGTCGTAGTGTTCCTGGCTCAGGACGCCGGGGATCATGTTGCAGCCCAGCACCACTTTTTTGTGATACCCCCGTTCCACGATCAGCTCGCAGAAGCGGCGGAGCCAGTGGCCGGCCGGGAAGCAGCCGGAATCGTCGAACACTTCCTTGACCCCGTAGCGGTCGATGAGCATGCCGATCTCATCGACGAGGCGTTCCGGCGTCTGGCAGCGCCACTTATTGTAGAGCGTGGTCCAGGAGCAGAAGGCGCACTTCCCCCACCAGCAATCGCGGCCGACCATGGTGTAGGTGCCGGGCGTGAAGCGGAAATTGCCATTTTCGACGGCATACAGCTTCCATTTTGTGAGATCCCGATCGATGAACGGCAGATCGTTCAGGTCGTCGTCCAGCGTGAAGGGGCCGGTGGAGGCCGTCCGGTCGCCGTCCCGGAGCCAGATTCCGGGCGGCAGGGCGCCCCGGCCCTCCAGGTGGCGGGCCAGGTCGCGCAGGCGGAAGTCATAATTGCCGCCGGTGAGGATGTAGTCCGCCGGGCAGGCGGCCAGGGATTCCTCGGGCAGGGCGGTGACGTGGTCGCCGCAGAGGACGATGCGCGCGCGGCCGCCGAGGGATTTGAGGCGCCGCACGGTTTCCCAGTAGCGCTTCACGATGGGGGTTTTGCATTCGATCAGCAGCACCTCGGGATCGAAGGTCTGGTATTCCTGCTCGAAGCGGGCGGGCGTCCAGTTCTCGGCGATGCCGTCGGCCCATCGCACCTCATGGCCCTCGCGGGCGGCGAGCGAGGCGGCATAGGCGGGCACCATGGGGTAGACGTAGGTGGGCTTGTTGAACCACTGGAACTGGCGGTTCTGGGACAACAGCGGGACGCCCTTGGGGGAGGGGATGGGCGGATAGCCGATCATGATTTTCATGAGGGGGAGGCTCCGGTTGAAGAGGGCTCGGAGGGGTGGTCAAAGGTTTGGACGGTTTGCGGAGCGAGGCGGGACAGGAAGCCCTGCAGAAAACGGACGCCGTAGACCAGATGGGTGGCCATGATGCCCAGCCAGACGATGAGCCAGGTGCGCAGGTGACGGTGGAAGGCATAGAGAAACGTCAGGCCGAGGTAGGCTCCCACGGTGGCCAGCCAGGTGGTCCGGAGCCACGGGTGGAGCACAACCAGCGCGGGGCCTGCGGTCAGCCCCAGGACGAAGAGCGACGGCAGCCAGTAGGCCACCCGGTGCGAATTCCGGGGGAACCGGCGGGCAAACAGGCCCCGGTGAAAACCGTAGCGACCGACCTGGCGGAGATGCGGCAGGAAGAGCTTGCGCCGGTGATGATAGACCAGCGCCCGCGGTTCATACAGGATGCGCCCGCCGTGCGTATGCACGAGGTCGAGGCACAGGAGCGTGTCTTCGCCGGGCCAGTAATCGGTTCGGAATCCGCCCGCCTGCCGGAGGGCCGCGGTGGTCACGAACAGATTGCAACTGGGGAAGTCGTCCACCTCCAGCACCCGTTCCGGCTCATACCGGTGGCGGGCGGATCCGGAGACGAGGGGGCAGGCGTAAACGAGCCCGCTCATCTGGGCCAGAAACGGATCGTCCGGGGGGGTCACGCCGGGTCCGCCGACGGCGACCACGCCGGGGATGGTGAAATAAACGAGCGCCCGGTCCAGCCAGTCCGGGGCGGGCGCGGCATCGTCATCCAGAAATGCCACGATGTTTCCGCGGGCTTCCCGGATTCCGATGTTGCGCTTTTCAGCGGGGCGGAGACGGCCGGTGGGGATTTCCCGGATGTTCGCGGGCCAGGGATGGCCGCCGGGTTCATCCGGCAGCAGGATGACCTCGTAATGCGGATAGGTTTGCGCGGCGATGCCGGCCAGGGCCTGGCGCAGGTAGTCGGTTTCAGCGGGATAGGCGATGACGATACTGGCGAGCGGCGGTGGATCCGGGAGGCGCACATCGGGAATGGATTTGTAGTAGCGCAGAATGTGAATGCGATAGAAGATGGCCAGGGTGTCGATCAGCACCGATTTCGCGGCCTTGACCGGAATACGGCCCCAGTCTCCGTGGTATTCCACGCGGATGGGGGCCTCGGCAATGGAGAAGCCCCGGGAGTGGGCGATGGCCAGCAGTTCGAGATCGAAGGCAAAGGCCTTGACCAGCATGCGGGGGAAGGCATACTCGAGGGGCTTGCGCCGGAACAGTTTCAAGCCGGTCTGCGTGTCGTGAATGGGCAGGCCAAAGGCGAGTTTGATAAACAGAAAATAGGTCAGGCTGATGAACCGGCGCAGGGGGGGATAGTCGAGTTCGGAGTCGGGATGCATCTTGGAGCCGATGACAATATCGGAGCCGGTGGATTCCAGGCGTTCGAAAAATGAGACAATCTGGTCGGGCGGCAGATCCAGATCCCCGTCGAGGAAAACGAGGAAAGCGCCGCTGGCTCTTTCGAAACCGTGGCGAAGCGCGCCGCCCTTGCCGGTGTTTCGTTCCAGGATGACCGGCTTGACTTCAGGCAGTTCCCGGGCGATGTGGAGGATGCGGGCGGCGGTGTGGTCGGTGCTTCCGTCGTCGATGGGCAGGATTTCGAACGGGACGCGGCCCGCGAACACCGCATGGACCCGCCGGATATTGGCCTCGATCACGTCCTGCAGATTGTGGGCCGGCATGAGGATGGAAACCAGACCCTCGGCCTGAGTGAGGCGGGCGATGGCGCTTCCCGGTAGGTTCTCCGGAAGGGTGTTTGTCATGGATCGTTCCTGAGAGGGCGCATGTCGTAGACTTTGCCACGGAAGCCCCTTGGAAACAACCGAAAAAGGGGGTATTATTCGGGCTGAATGACACCTCGAACACTCCTGGTCTTTATCGATGGATTCGGAATCGGGCCCGCCGATCCGGACGTGAACCCCTTCATGGGCGGAACCGCTCCGGTCCTGGAGGCCTGGATCACACAGCATGCCGCGCCCATGGAGGCGACCATGGGAGTTCCCGGATTGCCCCAGAGCGCCACGGGGCAGACGGCGTTGTTGACGGGTCTGAATGCGGCGGAACAACTGGGAAGCCATGTGCAGGGCTTTCCGGGGCCCGAGCTGACGGTCCTTATCCGGGAGCATAATCTTTACGACCGGTTGCAGGCGCGCGGCTATCGGGCGACCTTTGCCAATGCCTATTACCTGGAGTCCATGCCGGACCTGCTTGCCCGGCGGCGGCCGTCGGTCACGACGGTGGCGGCGTTAAAGGCGTTCGGGACGGTGCGGGACGGGGCTGCCATGCGGGCGGGTCGGGCCGTGTATCACGACCTGACCCGGCAGGCGCTTCTGGAGCGGGGCTATGAGGGGCCGGTGATCGCGCCGGAGGAGGCGGCCCGCCATTTGCTGGGGATCGCCCGGGAGCATGACTTCACCTTGTTCGAGTATTTTGAGAGTGATCTGGCGGGGCATCGGGGCACGCTGGAGGACGCGCGGGCGGTGGCGCGCAAGCTTGACCGGTTTGCGGCGGAGCTGGAGCGCGGGCTGGATCCGGAGCGGGAGCTGCTGGTGGTGACGAGTGATCACGGGAACATGGAGGACATGTCAAGCCGCCAACATACGGCCAACCCGGTGCCCTTTATTGCGCTGGGGTCTGGCAGCGAGCGTCTGTTGCAGACGGTCCGTTCCATCACGGATGTTACGCCCGCCTTGCTGGATCTTTATCCTTAGGAATTTTTTGCTGCTGAGCGCAAGTCATACATGCGGTGTCTGACATGGCGGAGCGCTGCGCCGCCGCATGGCGTCTGACCAGCGGCGGGTGGTGCGGATTACCATTCCGAAGAGCCGCCCGTGTTTATCGGGCGCCTTGCCGCTTCGTCGGGGAGTTGCTCCTTTGTGAAGGGAGCGTTTTGGAGTGCGGCGGCTTGACCTGCGCTTGCCTCTGTGCGACCCACACACTATGAATGCTTGGCCCCAGGGTCCACCGCATCGGTGTCATCCAGCGGATGGCGCCAGCGCAAGCCGGGAAAACGGGCAAAGTCACGGTCGGTGGTGATCCATTCGCATCCTGCATCGATCGCCGTTGCCGCATGAAACGCGTCGGCGATGAGATTGCCCTTGCATCCGGCCTGATGCACCAGGCGCAGGAAAACGATCCACTGCCGCGCGCCGGGATGGATGACCGTGCAGGCGGGGTGTTGCCGGAGTTGTTCCACAAACGCCATGGCGGTTGCCGTGGGCGACGGCGGGACGAGAATGCGGGGATGCGTGACGACACGCAGAAATCCGGACAGCACCAGATCCGTGACGGCGATCCCTTCATCCAGGATCGTCCGCTCCAGCCAGGACTTGTATTCCTGATGCCGCTCCGCCTCCTCACGGTGTGCATAGATCAGCACATTGATATCCACCAGTTTCATGGCTGTTCCATGCGATCGAGTAATTCAATATGACTGTCCAGGTTGATGCCCGGGCGCACCCCTTTACCCCGGAACGTCCGGAGCTGCAGCGGTTGGCCACTCGCCGCCGGGGGGCGATTCAGTTTTTCGCGCAAGGCCTCCTGCACCATGCGCGTTAGCGTGCTGCCAGCCTCGGCCGCGCGCGCTTTCGCCTGCCGCAACAGTTGATCATCCAATATCAAAGTCGTTCTCATACATATAAGCATATAGCTTAATCATATATATGGCAAGTCATAAGCTAGACGAAAAAAAAAAAAAACTTTCTTTTGCCAAGGCCGTTTGATAATCATTTTAGTCTGTTGATTGACCCTTTAACCGAGTGAACGGGAAAACGGAAGTCCGTGAAAATCGGACGCGGTCGCGCCGCTGTAACCGGCTACTGGCCCTCAGCATCCACTGTCCGCGAGTGCGGATGGGAAGGAGAGGGCCGGGTTTGAAGCCGGAAGCCAGAAGACGCTTTTGTTCACACGCCTCAGTGCCGGCCTCTGGCCGGGCTCTCTTTCGCGAAAGAAGAGAATGACGGCTTTCAAATTATTAATAGCAGTTGCCCTCTTGGCGGCAACCGGTTGTCGTGAGCGGGTTCGGCCCGCCTCCCATCCGTCTTCCGCGCCCCGGCTTGTTTCGCTCGCGCCCAACCTCACCGAGATGATCTGGGCCGTGGGGGCCGGGTCGAATCTGGTCGGCCGCACCTCGGCCTGCGATCTTCCGGCCGAGACGCGGACCGTGCCCTCCGTGGGCGGGTATGGCGACCCCTCCTTTGAAATGCTGCTTGCGCTCCAGGCCACCGCCATTCTCTATGTGGATATGCTCAATAAGGATTTTCCCGGTCGCCTGGAAGAGCGCGGCCTGTCCGTCCGGCATATTCCCTGCCTCCATCTGGATGATATCCCCGCCGCCCTTGTGGCGGTGGGCGAGGCGACTCACCGCCGGGAACAGGGAGAAGCCCTGGCCCGTGGCCTGCGGGCTGAAATTGAAGCCGCCCGGGCCTCGGTTTCCAACGCGCCCCGGCCCCGTGTTTTTGTGGTGTTGTGGACCGACCCCCTCTACACGGTGGGGCGCGGCTCCTTTGTGTCCGAACTCGTGGCCCTGGCTGGCGGCCAGAATATCGGGGATGCCGTGGACAGCCCCTATTTCCAGGCGTCGCCCGAATGGGTGATCGAGCAGAATCCCGAGGTGATCCTCTGCCTCTTCGAGGGGGCTTCCGATCAAGCCCAAACCAGGATTTATGCCCTTCCCGCCTTTGCCTCGCTTTCCGCGGTCCGCGGGCGCCGTGTGTATGCCGGCTTCGATTTGAACCAGACGTTAAGGCCCGGTCCGCGCGTGATGAAGAGCGTGGCTGACCTGCGTCGATGTTTGATGACCACCAACCCCGGGGAGCGCCCATGACACATTTCGAAATTCCTGCCTTGAATGAACCGGCGATGGCGGCGGCCCGTGTCCGCCACGACCAGTTGACCAAGCCCCGCGGCAGCCTGGGGCGCCTGGAGGATGTGGGCGTGCAGCTCGCCGGCATCACCGGCAAATGTCCACCGCCGATTCCGCTGCGCAAGGCGGTGTTGGTGTTTGCGGGCGATCACGGCGTGGCCGCGCATGGGGTGAGCATTGCTCCGTCCGATGTGACCCGGCAGATGGTGTTCAATTTTGTTTCCGGCGGGGCGGCGATCAACGTGATCGCCCGCCGGGCCGGCGCCCGCGTCACGGTGGTGGATGCGGGGGTGATGACCGAGCTGCCGGCGCTCCGGCATCTGGTGCGCGGCAAGGTGGGCCCGGGCACGGCCGACATTTCCAAGGGGCCGGCCATGACGCTGGCGCAGGCGCAATCGGCGGTTGCGCTGGGCGCGCTTTGCGTGGAGACGGAAATGGAGTGTGGGCTTGATCTGTTGGCCTGCGGCGAGATGGGGATCGGCAACACCACTCCGGCCACGGCCCTGGTCAGCGTGTTGACCGGGTGTCCGCCCCGCGGCATCACGGGGCCCGGCACAGGCATTTCCGGCGAAGCCCTGACGCGGAAAATTACACTGATCGAGGCGGCGCTGGCGGTCAACAAGCCGGATCCCGCGGACGGCCTCGCGCTCCTGGCCAAGGTGGGCGGCTACGAGATTGCGGCCATGACCGGCGCCATGCTCCGTGCGGCGACGCTGCGTGTGCCCGTGATGGTGGACGGCTTTATTGCCACTGCCGCGGCCATGGTGGCGGTGGTGATCAATCCCGCGGTCAAGGGGTACTTGATTGCGGGTCACCGGTCGGCCGAACCGGCGCATGACCTGGCCCTTGGCTGGCTGGGGTTGAAGCCTCTGCTGGATCTGGGCATGCGCCTGGGCGAGGGGACCGGCGCGGTGCTGGCCATGGCGCTGGTGGAGAGTTCGGCGGCGGTGCTCCAGGACATGGCGACCTTTGCCGAAGCCGGCGTCAAGGTGGACTGAGATGAACGCCCGAATTGTCGCCATGTTCAATCATCCGCGTGCGCAGCGCGTCCGGTTCCGACTGGTGGAGGCCTGGCGGGAATACCGCCAGGCGTTGTGCCTGCTGACCCGGATTCCAGTGCGTGTGGCCTGGGCGCCGGATCTGAAGTGGGGCGCCTTGACCGGCTGGTTTCCGGGCGTGGGCGTCTTGATTGGCTTGCTGCTGATGGCGTTCGTCTGGATGTGGGGCTGGGTGGCGAATCCGTGCCCGCTCATCAGTGCCGCGTTGATTTTGATCCTGTGGACGGGCTTGACCGGCGGGCTGCATCTGGATGGCTGGGCGGATTGTTCGGATGCGTTTTACGCCCCGGTGTCCCGCGAGCGGCGCCTGGAGATTATGGCGGATCCCCGGCTGGGCGCCTTTGGCACGATGGGTTTAATCCTGCTGCTGCTGCTCAAATACGCGGGGATCTGTGTGGTCATGACAAAAGTCATGACCGTTTCCGGGGGCTGGCGTCAGGTGGCTTGCCTGTGGCCCCTGGTGATGGCGCCCGTGGCCGCGCGGGCGGTCATGGTGGCTGTTCTGGCGGATGTGCGGATTCCGCTGGCCAAGGCGGAGGGCATGGGTGCGAAGGTGCGCGACGGACTGGGAATGCGGGACGTTCTGCGGGCGGCGGTCACCGCCGTGGTGGTGGCGCTGGCGGGCGGCACTCTGGGTGTGACGATGCTCCTGGCGGCGTCGCTGGCGGGGATCAGCTTTGCGTTTTTTGCCCGGCAACGGATTGGCGGGCTGACAGGCGATGTGCTGGGGGCGGTGGTTGAAATTGCGGAAACGGCCGCGTTGGTCGCCCTCTCCTTGAACCTGGGAGACGCCAGTTACTAACGGCGGGGAGTCCATGTTTCGAATCGGCACCACATCTTATATCATTCCGGCCGACATCCTTCCCAATGTGGATTATCTGGCCGGCCGCGTCTCGGACATCCAGCTGGTCCTGTTCGAAACCGACTCTCACGGGAGCAATCTGCCGGACGCGGACTTGCGGCGGGCTTTGATCGATCGGGCCGCCCGGCATGACCTCACGTACACCATTCATTTGCCGCTGGATCTCCGGCTCGCCGATGGCGGCGCGGCGGAGCACGAGTCGCTGGTCAAGGCCCGGCGCGTGATCGAGGCGACGCGGGAGTTGAACCCGGTCGCCTACACGCTGCATCTCGATGCCGGCCGGTTGCCGCCGCCGTGGGGCGCCTGCCGCGAGCGGCCGCTTTCCCTGGCGGTGTGGCAGGATCAGGCGGTCCGGGCCCTGGAAACCGTGTCGGCCTGGATTCCGGATCCCCGCCTGCTGTGTGTGGAGAATCTGGAGAAATGGAATCCGGATGCTTTTGAGTCGGTGCTGGACCGCGTGCCAGTCAGCCGGACCGCGGACATCGGTCATTTGTGGCTGGAGGGCAAGGAGCCGTTGCCGATCTTGGAGAAGTGGCTGCCGCGCACCCGGGTGGTGCACTTGCATGGCATCGGGACACGGGACCACCAGTCCCTGTTGTTGATGCCAGCGGAAAAACGGGACCCGGTGGTGCGGTTGCTGAAAGAGCGATTTGACGGGATTCTGACATTGGAAGTATTCAACGAGCGGGACCTGGCGGAATCGCTGGACGTGGTTCGCGGGGTCAGGGAGACAGGATGAGCGAAATCGGAAAAACGACTGTGCCCCGGGCAGGCCGGGGCAAGTGGGTGCTGATTCTGGGGGGGTCCCGGAGCGGCAAGAGTTCACTGGCGGAACGGATGGCCCGGGAACGGGGCGGACAGGACGTTCTGTTCCTGGCCACGGGCCAGGCGCTGGACGCGGAGATGACGGAGCGGATTCACCGGCATCAGGCGGATCGCGCGGCGTTCGGATGGAAGACGCTGGAGGCGCCAAGCCAGGTGGGCTGCCGGCTGGAAGAGGCCCTCACGGGCAGCGAAAAAGTGGTGCTGCTGGACTGTTTGACGTTGCTGGTCAGCAATGTGACCTGCGCGTTGGGCGAGGATGCGCCCTCTGCTGAAGCGGAGGCGAAGGCGGCCCTGGAAATCGACGGCTTGATCAACGTCATGCGGAACCGGTCCGCCGATCTGATTGTGGTCAGCAATGAGGTGGGGCTGGGCCTGGTTCCGCCCTATAAGCTGGGCCGCGTGTTCCGGGATGCGCTGGGCCGTGTGAATCAGCGGATGGCCGCGGCCGCGGATGAAGTGGTGCTCATGGTGGCGGGCCTTCCGATTCGACTTAAAGGGTGACCGGCTGTTTTAATCCAAGGGTGTAGAAGTGGAGTATACAATGAAAAAAACGGGTTTGATAGGTGGCGTGATGGCGTTGGGTGTGGTCCTGTCCGTGTCGGCGGGGGAGCCGGCGAAGACGAATGCGACTGAAATCGTGGTGCTGGCCACCCGGCAATGGACCGAGGCCGCGCGAACGCCGGTGAGCGTCTCCGTGGTCACCAGTCAGGAGATCGAGCAGAAGGGCGCGAATAATCTTTCCGACGTGTTGCGCGACGTGCCCGGCGTGTATGTCCGCAGCCTGAGCGGCGGCCCTGTTGCCGAGGTGTCCATGCGGGGCGGCGGCGAGAACAGCCAGGGCCGCGTGCTGGTGCTGCTGGACGGACATCGGCTGAACAATCCTGACATGGCCGCCATGAACTGGCTGCAGATTCCCCTCAATCTCGTGGATCGCGTCGAAGTGTTGCGCGGATCCCAGAACGCCTTATATGGCGATTTTGCATCCCAAGGGGTTCTCAACATCATTACCAAGAAGGGAGCCGTGGAGCCGAGGTCCGAACTGTCCCTGATCGCCGGCAGTTACGACACGTTTGTGGCTCGGGCGGGAACCTCCGGATCGGCTGGGAAAGCGGGTCCGGTGACTTACGCCGCCAATGCCGAGTGGGAAACCTCGGACGGGTATCGCGACCGCAGCGGGTACGAATCCTATGGCGCGGGCGGCCGGCTGGGATACGACTTTTCCAGCGTGGCGGGATTATCCATGGCCGGTTCCTGGTACAGGAGCGATTACGAATTGCCGGGCTACCTGACCTTGGCGGAGATGAAGGACGATCCCACGCAGAGCCACAATCCGGGCGACCAGGCCGATAACGATTATCTTAATGCCGGCCTTGATTTCTACTCCGAACCGCACGAGGGGATCCAGCTGGACGCCAACCTGGGCTGGTCGGGCAAGAAGACGGCAAGCGACGTCGCAAGCTGGTTCATGTTCAGCGATACGGAGCTGAACAGTTTCTCGGCCCAACCCAAGGCCACTCTGGAAGGCGACTGGGCGGGCCTGGCCCAGAGTACGACCCTTGGATTGGACGCGTATCTGGACCAGCTCGACGTGGACCGGTATGGGGACCAATCGCGGACGATGAAGACGATTGCCGCCAACCTGGAAAAGGAAACGCTGGGCGTCTACGCGCGGCACCAGGTCGAGCTTACGCCCCGGTGGATCCTGAATGGAGGGGGTCGTGTGGAGCAGGCCCGCCTGTCCGTGGCTGCCGATGCCGGCGGCGCCCGGGTGCTCGACGAGGCGCAGACGCATCACGGCACGGCCTGGGAAGGCGGGCTGACGTATGCCTTTGAAAAGGGGTCCAAGGTTTTCGCCCGCGTGACCAGCGTGTACCGGTATCCGTTTGTGGACGAGCAGATCAGCTATTACGGATACGGATCCGACGGGTTTTATCGCGAACTTGACGCCGAAAAGGGGATCAACACCGAGACGGGCCTGGAACTGGGCTCCAGTCCCGCCTGGCGCGCGGCCGTGACCCTTTACCGGCTCGACATGCGGGATGAAGTGGCCTGGGACCCGATCGCGAACCGCAATGCGAATCTCGATGAGACCCGCCGGCAAGGCGCCGAATTGTCCGGTTCCTGGAAGCCGGTCGAGCGTGTCGAGGTGCTGGCCAGCTACACGTATACCGATGCGGCATTCACCACGGGCCCGAACGACGGCAACCAGGTGCCGCTGGTGCCCGGCCAGCTTGCCGAGGGGACGGTCAAGGTTGGCCTGCCGCTCGACCTGGCGCTCGACACCACCGTTCGTCATGCCAGTTCCTGCCGTCTGGGCGGTGACGTGGCGGGCGAGGGTGACCGTTTGGCCGCGCATACCACGCTGGATATGATGGTTCATTACCGGCCGGTGGGGAAGGCTATGTCCGCTTTTCTGGGTGTGGAAAATGTGACGGACGAGAATTATGCGACCCTGGCCTACAAGGGGTTCAGTGAAGACGGATATTATCCGTCGCCCGGCCGGAACTGGCGGGTGGGCGTGAACCGGACTTTCTGAAAGACGCCGAAGCATAATCGGGGATGAAGCCCCATGGAATGGAATGAGTCATGAATCCGCACCGGCGACGTCGAATGATTGCCTTTGCGCTGGCGCTGGCCGCGCATATGGGGATTGTTCTGTTCGCCAGGTTTTGGAAGGATCTACCGTTCCGGTTACTCGCCCCCGAGGTGGCATTGGGAGGAGAGGTGGTCATGGAATGGCGGCTGGAAGTCGATTCTCCCGTGGGGGGAGAAGGTGCGCCCGCTGTTCCGGCACCGGTGCCTCCTCCGGCCGAGCCGCCCCGGGAGGAGCGGGTAGTTGCCCCGGCGCCCCCGGTCCGGCCGCCGGAGCCGGCTCCGGAGCCTGAGGTGAAGCCGGTGGTGGTGCCCGACCCGAAGCCGGCGCCGGCGGCAGAGCCGGAACCGATAGCGGCTGTGGTGGAGGCAAAGGAGCAAGGGCCTGAATCGAAGGCTTCGTCGAACGTGATAGAGAAGACGGAGGGGATGGCGGGACGGGATGCCCGGGGAGGGGAGCCGGATGCGGTGACGAACGGTTTGTCAGGGGCGGTCGCCTTGGAACCGGGAAAGCGGAAGGCCGATTCGCTTTCGTCCGGGCTTCCGGGCGGGGCCGCGCCGCTTTCCACGATTCATCCCCGTTACCCGATGGGCTCCCGTATCCGTGGCGAGGAGGGCTCTGTTTTGCTGGGCACCCGGGTCGATGTTCGCGGGAGGCCGGTGGAGGTTGCCGTGTTGAGGTCGAGCGGTTTTTTTGCGTTGGACGCAGCGGCGGAGAAGGCGGTGAAGGGCGCGCGGTTTGCGCCGCCGGGTTCCGGCGCGCCGCCGGAGTCGTATCGGGCCGAGTTGACGATTCGTTTCCAACTGAAAGATCCGTAACGTGTGAGGGTCGGGTCGGTATGAAAGCAAAAACATTCTGGATTGTCCTGCTGGCCTTGACGCCGGTGGTGCCGTTGCTGGGGCTGCTGGCGGGCTCTTCCGGGCTTGGATTGCCCGACTGGCATACGGAAACGGGCCGGGCGTTGCTGGCCCTCCGGTTGGAGCGGGTCTGGGCCGGGCTGATCGTGGGCGCGGCCTTGGCGGCCGCGGGGGTGGTGCTTCAGGCGCTGTTGCGGAATCCGCTGGCGGAACCGTATGTGCTGGGCGTGAGCGGCGGATCGGCGCTGGGCGCCGCGGCCGCGATTCTGTTTGGCGCGGCCGGTGGCGTGTGGACCGTTCCTTTCGCCGCGTTTGCGGCGGGCGCCGCGACGCTGGCGCTGGTGGTGCGGCTGGCGCAGGACGATCAGGGCGTGCCGTCGATCTATGGCCTTCTGTTGAGCGGCGTGATCGTCAGTTCGGTGTGCTCCGGATTGCTCATGTTCATGCTGTCCATCGCGCCGGCTGAGGGGATTCACAATGTGCTCTGGTGGATGCTCGGGAATCTCCAGATGCCGTCCCGTCCGCTGCTGGCCGCCTGTTCGGCGCTGGTGCTGGCGGGCCTGGCGGCGGCCATGGCCCTGGCCCCGGAGTGGAACGCCTTGACGCTGGGGAGCGACACGGCCCACCATCTGGGCGTGCGGACGAAGGCGGCGGTGGCGGCGGGCCTGTTGCTGGCCACGGTGATCACGGCGTCGGCCGTGGCCACGGCCGGGCTGATCGGGTTCGTGGGGCTGGTGGTGCCCCACGTGGTGCGTTCCCTGATCGGGCCGGATCATCGCCGCCTGTTGCCGGGGGCGGCCCTGGCCGGCGGTTTGTTCCTGGCCGCCTGCGACACGCTGGCTCGGACGGTGCTGGCGCCGCGTGAAATTCCGGTGGGCGTGATCACGGCGCTGGTGGGTGGCCCGTTTTTCCTGTGGATACTCCGGCAGCGGCGGAAGGCCGGGTGGATCGGATGAAACCGGGTGCCATCAGTTTGTCGGGCGTGACCGCGGGGTATGGAACCCGGACCGTTTTGAACGGGGTTGATTTTGAGCTCGAGGAAGGCGGCATGGCGGCCCTGCTGGGCCCCAACGGGGCCGGCAAGAGCACGCTGTTCCGCGTCATCACAGGCTTGTTGACACCGCGTGCGGGCACGGTTCGTCTTTTCGGAAGGGAATTGGAATCGTTTTCGGCGGCAGAACGTGCGGGACTGGTGGGCGTGGTGCCCCAGGAAATGGAAGTGCCGATGCCTTTTTCCGTGGAGGCCTTCGTCATGATGGGGCGTACGGCCCGGATCAGTCGGTGGGCGGGGGCCTCGCGGGCCGACCACGAGGCCGTGGAGAGGGCGATGGCCCAGACGGATGTGACGGATTTGCGGAATCGGTCGATCACCGAGTTGAGCGGCGGGGAGCGGCAGCGCGCGGTGGTGGCCATGGCGTTGGCGCAGGAGCCGAGGTTGATCCTGCTGGACGAAGCGACCTCGCACCTCGACATCAATCATCGGTTGGATATCATGCGGATTGTGGAGCGGTTGAATCGGGAGCAGGGGGTCACCGTGCTGCTCACGAGCCACGATTTGAACCTGGCCGCCAGTTTTTGCCCCTGTATTTTGCTCATGGATCATGGCCGGTTGGTCGCCCAGGGTTCTCCGGAAGAGGTGCTGACCGAAGCCCGGCTCCGAGAGGTGTACCATTGCGATATTCGCGTGCGACGTGATCCCGAAGACGGCGCTATGGCGTTTTTTCCCGTCATTCGAAAATAGTGCTAAAATTTGTTAAAAGATAGATATGGACAGACATGCTTGTTTGTAATATTTTTACAAATAGATTCTGTTTGAGGCGTGAGCCTGATTTAATTTGTGGGCACGTTCGGAAGAAGCCGAGAAATTTATGCGGTATGGATCGACAAAAATTTCGCTTAACCGGCATGGAATGGTTATCTTTTTCATGGCGGTATATGGTCTTCTTGGAATATCCACGGGGTTTGCATCGACGACCAACAACGTCATCGGCACGTATGCCAGTTGGCCGACGAATTGGGTCGCATTGAATTCACTGAATGATCCCACCGATGGGGTGGCACATCCCGAGTCGGATTTTGTCGGCGATACGACTAATTCAGGCGCCTATTATGCTCGTAATAGTGACTATCTGTTTTTTCGGATGCGCGTTCAGATTGACACCGTGATTCCCGGCACTACCTTCCACAATGCACATTTCGTGTTGATCAATCTGATCGGCAGTAATTATGTCTCGGGGGCACTCCAGGCCGGCACGGATGACGGGAACCCGGATTACGCGTTTACGTGGGACAGCAAGTCGAACGACAATACGAAGCATGGCTTGGAAATGTCGGTCCGGTCGGTGATCGGCGTCGATTGGAAAAGCACCCGGATGGACGATGTGGATGGAGATGCGGGCAAGAAAGGGACGAACGATATCAATGGCCTTATAAGCGGATCGACGTATCGCACCACGGATGGGTATGTGCGCACCATTGATCAAGCGGGCACCACCAACTTTGGCATGACGACGGTTATTGACTATGCGGTCAAGTGGTCCTATTTGCAGACATATACGGGGTTGACCAGCAATCAGCAGTGGCGGGTGGCCTTGGCGTCGATTGACAATGCGACCGATCATAATCCGCTAACGACCGACATCGCCGGTGGCGCCACGCCGTCCAGTCTGGTGACGCAGGGGTGGTCGACGGTTTACAGCACGCCCACGAGTTCGGGCATGGCTTTGCATGCCTATCAGGCGATGGGCGGCACCTACGTGGAATTTGTGGCGTATGATGTGGCGAACGAGGGTGTCATGCTGCTGTCCGTGCTGGATGCCGCCGGCCAGGTTGTCTGGACGGGTGAGACGAATGTGACGGCCTGTGCGCGGCTGACGTGCCGGTTTTTGGTTCCCGATCTGGCGGTGGGCGGCACCTATAACTTCGCGGTCCGGGACGAAGCGGGGACAGGGTGGTCTGCTCCGGGGGTCACGGTCACGCCCTTTGCCGCGGAGATGATCCATATGTCTGCGACTGGCGCGACGTTGTCGTTTAACAGTCTTCCGGCCCGGGAGTATGCCGTCCAGTGGGTGGAGCGTTTGGGCGCTCCCTGGCAGACCGTGACCCAGGTGGTGGCAGTCGCCACCGCGACCCGTGTGTTTGTGGCCTATCCTGATCCGAAGGCGTCGTCTGGATTTTTCAGGGTTTTGCTGAAATAGAAGAGGGCGCCACTCTGAGTTTTGGTGTTTTTCGGTTGTTTTGCCGGTTGAGCTGGTTCCCCAAGAACAGCCCGTTGAATGGCCTTCTTTTTGCCAAAACTCAGAGATGCGCCTCGCCGGCATGATCGTCGTGGTATTTATTGACGGGCAGCCCCGATTTATGATAGGCTTATTATATCTTTGGTAGTGTTGGAGACGTATTTCCTTTTTGATTTGTCATACGGATTGGAGCGCGCCTAAAATGAAAAAAACAGTGGTCTCGATGCGAGAGAAAGACGTCTTTACTGAAGCCATGGCTTTCCCGAAAATGTGGTTGTCGGGCCTGATTCTCGCGATGCTGGCGGTGGCCTTGCCTGCCTATGCGGAGACCAATCACACGTGGACGGGACTCGGGAGTACTTCGAATTGGAGCGATGCTGCCAACTGGACGGGTGGATTGCCCAGCGATGGAGATGGGCTTACCTTCAGCGGCACGACCCAGCAGACGAATTACAACGATCTGCTCACGAGCGTGGGGACTGTCGTCATTAGCGAGAGCGGTTTCAATCTGTCCGGCAATGCGATTACCCTTAACGGAACGTTTGGAAATACGGGGAATAATGCATGGGGAATTCCGCTCACACTTACAGCAGAGGGCAAGTTTTTCGAAAGTTATATCGGCACGCTCACCCTGAGCGGAAACATCACCAATGCCGGCAATACGGTGACGCTCAAAGCAAATTATGCCATCGGGGCCGATGGCCCTATTGTGGTCTCCGGCATTGTTTCCGGTTCAGGTGGGTTGATCAAGGATGGCTCGGGAACGGTGACGCTAACCCGCGATAACACTTATAGCGGGAAAAACACGCTCACGCAGGGTTTTCTTGCCGTCAGCAAGGATAGCAATCTGGGAACGGTCCCGGGAACAGCGGGCTTGAATATTGAACTGAACGGCGGATATCTGGAGGCCACATCCTCATTTACGCTCAACAGCAAAAGATTGACCAAAATCATAGCGTCGGGCGGTGATACTGGTTTCTGGGCTGTCAGTGGTGTTACGCTTACATACGGCGGCGTGATTAGCGCGATGAATACGCAGCCGACATATGGATTAAGGTTGGACGGTGAAGGAACAATTTCGCTTTTCGGTACCAATACGTATAATGGAAGCACTATGATTTATGCCTACATTGTGAAAATTACAAGTGGGAAGGCTTTTGGCACCTATGCTGCAACACCTGTGGTAGTGAACAATCTTTCAACGTTGGAACTGTCGGGTGGGATCACGATGCCCAAGCCGTTGTCCTTGGACTATTCTTATCTGGTCAATATGTCGGGCAGCAACACGTGTTCTGGCGGACTGGAGATCGCCATCAATTCGTCTGGCAAGTCGGTTGTCAGTGCTGAGGCCGGCACCACACTGACGCTGTCCGGTTCCACTTTCATTAATACGGACACAGAAACCGTACCGCTTAATGGGTTTGAAAATCTTTATGTGGCGGGGGCCGGTAACATTTTGATTTCAGGGGCGATTGACGGGGACGGCACGGATGGCGCCGGTAGTTATCTGGTGGGGCACGGGGATGTGGTGATGGATGGATCCGGCACATTGACGCTTTCCGGCGAGAACGCCTATTCGGGCCGGACCATCGTGAACAGCGGAGTGGTCTCGGTCAGTTCAGACCTTAATCTGGGAGCCGCGCCGGCGGCGGCGACGGCTGGTCGGATTGTGCTCAATGGTGGAACGCTGATGGGCACCGCCAGTTTCACGCTTGACGGCTATCGTGGCATTGCGCTGGGCCCAACGCTGTGGGCTGGTACCGGGACCCTTCAGGTCCAGACGAATTGTGTTGTGGACTATTCGGGGATCATCGCCAATAACGTCATAGGAACCGGCAGCTTGGTCAAGGCGGGTTCGGGTGTGCTTGCCCTTTCCGGCGCCAGCACCTACAGCGGCACCACCACGATTTCAGGGGGAACGTTGCAGCTTGGGAACGGTGGCGACACAGGTTCGCTCAACGTGAACAGCGTCATTACGGATAATGGCACGCTGGCCTTCAATCAGACCGACACGGTCACGGAAGGGGTCGAATTCAACGGCCTCATTTCCGGGACCGGCGGCGTGGCCCAGAACGGCAGCGGGACGGTTATCCTGAACAGCGCCAACACGTATTCCGGCCCGACGGCGGTCAATGCCGGCACGCTGTTGGTGGTCAATACCAGTGGCTCGGGCACGGGGTCGGGCGCGGTGACGGTGAACAACACGGGAACGCTGGGGGGCACGGGAACGGTTAGCGGCACGGTGACGGCGAAGAGCGGCGGGACCGTGGCTCCGGGTGTGGACGGCGTGGGAAAGCTGCTGATCGGCAGCAACACGGTTTTCGAGTCGGGCTCGACGTACAAGGTTGAGGTCAGTCCCAGTCCCGATGGCAATGTGTGCGACAAGATGGACATCCTGATGCAGGGAAGCCTGGCGCTGAACAACGGAGTTTCCATTCTGGATATCGGCACGCTCAGCGGTGAGGGCTGCACGATTGCCAGCAACGTGGTCTGGACGGGCGTGACCGGCTATTTCCGGGATACAGCCGGGAATATTTTGGAGAACAACACGGCCCTGCACATTGGCGGCGGAAACACCAATTACTACATCCATTACGTCAATGATCCCACCGGCGGGTTCGTTGTGTTGAACTTGAACTCGACCCCGAACGCGGCGGAGGTGCGCCTCCGCGCGTACGAGACCGCCGAGGGTGTGGTGGTGGAATTCCAGACGATTGAAGAAGCGGGGCAGAACGACATTGTGGTGTACCTGCGCCGCGCCGGCCAGTGGGTGGAAGTCGGGCGGCAGGAGGCCACGGGCGAGGGGAATCACGCGTACCGGTTCGTGGTGCCGGGGTTGACCGCCGCCGATGTCGTGAGCCTGATGGTGCGGGATGACGAAGGCGTTTATCACACAGCCTACAATGTGGCCATTGGCAGCTTTTCCGCCGCCATGGTGAGCATGGACAAGAATGGCGTGAAACTGCAGTGGGACAGCATTCCCGGCCGCACGTACAACGTGTATCGCACCGTGCAGCTGAGCGGTCCCTGGGACGTGATTGCCACGGTTGTGGCCACGCAGGCCCGGACCGAAACCTTTGTGCCTGTGGATCCGTCCCTTCCTGTCGGGTTTTTCAAGATTGGCATGCGGGAGTAGCGTGTGACAGGACGCGCCAAACGGCTTTTGTTTGCGCTGTTTCTGGTTGTTGCAGGGGCATGCGCGGGCGCGGCACCCGGGGTGATGCTTTATACGCCCTCCACCACCTTGAGCCGGTTCGAGGCCTCGGCCTCGAGCGAGGATGGACTGGTGCGGGTTCGCTGGCAGACCACCGTTGAACTTGGCGTGGAGGCGTTCCGTGTGATGCGTCAGCGGAATGGTGGCGCGTGGGAATCGGTTGGTTTTGTACGGTCCCAAGGAAACGAGGAAGGCGCCGTCTATGAATTGGCGGATCCCCTCGTGCAGGCTGGAGATCCGGTGCGTTATGAATTGCTGATTGCATCCCCTGGCGTGCCGGACCAACACGTGGCGGACTGGGCGGGCACTGTGAAAAAGGAACCGCCTTCCATTCAGATTCAGTCTGTTGCGGTTCCGCCAAGTCAGGGGGGGGCTGCTCCGGCGGGGGCGGCCCAGGTTTGGATTGGATCCGGCGCCCGTGTCCGCCTTTGGACCAATAGCGTGCCGGCGGACCGTGTTCGCCTGAGCTTGCGGGAGGAGGGAGTTTACCGCGTATCCGCCCAGGAGCTCGCGGATGCCTCGGGGTGGGAGGTGTCCGGCGTATCCGACGCCATCAATACTACCAATTTGAGCCTGAGTTGCCAGGGCCTTCCCGTGGCCTGGTCCGCGGATGGCGACAACCTTCTTTTTTACGGGGTTCCGGCCGAATCCCGGTTTGCTCCTGAGAACGTCTACTGGGTTGCGCGGGAAACGGGCGTTGCCATGGTGAGCCAGGTGATGACCCCTCCGGTTCCGGCGATTACTAACGGCTGTTTTGTGAATCGCATCACGCATCAGGGCACGGATTATCTGGCCCGGGTATCCTATAGCACGCTGGCCGATGCGCCGGCGCCGTATATTGCCTTCGCGGGCCCGATTTTGTCCGGCAGTTCCAAGTCGTATACCGAGACCCTGTCGGATTGTGCCACTGGTCTTTGGGCCGGTGTGGTGACCGTCAACCTCCTGTCGTATTACGAGGTGGATACGGACGATCATGCGGTGCGCGTGTCGGTCGGCGGCACGCCGCTCGGAACTCCGAGTTGGTCGAGTGAACAGTATGTGTCTTTCACGTATCCCTTTTCATCCACCAACATCACTGGCGGCACGGCGACATTGAACGTGGTGAATATTGGCACGGCGCCTCCCGTCCCGGCCACGGACTCGACCCGTTTTCTCTGCATGTCCTATGGCTTTTCGTACCCGAAGCAGTATCGCGCGCGGAATGGCGGATTGCGTTGCACGGGCGGAGCCGGCAATACCGTGGCCGTTTCCAGGTTCGCCTCCAACGATGTTGCGGTGCTGGACGTGACCGTGACGAACCATCCGTGCGTGGTGTCGCCGGTCACGATCACCTACGACAGCGCGTCGAACACGTGGACCGCCGCATTTCCCTGCGGCGGCAGCGGGCAGGTGTATCAGGTCTTTTCCAAATCGGCGGGAACGTTGCAGCCGGCGGTGCGGGGCGTGGGTGACGTGGACTGGTCGTTGCCCACGAATTCGGCTGACTATGTCATTCTCATTCCCCCGGAGGCCTGGCGCGGCGATTTTCGCGCGGTCCTGCAGCCGCTGGCTGATTATCGCGCGGCGCATGGTTTGACCGTCAGGATCGTGGATGTCGAATCCCTCTATAACCGGTACAGTTACGGATTGGTCGACCCCCTTGCGATTCGGGCCTTTTGCGCGGATGGCGTCACGAATTGGGCGGGGCATCCGTTGCGGTATGTGTTGCTGGCGGGCGCCGGCGCGCTGGATTTCAAGCAGCAACGGTTGTCCGTCAACGATTACACCGCCTGCCTGATTCCCACCCTGATTGCCGGGCAGCGGTTTTCCACCGGCGAGGGCATGACGGTTGCGATCGATGCGGCGCTGGGCGATGTGAACGAGGATGGTGTTCCGGAGGTGGCGATCGGCCGGTTGCCGACCACGAAGACGCAGGATCTGGCCGTGGTGGTGCAGAAGACGATCGCTTATGAAGACGGGTTGCGCTGGCAACGGCCGGTTTCGGTTGCTGCGGATTGGGACAACGTGGGAAGCAAGGCCTACCCGTTCAGCACCGGCACGGACCGCCTGATCGAGCCCCTTGAGAAAGACGGCCGGACCACCGTGAAGCATTATCCCATCGATGACACGGGCAATTTGACCCCGGTGAAGATTGGCAGCCTGTTTCCGGCGTTGAGCGCGGGCGCGGGGCTGTTCCACTTTTTCGGGCATACAGACGAGCAAAACCTGGGCGGCGGTAGCGGCAAGCTTCTGAGCAACGGCGATGTGACCAGCAATAATTGGAAGAAAGCCACGATCCTGGTGGTCATGGGCTGCCGGCCCAACCGCTGGCAGTCGCTGACCACCACGACCTGCCTTATTCCATACGGGTTGTTCTCGGCCGATGCCGGATTTGTGGCGGGATTAGGCGCCACCGGCTACATGCTGGGGGATGAAGGCGAGAATCTTGCGGTCAACCTATATTCTGTGGGGAACGTGTCGGGGCTGTTGCGGATGGGGGATGTCTGGCGGCGCGGGTTGCAGCTTATGGCGGGAGCGATGCCGCCCGAACGGCTTCACTGTTACAGCCTCATTGGCGACCCGGCGTTGGTGTTTAATGAAGACAACGGGCCATACACCTTGACGGCGACGGCTGTTAACGGCACGGTGACCCGGACTCCCGATGCGACCAATTATGACAACAACGCATCCGTCACACTCACGGCCGTGCCAGAGGCGGGCTATTATTTTACGGGTTGGAGCGGTGATGCTACCGGCACGAATAATCCCGTTAGCGTGATTGTCACTCAGAACATGAGCGTCACGGCTGGTTTTGCAATGAACCTGATCACGGTGTTGGTAGACCATGCCAGTATATCGGTTCCTGAAGGGGGGCTCACCAATTTCCAGGTCAAGTTGAGCGCCCAGCCCACGGGGGACACGGTGGTGGCGGTGGCGCGAACGTCCGGGGATACGGACATCACCGTCAGCGAGGGCGCCCTGTTGACCTTTTCGACGACCAACTGGGCTGCCTTTCAGTCAGTAACCCTGGCGGCAGCCGAGGACAATGCGGACAACTCCAACGGACTGGCCTCCATAACCTGCCATGGTGACGGGTGGGTCGATGCTGCGGTGGAGGCCGTTGAACGGGATGACGACTATTCATTGATCGTGACCGCCGTGACCGGGGTGGTTGCCAAGGATCCCGATTCGGCTTTTTATGATAACGGCATGGGGGTGACGCTAATCGCGTCCGCGAACACCGGGCGCCATTTTGCGGGCTGGAGCGGGGATGTTTCCGGAAGCACCAATCCGGTGGTCATCACCATGGATGCCGACAAGCAGGTGGTTGCCAGTTTTGCCTTGAATGTCATTACCGTTTTGACCGATAGGGCCTCTGTTTCAGTCCCGGAAGGCGGCAGCACCAATATTCGCGTACGGTTGAGCGCTCAGCCTACAGGTGACACGGTGGTGGCGGTGGCGCGGACTTCCGGGGATACGGACATTACGGTTAGTGGGGGGGCCAACTTGTCCTTTTCAACAGTGAATTGGCCTGTTTATCAGTCTGTAACCCTGACGGCCGCAGAGGACAACAGCGACAACGTTAATGGCGGCGCCACCATCACGTTCCAAGGCGTGGGCGTCACGCCGGCGACGGTTGAAGCCGTCGAAATGGACGATGATTACACGCTGACGGCGACGGCCGTTAACGGCGTCGTGACCAAGACGCCTGACTTGCCCTATTACGACAGAGGAACCAAGGTTGTTCTGACGGTGTTGCCCCGCCCCCTGTATTTCTTTGCAGGGTGGACGGGGTCTCTTACCGGAACGAACAACCCAGTTTACGTGAGAGTGAATGCCAATAAGAGCGTGACTGCGCATTGCGCTGCGCCCCTCGTGGTGCTGCCACCCCGGGCGATTGGCTCGAAGAGTTTTACGGCCCGATGGAAATGGGCGGAAGATGGCGCGCCGGAAGGGGAACTGAGCGTGGCGTCGGGAATTGGATTCACGCCGCTGGTGCCGGGATACGAGTCGCGCTATATCGTGAACGTGGCGGAGTGTGTCGTGACGAACCTGATCGCCGGTCGAGATTATTGGTACAGGATCCGGCGGCGGATGCCGGATGGCAGCGTCAGCCCCTGGTTCTCCGCGATGAAGGTCAAGACAGGGAAGGGAATGCCGGCCTTCAGCCGGCTGTTGAGCGAGGGTCCGGTGTCGAAGGGTGTTTCCCAGGCCTTCGTCATAACCAACCTGATGTCCGGAAGTGGTGTTTTCAGTGTTAAATCCTCTAATACGAATGCGGTGAATGTGGGGCTGATGGATGGGACGATGAAGCTCCAGTATGTGTGGAAGGGCGCCAGCCATGCGACGGTGACAATGACCCTGTCTCGCCCTGAAACGGGTTATAAAGTATCGTATGGGACCGCGTTGAGCAGGGCCTACGGTTCCGTGGCAATTATCGCGACGTCTCGGGTGGTCAACGCTGGAGCTCGCGTGACGCAGGACTTAATCCTGGAAAATCGGACTGGCGGGCTGGTGTATGGAGTTCGGGTGCGGGCGTTGGGGTTGGATCAGGCGACTTGGCTGATCAATCGGACCGGGCTCGATCCGGTCAGCGGGGCGGCGATCCGCGAGCTTCCGTGTGTGCTGCCGACGGGGGCACAGGTGGTGGTGCGGTTGGTTTACAATCTTGCGTATCAGGCGCAGGCCAAGGCCCGGCCGGTGGCGTATGAGGCGTGGGCCGTTATGACTCCGGTGGAGGGGGCGTTCCCGGTGAACAGGGCGATGGCGATTTCGCAGAAGGTTTTGTATGACGGGCTTTGGCTGTTGGGGTTTCCTGCCAATCGGAACCGACTGTACTCGGTCGAGTATTCGGACAACGGAGGGGCTGTCTGGACGTTGAGCGCGTCAGGGCTCCGGGCCACCGCAAATTATCTCCTATGGTTGGATTTGGATGAAGGCGCTTCGACTCAACGGCTTTACCGGGTGAGGGATGTGGGGCTGTGAGCGGCATGGCGACACGTGAGCAGGGCAAAAGGGTCATGAAATATTGTTGTAAAAAAGATGTGGTGGCTCGGACCGTGGCCGGGGTGAACGTGCTGGTGCCGGTTCACGGGTGCACGCGCAGTGTGTATACGTTGAATGACGTTGGCGCCGGGCTTTGGGAGTTGATCGTGGAACCGAAGTCACAGGATGAACTTGCCGGAGCGCTGGTGGAGCAGTATCAAGTAGCCATGGAGACCGCCCGGCGCGATGTGCAGGCTTTTATAGACGACCTGATGCGCCTAGGGTTGGTCGAGGAACAGGCCTAAGCGTCTTTGTATATTTAGGTGTTGATTTCGCGGCATGAGCGGGATAGTATTATCAATAGTCGCATGATGATGCGTGGGAGGTGGGCAGATGAGCAAAGTAACATCAGGCAAAAGCCCTAAAATTCAGTCTTATGAGGCGCCAACAGTTTCTGAGCAACCGTTGGATCAAGGCGGCAATTATGTCAGTCCGGCATCCGCGAGTGCCGAGAATACTCAACCGCCGGCCACTCCCCGTACGCTGGGTAATAGCGTTATCGAGTAACCTTTGAAGAATGCGGAGCGTGAACGCAGCTCAGGGTTGAGTCGCTTAACCATCGCGGGTGTGCGTTTTTTGTTATCCGGTCCCAACGAAAGCCCGGCTTTTCCACTCCCTTTTCAGTCTTTTCGCTCCGGTGATGGCGTGACGGATCTCGGGTGCGAGGTGTTCTGTTCCGGGCCGGATCATGCTTTGGCGTTGCAACCGCCAGCCCCTGACAAGCCTTGGTCTTTTACCGTCAGCGAGGGGATATGCGAAGTGGTCCGGCGCAATCAGGAAGGGGTCGCGCTTTGGCAGATCGTCGGCCCTCTGTTATTCAACCGTGCCACGGTCAGCTGGAACCCGGCTCGTTTTTCGGAGTTTTATGGCTCCTATGAAAGAGCCTGGGGCACGGGGCTTGGGTTGTCGTTGTTGGTCTTGCGGCTGTGCCGGCAAGGCGGGCTGGTGTTTCACGGCGCGGCTGTGGACGTGGATGGGCACGGCGTCCTTTTCCTGGGGATTTCAGGTACCGGGAAGAGCACTCTTTCACGTTTGTTTGATGCGGCCGGCGCCACGGTGTTGACGGATGAGCGCCCGGTTCTTCGGCAGTGGCCGGCGCCCGGGTCCGGCGAGGCTCTTCCGGCGGCGGCCTTTCGCGTGTACGGTTCGCCATGGCCCAGTTCCGCCGGGTTTGCCCGAAATGCGTGGGCGCCGCTCCGGCGCGTGTATTTTATCGAACATGGCGAGACGGACCGGGTAACCCCCCTGACGCCTCGCGAGGCGTTCAACCGGTTGATCCAGGTGGCGACTATTCCCTGGCAGGATCCGGAAATCCTGGATCCCTGCCTGGAGACGGTCGGCCGGCTTCTGCAGTCGATGCCGTGTGCGGTCCTCTCTTTTCGACCTACGCCGGCGGTGGTGGAGGTAATTCGGGCTGACGTGTGCCGCCTGGCGGCGGGAGCGGGCCCATGAAACGCGAACCGATCCGTGTCCTGGCGTCCTCGCTTGGGCGGGCGTTGCGGCTGGTGTGGAGCAGTTCGCCGCGCCTGGCCCTGGCGCAAACGATGCTGGCCATGGCCCAGGCGTTGTTGCCGCTGGTGATGCTGTATGCGCTCAAACGGGCGGTCGACGCGGCGACGGCGGTGGTGCAGGCGATTCCCGCGGGCGGCATGGTGACCGAGGGGGGATGGTATGCATGGCTGTTCCATTCCGGGGGCGGGGAGGTGGCTGTTTGGTTTGTCGTCGGCGCGGCGGCGCTGGGCGCAAACGCCTGCCTGCGCATTGCGGCGGCGTGGATCAGCGAACAGCATGCCATGGCGGTGAGCGATCTGGTGCATGCCCGGCTGCACGCTAAAATGCTGGCGGTGGATTTGGCCTTTTTCGAGAACAGCGCCGACCAGAATCGCCTGCATCTGGCGCAGGAGCAGGCCATGACCCGGCCCATCAGCGTGCTGGACAGCCTGTTCCTGATCCTCCAGAGCGCGGTGGGTCTGCTGGGGATATTCTTGATGTTGGCCACCCTGCATCCTCTCGTGGCCTTGGTGTTGGCGCTGGCCGGTGTTCCGGCGCTTTTCTTCCGCCTCCAGCGCGGGCAACGTCTTTACGAGTGGCGGCGCGATCTTGCCCCGCTGGAACGCGAGGCCGGCTATTTCCATCACCTGCTGACCGATGGGGATTACGCCAAGGAATTGCGGCTGCAGGGGCATGGCGCCTTCTGCCGTACGCGTTTTGAGGCTGTGCGGGCCCGTCTCCGCAATGAACGGCTGGTCTGGCGGCGCTATGTGCTTTCTCGTGAGCTGGCGATGCAGGCCGTTCTGCTGGTTGTGGTGGCGGCGTTGATCCTGTGGATGACAGGCCGGCTGTTTGCCGGGGCGCTCACGCTGGGCGCGCTGGTGATGTATGCGCAGGCGGTGCAGCGGGGGCAGGGCCAGCTTGGCCTGCTGGTAAGCTCGGTGGTGGAGGTGTACCAGTCTGCGTTGTTCCTTCAGGCGTTTGATGAGCTGATGGTTCTGCCCGAGCGGGTTGTCGCCCCTGCCGTTCCGCGCGCCGTGCCTGTCCCGATGCGGGAGGGCATTGTGTTTGAGCGTGTCGAGTTCACTTATCCGGGCACGGATCGTCCGGTCTTGCGCGGCCTCAATTTCGCTTTTCGACCCGACGAACGCCTGGCGCTGGTGGGTGCCAATGGCGCGGGCAAGTCGACCATCGTCAAGCTGCTTTGCCGGTTGTACGATCCGACCGCCGGCCGCATCCTGGTGGACGGCGTGGACTTGCGCGACCTTGACCCGGCGGCCTGGCGCCGCCGGATCGGCGTGCTATTTCAGGATTTCGGCCGGTATCAGCTGACGGTGGCCGAGAATATCTGGCTTGGCGATCCGCGAGGCGCGCCTGGCGATGCACGCATTGCCGATGTGGCGCAACGCACCGGGCTGGACGAGGTTGTGTCGCATTGGACGCAGGGACTCGCCACGCCGCTGGGGCGCTGGCTGCGCGAGGGCACGGAGCCGAGCGCCGGCCAGTGGCAGCGGATTGCGCTGGCGCGCGCCATGCTGCGCGATGCCGATCTGTTGATCATGGATGAGCCCACCAGCGCCCTGGATGCCCGCACCCAGCGGGAGGTGGTCCGCCTTCTCCAGACGGCCGCCGCCGGCCGCGCCGCGCTGGTGGTGAGTCACCGTCCCGAGATGCTGGCCTGGACCCAGCGCGTGATTGTGTTGCGGGAGGGCGCCGTGGTGGAAGAGGGCCCCTTCGAGGCGTTGCGGTCCGGACATGGCGAGTTCGCGAATCTGTTCACTCCGTGACCGGCGATCTGTGCAGTGGACAGGGTGGCTCATTTGATTTACGTTACCTGAAAACCCGTCCGGGAGATGGGAGAAAGCGCGCATGAACAAGGATTCGCTTGAGTTGTTGAGAAGCCTGTTGAACACACCCAGTCCGTCCGGTTATGAGATGGGGATCCAGGATGCGGTCCGCGCCCGGATGAAGGCCAGTTGTGATGAACTGCATACGGATGTGCACGGCAACGTCATCGGGGTGATCAACCCCAAGGCGCCCTACCGGGTCATGCTGGCGGGCCATTGCGATGAGTGCGGGTATATGATTGTGCATATCGATGACAAGGGGTTCGCCTATTTCACCAATGTGGGCGGCACGGATCCGGTGGTGGCGATCAGCCAGCGGGTCCGGATCCATACCCGGAAGGGGCCCGTTCTGGGCGTGATCGGCCGCAAGCCGATTCATCTGACGGAGATGGAGGAGCGGGGCAAGGCGGCCAAATTCCATGAGTTGTGGATCGATGTTGGCGCCAAGAACAAGAAGGACGCCGAAACGCGCATTGCCGTGGGCGATTATGCCACGATTGACATGTATCTCGAGGAAATGCCAAACAATTTAGTAGTCGGGCGCGCCTTTGATGACCGCGCCGGCGCTTTTGTGGTGCTGGAAACGCTGCGACGCCTGAAGGGGAAAAAGCTGAACGTGGGGGTGTATGGAGTCACCACGGTTCAGGAGGAGATTGGCCTGCGGGGGGCCACGACCAGCGCGTATTCCGTAAATCCGAAGGTGGGCATTGCCGTGGACATGGGATTTGCCACGGATTGTCCCGGGATGGATTCGCGCAAAATCGGCATCTGTACGCTTGGGAAGGGGCCCCAGTTGCACCGGGGGCCAAACATCAATCCGGTGTTGGGCGACCGACTTGAAGCGACGGCGAAAAAGCAGAAGATTCCGGTACAAATCGGGGCCGAACCCCGCGCCACGCCCACGGATGCCAATCCCATCCAGTTGTCACGAGGCGGGGTGGCGGCGGCGCTGATCAGCATCCCGACCCGGTACATTCACAGTCCGGTGGAAATGGTGTCGCTGGAGGATCTGGACGCGTGTTCCCGGCTTCTGGCCGCCTTCATCGAGGGGTTGGCCGGGGATGAGGATTTCACGCCGCGTTCCCGGTGATGGGATCGGCGCGTATGAAAACTCGTCTCGTCTTCCTTGCCGTTAATGCGTCGTATGCCCACACCAGCCTGGCGGCCTGGTTGCTGAAGGCGTCGGCGGATCCCGCAGACTGGGACTGGCACACGGTGGAGACGGCGGTTCCGGATGCGGTGCCGGCCGTTCTGGAGCGGGTTTGCGCGTTGAAGCCGGATGTTCTGGCGGTCACTTTTTATCTCTTCAACCGTCCCTGGCTGAACGAATTCCTGGCCCGGTTCCGGGCCTTGTCGCCCCGCACCTGTGTGATCGGGGGCGGCCCGGAGTGGCTGGGCGATTGCACCGCCTTTTTTGAACCGCGACCGCTGGTGGATGCGGGTATCCGGGGGGAAGGCGAGTTGGCTTTTCGTCAATGGTTGAAAGTCTGGGACCAACCCGTTGAATGGAACGCCATCCCCGGGGTGGTTCGGATGGAGCAGGGGCGGTTGCGGGATCCCGGGGAGGAGGCCGAGCGGCCGGCTCCTGAATCGATTCCTTCGCCTTATACGCGGGAATGCGTCGGGTTCGAGAAACCGTTTGTGCTGCTGGAAACCTCGCGGGGTTGTCGGGGCGCCTGCCTGTTTTGCACCAGCGGACGTGGGGGTGGTGTCCGGGTATTACCTCCGGAGCGTGTGCGCGGCGATCTTCAGGCCATTCGCGCCGCCGGGATCCGCGAGGTGCGTGTGCTGGATCGCACGTTTAACGACGAAGACACCCGGGCCGTTGAGTTGCTGGATCTGTTTCGGATGGAGTGTCCGGACGCCCGGTTTCATTTGGAAATCGAGCCGGCGGCGGTGTCGGACCGCCTGGTGGAAGCGATGTGCCGTTTCATGCCGGGCCGGCTTCACGTGGAGGCCGGCGTTCAATCCCTGGACGAAGCGGTGATGCGTCAGGTGGGGCGGCGCGGCACCTCGGCGCAGGTGGTGACGGGGTTGCAGCGCTTGGCGGGCGTGTGGGGCCTGGAGGTGCATGTGGACCTGATCGCGGGGCTGCCGGGCGGGACGTGGGACGGCGTGGTTCAGGATTTGACGCTGCTCACCCTGCTGGGCGTGGCGGAAATCCAATTGGAAGTGTTGAAGCTTCTGCCCGGAACACGACTGGCGTCAATAAGACAGCGGTGGTCCTTGGTGGCTTCGCCGGTTCCGCCTTATGAAGTGATGAGCACGGCGAGCTTTCCTGCGGAGGACTTGTGGCGAGCGGCACGGTTGTCGCGGGTGGTGGATGGGTTTCATAACCAGACGGCGTTGCGGCCCATGGTGCGCAAGGCGTGCATGATGATTCCGGGGTTTTGGGCGGGACTGGCCGATGCGGTTGATGCGGACGGTGGCGTGCGGGAGGGGCTGAGCTTGCGAAAGCGGTTTCGCCTGTTCAAGCGGTTTTTGGAGGCCCGGCAACCGGACTTGGTGCCGGAACTGGTGGCAGCCTGGTATCGGCGCGACAACGGGATCGATGAGGAGTTGGCTCCTGCGCGGATGTGGCGGGGGCCGGTGCCGGAAGGGGTTCGACTCGTGGAGGGTGAGGCGGGAGTCTTTGACCGGGTGGTGATGGTGGATGGGCCGCCGGCGCGGTATTATGCGTTTCGCGTGGAGCCGAATGGGCAACGCCGGTTAGCGGCCGTGTTTGAAGGGCCTTCGGCTAGTATTTGACCTCGTATTCGCCCTTGCCGAGCCGTTTCAACTTGTGGAATCCTTTTTTCTTGGCGTGGTCGTCAAAGCCGGAGGCAGAGGCGCCGATGGCGGGCAGCGAAATAATTTTACGAACCGGTTTTCCGCAGGCGGGACAGGCCGTCAGGGGCGGATCGGCGATCCGTTGCGTGACCTCAAAGGGTTGCCGGCAATGGGCGCAACCCGTTTCCGGATCGTGGGCTTCATATTCGTAAGTTGGCATGGCGTCCCCTCTTTTTGTTTATAGCTTTTTATAGTCGGGGGTTCAATGGCAAAGGACGAACTCTCGACAAAAGGTGCTGAAAGTGCGAGCATGTCGTCAAGACTGATGGAGTCATACATGAATCGACGGCAGTTTATTAAGTTGGCCGGAGTGGGGGCTATGTGTAGCGGCAAGGGAGCGAAAGGCGGAAACGCATGACGAATAAAACGTCGACGGCCGGGAAGACGATTCTTTGTATTGGCGCCGGTTATGTGGGCGGACCGACCATGGCCATGATTGCGGCGAAGTGCCCCGAACATCGGGTGATTGTGGTCGATATTGACGAGAAACGCATCAAGGCCTGGTTGTCCGATGAGCTTCCGATTTACGAACCCGGGCTGCTGGAGTTGGTCCGGACCTGTCGAAACCGGAACCTGTTTTTTTCCACGGATATTGCCGCCGGAATCCGGGATGCCGACATCATTTTTGTGAGCGTGAATACGCCGACCAAAACCTTCGGTATCGGGGCCGGGCGGGCGGCGGATCTTCAATATTGGGAGAAGACGGCCCGCCAGATTCTTGATCATGCCGGCTCGGACAAGATCGTCGTCGAAAAAAGCACGCTTCCGGTCCGGACAGCCGAGGCAATGGAGCGGATACTCTATTCCCGGAAGGGCACGGTGCGCTTCGATGTGCTCTCCAATCCGGAATTCCTGGCCGAAGGCACGGCGGTACGCGACCTTGAGAAGCCGGATCGCATTCTCGTGGGGGGGCGGGAGACCGAGGACGGTCGGGCTGCGGCGAAAACGCTGGCGGACATCTACGCCCACTGGGTTCCGCGCGAAAAGATACTGACCACCAACGTGTGGTCCAGCGAGTTGTCCAAGCTCGCGGCCAACGCATTCCTGGCGCAGCGGATCAGCTCCATCAACAGCCTGTCGGCGTTGTGCGAGGCCACGGAAGCGGATGTTTCCGAGATTTCGCGTGCCGTGGGAATGGATTCGCGGATCGGACCGAAGTTTTTGAATGCCAGCGTCGGGTTTGGCGGGTCTTGCTTTAAGAAAGACATCCTGAATCTGGTTTACCTTTGCGAGCATTATGGGTTGAAGGAAGTGGCCGAGTACTGGCAGGCCGTGCTCAAGATTAACGACTATCAGGGGCAGCGTTTTGTGACCAACATGGTGGCGCAACTGTTCAACACGGTGGCCGGAAAACGGATCGCCCTGTTCGGGTTTGCCTTCAAGGCGGACACCGGCGATACGCGGGAAAGCCCCGCCATTCATGTGGCCCGCAAGTTGATCGCGGAGCGTGCGGAGGTTGTGATTTCGGACCCCAAGGCGTTGGAGAATGCGAAGCGGGATTTGGCGGACCTGTCCGGCCAGGTCGTGTTCGAGCCGGACCCGTATGCGGCCGCCGCCGGCGCGCATGCGATTGCCGTGCTCACCGAATGGCCCCAGTTCCGCGAATTGGATTATGGCCGTATTTATCGCGGCATGGTTCAGCCTGCGTTTGTGTTCGACGGTCGCAACCTGCTGGATGCCAGGGCCCTTCACAAAATCGGATTTAATGTGCATCCGATCGGGCGGACACCGTTGAGTCATCTTTAACCGGCCGGTTTGTCCGCCAAGAACGCGACGATGAAGAACGAAGAATGGCTGGTTGTGGATACCGAGACGAACGGGCTCTGTCCGCCCATTTTCACCTTGGAGATCGCGGCGCAGCGGATGATAGGCTGGGAGCCCGCCGGGGAGCCGTTCCGAATTTTGCTGAATCACGATGTGCCCATCGATCCGGCGGCGCAGGCGGTTCACGGGTATTCACGCGAATTTCTGCGCGAAGAGGGCGAAGATCCGCTCCTGGCGCACAAGGCCTTCCATGCGTATGCCGGCGATCTCCCCCTGGTCGCGTATAATGTTTCCTTCGACTGGGACCGGGTGCTGCTGCCCGAATATCGGAGGCTCCGGGTGCCCATCGCGGGAGCGAGAGGCTTTTGCGCCATGACGCTGGCGCGCCGGGTGATTCATGAAACCGGCAATCACCGGTTGGAAACCCTCAAGAACCACTTCAAGTTCTCGTCCGGCCCTTCGCACCGCGGGTTGAATGACGTGATGTCCGTGGTGGCGTTGTTCCGGGGTGTTTTCCGGGAGCGGCTGGAACCCTCGGGCATTGTGGGGTTCGATTCCGTGGCCCGATTTTCCCGTAAAACGCCGGTCGCCTGCTGTCTCGCGCACATTCGAAACTCGCTCGATCCGGATTATGTGCCGGTGGCTCAATCCGGGCCGAATAAACGGAAGGCCGCGCAGCCGCCACGTGAACCGGTTGTCCATCGGCTGAGTTATCACCAGGTCAAGGCCTATTCCCAGGATGTGATTCGCCGGTGCGAGCGGCTACTTGCCTACGAGCTTGAAGAGAAGGTGAAAGTCTTGGCACTCCATAAAAAGCTCCAGTCCTGTCCGTTCCCCGCCATTTATCCCATGTGTGCGCTGGCTGAAAAACTCGAGTTGTATTGCGCCGACGGCATGGAAGCCGGACCCGCTCGTGAGGCGTTGCTCGAGACGATCCGGGATGCGCTCGCGTCCCGAACGGATTCGCAGGAATAATGACGTTACTTGTGACGCGTGAGAGGAGGATAGAGTTAGTGCTCTCGGCGGGCCAGGAGCCCTTCGGTGTGGAGTTTAAGGCCCGCAGCGATCGGCGTGTCCGGCGCCTGGAGTCCCGCACTCTTCAGGCTGGAGAGATCGTAGATCCGGTGGCAGAGGAACGGCAGCATGTCGGGGTGCTCGGCCAGCAGGCCGGTCACCGGCACCTCGTCCACCTTGAGCGGAACGCCCAGCACGTCGGCGATGATCTGGTAATAGGCGCGGGACTCGCAAATGTCCGGTCCGGCGGCATTGAAGACCCGGTTCCGGGCTTTTGCGTTTCCTGCCGCACTGAGGATCAGCCGGGCCAGATCGTCGGCCAGGATGGGTTGTTGGAGAAAATGTCCGCCGCCGGCCAGCCTGAGCGCTTCGCCGGCCCGCAGCTTCTCGATCAGGGTCTTGTCTCGCCCGTGCAGGGGCAGACAGCCCAGTTCCGACGTCGGCCCGTAGATGTGGCAGGGGCGGAAGACTGTCCAGGCGAGGGGGGTGGTGTCGCCTTCCAGCAGCACCCGCTCCGCGAGCCTCTTCTTGCGCCCGTATTCCATCAGGCCGGGCGTGCCTTCCACGAAGGCGGCGGGCCACTCGGGCTGGGGAAAGCGGCGGCGGACCGGATCGTAGACAAAGTCGGTGGAGATGAAGACCAGGTGGGCGGCCCGGTTTCGGAAGCAGGCGAGATCCTGGGCCAGGTCGGGCGCGTCGTAGGCAATGCAGTCCACGACCAGATCCCAGGATTGCGTGAGCCCCGCGAGGGCGGTTTCGAGCGAGCCGGGCTGTTTGCGATCGGCGGTGATGCCGATGACGCCGGAAGGGAGGGGCCGCTGGCCGCGTGTGACGGCGTAGACAGCGTGGCCGGCGGCAACTGCGGCCCGGGAGAGGGCGCCGCTGACGTGGCCGCTGCCGCCGAGGATGAGCAACTTCATGGTGAAACTCCGTGTGTTAATGGCGTTTGACGTACCGCGATACGCAGGATTGGCGTTATCATTCTGAACTATTTTAAGTTAGCACACATTATGCTATATCGACAATATGGAATACCTTTTCATGAAGAGGGGATAATCAGCGCCGAACAGTGCCAATACAGGGTGCGGTTTTCTGGCATTCTAGAAAAAGAGAAACCAGAGTGAGGGTGGGCTTGTTTTATGAGTCAGTGGATTCGTTTTCCTGATGTAGGCATGGAAATCCGGTTGGATGTGCAGGACGGATTTTTTTGTGGACTGCGCGATGTGGTGTGGCGCGGGGTTCTGTTGCGGGCGCCGGATGAGCCGATCTTTCCCATGATTGCCACGGCGGATGGGTGGATGCTGGACCGACTGGAATTTCTGGGAATTGAAGAGATTATCGGGGGGGCCGTGGTGGTCCACACGAAGCCGCACTTCCGGCAGGCGCCGCGGATGGCCTTTTCGGACTCCACGTTAAAGGCGAGGGTGAGCACCGCCTCGTGGGGGAAGCCGGTGGTGTCGGAGGAGGGTCGGTTGGATTGGGTGATCCGGGCGGTGAGCGAGACGGTGGCGGGTGTCGCTTACGAGGGCTTTTCCTACGGGTTCCGGTATGTGGCGCCGGGGTTTCGGATTTTCCAGATTGAAGACCGGGCCACCTGGGAGCTGGGTGGAAACGCGGACGGTAATACGTTCCTGATGCGTAATTTTTTCGGAGCCCCGGTCCAGCGGTTGACGCGGGAGGCGGCGTACGATTCCGGGTGGACGGTGCCGGGCATTTCCAATCCCTGTTTGTTTCAGCATCTTCCGCTCTATGCCCAGCTGCAGGGGTTCACTTTTCAATATGATGCCTCGACGCTGTTGCTGACGGTCCACGAAAGGCCGTCGCATGTGAGGGCGCTTTTCCACAAGGAGGCGGGCGGCTCTCAGTTGCTGCATTTTCACCAGTTCTGTTTTGACCTGACCGATTCGGTCACCACGCCTGAACGGAAGGTGATGGCCGCCCGGCGGCCGACCGGTGGAGAAACGGCGGTTCAAAATCATTTCCTGGCGTTGCGGCAGGCGGTCCAGACGAAGCTCAGGGCCCATGCCGGCATTCTCCGGTTTGATATTCCGCGTCCTTCCGCGCATGTCGAAACCTGGGAGATTGCCAACCTCAACAACCTTCCTGGGATTTGGGAAAAGCTTTACGAGTGGCACCTCCATCGGGCCTATTTGATGCCCTTGTGGCGAAGCAACGAGACGGATATTGCGCCCCGATTCCGCAAGGATCGCAACCAGTTCAATTTCATGGGCAACATGAGCTGCCCGATTGACTTGGAAATCGCGGATTGCTACGGGGGGTGGGCGGGGCTCAAGAAGGCGATCGCCAAGGCCGTCGACCTCGAGATAGACGCGTTCATGTGGTGCGGGTCGCATTTCTCCTCCTTCAGTCCGCTGGAGAAGATGATCCCTGACCTGTTTGTGCGGGATCCATCCGGCCAGTGCGATCGCAATCAATATGGGCATATCCTGTTTGCGGTCAACCAGCGGAACAAGGCCTACCAGGATTACCTGTTCGACCGGTTTCGCCAGCTCAAGGCGTGCGGCATCAGCGGGGTTTTCCGGGATGGTCATTTCAACATGGCGTGCGACAGCCTGAACTTCCAGCACGATGAAAAGGGTCTCCGGATCGAGTCCATGCACGACGCGGAGCTGGTCATCCAGCGGCGGTTCCAGGAAACCATTGGCCTGCTCTACTACGTGGATGCGGGTGGCATTTTCGGGACGCCCATGGCCGGGACGGCCTATGATTTTATTCACGGGCAGGAACTGATGTATCAAGACGTCGAGACCGCCGACCTGGATCTTGCGCAGGTGCGGGAGCGGGGCCTGGATGCGTTGACCGCCTATCATCGCGGGCTCTCCTGCCGTTTGATTTACCAAGTGGGGGTGGAGATCAATCGGTTCCCCGACAAGAGCGCCTATTCAGAATGGTGGGATCCCGAGCGATTTGTTCCGCTGATCGAGGGGTATGCCCGGGTGGAGCCCTATCTGGGTGCGTTGCAGGTGCTGCCGGATGACGCGGGCACGGCGTGGAGCGACAAGCTGGGCCACCAAGTGGTTTTTCCCTGGAAGCCCTTGCCAGCCGGGAGCCTGGGTGATGGAAATGTGTTCACGGATGTCGTGGCGTGCAAGCGAGCCGATCCCTCCGAGCCGCTTCAGCCGGGGCGAATCTATTTCCGGGAGCCGGTCAAGGCCAGGCCGGACCGGTGACGCCGGGTTACAGGGTGACGCTGGCCGAGAGATAGGCCTGCCTGCCCGCGGGCGGCTGGCCGGGAAGCGGTTGGAAATGGCGGTCCCATAGATTGGCCAGGCCGCCGGAGAGGGTCATGCCCAGGCGGCTGAGCCGGAGCTGGACCTCGAGATTGGATTCCAGGTCCGTGTTGCCGTCGGTGCGCGCGGGGTTGTCCCGGAAAAAAGCGGCGGTCTGCCACAACCCGATCCGGCAGTCGGTGGTGGGCGCGAACCGGAGGCCGGCGCGCAGTTCGTGGCGCGCGTAATCGAGCGCATAACGACTGGCGAAAACGGGATCCTGGCTTTCTTTCTCGAGCCCCAGGTATTCCCCGTTCAGGTTCCAGGATTCGCTGATTTTCCGGCTGGCATGGACCAGGACGCCGCGTGTGCGAACCTGGTCCAGGTTGATTGCGGTCCAGCGTGCGGCCGCGTCCGGCCGGATCCAGTCCACCACGCGGTGCGCATCGTCCTGGAAGACCATCAGGCCGAGTTTGTTCCACAGGTCCTCGACCTGCCATCCGGTTTCGGTGCGCACGGATTCCTGGCGCTTGAGGTTGCGGTTGCCGAGGCTGCCCGGTGAATCGTAATTCAGTTCCGTAAACGAAGGCTGGCGGACGGCGGTTGAGAGACCGGCAAAGACGGTATGCCCCGCGGCCGGATGCCAGGCAGCGCCGAAGCCCGGCAGCCAGGCGGGCTTGTCGGCGTCGAACCATTCGGCCGCCATGCCCGCCGAGAGGGTGACGGGACCCCGCGTCCATTCCGGAATGGCGCCCAGGGCCAGCCGGGAGCGGGAGTGGTTCCCAAGCCCGACACTGGGAATGCGGCCCTGATAGTCGCTGGCGATCCACTCTTCATGGATGTCGCCCCGTAAGGGGAGGGTCCATTCGGGGGAAACGCGCGGGATGGCATCGGCATGCAAGGCCACGACGTCGGTCCGGTGATGGTTGAAGTAGAGACCCCGGTCGTGCCGGTCCAGCCAGTAGCGATCGTCGCCATGCTGCCAGGCGGTTGTCACGCGCAGGGGCGATTCGGAGGACAGGCTGCGTGCTCCCGCCATGATGAGGGAGGACGACACTTCCTCTTCAGAGGCCATGGAGGCGGGCGCCCCGTAGAATCCCCGGGCTCCGAACCGGCGGGTGGAGAAGGCCCCCAGCCATTCGGCCCGGCCGGTCCGTTGCGCATCGGTTTGCTCGACGAGTGCGCCCCCCGTCCAGCGGGACAGGTTGTTGTCGGCATAGCCATCGGTCTGATCAATCTGGTCATGCTCCACAAATACCGTACCGCCCCGGGTTCCGCCGGCGGGGACCGGGCGGTTCCATCCGATTGACGCGGCCGGCGCAAAGAAGCCATCGGTTCCGGCGGTGAGATCGAATTTGGCATGATCTTCCGGTTCGGCCAGCTCCAGTGCCACGGTTCCGGAGGCATGGCCGGACATCTGGCGGAACTGCTCGACACCGGTCAGGAGTTGGACGGAATCGGCGAGCAGGGGCGAGAGGGGCAGATCGGCGTGAAAGTGTTCCGTCTGGGGGTTGAAGAGGGGCAGCCCTTCCAGCGCAAAACCGGAGGAGCTGAAGGCCCCGCCGCGGATGCGCAGATCGGCTTGTGGAGAACCCAGCCCCTGGTGGATGAGGCGCACGCCGGGAATCGAGGCGGCCCGCTCCGGCACGGAGAGTCCGGCGTAGGGGGAGGTGTAGGTGGTGTTTTCCGGGCGGTTGGCGATGACATCGATGACGGGCGTGGCATCCGGCGCGGCCGGCAGCCAGCGGGCGCCGGCGAGCACCAGGGCGAGGATCGGGCCGGCGGAGTGTGAAAGGGGCATGTGCAGAATCCTTGTTAGTTCCGCAGGCCAGAGATGGAGCGGATGGACACATCACCGGAGTAAACGGAGGTGATGCCGGCGGGGGTTTGAAGGAGCAGGGCCCCGTCCGGCGCGATACCGTTTGCCCGGCTGGCGAGGAGGTGTGTGCCTTGCGTGAGGGTGACAAGGCGGCCTTTGAGAAGATCGGCCTTGTTCAGTTCGTCCAGGAACGGGGCCAGGCCATGAGCGCTCCATTCCTGGTAAGCAGGCTCCAGCTCGTTAAGAAGGGTTGCCAGAACGCCGGCCCGCAGAAAAGACCGGCCGGCGGCGAGACGCAGAGAGGTTGCGGTTGGACGGAGCTTTTCCGGAAAATCACCGGCCGTGGTGTTGACGTTCAGGCCGATGCCGGCCACCACATGGTGAATGCGGTCGGGTTCCGCCCGCATGTCGCACAGGATCCCGCATACTTTTCGGCCCTGGATCCAGATGTCGTTGGGCCATTTGAGGCGGGGGTCGAGTTCCGGCGCAAGGGCGCGGATGGCCCGGCGCAGGGCGAGTCCGAGCAGGAGCGACAGGGATGCGGCGCGATCAAGGGGAACAGCGGGTCGAAGCAGAATGGAGAGGTATAGGTTCAGTGCCGGGGGGGAGTGCCACAGGCGGTCGAGGCGGCCGCGGCCGGCGGTCTGGGTGTCGGCGGTCACGACGAGTCCCTCGCGGGCGCCGTGGTCGGCCTTTTCGGCAAGCCACCGGTTGGTGGAATCGACGGAGGGGAGCCAGGCGAGTTCGCGACCCAGCACGCGGGTGGTCAGTCGGGATTCGACTTCGCCCGGGATCGGGGCTTCGGGTGCGCCCGTGAGGCAATAGCCCAGGCGGGGCCGGGCTTCGATGGTGTAGCCGAAGCGGCGCAGGACTTCGACCTGTTTCCAAATGGCATTGCGGGAGCAGTGGAGGTCGGCGCACAGGGACTGGCCCGAAATCCATCCCTGCGGATGGGCCCGCAGACGCGTCAGCAGGGGGGCGGCATGGGTGGCACCAAGGTTCATGATCCGTACGGTAATCCGGCCCCTCTTGAATGTCAACGTGATAAACGCATAGGGTTGACAATTCCGCCTTCACCGTCTGGTGAGGAGAAAATCAGGGCTTTGTTCCTCCGTAAATTCGGCGTAAGCTGGTTTTCAGTAAAGCGTGAGCGGCTGTGTTCAGGACGCGGAAAAAAGAATTTCAGAAAGGAGAGGCCATCTATTTCTGAATGAAGCGGGTTGAAAACTCCGGGTGTTCGAATAACAGAAAAAGAAGGACGTGCCATGAAGTTGAAAGTTGCCATGATTCTCGCTACGTTGGTTTCCCTGTCTGTTTTGGCGTCGGCTCAGGAAAAGGGCTGTCCCGTTGCCTGCCCGGTTGCCAATCCGACCAATCAGGTTGGGGTGAAATGCCAGGCGATATGCCCGATCATGGGCGGAGCGATCAATAAAGCCAAGTCACTGCCATCCCATAGTCCGTTCGTCAATCGGCAACGAATCGCCTTGAAAAAGTGCTGGCCGGGCGGAGGCTTGCCTGTAACCTACAGGCATGAACAAAAAAAACACCCAGAGGCACCGCCAAGCGCCTCCCGCCCCGAAGGGCGGAC
>CAMDGM010000015.1 GCA_945898015.1 PVC group bacterium | reverse complement strand
TACAAGTCGAGCAGGTGCGAAAGCAGGACTTAGTGATCCGGTGGTTGCTAGTGGTAGCGCCATCGCTCATCGGACAAAAGGTACTCCGGGGATAACAGGCTGATCGCTGCCAAGAGTTCATATCGACGCAGCGGTTTGGCACCTCGATGTCGGCTCATCGCATCCTGGGGCTGAAGAAGGTCCCAAGGGTTTGGCTGTTCGCCAATTAAAGCGGTACGCGAGCTGGGTTCAAAACGTCGTGAGACAGTTTGGTCCTTATCCACCACGGGCGCAGGAGATTTGAGGAGAACATTCCCTAGTACGAGAGGACCAGGAATGACGTACCTCTGGTGTTCCAGTTGTTCCGCCTAGGAGCATAGCTGGGTAGCTACGTACGGAACGGATAAGCGCTGAAAGCATCTAAGCGCCAAGCCTCCTCCAAGATCAGATCTCCCTCTCCGCAAGGAGCTAAAGGCTGGTCGTAGACTACGACCTTGATAGGCTGGAGGTGTAAGCAACGCGAGAAGTTTAGCTTACCAGTACTAATCTGCCGTGAGTCTTGACCTTTTTTCATCTCTCCGCCTCAGCGCGAATATCTTCGCCTCTCAAATATGCAGTTTCATTTTTCCCCGGTGCCCATAGCGAGGAGGAAACACCCGTTCCCATCTCGAACACGGAAGTGAAGGGCCTCTGCGGCGATGGTACTGTAGGAGCGAGCCTATGGGAGAGTAGCACGGTGCCGGGATTTATTTCAGACCTGCGACGCAAGTCGCAGGTCTTCTTTTTTTCTAGACACATAAAAACCGCATCCCGTATTTCCACGGTATGCGGTTTTTTGGTGCCTCTGAAACTTAGGCGCTGAGCGTGCCCGCGTTTTCGTTCGCGCCGACAACCCGGTTTTCTTTCAATACGGACTCGAGCGTCCGCCCATTCCAGGCTTGTATCCGATACAGCGTGGCAAACGGGAAGTCAGGAACTGCGCCGCCTTGCCCTCCTACGATTTCGCCTCCCCGTCGGACGTTGTCCATCATCCAGGCGGGAAGGCTCAAGTGGTAGGGATTGCGACTGACCTCTCCCACATGGAAGCTTAGCGCCGTCAAAAGATCCGCCAATTCCGAGGGCGCGACTTCAACCATCAGGTTGGGTTTTTCCATGGGAGCCCAGAATTCGGTTTCGACAACCCGGCATCGGCCTTGCTCACCCATGGCGCGCAAGGCGTCCATCACCAGCAGGTGGGTCCCTTCATGGGTGCTGTTGGCATCCCGCTCGTGGGGCATGAACACCATGGCAGGATGGAATTGATTCAAGAGCGAGACGATGCAGGCCACCGACTCCGCCCACGCGACAGGGTTTTCATTCCGTGTTTTGCGGTTGATGTGCTCCAGTCCGTTTTTGCAGGTCGTGGCCAGTCCGAACCCCAGATAACGGCAGGCCTGGCGCAATTCCTCGAGCCTTGCCGCTTGCCGGGCCTTATTACTGCCTTGTGTGACCGCGATATTAATGACTTCGTAACCGGCTTCCCGAATCAACCGCAACGGAAGGCCGCCGAAGATACATTCGTCATCCGGGTGGGGAGAAAAAAGCAAAGCTTTCGGGCCCCCTTGCGGCGGCGGCGGCGGGAATGGGACGCCTCCGAGACGACAGGTTTTCCCGGACTCCCGCAATTTCAAGAAGCCCTCGACGTAGTCACGGTAATTCATCATGGGAACTGCATCCTTTTCGCTCAAACGGCAGGCAAACTGGCGGCCGCAACCGCTTGTCCATGCCGTTTCATTTTTTCATCAGGGATGTGAATATTGACCCGGCGAGCCAAGTCGCTGAATTCCTGGTTCAGTACGGTTTTGGCGGTGTCGAGGATAAGGGTGCCTCCGTCTCCGGTTGTCACGCGACCCAGGATCAACAGATGTTGAAGGGGGTAAAAATCCGCGTAGTGGGCGATGGTGTAGCCCAGGTAAACGCCGATGGTGCGGTAAATACGAGCCGCGCGAGGATCTCCCGCCTTCATCAGTTGTTGAACATGCTCCAGGCGCAGGGGTAACGGCATTTCGGGAGGCACCTGGATTCCCGCGGGTTTAAGTAGCCGGCCGACGGCCTGTTGGGAAAAATACTGCGCCCCGCAACCGTAGTCTCCAGACCATTCGTCCACGGCGGCCTCGGGATTATAGTCCACCGGGGCGAAGGCGAGTTCGTTCAGCCAGGAGGTGATGTTTCCTTCCGGCGTCACGTAACCTCCGGCTTCGCTGGATCCCATGGCGATGCCGAGCAGGCTGTTGGCGCCGATGGACATGGACCCCGCCAGGGCGGTGACTTCGCCGTCGTTCACCACCTCGAAGGGGATTTGCTTCCAAGCGGCTTTGAGCTCAAGGAAGATGTTCTTGATCCGGGTGTTGAACAGGTCGCGGGGGACACCCCGGAAAAGGGAGGCCACTTTCACCTGGTTGGAGACGTAGACGCCGGCGGAGCTGCCGCCGATGGCGTCCACGCGCGGCAGGTGTTCGGCCCCTCGTTTCAAGGAGTGCATGATCTGGTCGAAATGCCATTGCGGATCGGTTTGGGTGACGGGATTCCAGGTGGTTTCCTCGCTGAAGACGACTTCGCCGTCGATGAGTGCTGCCACTTTCCGGTCGCTGGCGCCAAGATCGAACCCTATCCGGCACCCTTTCAGATGGCGGCCGAGTGGTTTGGTTGTTTCCCGGGGGGCCGGGAGATCCTCAAAGGGGCAGGGGATCACGGCAAACGCTTTTTCGTAGATCCGGGTGCCCATGATTTCCGCATCGAACTTTCCGGTTTTGGCGGTGGTGAAGTAATCTTCGATCTGCCGGGTTAACGTTTCGGGCGCCGCCAGGTAGAGGCGATGACCGCCACGGGACCAGAGCAGGAATTTGATCATCCTTTGGAGATAAAGCAGGTTGGAGGCCGCGTCCGGATGACGATCCGGGAATACCGCGGTTTCAAAGCGGAACCGGGAGCCGTCGGCCTGTTCAAGGACGAGGCCCACGGGGCACCCAACGGTGGAGGCCGCCACCTTGCTCAGGAAGGCCCGATTAAACAGGACGGGCGGGCAGAAGGCGGGGTCAAGGTCGGGCAGGATGACGGGAGGCGGCAGAGCCGGGGATTTTGAAGAAGTATTCATTCGATTCTTTTAGCGGTCTCCGAAGCTTCTGTCAAGTTCCAGAAATGGCTGTTTTATGGTTTACAAATGGGCCTGAAGCGGGCAACATCCTCGTCAAACAGGAGATTTTACACTGCATGAACGTGGCCGATGTATCTTTTCAATTTCAAGTGGCGGGCCGGTTGGTCATGGCAAATCCGACCGGTTCAGGCAATGTCAACGATACGTATTTGGCTATTTTCCGGACGACGTTCAGCGAGGAACGGTTTATCGTTCAGCGCATCAATAAACGGGTTTTCACCCGTCCGGAATGGGTGATGCTTAACATCCGTATCTTGACCGAGCATGTCCACAACCGGTTGGAAGCCGAGCGGGACACGGCCGATCGTATCTGGCAGCTTCCCCGGGTGATCCCCTGCAAAGATGGACGCGACTTTTTCATTGATGAAGCGGGCGAGTTCTGGCGCGCCATGTCCCTGATCGCCTCGGCGACTGCGTACACGACTACTCAGGGGGCTGAGCATGCCGCCGAATGCGGGACGGTGTTGGGCCATTTTCATAATATGATTTCTGATCTGGATCCCGCGAGGTTGAATGACACGTTGCCCGGTTTTCACATTACCCCGCTTTATCTGGCCAAGTATCATCGCACGCTCGTTTCGACGGAAGGGGCCAAGATCCTGCATGCCTCATCCGAGGCTCAACGCCTGGCTCGGTTTGTGGAGTCCCGAGAAGATCTGGCTTTTTGTCTGGAACGAGCCCGGGAAAAGGGTGTGCTCGGGGTGCGTTTGATTCACGGCGACCCCAAGGTGACCAATATCATGATTGATAATTTTACGGGGAAGGGGACCAGCATCATCGACCTTGACACCGTCAAGCCCGGTTTGATTCATTACGATTTTGGTGATGCTCTGAGGTCTACATGCAATCCCGCCGGCGAGGATGTGGAAAACCTGAACGAAGTGTTTTTTGATGTGGATTTGTGCGATGCTTTCGTTAAAGGCTATATGAAGAGTGCCAGCCGTTTTCTGACGGCGGGTGACCGCGCCCACCTGTTTGATGCCATTCGGTTGCTGGCGTTTGAATTGGGGCTCCGGTTTTTTGAGGATCATTTGGCTGGAAATGTCTATTTCAAGGTCAAGCATCCTGAGCAAAACCTGGCTCGGGCGAGGGTCCAATTCAAGCTTTGTGAAAGCATTGAGGCTCGGGAGAAGCAGATCCGGGCCGTCTTGGAGACGACGGGCGGGGAATAAGGAGTCGAAAAAAAGCATCTTTCGTGCTTGACTCGAGCTTCTTGATTCCCCCAAAATGCCACCATTATAACGAGTTAAGAAAAAAAGTTTTTTGAGGTCTTTGCCGATCATCGGGTAATGGGGTTTAGTCATATGTTTAATTTTTTGTTGGGTCTTTTTTCGGATGATATCGGGATCGATTTAGGCACGGCGAACACGTTGGTTTATGTTAAAGATCGCGGCATCGTGTTGCGGGAGCCGTCGGTCGTGGCTATTCAGGCTGGAACGAATCGGGTGCTGGCGGTCGGTGAGGAAGCCAAACAGATGCTGGGGCGAACGCCTGGCAGCATCGTGGCCATCCGTCCGATGAAAGCCGGCGTAATCGCCGATTTCGAGATTACTGAAGCGATGTTACGGTATTTCATTCGCAAGATCCACAACCGGCGCAAGATGGTTCGGCCCCGCATTATTATTGCCGTGCCGAGTGGGATCACTGAGGTGGAGAAGCGGGCGGTGAAGGATTCCGCGATTCATGCGGGTGCCCGGGAAGTGTATTTGATTGAGGAGCCGATGGCCTCGGCCATTGGCGTCGGGCTTCCGGTTCAGGAACCGGCCGGCAATATGATTGTGGACATCGGCGGCGGCACCACAGAAGTGGCGCTGATTTCGCTGGCGGGGATTGTGTTTTGCAGAAGTGTACGCGTGGGTGGGGACGAGATGGATGACCATATCGTCCAGTACATGCGGCGGGTTTACAATTTGATGATCGGCGAGCGGACCGCCGAGGAAATCAAGATATCCATCGGGTCGGCGTATCCGATGGAGCAAGAAATGACTCTCGATGTGAAGGGGCGTGATCAGGTGGCCGGGCTGCCCAAAACGCTCACCATCACATCGGAGGAGATCCGTGAGGCGTTGCAGGAGCCGGTTTCGGCGATTATCGAGGCGATCCGCACGACTTTGGAGCGGTGCCCGCCGGAGCTTTCGGCTGACCTGGTGGACCGCGGCATGGTCTTGGCCGGTGGCGGATCATTGCTCCGCGGACTGGACAAGCTGATTGCCGAGCAGACGGGACTTCCCGTCCATCGTGCCGACGATCCGCTGAGTGCGGTCGCCGAGGGCATCGGCGTGGTCCTCAACGAGCTTAATTTCTTGCGTAAGGTTGCCAGCGCGGATCGCGGTTGAATAAACTGTGGGATCCTCGCGTAACTCCGTCGTCAGTATGGTGCTCCCCCGCGTGTCCATGTGTTGACTGGGATGGACCAAGGAGTACGAGGCTTTTTTGTTAAGAGAGACGCAAGTGACGATGTTGGGGTTGGGCGCGGCATTGTTAGTGGTGTTTAACCTGCCTGAACCTGCAGCCCATGGAGTCAAATCGGCAGTTCGAGAACTGCTGGTGCCGTATCATTCCGCCCTGGCATCCTTGGGCGGCTGGCGCTCGGCTCGGCGTGATCCGTCTGTTTCTCCCCAAAATGATCCCGCCCGTGTTGTGGCGCTTCAACGCCTAGAAGCCGTGGAAAAGGAAAATGACGAGCTGCGTCGTCTTCTGGATTTCCGGAAACAGCTGTCATTTCAGGTGGTGGCTTGCGACGTTATTGCCCGTGACGGGGAGGCTGGTTGGTGGCGGACGGTCCGCGTGAATCGAGGGACCAAGGCCGGCATTGAAACCAATGACGTGGCCATCACATCCGCCGGACTGGTGGGCACGGTGATGGAGGTTTCTCCCCACTCGGCGGAGATCCTGCTCATTTCCGATCCGGGGTGCCGGGTTGCCGTGCGATGCCTCCGGACGGGTGATTTCGGCCTGATGGAAGGCGGTGGCGTGACGGGTCGGGATGGTGAATTAGACATGCTTCTTCCGGCTGAACCGGGAGAGATGACCTTCATTCCTCGTGAGTCGGGCATTCGGGAGGGGGATAAGATCGTGACCTCCGGGTTGGGCGGCGTCTTTCCTGAAGGTCTTCTGGTCGGGTATGTCACGCAGGTGAAGCCTGCCCGTTCCGGCCTTTTCCTAAACGCGCGCATTGTGCCGGCGGCCAATTTGGCCCGAGTGCGACAGATGCTTGTCATTGCCCGGAAACGCCCGTCTCCGCTGGCGGGGGAGGCGGGGTTATGACGTCCGTATCCGTTCTGGTTGTCCTTTTTGTGGCGGCGTTTTTTCAAGGGGTCATTCCTGCGCTCGGGTTTCTGGGAATGGCCAAGGCCCCTCTTCTTTTGAGCGTGGTCATGTATTATGCCCTGTTCCACGGTCGCTTCACGATGCTTTTGGCCGCGATGGCGGGGGGGATTGTTTACGACAGCCTGGGCTTTACGCCGCTGGGATGCACGTCTTTCTGTTTTTGTTTGGTCGGGCTTACCGTGCAGGCCACGCGGGAGTTTCTTTTCAGGGAGTCCCTCTTCACCGGGGTTGTCTTGACGGCGGTCTGTGCCGGCCTGATTACGCTGATGACCTGGCTGTTTTTTGAAATGGGCGAATTTGGCCGACTGCCTGAGGTGGGGGGTGGCGGCTGGTGGGTCTGGGTAAAGGCGGGGGGGGTGGCCGTGCTGGCGGTAGCGGCGGTCCCTCCTGTTTTCGGATTGGCCCGCGGGCTGGATGCCTTGATCGGGAACACGGACACCTATTCGGCATGAACACGAGAAACGATCATCGGGACAGCGTGAGAATCAGCGTGCTGACGCTGCTGATGATGGCAGGCCTTCTGTTTCTCGCGGGCGCCTTGTGGATCACCCAGATCAGTCGGGGCGATCATTATGCGCATAATGCCCGCCGTCAAAGTTTGCGGGTTGTCCGCGTGCCTGCGGATCGTGGCCGGATCGTCGACCGCAACGGAATCCGGCTGGCGGACAACACCCCGTCTTTTTCACTTTGTGTTTTTGTTGAGGAGTTCCGGAAGCCGGGCCGGTGGAGTTTCACGGCCGAAGCGGTGGCGCGTCAGTTGAGGGACGTTGGGGCTGTAATTGGCCGGCCCGTCGAGGTCTCTGCGGTGGATTTTACGAATCACATCCGCTCCCGGCTTCCGCTTCCGCTGGTGGCCTGGACGAATCTGGATGCGCGAGTGATGGCGCGCTTCGCGGAGAATCAATGGCGGTTCCGAGGCATGGATATCGTGGCCACACCGTCGCGGACCTATCCGTTGCTCACCCGCGCCTCCCACGTCCTCGGGTATGTGGGGAAGTCGGATCTTACGGCTGTGGCAAAGAAGGAGTTTGATTACCTGTTGCCGGACTTGGAGGGCCGCTCGGGATTGGAGCACCGCTATGACGCGGAGTTGGCGGGTGTCGCGGGTCGTCGCATTCTGAAGGTGGATGCGTCCGGGTTCATGTCCGGGGTTTCCCAGGAAATGGATCCGGTGCCGGGTCGGGACTTGGTGCTGACGCTGGATGCGCGCATCCAGAAAATGGCGGAAGCGGCCCTGGAAGGCGAGCGCGGAGCGGCGGTGGTCATTGATCCGCGGAGCGGAGAGGTGCTGGCCATGGCCAGTTCGCCGTCGTTTGATCCCAATGTGTTCGTCATGGGGGTGTCTCGGGAGTTGTGGAAAACCTTGAATGCGGACGATGGCGACCTGCCGCTTTTGAATCGCAGTATCAGCGCGGTTTATCCGCCGGGAAGCCTGTTTAAGCCCGTGGTGGCGATTGCGGGACTGGAAAACAACGTGTGGGATCCGGATGCCCTGGTGGCGTGTCCCGGCTATTATGAGCTGGGTTCCTTTCGGATCCGGTGCTGGAATGCATCGGGGCATGGAACGATTTCATTGCGAAAGGCGATAGAACAATCCTGTAACTGTTATTTCTGCACGCTGGGCCAGAAGATCGGGTATGAACCGATTTTCCACATGGCCGAGGCGTTCGGATTGGGTCGGCGAACGGGCATTGAATTGGACGGGGAACTGGGCGGGCTGCTTCCCAGTGCTGCCTGGAAAAAGGCGCAGGTTTCGGAGGCCTGGCGGGACGGGGATACATGTAATGCGTCAATCGGGCAGGGGTTTCTGGGCGTTACCCCCTTGCAAATGGCGGTCCTGTGCGCGACCATCGCGAATGGCGGGCATCTGTACCGGCCCCGGCTGGTCCGCGGCGTCCGGGCTCCGGAGGCTCCGGCGCTCGGAGCGCTGCTCCCCGAGCTGGTGCGGGAGCTGAACTGGTCGGCGCGCACGCTGGCGGTGGTCCGGGGCGGCATGCATGACGTGGTCAACGCTCCCGGCGGAACGGGGAAAAATGCTCGGCTGGAGCATGTCGTGGTGGCGGCCAAAACGGGAACCGCCGAAGTCGGGCGCAAGGGAGAGGGGCACAAGCATGTGTGGATGATGGCGTTTGCCCCGTTTGACGCTCCGCGGATCGCCGTGGCGATGGTGGTGGAGGAGGGGGTGTCCGGCGGGTCCACGGTCGGGCCCAAAGTGGGGCGGCTGCTGGACGGCATTTTTTCGGAAGCGGAGGCGCACGGATGAACGTGCTGGGCCTTCATTTCGGGCTTTTGAAGCGGTCGAACTGGCTTTTGGTGCTGGCCATGCTGGCGTTGGTTGTGATCGGCGTGCTGTTTATCCGTAGCGCGTGCGCGGCGCGCCAGGAAGAAGTGATTCGGGGCCTGTTCCGGTTGCAGATCCTGTGGGCCGCGGTGGGGCTGGGTGTTTTTGTGCTGATCAGCCTCTTTGATTACCGCCGGTTGTCGGACGGGGTCTGGCTCTATTATGTCAGCGCCCTGGTGTTGCTGGTGATGGTGCTGGTGGTGGGAAATGAGGTTTATGGAGGCCGGCGGTGGCTGAATTTTTTCGGCATGAATCTTCAGCCTTCCGAGCTTGGCAAGTTGTCTCTGTTGCTGGCGGTGGCGTGGTTTCTCAGCCGGCCCGGCGTGGACCCGGGAAGGGGGCGGACGGTGGGCGTGGTTCTGGCGCTGACGGCCGTGCCGCTGGTGCTGATTTTGAAGGAGCCCGACCTGGGGACGGCGATTATTTGCGTGCCGATCGTGTTCGCGATGCTGTACACGGGGGGCGCCTCGTTGAAACATTTCGGAATGATGGGCCTGGTCGGGGGGCTTGTTCTGACTCTCCTGTTCGGGACCATCCTGGTGCCCCGGTGGATGGGGATGGATGTGGCGGGCCAGAAAGCGGTGTTTACCCGTGTGACGCGGTTGAAGGAATATCAGTGGAAGAGATTGGTTGTTTTCGTGGATCCCGCTTCGGATCGGAAAGGCGCCGGCTATAACAGCTGGCAATCCGCGATCGCGGTAGGATCGGGGGGATTGACCGGAAAAGGATACATGCGGGGAACCCAGAGCAGTCTGGGGTACCTGCCGCGGACCGTGGCGTCCACGGATTTCATCTTTGCGGTGATCGCCGAGGAGGTGGGATTTGCGGGGGGCGCGGTGGTGCTAGGCCTGTATGCCGTGATTATCGCCTGCGGAATGCTGGCGGCGGCGCGGGCCCGAGACAAGTTGGGGCGGCTGATCTGTACAGGGGTTACGGCGATGGCGTTCGCGCACGTGTTCGTGAACATTGCGATGACGATCGGCGCGATGCCGGTCACCGGCATTCCCCTTCCGCTGGTCAGTTATGGTGGCTCGTTCATGCTTTGTACCATGGCTTCCCTGGGGTTGCTGCAAAGCGTGTACTGCCGCCGGATTTAACAACGGCGACGGCCGATCCGGGGGACCGGAGCGACCAGTTGCGAAGAAAGGTACAAAGATATGTGGCTCGTCAATTTCATCAGGAATAAAATGAAAGGCAACCCGATTAAACGAGAGATTATCATTAATTGTGAAGGCCTCGAGACCCGCGTGGCGGTTCTTGAAAACGGCCGGCTTGAGGAGTTCATGATCGAGCATCCCCAGGAGGAGCGGATGGTGGGGAGCATTTACAAAGGCCGCATCCAGAACCTCGAGGACGGGCTTCAGGCCGCATTCGTGGATATCGGGATGAGCAAAAATGCGTTCCTTCATTATTGGGACATGATTCCCGAGGATGCGGCGCGACTGGCGGCCGAAGAGGAGGGGCTGTCCCGCAGCATGCCCCGGAACAAGCGGTTTTCACCCCAGGAGATCGCCAAGAAGTTCCCGGTCGGCTCGGAGATCGTCGTTCAGGTCACCAAGGGGCCCATCAGCACCAAGGGGCCCCGCGTGTCGGCCAGCCTCAGCATTCCCGGCCGTTACCTGGTGATGCTTCCCGGTACCACCCTGCGGGGTGTTTCGCGCAAGATTGAGGACGCCAAGGAACGCCAGCGCCTCAAGCATATCCTGGACCGCCTACCCAGTCCGGAGGGGGTGGGCCTCATTGTGCGGACCGCGGGAGAAGGAGCCCGGGGGGTCAGTTTTGCCCGGGATATGCGCAGTCTCCTGCAGATCTGGGAGCAACTGCAGTCGGGCATCCGTGATCGTCGCGCCCCGGTCTGCCTGTATCAGGAGCCTGACGTCGTGGAGCGGGTCGTCCGGGACTGGGTGACCGAGGACGTGGATCGCATTGTGATTGACTCGACGGAACGGTTTCAGCAGGTCAAGGATCTGGCGTCGCAGATCTCCCGGCGGGTGAAGTCGCGCATCCAGCTTTACGACGGGTCCTCGCCCCTGTTTGAGCATTTCAATATTGAACGCCAGATTGAGGACGCCTTTCAGCGCAAAGTGGTGTTGAAGTCCGGCGGGTACATTGTCATTGATGAAACCGAGGCGTTGATCGCGATCGACGTCAATACCGGTCGCCACAAGGGCGGCACGACCCAGGAGGACGTCATCCTTCAGGTGAACCTGGAGGCGGTTGACGAGGTGGCGCGTCAGCTCCGCCTGCGGAATGTCGGCGGCATCGTGGTGCTGGACCTGATCGACATGAAGCAGAAGAAAAACAGGAACACGGTGTACAAGGCGCTTCGCCAGGTGCTGTCCCGCGACAAGGCCCGGACGAATGTGCTGCCGATTTCTTCGTTGGGCTTGCTCGAAATGACCCGCCAGCGGGTGGAAGAGGGAATTCTGTCCTCGCGTTACATGGACTGTCCCTACTGCCGAGGCCGGGGCAGCGTCAAATCCCCGCTTTGCATGAGCATTGAGATTCAGCGGCGGGCGACCGCGATTTGGAATACCCATCGCAAATCCGATCCGGGGCTTCAGCTCCAGATCACCGTGCATCCCACCATTCTCGAGCGGCTCCGCAAGGAGGACGAGCAGATCCTGGTGGATCTTCAGAGCCGTTTCGAAAGCCAGTTGGGATTCCGGGCGGATCCGACCCGGCATCTGGAGGACTTCACGATCCGGAATGGCGTCTCCGGCGAGGTTTATTACTCCAGCGTTCCGTTGGCCGCCGGCGAGGCCGCTGATACGCGAACGGCGGCAACCGCGCGTAAGGGGCAGGAAGAAAAGGGCCGGGCATGAGAACCGTCACGCGATTCCTCGGCATCCTCGCGGTGGCAGGGTCGGCGTGGCTGGCAGCGGGCTCCCTTCTTTACGCCCAGGGGGATGCCGGGCCCTTGGCCGGAGTGACCATTAACGCGGACAAGCTGGATTACAATCGGGACACCGAAGTCGTTTCGGCAACGGGTAACGTTTGTATTGCACAGGGGGACATGGAGCTCCGGGCCGATGCGGTGATGATGAACCGGAAAACGTCGATGGCCCAGGCGTCCGGTTCGGTGCGACTCAAGCGCTCCGATCTGACTTGGGAAGGCGATCGGTTGGATTATAATCTCGCCACCCGGGAGATGAAAACCGACCGTTTTTCCTCCGTCTTTCCACCCTATCATGTGTGGGCGCAAAACGGCGTCAAGGGCACGGGGACCACGTATACGCTTCAACGCGCCACGTTCTCATCCTGCACCCAATCGTTGGAATGCCTTCATTACCATGTCTGGGCCCGGGGGGTCACGGTGGTGCCTGACTCGTATCTGGTGGCCCGCCATGCCGTGGTGTTTGCAGGGCCTGTGCCGGTCTTTTATTTGCCTTGGATGAAGCGCTCGCTGGGTCCGTCGACGATCGGCGTGGATATTCAGCCCGGCTATCAGAGTCACATGGGCGCCTATTTGCTGACCGGGCTTTCCTATGACTTCACCAATTGGTTTTCGGCGACGACCTTGCTGGATTACCGGTCGCTTCGGGGTGGCGCGGTCGGCGAGGAATTTGACTGGAAGACGCCCGGGGGATCGGGAAAATTGCATGCTTATCTGCTTGATGATATCGGGACGGAGAATTCCCACAACAACTACCCGCTCAGTCGCGTTCCGGATCCCTCCCGGTATCGGGTGCGGTTGAAACAGGTTCAACAGCTTGACAATGGGTGGCGTGCGCAGGGCGAAGTGAACACCTTCAGTGATGAATTCGTTCTCGAGGATTTTTATAAGCGGGACTATCGCAATAATCCCGATCCGCTCAATTACCTGCTGGTCGGGAAGGGCTCGGATGATCAGGCCGTGAGCGTGCTGGTCAAGGGGCGGGTGGATGACTTTTATGATACGATCTCACGCCTTCCCGAGGTCCGGCATGAGATGTTCCTGACGCCCCTATATGATACGGGCTTTTACTATGAGGGTTATAACGATGCCGTCTTTCTGATGCACCAGTACCCCTCCTATGAGACCACGGAGGATCTGTCCGAGCTGCGCGTGGATTCATCCCAGTTTGTCAATTATCCGGCGGCCGCGGGGGTGTTTCATTTTGTGCCGCGGGCGGGTGTGCGTGCCACCTGGTTTTCCAAGACCCGTGATGTGCAGACCGTGTCCGGCGACGGGGTGCTGACGAATGTGTTGTCGGATGGTTCGGTGGTGGTGACCAACGGGATTGTCCAAACCGTTATGGAAAGGGAGGGCGGCGCGGCCCTCCGTCCGCTGTTTGAAGTGGGAACGGAGGCCTCTTTCAAAGCCTTCCGGGACTGGGCCGCGGGTCCCGGGGACGCCCCCGTGCGCTACCGGCATATCGCCGAGCCCTATGCCAATTATACGTTGCGGCCGAATTTGACGGACCAGTCGCCGGATGATTTTTATCAGTTCGATGAGGTAGACGCTTTCGGGGCCGAACATTCGGTCAAGCTGGGCATGCGGAATACGATCCAGTTCAAGAAAGACGCGAAACTGTATGAATTGTTCGACCTCGACATCTATGAGACCTATTTCTTTGATTCTCAGCAAGAGGACAAGGGGATGGGTCCGATCGGGATGAAGGTGGAGAGCCGTCCCGCAGACGAGGTGTTCATGAAGATGGACGCCCAGTATGACGTCCAGAACAGCGAGATTGAGCAGTGGAATGTCCGCGGGGAGTTCAAGCCGCATGAGATGTGGAAGTTGACTGGCGAATACCGGTATCGCCTGGACCTTAGCAGTCTGGTGGCGGCTTCGGTCCGGTACAGCCCCTCGGCGGAATGGGCCTACGAGGCGTATGCCCGGTATAATCTCGACGAATCACGGATCGAGGAGCATGCTTACGAGGTTGAGAGGGTGATGGATTGCATGGGGGTCAAGTTTGGGTTCTCGCATCTCCCCGCGTACACCATGATCGATGGCCAGCAGCGGAAGGATGATTTCAACGTGCACGTTGAAATCTGGTTGACGGCGGTGCCCGGGAAGCGCTGGGGCTCGGGCGGTCGGTAGTTCGGAACGGTTGGGCTTGTTAAGCAAAGAGGATTCGCATGAAAAACCGGACACGCGGATTTACCTTTATGGAAGTCATGGTGGTGCTGCTGATCATCGGCCTTATTTCGGCTGTGGTGGGGCCTAATATTTACGGGATGTTCAAGAAATCCCAGCGAAAAGCGGCGCTTATTCAGATTCAGGAACTACACCGTGCGCTCAAGTTGTTTAAAATGGATCAAGGGCGCTATCCCGCCGAATCTGAGGGATTGGCGGCCCTGATTCAAGCTCCGGCAGGGTTGCCAAAACCTCAGGAATTTCCTCCGGATGGTGGTTATCTGGGGGGAGCCTTGCCGCTCGATCCCTGGGGTCGGCCGTATGCTTATTTTTGTCCGGGCCGAACTGGCGGGTCGTATGAACTGGTTTCTTCGGGAGAAGATCCGGAACGGGCCGAGGATGATCTTGTGAGCCCTCCGCCGGAGAACCTGAGCCGATAAACGTGAGGGCCGTTGTCGGCTCAGGGATCGTTTGATTCCAGATATAAACCCAGAATGGCCTGGGTTGACTCCGGTTCCGTGACGCTCAGCTTGTTCCAGCGGACGTCACGGGCGGCGGTTTGCGGGTCGATGTGGAGCCGGAGCCGGGACCTGCTTTCAATGTCCTTCCAGGCGGCGGGATCGCCCAGATACAGGGCGGTGAGTCCGGATTGAGCGGATCGCCAGGCCTGGGAACGGAGCCGAACCCGGTGATCGGCGAGGGTAAGACCGCTCATGAGTGGCATCAGGCTCGCGCTGATCACGGCCAGAATCGCCAGCGCAATCAGCACTTCCAAAAAGGAAAAGCCGCGGCGTTTCATCGGGGGTCCTACCGTTTTTGGAGGGTGTCCAGCAAGAGCGTCTTATAGGCGGCATGGATCAGGCCATTGGAGGCCATGAATCGGAGCCGGCCCTGGTCGAGCCGTTCAAGGATTTCTTCCTGTCCGCCGGCTTCCGTGATGATCAACCGGGCAGCGGCGATGTCCCAGATGTAGATCCCGGTTTCAAAATAGGCGTCCGCTTGTCCGTGGGCCACCCGGCAAAGGTCCAGGGCGGCGGACCCGAGGATGCGGGCTTTTTGGACATGCTGGGAGGTGGCCTGGAAAAGGGCGAGGGGGGGGAGATCCTTCCCCGGATTCTTGTCCAGACCGGTGAGGACCATGGATTGGCTTAACTCGGCGATGGGGGAGACGTGGAGTGTTTCCCCGTTGCAGGTGGCGCCGCCTCCGAGGCGGGCCGTGTAGCAAACGTCCAGCGCCGGGGCATAGACGACGCCGACCAGGGTTTTCCCCTTTTGAAGCGCCGCGATGGAGCAGCACCAGAAGGGGAGTCCGTGCGAAAAGTTGACCGTTCCGTCGATGGGATCCACCACCCATTCTATTCCGGTTCCGAGGCGCCCTCCGATGGTGGCATCTTCCTCGCCGACGATTGCATGATCCGGAAAGCGGGTGGCCAGTTCGGCCTGGATGATCTGCTGGCATTCCTCGTCGAGCTTGAGTTTGACATCATGGGCGTAACGCGAGACGGCTTCCTGACGGCGGGCGAAGTTGGCCAGGGCGTGGTGGCCCGCCAATCGTGCGGCCGCGATGGCGCCTTCCAGCAAGGTGTTCAGAAAGGGGTCGTCTTTCATGTCGGCGTGACGCCTTCTGTGGCGGCGGTCGGGGTCGTTCCTGCGGCCGCGGCCGGGATGTTGGCGGCGGGAAGTTTGCCGGCTTCGTAATCCTCGAATTTCATGGACACGATCCGGGATATACCCCGTTCCTGCATGGTCACGCCGTAGAGCACGGAGGCTGCGCCGATGGTCCGCCGGTTGTGGGTGATGACAATGAACTGGGATTGTTCCAAAAAGCCCTTCAACACCTTCACGAAACGGGAGATGTTGGATTCGTCGAGGGCCGCATCCAGTTCATCCAGCATGCAGAAGGGGCTGGGCCGGATCATGTAGATGGCGAACAACAGGGCCACCGCGGTCATCGTGCGTTCGCCGCCGGAAAGAAGCGAGACGTTCTGAAGCCGTTTGCCGGGGGGGCGGGCAATGATGTCGATGCCGCATTCCAGCACATCCTCTTCGGCCACCAGTTCGAGCTTGGCGGTTCCGCCGTTGAACAACTCCTTGAACATGATGTCAAAGTTGGCGTTGATCTTCGAAAAGGTCTCGGCGAACATTTGCGAGGTGGTCTCGTTGATCTTGTGGATGGCCTCCATGAGCTGGGCTTTGGAGGTGACCAGGTCTTCATGCTGTTTGGTCAGGAACGCGTGGCGTTCCTCGAGCTCCTGGTATTCCTCGATGGCGACGAGGTTGACCGGTCCCATGGCCTCGATCCGGGCGCGCAACTCGGCGATCATGCCTTCGAGCGCTTCGGGGGAAGGGCGTTGGTCACCTTCCCATGCCGGTTCAGGCGACCGGAGAATTTCGTCGATGGTCATGGCGTATTCGCCGGCGACCCGGCTCGCCAGGTTTTCGCGATACATCCGGGTTTCGGTGTGCTTGACTTCCAGGCGGGCTCGTTCATCCCGAACGGCGTCCAAGCCCTGGCGGCGCTGGGTGATCTGGCTTTCCGAATCCCGCAGGTTGCCGGCCTGTTCCTGTTTGATGCGGCGCAGCACCTCCATTTCGGCTGTCTTTTCCTCGAGCGCCGCTTCCATTTCGGGGGCGTGCTCTTCGGCGTCGTCACGGGCTTGTTGAAGCCGCAAAAGGGCGGCTTCGTGCGTCGATAAGCCTTCAGATCTTCCCTGGACAAGCGAGGCGAGTTCGTCGATCCGGGCGCGAAGCGGTTCCTGCTGGCTGCGCAGATAGTCGAATTTCTGGCGGCATTCCGTGAAGGCGACGCGTTGCTCGGAGACGACGGAGTAGAGGTCGGTGCGGGTTTTCTCCAGTTCCTGCCACTGGCGGGAGACGGACTCCACATCGGCGCGGACCTGGGCTCGACGATCCGAGAGGGCGGCCAGCTTTTCGGCCAGGGACTGCTGCTCGGCGGTGCTTCCGGCGGTCTGCTTCTTCAGTTCCTCAAGTTCCCAGGTCACCGTTTCCAGGCGTTTTTTGGATTGGGCGCCTTCCTGCCTCACGATTTGAGCTTCGCCTTCCTTCTGGGCCAGCATCCTGCGGTATTCATCCCAGGCAGACCTTGCCTCGGTTGTGGAATGCTCGATCGTGACCCCCTCCGCGGCCAGGGCGTGCAGGGTTTCTTCCCGTTTGTCGAAATCACGCGTGAGTCGGTCGGTTTCCTCCTGGAGCTGGGCCGAGAGGAGTTTCCGGGACATGGGGTCCGATCCGGCGGTGTCGGGCATCCAGAATTCAAACATCCAGCCGTGCCGCAGCAGGGCGCCATCGCGGGTGACGATGGTGGCTCCGTCGGGGATGGGATGGGGGATCCGGCTGCGGTCACCCCAGACCGTGACATTTTCAAGAAGCGCCTCAATCAGGGGCCGGAGGCTGTCGGGGCATCGGACGTGGGCGGCGAGTGGCTCTCCACCGTCAGGCAGAATCGCGGGGGGGCGCGGATCGCGCCGGGGAAGGGAGGCAGAGAGGAGGCGTGCGGCTCCTTCCGATTTATCCTGCAGGCGGGAGAGAATTTGAAGCGCGGCTTCGGGATCGGCTACGACCACGGCATCGGCCCAGATCCTGAGCACGGCCTGCAAGGCGGTGCGATATTCAGGATCGGCATCGATTTGTCCGGCCAGCGAGCCGACAATCCGATCGCGGTTGAGGGCGAGAGGATTGGCGTCATCCAGGACCATCCGGGCGCCGGCGGGAAAATCTTCCCCGGCGGCTTCGCGTCCGGCCAGCATTTCCACTTGAGCCCGGCGGGAGGCGACTTGCGTGCGCAAGGTGTTGACTTCCGAGCGGATTTTTTCGACGTGCTCGATCATCTGTGCGCGATTGCCGGCCAGGGCGGCGAGGATGCCGTCGTATTGTTCGACTTTGTCCCGCAGGGCGTCCAGTTCCGCCTGGATCTGGGTGTCGCGCTCCTGGTAGGCCTCGGCCATACGCCCGACCTGGGTGTGTTCCACGGTGAGGCGTTCGCGGCGCAGGACGTTGGCGTGTTCGCGCGTCTCCATCTGCATCAAGTCGTTTTGGGCTTTGGAGCCGCGTGTTTCCAGGTCCATGGATTCGTTGCGGAGTTCCTGGACTTTGCGGCGGGCGCCCTCGGCCTGGGCTTCAACGGCGGTCAGGCGGTCCTGCTTTTCCTTGAGTTGCGCTTCGGTGGCCTGACGGCCGGCTTCGGCCAGTTCGATTTCGGACGCGAGCGAGACCAGGGAGTCCTTTAAACGCTTGATCTGGTCGTTGGCGCGCAGGATGTCGCCGGAGTCCCGTTCGGCAAGGGCCTTGATTTCGCCGATCCGCTCCGCATTCACGCGGATCAGGGCGCGGGTTTGTTCCAGTCGGGCGCGGTATTCGCTGCAGACCTGCATCTGGTCTTCGGTCCGCCGGTCCGTGGAGGCCATGGTGGCGCGGAGTTCGTGATCTGCGGCCTCGGCGTGTTCCAGATCGGTGTGGAGCCCCTGCACTGTGGCGGACAGGCTTTCCAACCGCGTGGTTTGTTCCTGAAGCTCCGAGTCCATGGCACGGAGGCGGTCGCGGGTGACGCAGACTTCGACTTTCTTCAGTTCCTCGCGGTGCTCTTTGTAGCGCCGGGCCTTTCCCGCCTGGCGCTGGAGGGAGCCAATCTGGCGCTTCACTTCGCGGATGACATCCTGCAAGCGTAACAGGTTCTGGTCGGTCTGCTCGAGTTTGCGCAGGGATTCCCGTTTGTCGGCCTTGAATTTGGTAATGCCGCTCGCTTCCTCGAATACTTCCCGGCGGTCTTCCGGGCGGGAGCTGAGGATTTGATCGATCCGCCCCTGCTCCATGAGGGAGTAGGAGGAGGTTCCGATGCCGGTTCCCATGAACAGGCGGTGGATGTCCTTGAGGCGGCAGGGCACTTTGTTGAGGAAATATTGGCCTTCGCCGGAGCGGAAGACCCGGCGGGTGACCGTGACTTCGTCGTAATCGGAGTGGAGGACGCCTTCGCATTCGGAGAAGGTGATGCTCACTTCGGCAAGGTTCAGCGGTTTCCGGGAGTCGGTTCCGGTGAAGATGCAGTCTTCCATCTTGTGTCCGCGCAGGGCTTTGGCGCTTTGTTCGCCGAGCACCCAGCGGACGGCGTCGGAGACGTTGCTTTTTCCGCAGCCGTTGGGACCGACAATGGCCGTCATGCCGGGCGTAAACTCTAACCGGGTCCGGTCGGCGAAGCTTTTGAAGCCGGTCATGTCGAGGCTTTTCAAATACACGGGGCACCCTCCTGGGCGGGCTGTTAAAAGTCTGTTCTTATAGCACAACCCGATGCGGGTGCGCAATCATTGAAGCGGGGGAGGATGGCGTCTTTGGGCGATAAAACGGGATTCGCCAGGGGCCAGGTGATAGCCAGGTCAGGGTCGTTCCAGAGGATTCCGCCTTCCGCTTCCGGCCGGTATTCCGAGGAGGCCTTGTAGAGAACATGGGCCTTTTCGCTTAAGACCAGGAACCCATGGGCAAAGCCTTCCGGGACGAAAAGCAGGCTGGGCTTGGCGGCATCTAAGGTCACGCCGAGCCATTGCCCCCGGGTGGCGGAACCGGGGCGTACATCCACGACCACGTCGTAAATGACACCGGACAGGACCTGGACCATCTTGGCCTGGGCATACGGTGCCTTTTGAAAATGCAACCCTCGGAGCACCCCCTGGTGTGAGGTGGATTGGTTGTCCTGCGGGAACGGGCCCCGGATGCCCTGCTCGGCAAAGGCGCTTTCCTTGTAGGATTCCATGAACAGGCCGCGGGGATCCGGAAAAACTTTTGGAATCACCAGTTTCACATCCGGAATGGCCAGCGTCTGGAAATCGAAGGGCATGAGAAACCTCTAGAGCTCGGGGTGTTCCGTGAAAAATTGGGAGAGGGCTTCCCTCCAGTCCGGCATCAGGCCTATTCCCAGAAGGCGGAGATGGCGTTTGTCCAGGCGGGAATTTGCGGGGCGGGGCGCGGGCCGCGGAAATTCCGAGGTGGAGCAGGGGCGTATTTCGCGTGCGGCGGGCCGGTGTCGGAAGATTTCGCAGGCGAAGTCGTACCAGGAGCACTCCCCCTCGCAGGAGCCATGAAGGATGCCGGAAACCGGTTCATCGAGGAGCCGTTCGATCAGGTGGGCCACCGCGTCGGTGGAGGTGGGGTTGCCGATCTGGTCCCGCACGATTTTCAAAGGGTCGCCCGTCTGTGCCCCGAGTTTCAGCATGGTATGCAGGAAGCTGGGGCCGCCCGGTCCATAGAGCCAGGCGATTCGGATGATCAGGTGATCCGGGCACAGTGTTTGAACGGCCGTCTCGCCGGCTCGCTTGCTGGCGCCATAGACCGTGCAAGGGGTGGGATTGTCCCATTCGTGGTAGGGGCGGGGGAGCGAGCCGTCGAACACGTAATCCGTGGAGAGGGCGATTAACCGGGCCTTGTGGTGGTGGCAGGCGGTGGCGACATTGGCGGAGCCGACGGCGTTCACCTTGAACGCCAGGTCAGGATTGGTTTCGCAGGCGTCCACCGCGGTCATGGCGGCGGCGTGGATCACCGTCTCAGGTTTGAAATCCCGAATCGCGGCGTCGATGGCGCGGGGCGAGGTGATGTCGGTTTCAGGAAGATCCGCCACGTGCAGGTCGTGTCGGGCCAGTGTCCGGGAAAGCGTCCGGCCCAGCATGCCTTTGCCGCCGGTGATGAGGATGCGCATGGGGATGACTCCGGCGGGGCTTAGGGGTGAAGAACCAGGCGTTCGATGTATTGGCCATAGGCGGACTTTGCCAGGGCCTTGCCCAGGGAGGCCAGCTGGGCCTTGTCGATGAATCCCATGCGGAAGGCTATTTCCTCGATGCAGCCGATTTTCAGCCCGGTCCGGTCTTCAATGGCCTTCACGAAGGCGGTGGCATCGGCCAGGGAGTCATGGGTGCCCGTGTCGAGCCACGCCAATCCGCGGCTCATGACCCGGACTTGAAGTTTGTTTTGGCTCAGATAATGGGCGTTCACATCCGTGATTTCGTATTCGCCCCGGGGGGAGGGCTTCAGTGATGCGGCCACCTGGACGACGTCGTTGTCATAATAATAGAGGCCTACGACCGCGTAGTTGGATTTGGGCGTTTTCGGTTTTTCTTCGATGGAGATCGCCTTCCCCTGGGCGTCGAATTCCACGACGCCGTAGCGCTCGGGGTCATGGACACGATAGCCGAACACCGTGGCGCCGGAGGATTCCGATACCTGCTGGAGCATGCGCGTGAGCCCGTCGCCATAGAAAATGTTGTCGCCCAGGATCAGGCATACCGGATCATTCCCGATGAATTCACGGCCCAGCACAAAGGCCTGGGCCAGCCCGTTCGGGACGTTCTGGACCTTGTAGGAGATGGAGAGGCCGAGCTGGGAGCCGTCTCCAAACAGATTCTGGAAGAGAGGGGTCGTCTCTGGCGTGGAGATGAGGAGAATATCCCGGATGCCCGCCAGCATGAGCGTGGACAGGGGGTAGTAGATCATGGGCTTGTCGTAAATCGGCAGCAATTGCTTGCAGACAACCTGAGTGGCCGGGAACAGGCGCGTTCCGGCGCCACCGGCCAAAATGATTCCTTTTCGGGGCATATGCATCCTTTTTTCGATTGCGGATATGCTATAAAGATTGACTCCCGGATGCAACCGAAATGCAGGGGTAATGCGGTACGAACAGGGGCGAATTCCGTATATTAATCCGTATATTAATCGCTTGACCGGATCGGCAGATTTGGTAGATTTTTCTTCGACATTCCGGAAGGGGCCCTGCGTCAAGCAGAAGGACCCTATTCATGACTGAACCTGTTACGACGGATGTTCGCAAGCTCACGTACAATGATCGCCTGATCTTTTATCATCCCACCCAAGCCGGAACGGGGGCCGCTGTGCGGTTGGCGTTCCGACTTCGCCGACCCGAGGAAGAGCGCGACAGCTGTTTTTTCCTCGAGATGGCCAAGCAGAAGACGGCATCGTCCCGGAGTGAAGACGGTGCCCGCACCGCCGCCACGTTCGACTGGCAGAACCGCGCGACCGTGAAGATTGATTTCATGGACGCCGGGGAATTGCTGACCGTGCTGGAAGGCAGGGCCGAGTCGGTCAAGGGCGGGAAGGGTTTGTATCATGATGCCGGCGATATGACGACCGTGATCGGATTTCGCAAGAACGCGGATCCGACGGGGTATTCGCTGGATATATCCCGCAAGAGCAAAGGGGACGGCAAGGAGGGCTTCAAGGGCCACATCTTGCTGAGCGAGGCCGAAGGCATCGGACTGCGGTGCATGTTGCAGCAGGGGTTGGGGCTGTTGGTCATCGCCAACCTGGTCAGTCGGTTGCTGTATCCGGTCGCGGCCCTCTAAAACAGAACGAATCGAATCGGCCGGGATGCTTCGGTATCCCGGCCGTTTCATTTTTTCATGTCGAGTGGGCGGTGTTTACCCGTTCACGCCCCGGGGCAGGGTGAAGTCCACGGCGACCCGGCGCCCTTCCTCTCGGACGGATTGTTCGGCGGCGAGGCAGACCCTGTGGGTTTTCCAGGCATCGAGTGTGGTGACGACTGGCGTTTGGCCGGTCATCAGGCGTTGTATGAATTCCCGGTGCATGGCGCCAATGTCATGGTGAAAGGCGGTCGATCCCAGCGTGGTGTAATCCTCGAGATGATCGAACTCGACGCGCGTGGCGCCCGTGCCGGCGGGGTATTCCACGAACTTGTTGCACGTGACTTTCAAGGCCAGCAGGTCCACTCCGACCGAGCCTTTTTCAAATGTCAGGACCAGGTCCATGCTGTGGCCCATGTCGCGGTTCCATTTCGCGGGATCGGTGGTGAAGGCGCTGTGGGTATGCGAGGTGAGGAGGGTGCCCAAGGCGCCGTTTGCAAAAAAGAAGTGGGAGCAGACGTTGTCTTGAAACCGGTACTGGGGCAGGACGTTGGGGCCTGCCACGCTTTGGACGGCGGTGATTTCCCCGCCGAACTGGCGGAATATGTCCACTTCGTGGATGGGCTCCATGAAATAGAGGCCGCCACTCTTTTCGGGCCGCGTGCGCCAGATTCCGTTTCCCTCCTCGAGCCAGCAACCGCGGTAGTGGATGAATTCGAGGCGCTTGAGGGCGCCATAAAGCCCGCCCTCGATCACCTCCCGGAGGCGTTTGGCGAAGAACGAGACTCGGAGCTCGAAGTCGATGACGCAAATGCGGTTGTTGCGGGTGGCGGCCTGAAGCACCGCATCGCACTCCTCCTTGTTGATGCCCATGGGTTTCTCAAGGAACACGTTTACGCCGGCATCCAGGAATGCCACGGCCTGTGCGGCGTGAACGAAGTTCGGGGTGGAGATGAAGACGGCGTCCAGTTTCTCGTTCTGAATCATCACGCGATAGTCGGTGTACATCGTGATGTGGGGGTGTTTGCCTTTGGCGGCGGTCATTTTGGACTCGTTGATGTCGCACCAGGCGACGGTCTTGTAGCCCGGTCCGTTGTCGTTGGTGAGCCAGCCGATATGTGCGAGCCGAAGGTCTGTCATGGTCATGGGTTCCGTTTTAGGGGTGGTTAAGACAACGAGAAGGTTACGATTGCGCCATTCGGCAGGTTCCGTGTTTCCAGTCGGCGTCGAGCAGGATGGGGACCCGGACCTGTGGAAACGCCGGGTGGAAGGATTCCTCGTTCCGGACCGCATCGAAGATCCGGCCCGCGAGCGCATCGAAAAAGCCCCAGACCGCCACGCCGCGCGGGTAGAGGTGGAGGTTGTTGCCGTTGAAGGTCTCGAAAAAGCCCACGGGGTGCTGGGCGTTGGTGGTGGTTTGCCAGGCCCAGTAGCGGTCCGTCAACGGGCGCAGGTCCACGCCCCGGTAGAACGCGGCCATGTCCCGCAGCAGGTTCATGGAAATCCAGCCGGGGTTGAGCGCGGCGCCCACCAGGCCTTCGATGACCGTGCCGGAGAGGGTGTTGTGGGCGTAGGCCGTGTGGATGCAGCCGTATTCGCGCAGGCACGCCTCGGCTGCCACGCGCAGGTCGGTGCGGATCCGGCGGCGGGACAGGCCCAGGTCGAGTCCGACCATGTCGAGGGCGGCCATGGCGTTTTCGGTGTAAATGTGTGCGCTGTCCCAGCCGGGAATTTCATCCAGGTCAAGCGTCTTGCCGGTCCAGGGATTAAGGATTCCCTTGCCGCCGGGGGTGAGCAGGACGGCGTAATGATCGCCTTTCCAGGCCCGCCGCTCCACGGCGCGCCGGATGCGGGCGGCGTGTGCGTCGGCCTCCGTGGCGGTGGCGGGGTCCCCCAGTTCCCGGAGCATGAGGGCCGCCGTGGTCCAGACGGCCAGGCATTTCACGGCAAGGTAGGTTTGCTGGCGGCCGAATTGGATGGCGGGGGAGGCGTCGTCCACCGTGTTGGCGACGCCTTGATCGGGAATGCCCGAGCCGGTGGTGTCGCAGGCGGTGATGAAGGCGAGGTAGTCGAGGAGCGTGGAGCGGTTGGCGTGGATTTTCGAGAAGTCGCCGGTGCGCCGCCAGTAGAGGAAAAGGAGGATCACGTAGTTGGCGGTTTCCTCGATTGCCATGTCGTGGTGGTAGGCCTGGCCGTTGGCGGAGGCGCCGACGCCGACATCGTGCGACTGGAAGCGGAGCCCGGCGCCCCGGCTGCCGAGGATGAGCGAGCCGTCGCGTGCGAATTCGGGCCAGTGATCCAGCTCATAGCCTAGCAGCTCGGGCCAGAGGGCGAGGTAGAAGGGGGCTTGCGTGTATTCCACGTCCACGGTCGAGTGGAAGTGGCAGTTGCCTTCCCAGACGGAGAGCCAGTCCCGGCCGTCCCGGTCGAGCCACCAGGTGTTGATGAGCCACGAGTGAAGGGTTTGGGCCAGGAGGGCGTTCGTGGCGGCTGAGCAGGAGTTTTGGGCCACGATGCCGTCCACTTTTTCCGCATTGGCGAAGAGGGAGGCCCCGTCTGTGCGGGCCCAGGCGGTCACGGCCGCCAGGTCGGCGAACCGGCGGGTGAACCGGAAGGGGTGGCGCTTGCCGAACACGTCCATCACCGGGGCGTGATGGGTGCACCAGGCGAGGGTGAGGGACTGTCCGGCCGGTTCCGCGGTTTGTACGAGGCGGCTGAAACCCGTGGGCGTGACCTGGCCCGAGAGGCCTACGAACCGGTCGTGTTGGGGAATGGTTTCCTCCAGCAGGGTTTCGCCCGCCGGGGGGCTGGGCTGGCGCCAGGCGGTGCTGGTGAACCGCAGATCGCCTGCATCGGGAGCGGTCGGGGTGAAGCTAAAGCCCTCGCCGCCGATTTCGAAGAACAGCTCCACGGCGTCCGGGCGGTTGATTTTGGCGTTCCAGCGGAAGTGACCGGGCAGATGTTCCACGTCCAGGCGGATGCCGAGAATCGGGGTCGTGGAGAAATCCGGATCGCGTGGAAGGAAGGGGGTGATGAAGGTGAGGCTGACTTTCAGCGCCGACTCCGCATCCACGCCGATCAGCCGGATGGAGCAGGGCGTGATGCGCTGATCGGTGAAGTCGAACGGCTGGCCCGCGCCGCCCAGCGGAAAGACCCGTCGCTGGCCGTGGATGATGGCGCCGGCCGAGACCTGTGCCGCCGGAAGCCGGGTGTAGGGATCGAAGCGAATCAGGCGGAGCCGATGGGCAATGGGGTCGACGATGATGCCATGCCGGGAGCCGAGAACGGAGAGAGGTTCACAGTGGAGTTGCATAGGATTATTCCGAGAAACGGATTTCGGCGAAGTCGGCCAGGTTGTCACTCGTGACCGACCCGGTGGTGTTCATGCGCTGGTATTCCCGCTTGCTGCCCTCGAGTTTCGGCTTCACTGGCGCGATGTTCGAGTTGTCCGTGACGCGATGGCGGGTGAAGTTGCCGGTCCAGAAGGAGGTGCTCGCGGCGCCCGGGGTGGGGAGGCGGGCGTTCGGGAAGAGGGTGAAGGGCAGATAGACTTCGAGGCTCCAGTAGTCCGGCCCGATAAAGACCCCGGTTTTCAGGCCCGTGGCTTCCCAAGTCAGATCCTTATTGTGGTTGTCCAGCGTGGCCTGTGCGGCGTTGATGATGAGCTGGTAGAAATCGCCGGCGTTCTGGCCGGCGGGGTCGAGAAAGAGCTCGACGTTGTCGTCCCACCACATCTCCCCGTTGTCATGGCCGCCGTGGCGGGTTTCAAGCCGGTCGGGAGCGGGTTCGGTCATCCGGAAGCCGAGGTAAACGCCGTCGGGGGTCCAAAGCCCTTGAACCGTGGTGGGATAGGTGGCGGGTTTCCCTTTGTCTTTGCCGGTAGCGACAACCAGGCTGTTTGCCTGGGCGCGTTCCCATTGCGCATCGGTCAGTTTTCCGTCCATTACCGGGGGCTCTCCCACTTTCTGGAGGAGCAAGGGCCGGAAACCGGTGCCCTCGGCCCAATTCCGGGATTCCGTGAAGAATTCCTCCAGATCGGGTGCGAGATAGTCGAGCCTTTTCAGGGCCAGCGGGTCGTTTTTCGCTTCCTTCCGGGCTTGGGCAAAGAGGGTTTCCATGCGCTTGACGGTGTCTCGCGGGAAGCTGATTTCGTAAATGGCCCGGGTTGAAAAACGGCCCTCGGGCCAGCGGCTGTCCTCCCAGCCGGAGATCTGGAGCCCGACGAGCTCGCACATGGTTTTCGAGGCTGGCCCGAACAGGCGCTCGCAGAAGGAGTCGATGGCGGCCTCCACGGGAAAATCCGGATTCCAAAGGCATTTCAGCCACACGTAGAGGCTGATGTGCTGGCGGGGCCAGTGGTTGAACTCGCCGTTGATGAAGGATCCGATGGTCTTGTCTCGGTTAGCCTGGTAGAAGCGCTGGACGACATGGGGGTATTCGTAGGCGGCTTTGGTTTTGTGGGCAGGCCAGACATCGTAGTGCCAGTTCTGGACTTTGCGGCCGGAGGCGTCCATCCACCGGTCGATGTTGCCCTGCTCGGCGGCCAGGACGGCGGGTTCTTTGTAGGCGGCCAGGCCGGGCATGCCGCAGATCTGGACTTCGACGTTGTCGGGAAATAACACGCCGGAGGGGCAGGTGGTGTAGTTCAGGTAGGGTAGGAAGATGACCGTGAAAGGACGATCCGGCCAGCGGCGTTTTATTTCGCGCGCCAGTTTGTCGACAAATCCGGCCATGACCCGGGAGGCGGCGCCATACTGTCCGCCGTCCTTGTTCCAAAGCGCTTGGCAGTCCTTGCAGGAGCAGGCCAGTTCGACATCGGCGGGGGAGACGGTGATGGCTTGTTTGTTGACGATGCCCAGCGTGTATTTTTTCCCATCCACGAAATTCTGGATCTGTTCCAGATAGCACGCGAGTGTTTTGGGATTGCCATAGCACAGGATTCCGAAGTCGCGGGTGCCGTCCGCCTTGAGTTGAAACACCTCGGGGCAGGTATTCGTATATTCTGTTTTTTTCCAGTTCGGGGAGTGACCCTGAAGCTCCACGGGCCAGGATGTGGCGGAGCGGAGGAATTGGTGGAGGGGCCCCATGTTGAGCCCGGCGCCGTGCCAGGCGTCGCTCGTGTCGGGCCAGATGACGCGTTTGCGGAACACGGGGGCGTCTTCGATCCAGGCGGGCGGCAGGGTCAAGGTGCGGGCCGGGATCACGCAGATGCCAAGGTCGTCCCCGTTCGTTTGGGGCATGGGCAGGAACCAGCGCACGCCGAGGAAGCGTTCCGCGAATTCGAACACCCCCCAGCTGGCGGCATTGATGGGCGAATTGGTGTTCCCGACGATGAAGACCTTGTTGCTGGCGGTTTTGATGGAAAACCCTTCCACGGGCATCTGGTCGGGATCCAATCCGGCGGCCAGGGCCTGGGGGCAGGCGCCGATCACGATGGCGGGGCCTTCGGGCACGGTGTTGACGAGGGGCAGTCTGGCGCCGGAGGTTTTTTCGATGAACAGCTGCAATTTGGTGGCGGCGGTGGAAAGCCGCCTGTCCTTTTTCCCAACCACGGCGATGCAGGCTGCGGGCTGGCCGTTCGTGACGAGCGTCACGGGGGCCTGGTCAGTCACCGCGCGGACCGTTACCGGGTTGAGGTCCTTGACTTCCCACGGAAGCGCGGCCATGGCGGGCAGGGAGAAGCCCGACGCCAGAAGGGTTGAACAGGCAAGCGCTAGGGCTTTACGGAGCATAGAGGTATTCCTTGGGAAAGCGGATTGTTACTGGGAGAAAATAACAAAGAAAATCGGGGCGTCACAAGTCTTTTCAGAGCGGGCAAGCACTCGGTCTGTCACGAGCGTCCCGTTCGCTCTCGGCGCGGTGGAAGCGGCGCTTGACATTTCGGCCGGTTTTGTCGAAACTGATTTGGAAATGAACAATTATCACCTGTTTGCGTTTTACTTTAGGTTGCCGGACATTGCGGTCCGGTCGGCCGGGTAGCGTGTCATGCAACCAGGTTGATTGAGGGAAAACCGCGTGTCCGGCTGAACGGGCGCGCGGTTTTTTGTTTTTCAGTAACAGGAGATTCAGTTATGACCCCGACAAAACGCAAGACGAAACGAATCGCATTCCTTGGCCCCGAGGGCACGCATTCCCACGAGGCCTGTTTGACCTATTATAAGGAAGGCTTCGAGTGTTACCCGTGCCGGACCGCCCGGGAGGTGTTCTGGAGCCTGGCGCCCGACTCGCTATCGCATGTTGATGAAGCCGTGGTGCCGGTGGAAAATTCCACCGAGGGGCCGGTCACCCAGACGCTGGACCAATTGGCCCGGTGCGATTGGGTGGTGGTGCAGTCGCAGTTCAGCCTGCCGGTTCGCCAGGCCCTGCTGGGGTCCGGCGAAGCGCCTCCGCTGGGCCGGATCAAGGTGGTCTACAGTCATCCCCAGGCGCTGGCCCAGTGCGAGGCATGGCTGGACGCCAATCTGGACGGGGCCGAACGGGTGGCCATGAGCAGCACGGCGGACGCGGCCATGCGCATTCGCGAGCACAAGGATGCGGCCGCGATTGCCGGGGAATATGCGGCCAAGTTGTATGGGCTGAGCGTGCTGGCCGAAACCATCCAGGACGAGGCCGGCAATGCCACCCGGTTCCTGGTGATTCGCAAGGCCTCGGCGGGGCCCATGCCGGCGGCGGGCGCGGCGGGGGACTGGCGGTCGTTGTTGCACATTGTCCTGGCCAACCGGCCGGGCGCGCTGCTCGAGTGCCTGCAGCCGTTCCGCGCGCACGGGGTCAACCTCACGTTCATCCAGAGCCGGCCGTTGCCCGGGAAGCCGTGGGAATACGGATTTTTCCTGGAAGCCGCGGAGCACGCGGACGGGCCCCGCATGAAGGCCGTGCTGGGCGAACTGGGGCCTGTTACCGATGGTTGCCGCGTCATGGGCGTGTATCGGAACGAGACGACCAAGGGGTAGGGCCGCCGCCGCATCGTGGCTGTCTGGCGGAATGGTTGAGCGGTTTGTGGCGTTTCGGGCGTAAATGGCCGGCCGCTTTCGGGCGGATCCGCCTTCCGGCTGGAGTCGTCGGGGCACGAGCCCACGCCGCCTCGCCGTCAGGCGGCTGCGCCTCGAAATCGTCGCGTCCATTTTCGCCTGATCGAAACGCCGCAAGCCTGAACGCTTCGCGCGCCCTGGGCTCTGTCGAGCACCTCGGGCGGCGCGCGATTGGGTTTCCGAGAAAAGCCCGTTTAGGGGATGGCACCTGGGGTTGTTTAGCGCCGCACGGCGTGCGCGGCTCGACGGAGACACACCCTTCCAGTTCTGTGCTGTAGGATGCCCGCCGATTGAATGGCGGCTCGCGATTGCGGCTTGCCCTGAGCTTGCCGAAGGGTTCCCGTGCCAATCCCGCAAGAGTCCATTGGTTTCAACTCGCAGAGGCGCGGGCGCTGTTTCAGGGCGTGACAACGCATGCCGTTCTCACTAGTATGAGTAATGGCTTGACCGTTGATGAACACGGGATTGCGGCCTTAACGAGAAAGGGTGAGCATGAAATCGTCGTGGTATTCGACTCTTTTTGGCCTTGTTTTTGCGAGTGTCGTCTCCTCCGTCTTCGCCGCCAATCCGGTGGTCTCCAATGTCCGGGCTTCGCAACGTGCCGGGACCAAGCTGGTGGACATCTGGTATGATGCGGCGGATTCCGACGGCGACCGGCTGACGGTTTCGGTGGCCATCACGGACAATGGCACGGCGGTGCCAGCCACGAGCCTTACAGGCAATGTTGGAGCGGGCATCGCGCCGGGCGCGGGCAAGCGCATGGTCTGGGATGCGGGCGCGGACTGGTCCGGTCAGTTTTCGGAGAGCGTGCGCGTTTCCGTCACGGCGGATGACGGCACGACTCCGGTGGTGGCCGGCGACTACATGGTGATCGATCTTTCCGGTGGTCCGTCGGCATCGAGCTACCCGGTGAGTTATTTGAATGCCGTGCCGTCTGGCGGTTGGAGCGATACGTACAAGACCACTAAGCTGGTGATGCGGAAGATTCCGGCGGGAACCTTCACCATGGGCGGCAGGTCAACAGACTATCCTGGGGCCAGCGACTACGGCCTCCATCAGGTGACCTTGGCAAAGGCGTTCTATATTGGGGTGTTCGAGGTGACGCAACGGCAGTGGGAACTGGTGATGGGGAACCGGCCGAGCTGGTTCAACAATTCCTCATACTATGCCTCCCGGCCCGTGGAGCAGGTCAGCTACTATGATGTCCGCGAGAATCCCGCCAACTCGGACGATTCGGCTGTGGACTGGCCTGGGAACAGTGCGGTGAACGCAACGTCCTTCATGGGCAAGCTGCGCACGAAGACGGGGCTGACGACCTTCGACCTGCCGACGGAATCGCAGTGGGAGTATGCCTGCCGGGCCGGCACGACCACGGCGCTGAACAGCGGGAAGAACCTGACAAGCGAATGGGATCCTTGTCCCAACATGGCTGAGGTGGGCCGGTACTGGTATAACGGAGGGAGCGGATACAGTCAAAACGGGGATACGAGTGTGGCGACGGCGAAGGTGGGCAGTTATTTGCCGAACGCGTGGGGGCTGTATGATATGCACGGCAACGTGTGGGAGTGGTGCTTGGACTGGTATGGGACGTATCCTGGGGCCGTGAGCGATCCGCGAGGTGCGGCGTCGGGGTCGTACCGGGTGTATCGGGGTGGGGGTTGGTACTACAGCGCGCGGTACTGTCGTTCCGCGGATCGCAGCGACCGCTGGCCTGGCGGCCGGAGCGGCGACCTCGGCTTCCGCGCCGTCAGGACCCTGCCATAAATATCAGCGGCGGGCGGCCTTGGCCCATCCGCGGTAGCGGAGATGGGACAGGCCGCGAAAGCCGCTGGAGGATTGAGAGTTTCTGATGTACGCCGCGTAAGCGGCGCCAAAATGGTGGAGAAAACGACCGCATGAACGTTCGGGTGGTTACGCTGAGATATCAGGAAGGGATGCAGGGTTTCCCGGAGGAAGCATTGCGTCAGGCGTCTGCGGGCCGCGAGGTGCTGGAGGCGCGCGAGCACTTCTTTATGCACGGAAACGTGCCGCACCTTGCATTGGTTCTCATGCTTGGTGATGGCCCTTCGGATGGGTATCGGCCACGTGATCCAAACGCCCCAAACCCCGAGGAGAGCGTGCCGGAGGACAGGCGGGCGATCTACCGCGACCTGAAACGCTGGCGGAACGACCGGGCTAAGGCAGACGGCAAACCGGCCTACGCGGTGGCCCGGAACGCGCAACTGGCGGAGATCGTTAATCGCGTGCCGAAAAGTTTGGCGGAACTGAAGGAGGTCACGGGGATAGGCGAGGCGTTTTGCCGCGATTATGGCGCTGCGGTTCTGGAATTGATGAGGACGATTCCCGAGGCTGCGGCGAAAGTGGAACCTGAAAAAGCGGAGCAAAAGGCGTGACGTCTTACGGCCAGCTTTGGGAGCGGATCACCGCGCCGGAGAATTTTCTGGTGGCGTGGGGGCGTGTGCGCAAGGGACGCATGAGCTCGTTGGCCGTGCAGGATTTCACCCTGAAATTGGATAGCAATTTGGAAGACCTGCGGGAAGAACTGCTTGCCGGCGCCTATCGTCCCGGCGCGTATCGACAGTTCCGCGTGCAGGACCCGAAGCCTCGCACGATCAGTTGCGCGCCGGTGCGCGACCGGGTGTTGCATCACGCTCTGTGCGGTGTGGTCACGCCGTTGCTGGAGCGGCGGTTCACTGAAGACAGTTATGCCTGTCGTGATGGCAAGGGCACACACCGGGCTTGCCAGCGGGCGCGGGAACTGGTGCGGCAAAACCCGTGGTACTGCAAGATCGATGTCAGGCATTATTTCGACAGCATCGGGCACGACCGGTTGCTGGCCGTGTTGCTCCCGATGTTCCGCGAACGGGAGGTGAGGGAACTGATCGAGAGGATCGTCCGGCATCAGGTTCCAGGCCAGATTGAGGGCTGTGGGTTGCCGATCGGCAACCTGACCAGCCAGTGGTTTGCGAACACCTATCTGGATGGATTCGACCATTTTGCCAAAGGGGGCATGCACCTGTCGGGCTACATCCGGTACATGGACGACATGGCGATGTTTGCGAAAACGAAGGCCGCGTGCTGGCTGGCTCTGGAAGATGCGGAGCGGTGGTTGCGGGACGAGCGCGGGCTGGAACTGAAGGCAGAGGCGACGCGGCTTGCCCCCGTGACGGAAGGCTTGCCCTTTCTGGGGTTGCGCATTTTTCCTTCATGCTGGCGGTTGCAGCGTGAGCGGTTCCTGCGGACGAGGCGGAAGTTTTCGGGGCGCGAGCGTGCACACCAGAAAGGGATTCTGGCTGAGGCCCGGCTGCAAGCCTGCGCTGTCTCGGCGGATGGCGGGGTGCGTTGGTTTGGATTCAAGAACATTCTTAAGACGAAGATGGATTGGGCAGCCGGAGAAGGTGCGGCGTCGGGGTCGAACCGGATGAAACGGGGCGGGAGTTGGAACAACAACGCGAGGAACTGCCGATCCGCGAATCGCAACAACAACTGGCCTGACAACCGGAACAACAACATCGGCTTCCGCGCCGTCAGCACCGTGCCGCAAGGACAGGCAGGGTCCCATCCGGTGTGGCCTGTGTCCCGCGCTGGCGGGAACGAACAAGCCCTGTCCCGGGCGGCTGGTAGCGCAAGCGAACGCCGCGCCGGGGCCTTTTACGGAATGGAGGAGACGCCGCGATGCTGATCTACCTGGACAATTGCTGCTTCAACCGGCCGTTTGACGATCCGTGGTCCATGCGCGTGAGGCTGGAGGCCGAGGCGAAGTTGCACATTCAGGAGTTGCTTCGTCGCGGAACCGTGGCTTTCGCCTGGTCGTTCATGCTGGATTTCGAGAACAGGGCCAATCCGTTTCGGGAGCGGCGGGAGACGATCACCGGATGGAAAGCGGCGGCGGCGCTCAACATCGGCTGGTCGGAACCGGTTGAGGAGAAGGCCCATGCCTTTGCGGGCCGGGGGCTTGGGGCCGCGGATGCGATCCATGTTGCCTGCGCCGTGGAGGCGGGCTGCAGTCACTTCCTTACCACGGATCGAGGACTCCTCGGGAAACGCCCCCCTTTTTCCGAGACGACGATCCTGGACCCTGTCCAGTTTGTGAAGGAGATCGACCTATGAAGACCGATACGGAGATACGGGTGCTGGGTATGCGCGCGCTGGTTCGGGCGCTGGGGGTTGTGGAAGCCGAACGGTTTGTGGCGTTGCTGTTGCGCGAACCGTTCGATTATTCGGAGTGGCGTAACAACCTCTGGCCTGGTTTGGATGTGGACGCGCTGGCGCGGGACGCTTGCGCTGGGAGCGGCGCTCCCGCCCGCGTCGCTGAAAAACGCGAGGCCTATGGTGCGGGGACTAATCGACCGCGCCAAGCTAAGCAAAAGAAATCCGATAGCACGCCGAGGGCACGATGAACGACCATCAAAAGGCTTTGTACTTTCATGGCGTGGCGGTTGTGATGGCCTTTTTTGCGGCCTTTGCGCAAGAGGCCCGGGCCGGCAGCCACACGGCGCAGTCCTCCGCATTCCGGGTGGACACGCGGGATGTCGGCACCATGCGGGTCACGGCCGTCAGCAGCCGCTATTGCGACGGCTCGTATGGGGGACGTGGGCGGCATGTGTATTTCTTGTCGGGCGTGGATCTGTTAGTTGCATTCGAAGCGCAGGTTTCCACGGGAGGCAAGGCCGTGAGCCGGTTGGAATTCAACGGCGTGAGCCAGGCGTGGCCCAATACGTCTCGGGCCTTGAATGTGGGGGCACTCGGCGCTGGCGGTAAACTCGAGGTGGTGGCTGTGGCAACGGACGGCACGCGTTCGCAGCCGTTCCGCGCGAACTTCGATGTGGCTCCCTTCCCGCCGATTGTGCACCAGCTATTTTACCCCCAGACGCTCGCTCTTAACGATGAACTCACCTATACGGCTCCATCGTTTGACATCGAGGTCTTCAAGGGCAAGAAAGGGGAGGTGGGCGGCATTCCACTTCCTGGTAAGACCATGGGGATCGAGCCGACGTTCAGCGCTGAGGCCTCGTTCAGCGGGGACGGCACGTTGACGATCGGAGCGGCGGCGGGCGTGGATAAGAAACCCAAGCTAAACGGAACTCAGGGACGCCGGCCAGACGGCAAGTTCGGCGAAGCCGCAGGCGTCGAATTCGGTTTTGACGTGGAGGGCGAGGTTGTTGCCGTCTGGAATCAGCCGGCGGGGGCCTGGGTGGTGAATTCGGGCTATCTGGGGTTGAATGTGTACGGCAGCTATTCCACGGCGCCGTATTATGTCTACGCGCCTCCGCCCATCTACCTGCGGGCCGATGTGAGCGCGGAGCTTGCGCTGGGAGTCCGCGTGAGCGATCTTGGAACCGGGCAGGGCTGGACGCCTGCTTTTGTGGCGAGCAGCGAGGCCTTCCCGGAGGTGCAGGGAGTCCTGGGTTGCGGTGTTGGCGGTGTGCTGGCGCTTGAAGGATATGTGGGGCTGGCAGGCAAGTTTGAGTTCCAGAGTCCGCCAACGGTCTGCACCAAACTGGGCATCGGGGGTGAGATCGGCGCCCAGGTGGTGGTGATCGGGTTCGCCACGGCGCCGATCGAAATCTGGTCGGGCACCTACTGGATCGTGGGTGGCCAGAACCCGTCGGGCATGATGATGCCGCTTTCGCTCTCGCCGGCGGCCGTGCCGTTGAACCTGGCCGACCTTGATACGAGGCCGTTCCGGCCGGTCTCGCGCAACTACCTGACCCGGCGGAATGTGATGGCGCTGGCCGCAAGCGTGTCCTCCCCGCGCATCATGGCGCTGACGGGCGGCTCGGAGTCGGCGTTGATGACGGATGGGTATCCATATCCCGAACCCGCCGTGGTTGCGGCGGGCAGCACGAACCATGTGCTGTATCTGCGCGACAACGAGGGACGGAGCGTGGAAAACCGCACCGAGTTGGTGGAGGTCCACAACGCGGGGGGCGGATGGTCGGCGCCCGTTCCGGTGTGGGATGACGGCACGGGCGACTTCGGGCCGAAGACGGCGGCGCTGGCGGACGGGACCATGCTGGCAGTCTGGGCGAACGGACGAGCGGCCCTGACCAACAACGCCTCGCTCGATGAAGCGTTGAAGGGGCTGGAGATTGCCGTGGGCGAGCGCCACCCCGCCACGGGCGCCTGGACCTGCCACAACCTGACGGCCAACGCCTGGCTGGATAACAATCCGGTGCTTTCGGCAGCGCCGGACGGGAACGCCATGGTCGCCTGGATTCGCAACCGCGATTTGAACCCCACCGGAAGTCCCGCCGAACCCAACCGCATTCTCTTTGCCCAGCGGAGCGGCGGCGTCTGGTCGGACGAGGACTATGTGGCGGTGAATCTCGGGACGCTGACGTATCTGGATCTGGCCTACAATGGCACGCAGGCTGTGATTGTCTTTGCGCTGGACGGGGATGGCGACCTTTCCACGCGGGACGATCAGGAGCTTTACGGCTGCAGTTTTGACGGCACGCAGTGGGGGGCGTATCTGCGGTTGACTTCCAACGCGGTGCAGGACACGCGCCCGTATGTGCGGTATGATGCGGAAGGACATGTGCTGGTGGTGTGGTATCAGGGGGGTAAGATCATGTCGGCCACGGGGCTTGGCCTGTCCGACCCTGTTGAAGTGGGCGAGGTGGGAGTCGGCAGCAGCGCGCAGGACTTCAAGCTGGTGACCGGGCCAAATGGGCAGATGGCGGTGGTGTGGCAGGACGCCGGCGCCGCCGGCGAGGCCAGCCCCGACCCCTACATCTTGAATTACGATCCGATTCAGCGGCTGTGGGGCCGGGGCGTGCGTTTGATGGAAGATCCTGCGCTGGAGCGCGGGTTCGACGGCGTGTTTGGCGCGGATGGACGGCTGCGCCTGGCCTATTCGAAGGTGGCGGTGGGCGAGTCGAACGGTGTGCCGGTCTTTGGCGCGGTGGATCTCTTCGTGCTGGACCATCCGGTGGGGCCGGATCCGGCGATTGCGGCGTACGGCCTGGCGCTATCGACCAACGCGTTGACGGCCGGGGAAAGCGTGGCGGTCTCCGTGACGGTTGACAATCTGGGCGATCTGGCGGCGAGCAACCTGGCGGTGTGCGTGTTCGAGGGCGACCCGGCGGCGGGTGGCGTGCTGCTCGGTGGCACCCAGCGCGTGGAGCGGTTGCCGGGCGGGACGTCGGCGGTGGTGACCGTGTCGTGGACGGTGCCGGAGACGGCCAGCAATGTGGTGCTTTATGCCGTGGTGGATCCGGCGCTGGAGACGGACGACCGTAACCGCGCGAACAATATGGCCACCTTGGCGGCCCTGATGCCCGATTTGGCGGTGGCGGGCGCTCAGGTCATGAACGAAAGCACGAATGTGCGACTGATCAAGGTCACCGTCATGAATGAGGGAGCGGTTCCGGCGCCTGCGGGTGTGGCGGTGACGTTCCGGCGTGGCGCCTCAGACGGCGCGCTGCTGGCCGAAGACACATTGGGTGCGTTGACTTTTGGAACGAACGGCGTCTATGACGCGGGTTTCAGCTGGGACATGAGTGGCGCGAGCTTTACGACGGCGTTCGAGGTGGTCTACATCGCGGTCGATCCGACCAACGGGGTGGGGGAGCTCGACGAGCGGAACAACACCACCGCGGTTCAGGTGATGACCCGCCTCGACACGGATGGCGACGGGTTAGTGGACGGCGAGGAGCAACGGTTGGGCACTCGGGTCGATCTGTCTGACACGGATGGCGACGGATTGAGTGACACGGATGAGGTGCGCACGTATGGCACGAATCCGTTGTTGAAAGACAGCGATGGCGACGGCTCGGACGATGGCCATGAAATTGCGGCGGGTACGGATCCTTACAGCGCGACGGATATCTTTAAAATCGTGACGGCTGACGGGTTGGAAAGCGTCGTGATGAGTGTCACGTGGAACGCCAAGTCCGGCGGCGTGTACCGGGTTGAGGCCGCGCCGACGGTGACGGGGTTGTGGGGCCAGGCGCCGGATAGCGCGGGCGAAAACGGGTCGAGCCTGCAAGCGGCCGTGTCGAACGGCGTGCTCAGATATTGGGACTCAGACCGTGGCGTTACGAACCGGTTCTACAGGGTTAAACGAGTGAGCCCATGAGCTGGGGCGGGTTGTGATTTTCGCCGGCCTTCACGCTTGCGGGCCGGCGGGGAGTAGGGCATAATCAAAATATGAAGATTATGGACAACTATGACGGCAAGCTGGAAATCTGGGCGCGCGAAGGCAAGGCGGTTCGACTGCCCCGCCTTGCCAATTTGCCGCGATTTGGACACCGCCGTTTTAATTCGTACAAGGAACTTTATGATTGGAAGCAGTCCCTGCGGGATCAACTGGCTGAACAAGGCGGCGCCCAATGGACGAAGTGATTCGGCGGTTCAATGACCGGGGCGTGCGGTATCTGGTGATCGGAGGGCAAGCGGTACGGCTTGAGGGGTGTCCGCGTTTTTCCATGGACTGGGATGTGTATATTCCAAGTCGGGATGGCGCCAACCTGGAGCGGATTAATCAGGTGTTGGCTGGAGAGATTGATGTGCCGCTGATCCCGATGGGGCCGGGTGACGAAAATTTCGTGCAGACGTATCAGACGCGATGGGGTGTGCTGCAGTTCCATCTGGCCGGTCCCGGCTTGCCGCCGTTTGATGAGGCGGAGCAGCGAGCGGTGACGCATATGACGGAAGAGCAGGTGCCGGTGCGTTGCCTGGCCGGATCCGATTTGCTGGCGAGTAAAAAGCGGGCCAACCGGCCTTCCGATGCCGAGGACATCAAGTTTCTGGAAAAGAAAAAAGCGCTCGGGCTGTTGTAGCCGCCGGCCAGTCTCATTTTTGCCCGGCTCGCGCTTCGTCGAGAAAGAATTTTTTGCAGCCTGCGAAACGCGGATTTATATTTTAGTTTGTCATTGTGACGTAAAACGCGCAAACTCAATCATAATTGGATTGATTGATCTTGTTTACAAAACGATTCACAGAAGAGGCAATCATGCGGAAGATGAAGTCGATTAGGTTTATGTCGTTCATTTTCTTAGGTGTCGTTTTGTTGACACGGACTGGCGTGGCCGCCGTTTCAAACTTGGAGTCGGACCTCGTGGCCGAGTCTGATGCAACGACGGTGGATGTCGGGTGGGAGCCGGTCGAGGGTGTCGAATCCTATGAGGAGACGTTGCTGTTCAATGGCAAGGTGCTTGATGCTCAGGCTGGAGTCACCGGCACGATGCTGACCTTGGAAAACGTCACCACACCGGGGTATTATACGGTTTTCGTGCGTGGCGTGGAGGCGACTGGAAAAGGCGTTTGGAGCGATCCGGTGACCTTTTCTGTCAAGAGCACCATGACGCCGGGCGGCAGTTTGGTGTATTGCCCGGCACCCAAAGCGTTCACGTGGACCCGTGTCCCTTCCGCCTCCCGATACCGGCTTCAATTGGAGAAATGGATCCCGGATCTGATCATCAATGACAGCAAGAGCGGGTCGTATGTTGTCATGCAGAAAGCCTGGATCCTTCAGCCCCTTTCGGGCGCCCCCAAGTGGTACCCGACCACGAACAGTATTTCGATCGGCAGGTGGCGCTGGTCAATCACGGACTATGCCGGTACAACACCGGGCATTACGTCGTTTGCCTATTTCCGAGTTCAATCCAGCCCGGTTGACAAATATCTGGTGATCGACCTTTCCGGCGGGAAGAATGCGACTCGTTATCCGGTGACGTACCTGGGCAGCGTGCCCAAAGGCGGATGGTCGGACGCGTACAAAACCACCAAGCTGGTCTTGCGGAAGATTCCGGCTGGTTCTTTCATCATGGGCAGTCCGAATAACGAGTTGGGTCGCTCCACCTACACCTCAGAGACGCAGCATCCGGTGACATTGACGAAAGCGTTTTATATAGGTGTGTTTGAGTTGACGCAACGTCAGTGGGAGCTGGTGATGGGAGACCGGCCCAGTTGGTACTACAACAACGCGTATTACGCCACACGACCTGTGGAGCGGGTTAATTACAACGGGATTCGTGAAGATCCGATTTATGGAGACGATTCGACGGTCAATTGGCCGGTTAACAGCAAAGTGAACGCGTCTTCTTTCATGGGTAAACTCCGCGCGAAAACAGGTTTAGCGACGATCGATTTGCCGACGGAAGCGCAGTGGGAATACGCCTGTCGGGCCGGCACCCTTACCGCGCTGAACAGCGGGAAGAATCTGACAAACAGAACGACGGATACGAATATGGCGGTGGTAGGCCGATATGCGAAAAACGGAGGCGATTTAACCCTTCAGGGGGCTGCCACGTACAAAGGCACCGCGAAGGCAGGGTCGTACAAGCCGAATGCGTGGGGGTTGTATGATATGCATGGGAATGTGGCAGAGTGGTGCCTGGATTTGTATGCCGATTACACGACAAATGCGGTGATCAATCCGAAGGGCGCCGGGTCCGGCTATTTTCATGTGTTGCGGGGAGGCGGGGGCTTCGGTTACGCGAGTGAATGCCGTTCCGCTTCCCGCGATTCGGCCATTTCCGCTACCGCGGGGGACAACAGCGGCTTACGTGTGGCCCGGACTTTGCCATAGGAAGGAGCGGCGGTCCGTTTCCGGTTCTTTTCTGGTATCCGGTCTTCTTGTGTAATCCGGCATGCAGGGGGGGGCGCTTTCCTCCAGATTTCCCCAAAACCCGGCTTGACGGGGAGGCGGTTATTCTTTATCTTATCAGTTCATTTTTTGCAAAGCCTATGCGCCGTTGAAGGGCGTGGGTGGGATTGCATTAACTAAAACGCAAACGGTCAGATCACAGGGAGGCGCTTATGGCAATCAAGGTTGGCATCAATGGTTTTGGACGGATCGGGCGCATGGCGTTCCAGGCGCTTTGCGACCAGGGTCTTTTGGGCAAGGGTGACGGCAAGCTGGACGTGGTGGCTGTGGTGGACATCTCCACCGATGCCGACTACTTCGCCTACCAGATGAAATTCGACTCGGTTCACGGCAAGTTCAAGCACACCGTGTCCACCAAGAAGAGCGAACCGGCCAAGGAAGAGAACGATATCCTCGTGGTCAACGGCCACGAGGTCAAGTGCGTCATGGCCACCAAGGATCCCTCCCAGCTTCCCTGGAAAGCCCTGGGCGTCGAGTATGTGATCGAATCCACCGGCCTGTTCACGGATTCCGAGAAGGCCAAGGGCCATCTGGCGGCCGGCGCGAAGAAGGTGATTCTTTCGGCTCCGGGCAAGGGCGATGTCAAAACCCTCGTCATCGGTGTCAACGAGCAGGAATACGACAGCGCCAAGCACGCCATCGTTTCCAACGCCTCCTGCACGACGAACTGCCTGGCTCCGCTGGTGCATGTGCTGCTGAAGGAAGGGATCGGCATCGAGACCGGCCTGATGACCACCATCCATTCCTATACGGCGACCCAGAAGACCGTGGATGGCCCGTCCAAGAAAGACTGGCGCGGCGGCCGCGCGGCGGCGTGCAACATCATTCCCTCCACCACGGGCGCGGCCAAGGCCGTGGGCGAGGTGCTGCCCGCCACCAAGGGCAAGCTGACCGGCATGTCGTTCCGCGTCCCGACGCCCGACGTCTCCGTCGTGGATCTGACCTTCCGCTCCGTGAAGGACACCTCCATTGAGGAGATCGACCAGAAGCTCAAGGCCGCGTCCCAGACCTATCTCAAGGACATCCTGGGCGTGACGAGCGAGGAGCTGGTTTCCACGGACTTCATCCATGACGCCCGCAGCTCGATCTACGATTCGCTGGCCACGCTCCAGAACAACCTGAAGGGCGAGAAGCGGTTCTTCAAGATCGTGTCCTGGTACGACAACGAATGGGGTTACAGCAACCGCGTGATCGAGCTGGTGCGTTTCATGGCCAAGCGCGACGGGGTGAAATAAGGTCGTGAATAAAAAGACACTGCGAGACGTGGAGCTCAAGGGCAAGCGCGTGGTCATGCGCGTGGACTTCAACGTGCCGCTGAAGGCGGGGGTCATCATGGATGACACCCGGGTTCAGGCCGCGTTGCCGTCGATCCGGTACGTGCTGGAAAAAGGCGCCTCACTGGTCCTCATGAGCCATCTCGGGCGTCCGTCCGGGAAGGGGTATGAGGCCGATTTCAGCCTGAAGCCCGTGGCGGATTATCTTGCCAAATTGCTGAAGAAGTCCGTGGTGTTTGCGCCGGATTGCCAGGCGGCCGAAACGGCCGCCGCGGCCCTGAAGCCGGGCGAGGTGCTGATGCTCGAGAACACCCGCTTCTACAAGGAAGAGGAAGCCTCGATCAAGCCGAAGCCCGAGCAGTCCGAAGAGGAGTTCAAGGCCAAGAAGGCCGCCCTCAAGGAAAAGCAGAAGGCCATGGCCCAGAAGCTGGCCTCGTATGGCGATGTCTATTGCAATGACGCGTTCGGGGCGGCCCATCGCGCCCATGCCTCCACGGCGGTGATCTGCAAGTACATGCCCGTCAGCGTGGCGGGCTTCCTGATGGAGAAGGAGCTGGATTATCTGGGTCGCGCTCTCGAAAAGCCCGATCGGCCCTTTGTCGCGATTCTTGGCGGTGCCAAGGTTTCGGACAAACTTGGCGTGGTTCAGAACCTGCTCAAGAAGGTGGATGTGCTGATCATCGGTGGCGGCATGGCGTACACGTTTTTGAAGGCCCAGGGCCATGCGATCGGAAAGTCCCTGTGCGAGGTCGATCAGTTGGATTACGCCCGCCAGATGCTGGAGGAGGCGAAGAAGACCGGTGTTCAATTCCTGTTGCCGGTGGATAATATCGCCGCCGACAAATTCGACGCTGCGGCCAATACGCAATGCGTGGGAAATGAGATTCCCGAAGGCTGGATGGGCCTCGATATCGGGCCCAAGTCCACCCAGCTTTTCGCGGACGCGATCAAGAAGGCCAAAATGGTCATCTGGAACGGCCCGATGGGCTGTTTTGAGATGGAGAAATTCGCGGCCGGCACGACGGGCGTGTGCAAGGCCGTGGCCGAGAGCGGCGCGGTTACGATCATTGGGGGCGGCGACAGCGTGAGCGCCGTCAACAAGAGTGGGCTGGCTTCCAAAATGACGCACATCAGCACGGGCGGCGGGGCCAGTTTGGAGTTTCTCGAAGGCAAGGCGCTGCCCGGCGTCGTGTCCTTGAACGACAAGTAACGCGGAGTCACGGATGCGCAGTAAATTCATCGCCGGCAACTGGAAAATGAACAAGACCGTGGCCGACGCCGTGGCGCTCGCCACGGCTCTCAAGAGCGGGTTTTCGGCCAAGCCCGGTGTGGCGGCCGCGGTGTGCCCTCCGTTCACGGCGCTGGATGCCGTGGGCAAGGTCTTGAAGGGGTCGGCGATCGCGCTTGGCGCCCAGAATATGCATGCGAGCAAGGACGGCGCCTTTACCGGCGAGGTGGCGGCGTCCATGTTGCTTGAGCTGGGGTGCTCCTATGTCATTCTGGGGCACAGCGAACGGCGCACGTTGTTCGGAGAGACCGACAAAAGCGTGAACGAGAAGACCCAGGCGGCGCTGGCTGCCGGGTTGACGCCGATCGTGTGCGTGGGCGAGACGCTGGAGCAGCGGAAGAGCGAGCAGACATCGCGGGTGATCACGGAACAGGTGTTCGGCAGTCTGGCCGAATTGGGCGGATCCTTGGACAAGATCGTGATCGCCTATGAGCCGGTCTGGGCGATCGGCACCGGGTTGACCGCGTCGCCGGCTCAGGCGCAGGAGGTGCATGCGCTGATCCGCAAGTTGCTGGTCCGCCTGGGCGGGGAAGCCGCGGCCCAGAAGGTGCTCATCCAGTATGGCGGAAGCATGAAGCCCGACAACGCCCGCGAGTTGTTGTCGCAGCCGGATATTGACGGTGGATTAATTGGTGGAGCGGCGCTGAAAGCCGATTCCTTTTTGGCTATAATCAACGCGGCCTGAGCGGCCGCACAGGAGGATGAACGATGACTTTCTGGATTGTTCTGCTGACGATTGTGGAAGTGATTTGCGCCCTGTTGCTGATCCTGCTCGTGCTGCTTCAGCGTTCCAAAGACGAGGGGCTTGGCATGGCCTTCGGAAACGCCATGGGGGAAAGTCTCTTTGGCGCCCAGGCCACCACCATCCTCACCAAGGGCACCGTGATTCTTGCCGTGGTGTTCATGTTGAACACGATCGTGCTCGACCGGTTGTCGTCCCATGGCAGCCAGGTGCGGTCGGGTTCCATTATGGATAACGTGACAGGAAGCGATGCGATTCCCGCGCCTATGGCCGCCGCGCCGATGGCCCCGTCGGCCGGGACGGAAGCGGCGGCTCCCGCTCCGGATTCGGCGCCTGCGCCCGCGTTTGTTCCGCAATCTGTTCCTGCTCCGGCCCCGGCTGCTTCCGAACCTGCGGCAGTTCCCGCTCCGGCGACGCCCGTTCCCCAGACATGAGGTTCGTCCGCCCAAGCGCCGGGTCGCGTGCCCTTTTTCGGGTCGCGCGAGTGGCGCTTATGGCCTTGGCTGGCTTGAGTTTTTCCGCCTGCCGGGGTCAGCCTGTGAAGCCTGCGTCTCCCCATGAAATCGTGTATTATGGGGAAACCGACCGCATCCGGGGTTTTGATCCCGCCCGTGCCGGGGATGTCGCCTCCGCCCTGGCGATCAGCCGGATTTACGAGGGGCTTTACCAATATGCCTACCTGGCGCGACCTTATCGGCTGGAGCCCGCGCTTGCCGAGGGCATGCCCGAGGTGTCGGCCGACGGGCTGGTTTATACGATTCACGTCCGGCGCGGCATCTATTTTTCCGATGACCCCTGTTTTGTCGCCACCGGCGGGCGGGGCCGCGAACTGACCGCCGCCGATTTTGTTTACGCCATCAAACGCGTGGCGGACGTCAAGACGGAATCCACCGGATTCTGGGCGTTCAATGAACGGATCGTGGGGCTGAATGAATTTCGCGACGCCACGCTAGGTGATCAACTGGTGAATTATGACAGGCCGGTGGCCGGATTGGAAACCCCCGACCGGTATACCCTCCGGATCACGCTGACGCGGCCGTATCCCCAATGGGTCTGGATTCTCGCCATGCACTATGCGTTTGCCGTGCCCCGTGAGGCGGTGGAGTATTATACAGGTCGGGCGGGGAGGGAGTGGTTTCATAGTCATCCCGTCGGCACGGGCCCTTACCGCCTCGCCTCCTGGACGCGGAATTACCGGATCGAGTTTGTCCGCAATCCCAAGTGGGCGGAAACAAGCCGCGTGGAGCGCTATCCGTCCGAGGGAGAGTCCGGGGATCTGGAAAATGGATTGCTGGCGGCGGCGGGCCGGCCTGTGCCTTTCATCGACCGCGTGGTGCAGTATGTCATCGAGGACGCGTCCACGCAGTGGCTCCTGTTTCTTGGCGGACAGGTGGAGCAGTCGGGCATTTCCCGGGATAACTGGGATGCGGTCATCGGGGCCGACCGGAAGCTGACGCCTGCGCTGGCGAAGCGCGGCCTGCGGCTTTTGACCGCTCCCAGCATGACGACATACTATGTCGGATTCAACATGGATGATCCGGTGGTGGGCCCGAATAAAAAGCTCCGCCAGGCGCTTTGCTTCGCTTTCGATGCCGAGGCCTGGATGCGGTATTACAACATGCGGATGTTGCCGGCCAACGGACCCCTGCCTCCCGGTATTGCGGGCGCCAGGCCGGTGGAGGCGCCGAATCCCTACGCCCTCAATCTCGAAAAGGCACGCCGGTTGATGACGGAGGCCGGCTATCCCGACGGAGTTGACCCCGTGACCCGCCGCCGCCTGGTATTGACGCTGGAAGTGGGGTCGGCCAACGATCCCGATGCCCGCGCGTCGGTGGAGTTGTTTGCCTCGTTCATGGAAAAGATTGGGGTTCGCATCGAGCCGAGTTACAGCAATTGGCCCACTTTTCTGGACAAACTGGACCGGCGGCAGAGTCAGTTGTTCCGGCTGGCCTGGGTGTCGGATTATCCGGATGCCGAAAATTTCCTGCAGCTTTTCTATGGCCCCAACAGTTCGCCGGGACCGAACCACAGCAACTATGTCAATCCCGAGTTCGACAAGCTTTACGAGAAGGTCCGGATCATGCCGGACACGCCGGAGCGAACGGTCCTGTATCAGACGATGGCCGCCATCGTCATGGAAGACGTTCCCTGGCTTTGCCTGTCTTATCCGTTGACGTTCGGGCTGCAGCATGGCTGGATGAAAAACTACAAACCTCATGATTATCCCTATGGCTTGAGCAAGTACTATGATCTGGATGCCGCCGCGCGGCTGGCGTGGCGGGAGCGGTATCGATAAGGAGTCCGGATGGGGCGTTATGCGCTTAGACGATTGTGGCAGCTGGTGCCCACGCTTTTCGGGGTGATCGTGATTACGTTCATCCTGTTCAACGTGGTGGGCGGCAGTCCGGCCACCTTGACGCTGGGCAAGAACGTGTCGCCGAGGATGCTTGAGGATTTTGACGAGCAGCACGGCTTCAACAAGCCCCTGTTTTTCGGGTTCTGGACCGGGACGCGCGCCTACGCCAGCGACCGGGTTGTGCCGTTTCCTCCGGCGTGGCGGCGCCTGCCGGGCGCGTCGGTGACGAACGGGCCCGCCGACCGGCCCGTCTTGGTTTTGGAGGGGGCGGGTCCATTCGAGGCGCCGGTCCTGTTTGCCCTTCCGACGAATACCCTGTACCGCTGGACCGCGGTCTGCACGGGGACCTCGGGCGCCACGGTTGAAGCGATCGGGCCGGGCGGGGCGCTGACCGTGTCGGTGGCCGTGGCCTCCGCCGGGACCGTGCCGACCGTTTTCCGGCCCCGGCCGGAACCGGGCGCGGGCCGGCTTGTCTTCCGCCCGGGGAATGGCGGACGGATCGAAATCCAGCGCCTGATTCTGGAACGGCGCATGGCCAACCCGTTTGATTCGCAATTCATTCATTTCATGAGCCGGATGGCGCGCCTTGATTTCGGGGTGTCGATTGCGACGGGCCAGCCGGTGCTGGAGATGCTGCGCGAGGGAATGGGCCCCTCCCTGGCGCTCATGATTCCGATTTTTACCGCGGAATTGCTACTGGCTGTGGCGCTGTCTCTGGTGTGTGCGTATTATCGCAATACGGCCATCGACCGGCTGATTGTGGTGGTCTCGGTGGCGTTGATGAGCGTGAACTATCTGGTCTGGATCGTGGCCGGGCAGTTTGTGTTCGCCCACAAGCTCAAGTGGTTCCCGCTCTGGGGTTTTGAATCCTGGCGGTTCCTGCTGCTGCCGTGGATCATCGGCACGTTCAGCGGTCTGGGGAGCAGCGTGCGGTTTTACCGGACGATCATGCTGGACGAGATGTACCGGGATTATGTGCGTACCGCCTTTGCGAAGGGGCTGGGTTTGCGGGCTGTCCTCTTCAAGCATGTGTTGAAAAACGCGATGATCCCGATCGTGACGAACGTGGTCATGGCCATTCCGTTCCTGTACACGGGAAGTCTCCTCCTGGAGAGCTTTTTCGGCATTCCCGGCCTGGGCTACCTGAGCGTGAATGCCTTGAATTCCCTGGATGTGGATGTGGTTCGCGCCGTGGTGGTCATCGGCACGGTTCTTTACATCCTGGCCAACCTGGCCAGCGATATATGCTATGCGCTGGTGGATCCGAGAGTGAGGCTCGAATGACTCCGACCCCCGCCATTCCTGCACCCGGCCGGTCGCTTTGGGGTGAAGCCTGGCAACGGCTGAAAGCCCGGCGAGGCATCCGTTTTTGTTTGTGGATTTTGGTGATTTACACGGCGGCCGCTTTTTTTGGAGAAGCGGTTTACTGGCGGAGCCGGAACCGGGACGAGGGCCCGTCCTACCAGCGCATCAACATGAATGAGGCGTATCAGCGGCCGAGCGTGGTAAGCCATCCGTTTGCGCGGGCGAGGGCGGAGCTGGGGCCTGCGGCCGCGTGGACGACTGTCGCGGGCGAAGGGTGCCGTCATCTTTTCCAGCATCCGATGGGCACGGATAATCTCGGGCGGGATGTGCTGCAACGGCTCACGCAGGGGGCTCGAATCGCGTTCCAGGTCGGCGTCATCACCTCGTTGATTGCGATTCCGATCGGGGTCATTTTGGGGTGCCTGGCCGGTTATCTAGGCGGGCGCACGGACGATGTGATCGTCTGGCTTTACTCCACCGTGGCGTCCATGCCGGGGTTGCTGTTCATCCTGGCGATTTCCATGGTGGTCGGGAAGGGGCTCAAGGGGGTGTATCTGGGGATCGGGCTCATGACCTGGACCAGCCTGTGCCGGCTGATCCGCGCCGAAGTCATGAAGCACAAGGAGCGCCCCTATGTGCTGGCCGCCCGGACTTTGGGGGCGGGGCCGGTCCGTATTATGTTCCGGCATATCCTTCCCAACGTGTTTCACATTGTGATCATCGCCTTCTCGTTACGGTTCCCGTCGGCTATTGGCACGGAGGTGTTCATGAGCTTCCTGGGAATAGGCGTGCAAAGCGAACCCTCCTGGGGTATCATGATCAGCAATGCACGCCTGCGCTTGTGGCATGGAATGTGGTGGGAAATGACATTTGTCACTCTGGCCGTATTTCTGGTGGTGCTGGCGTTTAATCTGGTCGGCGATGCTTTGCGTGACGCCCTGGACCCGCGGCTGCGGGCCGGCAAGCGCTGAGCCGGGGGGGAGACGAGCATGAGCGACATTCTGGACGCCATCCGGACGCCGTCCGATTTGAAGGGCTTTTCCCCCGCGCGCATTCAGGCGCTGGCGGGTGAAATCCGTGAGTTGATCATCGAAACCGTCAGTCATAACGGCGGTCATTTGGCCGGCAATTTAGGCACCGTGGAGCTGACCCTGGCCCTGCTCCGGGTGTTTGAGGTGCCCCGGGATAAAATCCTGTTCGATGTGGGGCACCAGAGTTATGCCTATAAGATTTTGACGGATCGCCGCGACCGGTTTCACACCCTTCGCCAAACCGGAGGCCTTTCGGGGTTCCCGTTGCGCGCGGAAAGCCCGTACGATGTGTTCGGCGCGGGTCATGCCGGAACCGCCCTCTCGGCCGCCATGGGTGTTTCCGTGGCGCGCGATCGCCGGGGTGGCGCGGAGCATGTGATTGCCGTGGTGGGGGACGGGGCGCTCGGGAATGGTATTTCGTTCGAGGCGCTGAACAACATGCGCACCGCGAAACGGCTGATTGTGATCCTGAACGACAATGAAATGTCCATCGCCGCCAATGTGGGTTCCATTTCGCGCCATCTGGGCGGGCTTCTGGCCAACCCCCGCTATAACCGGTGGAAGGGCGACATGGAAAAGGTGGTGGCCCGGTATTTGACGGGCGAACGGCCCCGGTCCCTGTATTACCGCATCGAGGAGTCGATCAAGAGCCTGTTCCTGCGCAGCGGCCTTTTCGAGGAGTTCGGCCTGAGGTATATCGGGCCTATTGACGGGCATGATATTGGCCTGCTTGAAAACGCACTCGCGATTGCCCGGGACTATCCCCGGCCGATCCTGCTGCATATTGTGACCCAGAAGGGCCGGGGTTTCAAGCTGGCCGAGGACAATCCCGAGAGCTGGCATGGCACTCCGCCGTTTGATCGCCAAACGGGAGCGCGGGTGAAAACCGGCGGCCCCGTCTATTCCGAGGTGTTTGGCCGCACGCTGGAACGGCTGGCCAGCCAGGATCCGAGGATCATGGCGATTACGGCGGCGATGCCGACCGGCACCGGGTTGACGGCCTTCGCGAAGCGTTTTCCGGACCGGTTCTTCGATGTGGGCATCTCCGAGGGGCATGCGATGGTGTTTGCCGCCGGCCTTGCCGCCGGCGGTTGTCGTCCCTTCCTGCCCATTTATTCCACGTTTTCCCAGCGGGCCGTGGATTGCCTGATTCATGATGTTTGCCTGCAATCGCTTCCGGTGGTGGTGGGGTTGGACCGGGCCGGGATCGTCGGCGACGACGGGCCGACCCATCATGGCGTGTTCGATATCCCCATGCTGGCCGGGGTGCCCAACCTGGTGATCGCGCAGCCTGGAAATGAAGCCGAGCTGGCCGCCATGATGGAAGGGGCACTGCGCCGGAACGGACCCACGGTGATCCGTTACCCGCGCGGCGCGGGTCCGGGCGTCCCCTTTGACGGACCGTTTGAACCCCTTGCTGAAGGCCGGGCGGAGGTGCTGTTGCCCGGGGAGACGGTGCAGCTGTGGGCGCTTGGCGACATGATTCCCATTGCCCGTGAAGCGGCCGGCCTGCTGGGGGACGCCGGTTGGGTGGCGGGTGTGGTCAACGCCCGCTATATCAAGCCCCTGGATGAGGCCTTGCTGGCCGGCCAGGCCGGGAAAGCCCGCGTCTTTGCCGTGCTTGAAAACGGCATGATCACCGGGGGATTCGGCTCGCTGGTGGAGGCGGCTCTTGTGCGCCGGGGTTATGCCGGCCGGATCCTGCGATTCGGATGGCCGGACGAGTTTATTCCCCACGGCGATCAGGCGGTCTTGTTTGAACGCTACGGGCTCACCGCCCCCGCGATTGCCGCGCGGGTCCGTGACGCTTGCGAGTCGCTGGCGCGATGAAGGTCCGCCTGGATCAGCTTCTGGTGCAGCGGGGACTGGCGGCCAGCCGGGAAAAGGCGCAGCGCCTGCTTCTGGCCGGAGTCGTGCGGATGAATGGCGCGGTGGCCGGGAAGCCGGGGCACACGGTTCCCGATGACCCGGATCTGGTTTTGACGGTGGAGGCGGCCGAGCGGTTTGTCGGCCGCGGCGGGCTGAAGCTGGAAAAGGCGTTTGAAACCTACGGGCTCGACGTGGCGGGCCGGACTTGCCTGGATGTGGGGGCGTCCACGGGCGGTTTTACGGACTGCCTCCTTCAACACGGCGCGAGCCGCGTGTATGCGGTCGACGTGGGCCGCGGCCAGCTGGATTGGCGTTTGCGCAGCGATCCGCGTGTCGTGGTCCGGGAGGGGGTCAATGCCCGGTATCTCCAGCCGGGCGACCTGCCCGAGCCGGTATCGTTTTGCGTGGTGGATGTCTCCTTCATTTCCTTGACGAAGATTCTCCCGGCTGTTACACCACTGATGGAACCCGGCGATTTGGTGACGCTCATCAAGCCCCAGTTCGAAGCGGGCGCGAAGCAAGTGGGCAAGGGCGGCGTGGTGCGGGATCCGGCGGTGCGGGAACAGGTGGTGGCGGAGATCCGGGATTTTGGCGGGCGCCTGCCGGGTTTGGCGTGGCAGGCATTCTGCGAATCGCCGATCAAGGGCCCTGCGGGGAATGTGGAATTTCTGGCCTGGTGGAAGCGACTATGAAGATTATTGGAATCGTGGCGCATAAGGAGAATCCCCGGACGGCGGGCATGCTGTCCCGGCTGGGGACCTGCGCGTCGGCCTGTGGTTTGAGGTTGATGGCCTGGGGCGAAACGGCGGAGCAGCTCAAGGCGCTGGGGCTGCCATTCAAGGCCGGGGTCGCCTCGGATACGGATGCGGTGCTGGTCCTGGGGGGCGATGGGACCATGTTGCGCGCGGTTCGCGATACCGTGGGCGCGGCCCGGCCGGTGATCGGGGTCAATATTGGCGGCCTGGGCTTTTTAACCTGTGTGGCGGAAAGCGACCTGGAGCGGGCCGTGGAGTGCCTGGCCCGGGATGCGTTTGCCATCAGTTCCCGGACCTTGGCGGTGTGTTCGGTGATCCGCGCCGGCCGGGCTTTGCCGGAAGCCCTGTTTCTGAACGATGTGGTGATTCGTAATGGCGATTCGGTCCGCATCGTGGCGCTGGATATTTCCGTGGACGGGAGCGACGCCACCCCGATTTCCGCCGATGGGCTGATTGTGGCCACGCCCACGGGCAGCACGGGGCATTCGCTTTCCGCCGGCGGCCCGATTCTGCATCCGGCGTGTCCGGCGTTTGTCGTGACCTTTATCTGTGCCCATGCCCTGGGGGCGCGCCCCCTGGTGATCCCCGATACGAGCGTGATCGAGGTGGGCCTGGTCAAATCTTCTGAAGCGGTTCGGCTGATTGTGGACGGACAGGTGGGGCTGACGCTTCAACCGGGCGACCGGGTCCGGGTAAGCCGGTCGCCGACCACGGCCCGGTTTATTCACCTTCCGGGGCATGATTTTCTGTCCCTCCTGCATCAGAAGCTGCACTGGCAGGGGACGTCGTTTACTCAGTCCAACGCCGGCTGAAGGATCGGCAGGCAGTCCCTGAGGAATTCCCGATTGGCGATGAAAAACACCGTTCCGGCGCCCCCTTCGGCACGAACCGTTTCCACCTGGTCCAGAAGGTCTTCCGGCGTCAGTGAGGCGGAGTCCGAATAGACGCCGATGCCGGGATAGATTTTGGAGCCCCACCCCGGCATTGTTTTATAGGCGGCGATGAAGGCGCGGAATTCCGCGAGACTGGCCGAATAACTCATGGGGCAGACGGCGTCCACGGCATCGTTTTCAAGCCAGCGTTTCCAGTCTTGCAGCACGCCGTCGCGGCAGTAGGGGTAGGCGGGAAAGACGGCGGCGGAAACGGAAATGCCGGGCCGGGCGCGGCGGACCCGATCCCGGGCGTCTTTCACGAATTTTTCCAGGGTTAGCATCAGCCACTTTTTATAAGCTTCGTGTTTCGGGCCGCCGGGAAGCACGTCGGCTGGAGCGTGATCCAGCTTGACCCCCGTGGCGGCTTCAAAGCCTTTGAGCGCGCACGGGGTAATGTCGAGCCCGGCTTCGGAATAGCGCACGTAGTCGAGCTGAATGCCATTTACGGGATACCGGGTGGCGAGTTCCTCGATGCCGTCGAGTAACAGGGCGGTGTTTTCCGGGTGGGTGGGCGTCAGCCAGGGCTGTTCGCCGGCGGGGGTTTGCATGAGGCGGCCGGTGAGGCGCCAGACCGCCATGCGGGCGGGAGGGGTGTAGGCGACATTAAAACAGGTGATCCAGGCGTGGACGGACAAGCCGCCGGCCTGGGCGGCTTTCAGGGATCCGCCGAAGGGGTCGGTGGAGAATTCCGCCATGTCCGAGCGAGGCCAGACCGAGCTTTCCGCATGGGCGCGTCCGAACGCCACGGCGGAGAGGTAAACCCGCCGGATGCCGGCCTGCTTGAGGGCGGCGGCCACGCGGGTCCAGTCGGCAGGGAGGAATCCGGGTCCGGGCTGGGCCCAGACCGCGGCTGTTTCGGAGGTGGGGCAAGCCGGCAGCGAGGCCGCTTTTCGCCGGGCGGCCTCGGCTCGAAGCTGTGCGGAGGAGTCGACGACGTCTTTCCATGCTTTGTTGGCGGCGAGGGCTTGAAGCCGGGCGAGATCCGGCGGCGGGAGCACGGCGGAAGCCGTTGCCATCGCGGCCTGGCCGGCCTGTTCCCAGGCTTCGGGAGCGGTGGAGGCGATCCATTCCAGCAGGACACGGGTTTTCAAGGAGGCGTCTTCGGCTTCGAGGGTGTGGGTCATCCAGTAGCCGGCGGGCGAGCCGAGCCAGGCCGGTTCCTGGCGCCGTTCGCCCAGGGTGTTTTCCCACCAGGCCAGCACGCGGGCCTGGGGTGTGTTTGAGAAAACGGGGATGAGGTTGGGCGATTCCTGGAAGACGCGGGAGACGGATCCGACGGGGGGATCAAAGCGGTAGGTGCTCCAGGTGGAGGGGGTAGGGGCGGCCTTGTAGGGGGCGAGCCGGAAGCCCATGCGGGTGGCCAATTCGGGACTGGCCCCGTAACAGACGAGCAGCTTCCCCCCTTTCCCGATCACAGCTTCGAGCGATTTGAGAAGCGGCGCCGGCGGGAGTGGGTTGTAGGGGAGAATGGCGAAGCGGGTCTGGCTGGCGGGAAGTTGCATCCACTCTTTTTCCGTGACGAGCGCATGGCCGATTCCGGCCCGGGTCAACCAGTTGGAGACGCGGCGGGACAGGGTTTCGGCGAGGCCCTTTTCGCTGGCGGGCGCCGAGTCCCCGGCCTGAAGCACGAAGACGCGGTCCTGGACCGAGGAGAGGGCGGTCAGGCGAAGGGTGCACTCCCCCGGGCTTCGCTTCCACACGGCCAGGCGAATGGCGTCGATCCGGTCCCAGCCGGCGGGTTGGCCTTCGGGCGAGAATGAGCCGGCGGTGACCGAGGCGGGCCGGGGAATCGTTTCGGGAATGGGGAGCACGGCGCTGTACCACCCGTTTCCGCTTCGGAGGTAGAGGGTCACGCCGCGAACGAGTTCCGGCTTGTCGCAGGACAGGGTAATTTCAACGCGTCGGGAGGGGTCCAGGGCGGGCGGGCGTGGCGCATCCCAGGCGCAGCGGTCGTTCTGGGGCGTGAACACACAGGGGAAGGCGACGACTCCGGCGGCTTCCTGGCGGGGTGGCAGCGAGAGTTCAACAGGTTGCCACTCGGGCCGCGCCGCCTTGGTGGCCCCGGCAAAAACGGATCCGGGAATCAGGAAAAGGACACAGACGATCAGGCCGGCCGTTGGATAGAATCGCCTATTCCCATTGGGATTCATCATGCTTCCCGGTTCCGGTCGGTTCCACATCCAAACCTCGTGCATCCAGTTGACGGAAGAATTTGGCCGATTTGAGGCTGGAGGTCTTGGGGTCGGCGGCGGGCTTGTCTTCGTTTTCCGAGGGAGGGGGCTGAGGCTTGGGATGGAGGGTTCCTTCGGCCGCCGGGTTTGGCGACTGATTCGGCGCCGGGGGGCGCTCCCCGAGTGGCATCCCGGAGAAGGGGTCGCTGATCAGGATGGGCCCGGCTTTTTCCGGGGGCGGGGTTGTTTGTTGTTTCCGCCGCCAGGCATTGATCAGGGCCACAATAGTGAAGAACAGGCTGAGGCATAGGGCAATCACACCCGTGGCCCCAAACATGTTGTAGAACGAATTAAGAGGATTCATGCCATCTCCCTGGAGTGATTAGACGAGATCGGGTGGAGGGGGTCCGGGCGCCTGGACATCCTGGACAGCCTGGAGCACGACTTCCTTGGTGATCCGGGGCAGCCGGGCCGCCTGACCGAGGAGAAGGGCGATATCGCAGATGTTGTTGATGATGCGGGGCAAGCCCTGGGCCCCGCGGAACACCTCGGCCAGCGCGCCCTCCTCGAAGGCCCAGATGTCGCCTCCGGCGACGTGCATGCGATGCTGGACGTATTGAAAGGTCTGGTTTTCGTCCAGGGGGGCGAGGCGCCAGAGAAGCTGGAGCCGTTGCTTCAGGGCCTCGTGGTTGTTGATGTCGTCGGCCAGCTTGGAGTGCCCGGCGAGGATCACGGTCAAGGCGGGGAATTCGCCCGGCGTCTCTTTGGTCGACAGGCGGATGTTGGTGAGCAGGTGGATGAAGTCGAAGGCGTCGGGGTCCCGGATCATCTGGGCTTCATCGATCATGAGGACGCCGTGGTTGAAGGACCGGCGGGGGTCATGGCAGAAATCCTGCACGGCGGTGAGCGCTTCGGCCACGCTGGCAGGTTCCTTGGAAATGCCGAATTGGTTCAGAATCTGGCGGGCGAGCACCATGACGCCGCCGGGCAGGGCGTCGAAGCGAAAGAAGCGGGTTTGGGGCTGGTCGGCCATATACTCGGACAGCAGTTCGAGCACCATGGATTTCCCGACGCCGAACGGGCCGACGAGGGCACCCCCCAGTTTGCGGCTTTTCACCAGGTAAACGATCCGGGCCAGGCCCTCCCGGTGTTGCTCGGAGAGATAGGCAAACCGGATGTCGGTGATGTTTTGGAACGGTTCCTGTTTCAGATTCCAATATTCCAAATACATGGCGCCAGAATTCCTAGAAGGGACGATTAAGTTTCCGGCGTTCCGGGATGGGTGTGATACGGTCGAGGCCCGGCATGATGGAGCTGAATTTAATGGGCTTGCCTGCTACCGGAGGCGTGTCGGGCTTGATGGCCGGTTCGGAGTGGTTCGGCCGGACCGGAAGGGGTTCGATGGCAGGCGATGGGGCCGGAGCGGGAGCCGGTGAAGCGGCTGAGGCGGGGAGGGGGATTGCTTCGATTCCGCTCCCCCGGGCGATGCGATAGGGGGTTCCGCCGGCGATGCGGTTTTCCCCGAGGTATTTGGAGACGATCCATAGCGGGGTTGGATTGTTGGGTTCGCGCGCCAGGGTCACGGATACGGGCACCAGGTTTTCAAGTGTGTTTTTAATCCGGAACGCGAGGGGGGAGACCGGTTTCGGGAGCGTCAGGACGGTGGTGACCTGCATGCGGTCGAAGGCCCGGACGAAGGAAAAGAGATGCTCGTCAAGCCGATGCTGTTCACGCATGCAAACCCAGGGCAGGACGGTGTCCAGCACCACGCGCTGCACGGCTTGGGTGCGGATCACTTCCTCGAGTTGGAGAAAGCCTTCGGGCGGAAGAACCATGTTCCATTCCTTGTCCCGGCCCGGCACGTATTGATTATACTCGAGAACAATCAGGCGCCCGGCGTCGATAGCCTGCGAAATGGGGAAGCCGAGGGATTCGGCGAAGATGACCAGATCGTTGGCGCGCCAGGCGGACAGAAGGAGGCAGCGTTCGTCCTGGAGAATGCCATGCATGACAAACTGGAGGGCGAAGACGGTTTTCCCGGTTCCCGCCCGACCACAAAGAATCATAGGCCGATGGCGGTAGGTTCCTCCAAACCGTTCATCGAAGAACGTGACGCCGGTTAGAGTTTTATCGATCATGGAGGCTCCGTCCTGCCAGGACTCTAGATCACCAAACGTTTCAGGATGTCCCGGATGAATCCAATTTCAAAGGGCTTGGTCAGAAATTCGGTAACTCCGAGGGTGTTGCAGTCCTCGACGGTTTGGCTGTCGCCCTCGCCTGAAATAACAACGATCGGGCATTGTGGACGGACTTTCCGGATCTCGCGGATCAGGTCGATGCCCATGGGCGCGCCGGGCATGATCAGGTCGGAGATCACGAGCTCGATTTCGGGATTGGCGGCGGCGGCGAGACCATCCTTGCCGTTCGAGGCCAATACCACTTCGTATCCGAGCCGCCCCAGAAGGGATTCAAAATAGTGGCGGACGTTTTCGTCGTCGTCAATTACGAGAAGTTTACGCATAAATTCCTCAAGGCAGGCAAACTGGATATTTATAGCACAACCGTTTTGTTTATATTAAATAAATGAATCTTGATCAATCTCTATTTTGTGGGGTAATATTCGAAATATCTTGCGTGTAATTTAGGGAATGATCAGGGCCTGTACTATTATATTAAGCGACAGGGTGGCCAATGTCTGAAAAGGACGTGGTGGAACGGGATCTGCGGGACGAAGAAGGGGAGGCGAGGGAATTTCCCGAAAGAGCCTTGCCCAGGTCGCATGGTATAAAATGTCACTGTGCGAATTGCCATATTTCCGTGAATGTGATTGCCACGCCTCCGCCGACGGTTTGCCCGTATTGCCGGGCGGCGCAAGTCCGGACTCCTTTTGAGGTGATGCCGCTTACCCCCTCGATGGCGGAGGGCAATCACCAGGAGCGATACGGCCGGCTGTATCGCAAGCCCGGCAAGCTGCTGGTCTTTTCCGCGGCCGGGGTGGGCACCTTGCTGCTGGCCTGGGCCGTGTTTGTCCAGGTGACCAACGTGGAGAATTATTGGTACGCGCCGCTGGTGAATTTGTATTCCCTGGTGGCCGGTATTTTCATTCTATCCCGCTTCATCATTGCGGCCTTTTATCAGGCTCCGCTCGACACGGGGTTTGAGCCTACCATCAGTGTGATTGTGCCGTGTATGAACGAAGGGCGGGATATTGGCCGGGCGCTGGACCAGATTTTCGATTCGGGGTATCCGGACGCCAAGCTGGAGGTGGTGGCGGTCAACGACGGATCCACGGATAACACGCTGTCGGAAATGTTGAAGGCCCAGAGCCGGCACCCGAACCTGGTGGTGGTGGATTTCGAGAAGAACCGGGGGCTGTGCCACGGCTGGGCGGTGGCGACGCTGATGTCCCGGGGTAAAATCCTGGTTTGCGTGGACTCCGACACCTTTATCTTTCCGGGCGCCTTGCGCAAGCTGGTGCAGGGGTTTGTGGATCCGACGGTGGGCGGGGTGTCGGGTCATTGTGATGTCGAAAATACGGATGTCAACCTGCTGACCCGCATGCAGGACGTCCGGTATTTCTTTTCCTACAAAATCATGAAAGCCGCGGAGAGCGTGCATGGCTGCGTGAGCTGCCTGCCCGGCTGTTTTTCGGCCTATCGGCGGATCTGCGTGTTGCACGTCCTGGATGAGTGGCTGAACGCGAAGGTGTGGGGGGAATACGGCAATTTCGCGGATGACCGGAGCTTGACCAATCTGGTGTTGAGGGATTACCGGATTTTGTACGATGACGAGGCGTTGGCCACGACCTCCGCCCCGGACAAATGGAAAGTGTATGTGCGCCAGCAGGCCCGATGGATGCGCTCCTACCTGCGCGAGATTGTCAAGACGTCGCTGTTCATGTGGAAGAAGCATCCGATTCCCTCGCTCTCCTGGTACATCATGATGTTCTTGCCGCTGAGCGAGCCTTTCGTTATCTTTCAGGCGTTGGTCGTCACTCCGCTGATGAGTTCGGCCATGACGATGTCCTACGTGATCGGCGTCATGGCGATCACGATGGTCTGGACCCTGCACTTCCTGCAGAAAACGGGCCGCCGGCATTGGTGGACGGGGTTTGTTTTCACGCTGACCTACATCGGATTTTTCGGATGGCAGATTTACTGGGCGCTGTTGACATTAAAAGGTAAAAAGTGGGGAACCCGATGAGCACATCTAATCCGGGCACAGGGAGCGGGCGCGACCGCGCGTCCAAGCCGGGCGCGAACCAGACCTGGCTGATGTTCCTGGCGGCTTTCCTGCTGATTATGGCCCTCTGGACTCCCGTCAAGGCATTGACCAGCCGCTATCTCTACCAGCCCAAGGTGTCGTCCGATCCGATCGACGCCATGTCGTTTGTCGCCCTCGCCTATGAGGGGGTGTCGGACCGGTCTAACGAGGTGTCGCCGGACCAGTTCGACGCGCAGCTTAAACTGCTTCGCAAGAATGGCTATGTGCCGATCGGGTTGTCGGAGGTGCGCGCGTTCTATTACGAGGGGAAGCCGTTGCCGCGCAAGGCCGTCCTGACGACGTTCGAACAGTCCCGGAAAAGTTCGTATTTCGAGACGCGCCAAATTATGCGCCAGAACCGCTGGAAGGCCGTGATGTTCATCTGGACCAAGCCGATCCGGGACGAGGATCCCTCGGCGCTTCGGTGGCCTTACATCAAGGACATGATCCTGTCCAAGACCTGGGAGATCGGGGGGGAGGGCGACAATGCTTTCCAACAGATTCCGGCAAACCCCTTGGGACGGCTTGGTAATTTCATGTCCACGCCGATGTGGATTGAGAAGGAGCACCGGTATGAAACGCCGGAGGAGTTCGGGCGTCGAATCGAGTCGGATGTGAAGGCGAATTACGACGAGATTGTGCGGCAGACCGGGGACAAGCCGCTGGCGTATGCGTTTCCTTACGGGGATTTCGGCCAGTATGACAGCCGGGCGCTTCTGACTCGGCGGATGAACCTGGATTTGGCCGGCAAATATTTCGACTTGGGCTTCTTGCAGGGCCCCATGGCGCTCAACACGATCCACAGCCCGCCCCGGCATCTCAACCGCCTTCTGGTGAATCCCCGCTGGAGTCCTGAGGAGCTGCTGACGCGCCTGGAGCGGAGCTGGCCGGTCCGGCATGAATTCAGGGATTTTGCGGGCACGCTCAACACGGCGTGGGTGAATGAATGGGGGATGTCCACCCCCGTGGCCAACCGGCTTGAACTGCAGGCCGGCACCAACACGACTGGCGCCAAGGTCTGGCTGGCGGGCAGCGATCTGCTCCAGAACTATAAGACCCACATCGAATTCAAGTTGCACGACGGCCAGTTTGCCTGTTACCTGCGGGCGGATCCTGGCGGGGAATCGCACATTAATGTGGGCTTGGACACCGGGGGGCATGTCTGGGTGCGGCAGAAGTTTTCGGGGATTGACGCGTTCACGCTGGCCTCGGCCAATGTCCTCATTCCGACGAACGGGCTTTGCGTCATGGACATCACGTTGCGCGACAACTTGTGCTTCGTGCGGATCAACGGGGAACTGGTGACCCAGGCGGCGATCCGCCTTCGCGGTCAATCCGATCCCGGCATGCTCGGGCTCAGCATCTGGTCGCCGGAAATAGCGAAGGCCCGCGTGGACATCCTTGATCTGTCGGTCGTCAACCAGGTGGACCAGGTCGTCAAGTGGCGGCCAGCCATGAACCGCGGGCCTTATCTGGCCTGGTGGATCAACCATCATGCGGACGAGATGACCTACCTCGCTCCGCCCTGGGCGGAAGTGACGCAGAATGGGCTCCAGGTGCATCCCAGCGAGGATTTCTATATCCTGCGCAACCTGGCCAATGTGTACCGGTTCGCCATTTATCCCGCGATCACGGTCGAAAGCGAGGCGGGGCTGGATCGTCTTCAGCCCGCGCGGCTGGTCGAGGAGCTTCGGCAGGGGAATTACGACGGGCTTTTCCTGGACCTGTCGCCTCTTGAGCGCCCGTACATCACCAAGGTTACCCAGTGGGTCAAGCAGGTCGCGGATGCCATGTCGCCCCTGGGCCTGCGGTTTCTGGTCCGTTTCCCCAGCGTGCTGGAGCGCTCGATCACGTTCCCCACCATTCTGGAGCTGGTGCCCGAGGTGCGACTGGTGACCGCGCCCAACTCCGCGCTGCTTCAGGATTCGAAGACGTTCACCAACCAGGTGATGACGATCCAGCAGGTGCCGGATCCGCCTTACGACCTGGATCTGTCCCTGTATTACGAGGTGACGGGGATCTCGGAGACGAACCGGAAATATTCGAAGGACGTGCAGATCGAGATGTTGCGGCAGCTCGGGTTCAACGCCTTCGGGGTGGGGGATTACGACGAGGCGCTTCGCTGCTGGGGGCAGTGGCTGCAGCTTTCGCCTCACAGTCCCGAAACGTTCATGCTGATCGGCGACGTGCATCTTCGGCTGCAGGATCTGGACAAGGCGCTGGAGTACTACGATCTCAGCCTGAAGGAAAACATGGGGCAGATCGAGCTGGCCTTGCGTCGGGCGGCCCTGCTGGACAACATGAACCGGGCGGAAGAGGCCCGTGTGGCGCTGAACCTGTACGCCAGGATGTTCCCCCAGAACACGGACGTGCTGCTGGCCCAGTCGGACTGGCTGAACCGGCACAACCGGCGGGATGAAGCCCGGGAGCTGGTGAGGCACGCGATTGCCGAAAAGCCGGACGACCTCAAGGCGTTGATCCGGTACCAGCTGTTGGCGGAGGTTCCGTCCGAGCGCTTCGAGAACATGCGCCGGATCCAGGGCGTGGGCACCGGCGTGATGCACAAGGAGGCGTTTGCCGATCTGATGACCTCGTCGGAGTTGCTGTCCTCGCCCGAGGCGGGCATTCTGATGCCGTTTATCCAGGAGACCGCCAAGAACGATCCTGACTTGAAGATTCGGAAGCGGTATTCCAGGATGCTGCCGCCGGAGAAGAAGCTCGTCGAGAACCTGATCGAGGAAGGGAAGGTGTCTGACAACTGGATCAGCTCCAGCGGCGAGATTCCGACCCGCATGGGGCGGCTGTACTTGCGCGCGGAAGGCTCCCAGACGGAAGCCTTTCTGCGGCTGTGCGGCTCGGAAGGGCTGCGAAATGCCTTCATTGAGAGCACGCTCGAGGACGTGCACGGCTTCTTCTGGCTGTACGCCCGGCGCGGGCCGACGACGATGATCCGGTTTGGCTTCGAACGGACCGGGCTCTATCTCCAGGTGTGGAAGGACGGGAACCTGCTCGCGAACGAAGTCAAGCTCTGGCGCTTCCCGGAACGGGCCTTCACCCTGCGGCTGGAGGTGGTGGGGGATGGCGCCATGGGATACCTGGACGGCAAGCCGATGTTCGACGCGCCGGTGACCATTCCGCCCGATCTGATGAACGGGTGGTGGGGCCTTTCCCCCTTCTCGCCCGTGCCCGGCCAGGCCCAGGTGGTGATCAAGGGTCTTTCAGCCGGGCCTCTGCCGATTCTTCTGGCTGTTCCCAACCAGCGTGCGCTGAAGGACGGCGACCGGTTGCTGGACGAATTGAAGGATGGCATGCGGACCTTGGCGGCGGTTTGTCCGCCGTGGTTCCGGCAATCCACGGACGGCTTTGTCGGCGTGCCCGGCCCGGAGCTCAACTTTATCCGCATGTTCACCCAGTATCACCGGAAACGGCTGATGCCCGCGATCTACCTGGGGTACAACTCGAAGCTCACGGGCGACTGGATGGTGAAGACGGCCGAGCAATATCATTTCAACGGGTATGTGCTGGTCTTTGGCGAGATGCCGTCCGCGGCCTGGCTGGCGGATATGCGGAAGCAGCTGGAAACCTCGGACCTCTGCGTGCTGGCCGTGGAGTCGACTCCCGACACCGTCGTCTCAAAGGTCCGGGAGGTGACGGTCCTGCACGGCCTGTTCCCGCCCACCCAAGCGGAATGGCCCATGCAGATGACTCCGTATTCCTATGCGTTTGCCAGCAACCGCATGGTGAGTTTTGATAGCGTGTTCACGAACGCCGCCGCCATTGTCTGGGAGGAAACGCCGGCCTTGCGCAAGGCGGTGGGACTGCCGCCCCTTCCCGAGCCGGATCAGAAGTGATAGAGGAGCGAGGCGCCGAGCATGTATTCCGAATAGTCGGAGTAGAAGGAGGTGCTCGCCTGCGCCTCCAGTTCCATGTGGCGGCCGATCATCCGCCGAAGCGTGCCTGACAGCCCCACGCTGGGCTCCCAGTCGCTTCCGGGCTTGTCTCCGGCATAGAAGCCCTGGGCATCGCCCTGAACTTTGAGCTTTTTCCATTTTTCCATGTCGGAGGGGCGGCCGTCTTCCCGGGCCACGCCCAGCTTGCCTTCCGCGCTCGTAAAGAATTTCGGGAAGCTCCGGCTCATCCGCAGGGCGAAGTTGATCCGCTCTTCCCAGTAGGGGCACCAGTACAATTCGCTGTAGTCGTCAACGGTGGTCAGCTCATATTGGATGCCGGCGTAGAGGTTCTGCTGTTCGCCGAGGAGCCACATCGAGCTGCCCATCAGGTGAAGCATGGCATTGGTGTTCGAGTAGTGGGAGTACCGCCCGAAGGCGCTGATTTCCCACCAATCCCGGGCCTGCCAGACGGTTTTGATGCCGACGGCATCGGAGGTGATGATCTTGATGCCGGAGGGGACGAGGTCGCGGTCATAGGCCGAGGAGACATCCAGGCCCGGCACCGGATGCCAGAGGTGGGCGATGCCCCAGACCGGCTCATTGCCGGATTCCTGGTCGCCGGTGTACCCCTTGACGCCAAAATGGCCTTCCAGGTTGGATCCGTCCTTGATCCGGTAGGAGAGCCGGCCGCCGACATAGGTGTAGTCCGCGTCGTATTGGTAGCGTTCGACCCGGTTGCTTTGGACCTCGCTGATTTGCGTGGTGATCGTTTGTTCGCGCTTGTTGATGGGGGTGCCGTTGTCCGATCCCCGGGTGACCACGAGGCTTTGAGAGGTTGTCGTTTCCTTGACTTTGACCAGGATGTTCGACTCGATCTCCTGGTGGATGGTGCCGGCTTTGAGCCAGGCTTCCGCCCGGAGGGAGGAGGATAGGTTCAACCCGCCCCGAACGCCGTATTCCGTGATGTCGATCTGGCGGTTCGCTTTTGTGACCAGGACGTCGAGCCCGACGTAGGGCTTGCTCAGGGAGAGGCCGCCCGCGGTTTTCCCGGGCTCCACGTCGATGTCCGCCTGGCTGATTCGCCCGGCGACCCGCTGGTCGACGTATTCGCGGAGTTTTCGCAGGGATTCGGCCGGATACCCGTCCCGGTCCAGCAGGTCGAGCATCCGGTAGGCAAGGTGGGGCTTCCCCTGGAGCGCGGCGAATTCGGCCTTCAGCCGCCGCGCCATGAGGACGGGCTGTTTTTCAATGGCATGGTTGAGCACCTGCTGGCCGGTCTCATCCTTGGCCGGCTGGTAGCGGCTTTGGACCAGGGGGTTGTTGGCCATGGTGGAGTAGCCGAAAAGGCTCTGGATGAATCCCACGCGGTACGTCATGCTGGCTTCGTTGACGATGCGCACCGGCACGTTCCCGATGGTGTCAATGTTGGAGCGTTCCATCTGCCCGAGCTCGCCAAACGGGAAGGCCACGGACCGGCATCCGTTGGTGGGGTCAAGGCCCAGCTTTTCGACAATCATCTTCCGGCTGTCCCGGATTTCGGCGCTCACCCGCAACGACCATTCGCGGAGCGACTCCAGGCGTTTTTTATCGGCCAGCCAGAGGCGGTTGGGAAGGGGGGTGATCCGGTAGCCGTCTTCGTAGCCGGGGGATTGATTGCCGGCATCGATGCAGCCGCTTCCCATGGTCCAGAGGCCGGTGTCCTGGAAGGTTTTGATTTCATCCCAGGAGCAGAGGCCATATTCACGGCGGGCGACGGTTCCGACCGGAATATGCATGGCGAGCGGGACGTCGAATTCTTCGGCCACGGGAGACGCGTGGGAGAAGGAGGTCCGGAGCGCGCCGTCAAAGGTGACGCACACCATGCGGTCCGGGCGGTATGATTCGAGATCGGGCTTGTCGCTCGGGGCCGGCTCGATCCCCGTGAAGCTGTACCGCAGCCAGCGGATGAAGCGGTAGGGCGCCGGGAACCCCGGGTCGGCGTCCTTCGATTTGCGCGATTCAAAATAGGGAAGCATCTGGTCCGGGGTGAGAAAGGTGTATCCCGCCCGTTTGAGAAACAGGAGGTGTTCGCGGAACAGGCGGACGGGCATGCCCGGCTCCCAGTCCGACACCGCGAGGGCGGAGTAGGACAGCGTCAGGATGGACCCCTTCATGCTTTCCCGCTCCATCCGGTCCAGCGTGTGGATGGCCTCGGCGTAGTTGCCCTTGGCAAACTCGAGGCGGGCCGTATCCATGAACCGGTACGGGGAATCGGCCGTGGGGGAGCCGTAGATCTCGTCGATCATCTTGCCGGCGTTGTCGAATTCGCGGCGTTCGAGGTAGATCTCAAAGAGGCTCCGCTGGGCCCGGTAATTGAGCGGGTTGAGGTCGTCGTGGATGCGGAGAAGGAGTTTGAGGGCGTCGTCGTAATAGCGGCCCATGACGTAGATTTCCGAGAGGAACTGCATCATGTTGATGTTCCGGGGGTCTTCGTCGAGGGCGGTCTTGCATTCGTCGATGATCGGCTTGAGCGGGAACCGCTTGGGGTCTTTCGCGTAAAGCCGGCGCAGGATGTTGGCCAGCCGCGACCGGAGCTGGCTGCGGGTCAGCGCGTCGTCCGTGCGGTCGATCAACTTGCGGAGCTCGGGAATGGCGTCTTCAAGGCGGTTTCCGATCTCCGCGATGTCCGCCAGCACATTCAGGGCCTGCAGCGAGCCGCCGTCGAGCTCCGCCGCCTTCTGGCCCACGAGGGTGGCCTGGTCAAGTTCGCCGGAGTAGAGCAGGCAGCGCGCCCATTCGATCAGGTACTCGGGATTGTCGGGAATGACGGAGCAGACTATTTTCCACTGCGCCGCGCTGTCTTCGTATTGTTGCAGCACGTAGCCGGTGTGGGCCAGCTCGATGCGGATATCGATCCGGTCCGGCTCTTCCTGGACGAGCTGGCGCAGAAGCTTGTTGGCCTCCTCCGACTTGGATTGCCAGGCCAGGTTGAGGCCGAGGCTCAGTCGTGTTTCGAACTGCTTGGGGTCCAGGGACAGGCTTTTCCGGAGGAGCGCTTCGGCCTTTTCCAGGTTTTTCCGGTTCGTTTCGATCTGCGCCAGCAAGTTGTAGGGCATGGGGTTGGCCGGCGCGAGTTTCATCAGCCGGGTCCACGTCAGTTCGGCCTTCTCCTTCTCGTCCAGATTCCAATACGACCATCCGAGCGCTTCCCATCCACCGAGGAGGGCCGGGTCATCCGCGAGTGCTTTTTCCAGCTTGGGCACCGCGTTGGAGTAGTCCTTGTCCTGCACGAGGATCAGCCCCTCGTAGAGGGACTGGCGGGCCGGCGACACCACGGTCGCGTCCCCTTCCTGCCGGCCTTTCTCGCTGGCCGGGGCCAGCGGCGCCAGCTGAAAGCGTCCGGTGAAATTGGTGAAGGAGGCGACCGGCGCCGTCGGTTGCGGGAGGGCCGGTGAAAGGGATTGGGCGCGAACGGCCGCCGTCAGTAGCAGGAGATACGCGAAGGTCAGAACGGTCCGGACTGACGGGGTGTTTAAAATCATCTCAACCTCCTTTGGGCCAGAGCGCCGCGATCAGTTTGGTGACCACGAGGTCCGCGCCGGCCCGGGTCAGATGGACGCCGTCGACATCCCGGAACTCGATCGGCTTTCCGGTGGCATCAATCATATACTTCGAGAATTCGCCCGGTTTCCGGCTCAGGAAAGAACGGACGCCGAAGAAGGTGACCGCCGGCCGGGCCGCCGCCTGCTCCTTGACCACGTCGTTGATCGCGGCGGCATCGGCCTCGTGCTGGGGGTTTTTCATGACCGGAAGTTCCATCCAGCAGACACGGGCGGCGCCGCCCTTCAGGAGGATATCCATGGCCTGGCCGACGCGACGGGCATATTCGGGCGTCCAGTCCGGTTCGCCGGGCCGCACGGTGCGGCCATCGGCTGTGGCCATCGGCTGCTTGTCGTTGGTGCCCAGGGCGACAATGACGAGGGTGGGGCGGGTTTCCCGCATCACGGTGTCGAATTTGGCCATCCAGTCGAAGGCGTCCAGCCGGGCCAGTCCGGACCCGAGCGAGGTGAAATTGGTGACCACGGTGACGCCGGGGAGCTTGCCCATTTCGCGGGTGCCCTGGTGGCCGAGCAGTTTCATCATCGAGTCCCCGAGGAAGGCCACGCGCTCGGGCTGGGCTTGTTGCGCCAGGCCGGTCCCGGTCAAGGCAAGGGCGAGGGCGAGAAGAGCGGCGGGCAGGCGGACGGGGCGAGTCAGGGTCGTGATCATGTGGGATTCTCCTTGTGCCATACGTGTTCAATCCATTCGCGGACTTTGTAAAAGCCGGATGTCCGGCTGATCCATTTCAAAGGGAGGGCCAGGCGGAGGCTGGCTTCGCGCCCGGGGCCGAAGGGCAGTTTCTCCGCATTCTGGTAGACCGCATCGCCGTTAAGCAGGATCGCGAGAAGATAGAACGCCACGACGCCGGCGCAAACCCGGGCCAGGGGCAGTCCCTGACCGGCTTTCGCCCGGCGTTCTCCGATTTCATCGCGCCATCTGGCCATGATTGATTTTCCGTGAGGTTAGAACTGGAAATAGATGAAGGGCGCCACCCCCTGGGGCCCCAGCCCCAGGATGACGAGAAGCACCACGGCGCACGCCACTCCCTGCAGGACCACCGGGGCCCGGCTGAAACGGTTCCAGGCGGCTTCCATCCGGGTGCCGTCGCAGAACTGGACCAGCCAGCCCAGTGCCAGCACCGTCAGGAAGACCGGATTCCAGAGCGTCACCGGCGCGGACCAGTGGCCGAGGCAGCGGAAGATCGCCAGGGCGTCATCCAGCGACTGGGAGCGGAAAAAGATCCAGGACACGCAGACCCATTGGAAGATCCAGATCCGGCGCCAGAAGATGGCAAAGGCGCCGGTTGGTTCCGCGCTGGCGGCGGGGGTGTTTCCGTGGCGGAGCCGGCCCAGGAACCGTTCGATCGCGAGAAAGGCGCCGTGGAACGCGCCCCAGATCAGGAAGGTCCAGCCCGCGCCGTGCCAGAGGCCGCCCAGCAGGAAGGTCAGGAACTGGTTGCGGTAGGTCATCAGTTCGCCATTCCGGGATCCGCCCAGGGGAATGTAGACGTAATCGCGCAGCCAGGTGGAGAGGGAGATGTGCCAGCGATGCCAGAAATCCTGCATCGAGGTGGCGAAGTAGGGGGCGTTGAAGTTGATGGGGAAGTGGAAGCCCAGGAGCAGCGAGACGCCAATGGCGATGTCGGAGTAGGCGGAGAAGTCGCAGTAGATCTGGATCGCATACGCCCAGACGCCCAGGAGGGCGTCCAGGGCGCCGAAGGCTTCCGGATTGGCGAACACCGGATCGGCCAGCTTGTCGGCCAGGAAGTTGGCTACCACGATTTTCTTGAACAGGCCGGTGAGGATGAGAAAGGCGGCGCGGCCGGTGTCCAGCGGCAGCAGGCGGGTGGGCGGGGACTCCATCTGCGGGAGCAGGTCGCGGGCCCGGACGATGGGGCCGGCCACCAGCTGGGGGAAGAAGGCTTTGTAAATGGCGAAGTCGAGCAGCGTTTTCGCGGGACGGAGCTCGCCGCGGTAGACGTCGATCACGTAGCTCAGCCCCTGGAAGGTGAAGAAGGAAATGCCGATCGGCAGCATGATGCGGCCGGACAGCTCGAGCAGGTTCATCATGGGGCCCTGGGAAACCGGAAGCCCGATCGCGGCCAGGGTCTGGAAGACGGTCAGCGTCAGGAAGCCAAAGTACTTGAAGAACCCCAGCACGCTCAGGTCGATGACGCAGAGCAGGACGAGCAGGGGTTTGCGACGGGGGGAATCGGCCGGGAGCCGGTGGATCAGGACGGCGAAGATGTGGTTGATGACGGTGCAGCCGCCGAGCAGAAAAATGAATTTCCAGTTCCAGAAGCCATAAAAGAAATAGCTGGCGATGAGAATGAACCATTTCCAGGGCCCCGTGCGCGTAATCAAGGCCCAGTGGAGGAAAAAGACGATCGCAAAAAAGACTGCAAATGCTGTGGTCGGGAAAAGCATAGACCCCTTCCGTAAATAATGCGCAAATTATACGAAGCGGGCGGTGCCGAGGCAAGTAAAGAAGCATGTGATGAAAAGAAGAAAAGAAGAATCGCCGTGTGATAGCAGGGAAGGGCGTAAGACAGAATTCTGATAAAGACGGGGCCTTAATGGCACGCCTTGTGGCTGACTGGCGGAAAGGCTGAGCGGTTGCGTCGTTTCGGGCGTCCCTGGGCGCGCGATTTTGGCTTCCGCTACAAGCCCGTAGTTCGGGATGAACGATAAAAGGGGATCACACCAAGACACAAAGACACAGCCAGAAGCAATAAGACAACCAGATATTCTTCTTTGTGGACTTGGTGGCTTTGCGTGAGACTCGGGTTGTGAAACAAGAAATAACAATCCGAACCTTGATCAGGCCTGTCGCGATTCGCGGTCTGTGATTAAGATTGTGCAGGAATTCCGGATTTGCTAGTTTTATAGTTAGTAAGGCGGGCAGGATAAGTCATAGCGCCGGAATCCGGGTTCGGTGGGGAGGTTGTTGTGCCGAAATTCAGATTTGTAGCCATGGATGCCAAGGGGCATGAGACGGAAGGCGTCATGGACGCCGAAAACCAGAACCGGCTGATCGGTGCGCTCCGTGAAAAAGGCCTGTTCCCCACCAAAGTCGAGGAACTGGGCAAGAAACCCGGAGGCAGCGCCTCGAAACCCGGGGAATCCGCCATGGCCAAGGGCGGGATGAGCACCGAAATCAAAATGCCCCGGTTCATGAGCGCGCTTTTCGCCGCGCGCGTCAATGCCAAGCAGCTCACCATTTTCACCCGCCAGCTGGCAACCCTGCTGGATGCCGGGCTTCCTCTTCTCCGCGGTCTTCACATTCTGCAGAAGCAGGAGCCCAATCCCACGTTGCGGGCCGCCGTGAACGGGATGGCGGAGTCCGTGGAGGGCGGCAGCACCTTTGCGGAAGCCATGGCCCAGCAGCCCAAGGTGTTCGACAAGTTTTTCGTGAACATGGTGAAGGCCGGCGAGGCCGGCGGCGCGCTGGAAGTCGTGCTGGTCCGCATGGCCGAGTTCATGGAAAAGGGGCAGCGCATCAAGAACAAGATCAAGGGCGCCATGGTGTACCCCGTTGTGGTGCTGGTGATGGCCATGAGCATTCTCACCTTCATGTTGATGGTGATCATTCCCAAATTCGCCGAAATTTTCAAGGACCTGTCGGGCAGCGCGGACGGTATGCCGGCCTTGACCCGTTTCGTGATGGGCATCAGTGGATTCGTGACCCAGCACGGGCTGGTGGGGCTGGGGGTCATTATCGCCCTGGTGTTTGCGGTGCGGGCCATGGCCGCGACGAAAAAAGGGCGCTACATGCTGGATGTGTTCAAGCTGAAAGCCCCGGTTTTTGGAAAACTCGCCCGGATGGGCGCCATCTCCACGTTCGCCCGGACGCTCGGCACCCTGCTGACGGGCGGCGTGCCCATGCTGCAGGCCTTGACCATCGTCAAGGATGTGGCCGGCAACCAGGTGATCTCCACCGCCATCGGCCAGGTGCATGACGCCGTCAAGGAAGGCGAGTCCATGGTGACCCCCCTGGATGCGTCCAAGGTCTTTCCGGGCATGGTGATCGGCATGGTTCAGGTGGGCGAGGAAACCGGCGCCCTGCCGGACATGCTGATGAAAATCGCGGACACCTATGACGACGAGGTCGATACGGCTGTGGATGCCATGACGTCCATTATCGAGCCCATCATGATCATCTTCCTGGCCGTGATCGTGGGCACCATCGTGATCGCGATGTTCCTGCCCATGATCGGCATGATCACCAATATGAGCAACGCGTAAGGATCGGAAATCCGGAAAGGAGTGCGGCATGACGGCGAAACGCGGCTTCACCCTGATCGAGATGCTGACGGTCATTGTCATCATTGCCATCCTGGCCGCCACCACCATGAAGCTGATGGTGCTGGTCAACCAGAAGACGGCCAAGTCCCGCGCGGCCGGTGATCTGGAGCGCATCAAGCAGGCCTTGACGGAATATTATGCCTCGTATGGGTGCTTTCCGCCGGTGAGTGGAATGGTGTGGGAGTATGCCGGTCCAGCGGGTCCTGCCGCCATACCGGATGGGGGAATGGGGTATCGGGACGGATTGGCCACTTACCTGTTCAACGACACCCAGAAGGACCGGTGGTCAAAATATCTCGTGGGGCTTCAATCCCCAGGGTCTCACGGATGCGTGGGGGATAGCGCGGGATACGGGCGGGTGACGTGGACGAACAGCACGTTGACGATAGCCGATCCTTGGGGCAAGGATTATCAGTATTCCACGGTGGATCCCTATCAGGCCTACAAGCTGTTTTCTCTGGGACCGGATGGTTCCGCGAACACCGGTGACGATGTAGGCAGCAAATGGGCGGAATAAACGAGGTGGGTATGAGGCGAAAGCATAAGTCCGGGTTCACGCTCATGGAACTCCTGATGGTGATGGCGGTCATCGGTATACTTGCCGCCATTTTGTTGCCGGCTCTGAGCAGCGCCAAAACGGCAGCTCGCCGCAAGCGAGCCCAGGTGGAAGCCCAGCAGGTCGAAACGGCCTTGCGCAGCTATTATATGGACAACCGGGGATGGACGAGTACGGTGAATGGCGATCTGACTGGCGCCTCTGAAACAACAGCTGCCGTGGTGACCTCCTTGCAAGGGGGGAGCGGCAAAATCCAATATATGGAGTTCAGTTCTAAAAACCTGGTCAGTGGAAAAATGGTGGATCCCTGGGGCACCACCTATAAGCTGGCGTTGGGTGTGAATAATCAGGTCACGGGCAATGGAACGACCTTGTACCGGACGTGTGCCGTCTGGTCCGGCGGGCCGAACGGCAATGTCGATGGGGACGTGGAAGGGTCAGACGACGTGATGAGTTGGAAGTGACAGGCAGGTGGACTTCATGAGCGAGAGCAGGCATAGCCGGCGGGGCATGACGTTGATGGAGTTGCTGATGGTCATCGCGGTCATCGGGGTCCTGGTCGCCTTGCTGATCCCCGCCACCGTGAAGATGCGCGGCAAGGCCACGGCGGCAAAAGAGAAGGCCTTGCGGGTCACTTTCATTAATGCCGTCTTGAGTTATCATGCCGAGTATGGAGAATGGCCGGTGACCCCCCAGCCGGAAGTCGCTACCGATTACCTCAGCCAGACCGTGATTGACAAGCTCCGGAGCAATGACCGGGGCAAGCTGTTCTATGAGGGGGATGACCAGGTCAAGACGACGGCCGGGCAGGAGTATTATTTGCGCATCAATCCGTCGGGCCAGTACCCGATCGGGGCTGTCGATGAATTCAGCTCGGCCTATACGGTTTCAGTGCACCTGTAACAGCCGGAAACGGAGTGGAATGACATGACGCGGTTTGTCCAGGGCCGGCGGGGGTTCACGTTGATGGAGCTCCTGACGGTGATGGTGATCATGAGCATTGTGCTCGCCACCGGGGTGGTGTCGTATGTGGGCGCCCGGCGCGGGGCGGAATTGCGGGGCGCCGCCATTTCCGTGAAGACGGCGCTTTCCATGGCGCGCCAGCATGCGGTGACCAAGCGGCGCACCACGGCGGTCGTGTTCCGTTTGCAAGGGACCACCAATTGCTATTATGTGTTTGAAAAAGACGGCGTGGCCTCGCAAAGCTCCAGTGATCTATACATGAATCCCACGAGCTCTTTGCCGCCCGTGGGAATGTTGGTATGCAATCTGTCTGTTTCAGCGGGCCAGATTGGAACCGCGAGCGCCGTTTCCGGCAACACGGCCGTGCGGCGGACGATCCCGCTGGCGGGGGAGACGCTCTCATGGACGGTCGGCGATGGGGTCGGGTTCCAGGCCAATGAAAAAATGTTTATCCCACCCGGGGTTACGTGCAAACTGGATGATCAGGATAATGGGATTGTCCTGTTCTATCCCAACGGCAAGGCGGCAGGCCTGGGCACGAGGACGATCAAGCTTTATGACAAGATGGACACCGCGATCGTCAAGACATTGACGGTGTATCCGCTGGTGGGCCTGATCAAGGCGGAGTAGCGGAACAAGGCCGGAACCGGATGGAGCGGGGATGAAGAAACGACGTTGCAGGGCGAAAAATGGATTCAGTCTGGTGGAGGTGTGTCTGGCCGTCCTGGTGGTGGGTCTGGGCCTGATGTCCATTTTTGCCATGTTCCCCACCGGCCTGGCGGCCAGCGAGGCGGCGGCGGCCGATACGGAAACGGGCCTTTTTGCCGAACAGGTGTTATGGGGGCTTCAGTCTTCCGCCACGGAGGTGACGTGGACACAATGGAAAAAAGTTCCGCTTTCTTCATCCGACTTCAATATTTCGGATGGCGGCAAAACGGTCGCATTTGAAACGGAGACGATCAACGACGCCAAGAACATCCGGTATAAGCTGACCTTCGCCACGCCGACGTCACGGTCGGATCGGGTTAAGGAAGTGACGCTCTCCGCCGCCTCCTTGAAGGCGTCGCCCGTGGTGACCAACGTGTATTACACGGAGATTTACTACATGGAGTTGCCATGAAGCCGGCGCGGACACGGGGGTACACGCTCATCGAACTGCTGGTGGCGCTGGCCATTCTGGGCGTGATTGTGGTGATTTGCGGCCGGATTTTCCAGCAGGCCAATGTGTCGTGGAATATCGGTAGCCAGAAAGCCGAAATTAACATGATCGGGCGGAGCGTTGCCGATTTCATCGCCCAGGATATTTCCCGCTGCGTGGCCCGGACCACGGGCGATTACTCGTTCTCCGGAAATCCCACATTCAAGGTTATTGATGAAACCAGCGTGACGGCCGGAAGCCTCACCAAGCCGCTGCTTGATGTTGCCTATACCTTGAGCGGGACGCTGCAACGAAAAGTTGGCTCGGAAGCCGTTGTGACCCTGGCTCCGAATGCGATGGTGAAGAGCGTCGACGTTACAGCCGGACCTGTCGCGGCGGGTGAGGTTTTGCCCGGCTATGTGGATGTGAAGGTGACCGTCCAGGATGCAGATGCTTCTGGCTATTCGGCGGATTTCAAATCGCGGGCCTGGCTCGCCAACCGGGATCGGTACAAATATGACGAATAAACCATCTCGTAAACGAGGTATTGCCCTGGTGGTGGTGCTGGGGATGCTGGCCCTGCTGGTGATGATCGGGGTGTCTTTTTCCGTTTTCATGCGGACGGAACGGCAGGCGGCCGGCAGTTTCCAGCATGACGTCCGCGCGCGCTTGTTGCTCCAGGCCGCCGCCGTGCGCGCCGTGGAAGCGATCGACACCAGCCTGGCGTCCAGCGCCTATCCCGCCTGGACGTACCTTCGTTCCGGGACGAACGGGGGCATCACCTTGTCGACGGGCGACGTCTGGGCCGCGCACGTTCCCACGAGCCTGCTTTCCCCTATGCCGGCGGAGCCGACGTGGATCAGCGTGCCCAATGGCCGGATCGGATACCTGATTTTCAATGCCTCCGGTTTGTTGGATGCCAACACGGTGGGCGGCAGTACTCGGGCGACGGGTGTGGATCCCAAGGAAATCAATCTTGTCATGCTGGCCGAAGTGGGGACAGATGTCAATGCGACCACACTGGTTGCCAATCGGGCGTATGAATCGGTGCGGGAAATGAAGCGAGCGGGGAGCGCAATCGGGTTAAGCGAGGTCAGGAATCTGGTCTCGTTTTCACGGTCGCCTACCAATGTGACGCCGGTTCCGGTCGACATGTCCGGTGATGTCGCGGCGTTGACGGCCAGGAAAGCCGAGATCCAGGCCGCGATAGGCGGCATGTCCGGCTTATCGGGGGCGAACCTCGACATTGCTTTTGACGCGTTGCTGGATTATGCGGATACGGATTCGATTCCCCGCAACTTGAACTCGCCTTGTACGGAACGGGTTCCCATGATCAACGAGGTGAGATGTCAGCCCAAAATCGTCAATGCCGGTGGCGTCAGCACGCTGACATTCGATTTTAAAGTGGAGCTGTTTTATCCTTTTGCGAAAGCCAATCCGGATTCATTTGATTTGCAGTATAAGTACACCGTTGAAGCGGTGGGTGCCGCTCCCGGTTTTCCTACTCCTGGAACCGTGGTCAAAAATGTCAAATTGCCAAGCCCCATTGCGGTCCCGTATTCACAACTCACCATAGATCCATCTGTCAGGCCCGCGCTGACGGGTTTCGAGAACCAGACGGTCAGCTTCAAGATCACCATCGAATACCTTAATTTGTTCGACTCCTTGGGGAATAAGGTGGATTCAGTCGAAAACCCGGTTTTTTTATCCCAAAGAGTGGAGTATTATCCCAGCATTACCGTCCCGCCCGCGCCGGCTTCCGTTCTTGGAACGGTGGGCGGCGCGGAGTGTGTCGATCCCCGGTTCAATCATGTGAGGAATTGCTGGTTGCCCTATATCAAGGTGCTTAACGATACGGGCGGCGGCGCGGGCGGTTCGCTGAGAGCGTTGAATGCGTATACGACGTACCAGTGGGCCAAGATGGCAACGGATGGGCATCCCTGGATGCAGGTGGCGGACCAGCCCTTTCAATCCGCCGGAGAGTGGTCTTACATTGTCCGGGGTGGCAGCGGACTTGCGGATACCTGGAAGACCTTTCGCCTGTTGGATGAGGGGTCCCAGAAGGCCGACCTGATTTATAGTTATTTTACCGTCAAGCCGCCGGTCTCGACGCAGCGGGGGTTCGTGAACCCGAACAGCACGAATGCGCCTGAAGTGTTGGATGCGGTTTTCAAGAGTATGCCATTGGATGCATATCCCGGCGAATCGGGTGCGCCGGTGGTTAACGATACCCAGGCTGCCGACTTGACCGACGCCTGGAGGAACGGGGTCCCTGCGGGGGGCTATTCTTCCAAGAGCCAGATGATCAGCAATTCGACCTATGTCGCGGCCCTGTCCAACATGGTTTCTGCCATGACGTTCAAGGAGTTCCGCAAGGAGGCGGGGATCCGCAATTTGTTCGGGTTGTTGAATCCCCGGCAGAACTATTTCGTCATCGCGCTTTTTGCGCAATCGTCGGCCAAGGTCAAGTTGCCGGCGGACACCAATGGAAATCGCCAGGAAATTGATTCTGTCCGATCCGATATGACGGGGATTCTGGAACTGTGGCGGGATCCGGTCGGTCGCGTGGACGCTACCTCCGGCATGACCAATTACCCCATGTTCATCCGGCGATTCGACGTCCTGAATCAGGATTGATCCGGCTCGTTACGGGGCGCCGTTTTCCGTCAGCTCGAGGAACACTTCTTCCAGATCGCCGGAGGTCCCGCTGGTGGATTTGATTTCGTCCAGTGTGCCCAGCGCAATCAGTTTCCCGTTGAGAATGATGCCGATCCGGTCGGCCACATCTTCCGCCAGGGACAGGATGTGGGTGGTCAGGAATATCGTCATGCCGGCTTTCGCCTTTTCCCGCAAAAGGCTTTTGATGGCCCGGATGGTGTGGGGGTCCAGTCCTATCAGGGGTTCGTCGATGAACAGCACGTCGGGCTTGTGGAGAAACGAGGCCGCATACACGAGCCGTTGCCGCAGGCCGTGCGAGAGGTCCTTGACCAGGCTGGCGCGATGTTCCAGAAGCCCGAAAAACGAAAATGAGCGCTCGAATTCCTCATCGATGGTTTCCCGGGACAATCCGTACAGGGTCCCGATGAAGGTGAAAAACTCTGTGGCGGTGAGGCGGTCGTAGAGGAACGGGGTGTCCGGGATGTAGGCCATCCGTTTTTTGGCTTCCAACGGATTCTCCACCACATCGATTCCGCCGATCCAGGCCCGGCCCGAGGAGGGCCGCAGGAGGCCTGTCAGCATCTTGAGCGTGGTGGTTTTTCCCGCCCCGTTGGGGCCGAGAAAGCAGAACACTTCGCCGCGCGGCACGTTCAGCGTCAGGTCCTTCACGGCGTGAAACGAGCCGTAAAACTTGTTCAGCTTTTCCATCCGGATCATGGCGTGTTTTCCTTTTCGGCGGAGAGAATGCCGACCGACAACCGGCCGACATAGCGGAGCAGGCGGGCTTGTCCGGCCAGTTCGCCTTCGGCGAGCGCGATATGGGTGGCATCCGCAATGGTTTGCCCGAACGTCGGGTCCATGGACACCCATTGGCCGCCCGTATAGACCGCCGGCCAGGCGTGATAGTAAAAGGCCCCGTTCATATAGACGATGCCGGCCATGACCTTGGCGGGAATGCCGATGGCCCGGGCCAGTCCGACCGCCAGGTAGGTGTGCTCGTTGCAGTCCCCCTCAAGCTGGCTGAGGACGGCGATGGCCGATGGCAGGCTGACGGCTGGATTTTTCCGGACATGGGTGAACACCCAAGTGTTGATCGCCTGGGCGGCGGCGGCCGGGGTTGGGGTTCCCCGGGTGATGGCGCGGGCTTTTTCCACCAGCGCGGGATCAGCGGATTGGATGAAGGGCGTGGCTGCCAGCTCGTTTGAAAAGGCGGCGGCGTTGACCGCGTCCGGACCCGCCGGCCAGTCGGGCGCGCGAATCAGAAGACGGATGCCGTTGGTTTCAATCCCCAGCACCGATTGGCGGCCGGTGGTCAGGTCCGCCGCTGAAACGTCGACGCCTTTGAGCAGGACCTCAAGCTTCCGGATTTGGCGCGGCTCGGCGATGGCTTTGTCGGCGGGCGCGGCTGCCGAGGCGAGCATTTCGGGTTGCCGGCCATTCCGGGCGGTGGATTTGTAGGCGAGCGCCTCGGCGGGGTCGCAGGCCTCCATGATCCAGCCGAGCGGGGTTTCCTGGCGCAGGATTTCCCCTTCGCCGTTCACCCAGGTCCAGATGGTCATGCCCTGATAATCGGCGGCCAGCGCGGTAACTGGCTCGGTGCGGCCGCGGAGGGTCAGGGTTTCGCGGCGGTCCGCGCGGATGCGAATATCGGCCACCGTCATGGAGGCCGGATCCAGGGTTTTGAAAATCCGGGATTCGCCGGGCTTGAGCGAGCCCAGCGCCTGTTCGAGCATGGGCGAGTAGAGAATGACGTCGTCGGGAATGGCGAGCGTCATGCGGCTGACCTTTCCGCCCGCCTTGATGGTGATCAGGAACTGGTCGCCTTGCAGGCGAGTGCCCGCGATTTCCGTTTCGTAGGCCGCGGAATGGAGAGAAAAGGTGAACCGCTGCAGGCGGGAGAGGATGTCCAGGTTCACGAGCAGGCGCGTGTAAACCCGCTGGCGCTGGCTGAGGATATTCAGTTCCAACTCCATTTCGCTGTCGATGCGATAATGGTCGGTGGGCGTGCGTTCGTCCACGTCGATTTCGGTATGGGAATAGCCGACCGGCGACCCGTTGGCCAGGATGCGCATCCAGGAGCTGCGGATCAGGACGCCGCTTTTGAAGAGGTCCCGGTAGCCGTCGAACCGGCCGGTGAACGTTTCGGGGCAGGCTTCGTAGCGGATCAGCCACCCGGTCATCACGAGCCAGAGCCCGGCCACCGCTCCGACCCGGAGGACGGTGGCGGTTTTGAAACGTGAGCGGCGGGCAGGGGGCGGGAGAGTCATGGGGCGCGTTCGGCCAGGCGCTTGAGAATGGCCTTTTTTTCCTGGCGCAGGGCGGTCAGTTGCGGTTCGACTGTGAGGCGGCCCCCGGTTTTGCGGCCGACCAGATTGGCGGTTTCCTGGCAGGCCTGCAGGTCCCGGACGAGGGCCTGCTCCTGGTATTTCATCAGGCGCAGCTGGTCGAGCGTTTTCATGCGCTCGGCGCCGGTCGCCTTTTCGAGCTTGGTGTTCAGTCCGTTGACGTCTCGCTGGAACGCGTCCATCTTGGACTGGGCCTTTCGGTACGCGAGTTCTTCGGGGCTGAGCCCGGCCAATTCCTGGGCTGCCTTGGGCTGGAGGAGGGCTTCCTCAGCCTGGACTTCGGCCAGGCGGCTGAGCAAGGCGATCTTTTCGGAAGACACCCGGCTGATATCGCCGGTCCGGATTTCGAGGTTTTTGCCCTGGAAGGCCAGGTCGGGCACGTTCCGGTTTTCGAGGATCAGCGTGCCGGTCAAGGCGGATACGTTCTGGACGGTGCAGGTTCCCTCGATCGCCAGCACATCGCCGATCTTGAGCGGCCGGATGAGTTGGCCGGTTTTGGGGTTGAGCGCCACGGCTCCGGCATTGGTCACGATTCCCCAGGAGGGTGGCGGGCGTTCCGGCTCGGCCGGCAGCGCCTCCACGGCGGAGGTGGCGCTTGCGGTTTCGTCGGCGGGAGGAAGGGGGGTGTTTTCGGAAGGGCTGGAACCGGGGGTGACGGTGTTGGTCGAAAGTCCGGCTTCGGCGGGCTGGAGCTCGATTTTCGCCGAGTTGGCGCTATAGGCGATCGAGCTTTGCGGGAACCGGGTATTCAGGCTGTCGGCCAGGGCGTTGAGGGTTTTTTCGTCCCGGACGGCGACCAGTTCGGCGATCATCATGTCATAACCGGCCCACTCGTTCAGCGGTTCCACGGGGGCCGTCGCGTCCAGCATGTCGCCGGCCAGGAACAGGGATGTTTTTTGAAGCCAGAGCAGGGGTTCGTTGAGTAATTCGGAAGCGGTTCCCCGACGGATGGGAGCCTCGGCGTGGGCGCGAATGGCTTCGGCCACCTGGATGGCTTCATCGGGTTGATTGGAACGTACGAGGGATCGGACCCGGAGTCGGGCGCACGCACGGTAGCGTCCGGGGAAGCAGCGGGCCCAGGGTTCAAGCGAGGCGGCCAGGGCGTTTGCCTCGGCGAGGCGGCCCTGGCCGATGTATTGCGCCACCTGCTGGATGCCGTCCTGTACCGTCTTGAAATGAAAATAGGTTGTGCCCAGCGCCACCAGCAGGGTGCCTACCGCCAGGGCGAGGATGGTTTTATAAAGCAGCCGGAGCGTTTGCCACAGGGTTGTATAGGGAGAAGGCGATTGCATGAGGCGTCCTTGTTTTCACGCGGCTCATTATAACCGAACCGACGGTGGCGGACTAGTGGAAAGAACAGTGTGCACGGTCTTGGTCGTAATGCGCGAAGCGTTGGAGGGCGTCGCGCCGTCGACGCCCTCTTTTCTGGTAGGCCGGGCGCTACGAGCCCGGCTTTTTGTGGTGGCCGGCTGTGTCGGTTTCCAGTGCGGCTTGCGTCGTTTCGGGCGCAAATGGCCGGCCGCTTTCGGGCGGATCCGCCTTCCGGCTGGGGGCGTCGGGGCACGAGCCCACGCCGCCTCGCCGTCAGGCGGCTGCGCCTCGAAATCGTCGCGTCCATTTTCGCCTGATCGAAACGCCGCAACCCTGTTCTCCTCGCGCGCCCGGCCATCTGTCGATGAGCCTCGGGCGGCGCGCGATTTTGGTTCCCGTTAGAAGCCCCAGTTATAT
>CAMDGM010000014.1 GCA_945898015.1 PVC group bacterium | reverse complement strand
GGCCCGCATCGCGAGGGATGCACCCGCATCTTGCCGGACGGAACCGAGCAGTGGGAGCCTTCTCCGCTCATTCCGCTTCCCATGGCCGCTCTGCGGGAGGAGTTGGCCCGGCTGGATTCGTTGGAGTACGCTTGCGCCTATCAGTATCCCGGCTTGCTGTGTGCACCCGGCGCGCGGCTGAAGCCCGGCGGTGAACGGGCGGAGCGTCTCTACCGGGATTATCAGGCGTACGTCGCGGCCCGAAATCCCATCGATTGGGGTCAGCCCTGAATTTAGAAAACAACTTGACTGGGCGGGATTGATTTGGTTTTCTTCCTGCCATGGCACGATTGGCACGAGTGGAATATGAAGGCGCGATTTACCACGTTACGGTTCGCGGGAACCAGCGGCGGAAGATTTTCAACGATGACCGGGACCGGGGACGATTCATCCAGAAACTTGAGGAATACGCGGAAGTTTTTCAGGTCCGCCTATACGCTTTCTGTTTGATGAGCAATCACGTGCACCTGGTGCTGGAGACGGCGCTTCCCAACCTTGGCCGCTTCATGCACCGGCTTCAGACGGCCTACACGGTGTTTTACAACACGCGCCATCGGCTGGCGGGGCACCTGATGCAGGGGCGGTATAAGGCCAAGCCGGTAGAGGGCGACGACTATCTGCTTAAACTGATGCGGTATGTGCACCTTAATCCGGTATTTACGAAGGCTTGGCGGTCCAAGTCAGTTGCAGAGCGGGTGATTGAACTGCGGGCCTACCGATGGAGCAGTTACGCCGCGTATACGGGAAAACCTTCCTGGAAGTTTGTCAACGTTCACCCGTTGCTTGAGATGATGGAGGGGCGTACGGAGGCCCGGCGGCGAGCGGCGATGAGGCGGTTTATCGAGAGAGCGATCCAGGAGACGGATGAAGAGTTCATGCGTGCGGCAAGGGAGTCGCCTTTGTGCCTGGGAAGTGAAGCCTTTCGGGATCGGATCCAGGACTTGTACGAGGCGGCCACCCGGAAGGCGCTGACGCCAGAGGATGTGGCGCTGCGGTCTCTGGGGCGGGCCTTATCGGCAAAGCGGGTTGTGGAGGTCGTTTGCGGCGTGATGGGAGTGGGGGAAGAGGCGGTTCGTCGGCGCGCTCGGGGGGCTTGGCTGCGGCCGATCCTGGCGGATGCGTTGGCGCGTCACGCCGGGCTAACGCAACGGGAAATCGCCGCCGTCATGGGGCTTCGGACCGGAAAGGCCGTAAGCATGCAACTGGCCTGCTTGCGCGCAGCGGCTGTTGAGGAAGGGGAGCTAACGAACCGGATCAAACAGATAGAGGTCGTGTTATCAAAAGAATAACTTCTAACTACAGGGCTGACCCTAGTCGCCGATAGTCGCCCTGGGCTGACCCTAGTCGCCCTGACCCTAGTCGCCCCTCGCCTTCGCTACGTCGGTATCGTTCGCGCTGGGAGGATTGGATATCGCCCCCGTCTCCCGGTCAAAGCGCAGCTTGCCAGCCCGGATGATCGTTTCTTTGTTCCGTTTGGATAGCTGCTTGAACCGGTACTCGACCTTGAGCGCCAAGGAGTGTGATCCGATGCGGCGTTTGAACACAAGGTCCTGTGGCGGATTCGCCCGCAGGAACCGCGCCGCCTTGGGGCTGCCGGTGACGTGTTCCTGATAGCGCCGCCGGACATTTGTGGTAATGCCCGCATAGAGGGTCCCTTTGATCGTGCGGATAACGTAGAGATACCAGGGCACGTCGGGGTTCACGGGTTGGCCCCGGGTTTTGCATTCGTAGCGATCCCGAACCCAGCGCTAAGATGGGCCTCCGTACCTGCCCTAATCAACTTGGCTAGGGTGTCATCCATCAATCCAGGGGCATCGTGGATTTCCAGGCATTCAATGGGCGGCAGAGGGGAGTCCCGGAAGGCCTCCCGTATTCGTGCCGTGTGCGTGGATTCCATGACCAGCACAAGGTCGGCCCATTTCAAATCCTGCAGCGAAAGACGATGCGGACTCTGCGGCGATAGGCCGGCCGATCGGACTTCGATGCGCGGATCGTTGGCGTAGATCCGGGCCGCCGTCGGACTGCGCCACTTGTTAAGCGCACAGACGAATAGAACATGGGGTCTTGTATGTGGCATGTCTGTGATTCTGACAGAGCGGAGTGCGGAATACAACCGTTGAGGCCTTGGGCTTGATTCGAGGGCTTGACAGATTCGCGTGCGTCCCGCACCATCATTCCCATGCATACATCGATTCCATCCCGCACCCTCAACAGGGTCTGGAGTTTTATCTACGAAAACACGGGCCGCGCGAACGGCCCGCAGGCTCCCGGCGAAATAGTGACGCATGATCAGTTTTTCGCAGGCAGGGTTGGCCTGTGACAGGACAAAACGGCATGGGTGACGGGATTGAGCGGAACCTCGGGGAACAGCCTCTGGCGCGCATCATGGCGGAGCTTGCGCTGAAGCCGGCCGGCCTGGTAAAGGCGTCAACCGACCAGTTGACGTTCAAGATGGTTTCCAGGGCCTGCAAGGGAAGGCGGCTTACCGTCAACGTGCGGACCAAAATCCGCGACGCCTTATGCAAGGCGTCCGGGAACGCCTATTCCTTCAAGGATTTGTTCACGTATTAGCGCGCAGGGCGGACCTCATTAACCCCGGCGGCCACGGACGTCCACCGATGCTGATGCTTCGCCATAATTCAGGATCAGTGAACCGGCTCAGGCTTACTGTGCCCTGGTGTTTCGAGGGGCGCGGCGCCTCGGGTGTGCCAGCTGCGTGAATCCATCGGCCCCTACATTATCAAGGCGTGGGGCACGACCAGTCTGGCGAGTGGGGGATGAGGGCGGTAAGCGGCGGGCAGGGATCGTGTAACAGCGGTCCCTGCCGGCTTGAGCCGTTCCGTGTGTGGTCTATATGAAAACAACATTCGAACCACGCGCAGGAGACGGGGTTGACCCTCCAATTTCCTTGATCTCGTACTCTTTCCATCCCAATATCTACTCTTTGTGGGGCGTCTATAACTCCTTCTGAGTTGTTCCGGAGAGGGAAAGGGTTGCTTATGGATCGGGCAGGGACCTATGAAAAGGGACGGAGGACGGCAACCGTCCCAGCGCTGGAACGGGGGCCCCTGGCGTTGAGCCCGGACTTTGCGGCCCGGGCCGGGCGGCATGAAGCGTGGTGGGCCCGGGCTTCGGTTGAGGGCCTGCCGTTGCTGCTGGGGTATGCCAATCGCGATCCGGCGCGGCCGATCACGCGCCGGATGGAATGGCGGGAGGATCCCGCGCGGTGGCTGGAGGCGAAGTTGCGGGATGTGGCCCAGCTTGCGCCGGCATCGGATGCGCTGCCATTTATCCGGGTCGATCTGGGGCCCTGTTGCCTGCCGATGCTCATGGGGCTGGATCGGGAGTACGGCTCCGACACGGCGTGGAGCCATGCCTTCATCCGTGACGACTGGTCGAATGCGCCGGCCTGGACGCTCGACCGGCAGAGCGCCGGCTGGAAAACATTCGACACGCTCCTGCGCGCCGCCGCCGGGGCGGCGCGGGGCCGCGCCGTGCTGGCGACGCCCAACCTGGGCGGCCCCTGTGACATCCTCTCCAACCTGCGCGGGGCGACGGAATTGTGCCTGGATACCGTGGACCAGCCGGAGCGGATCGCCGCCGCCACCGCGGCCATGATCCCTGCGCTCGCGGAGGCCGGGGCGTTTATGCGCGATACCGCCTTTCAGAGCGGGGCGGAGCTGGTTCACTGGCACATGCTCGGGTCGGACCAGCCGTATGTGATCGCCGAATGCGACCTGTTGTTTTCCGTGGGCCCGGATATCGCGGAGCAGGTCTGCCTGCCGGATATCGAGCGACAGTCGAGGATGGCGCCCCGCTGCATCTTTCACCTCGATGGGGCGGGATCGACGCGGCATCTCGAGGCGCTGCTGGACATCCCCGCCATCCGGGCCGTCCAGTATACGCCGGGCGCCGGCACGCCCTCCGCCCTGGCCTGGCTGGATATGTTTCGCCGGATTCAAAGTCAAGGGCGGTCTCTGCTGGTTTATGCACCGATCGAGGAGGTTCCGGCGCTGGCCCGGGCGTTGCGCCCGGAGGGTCTGGCCATTCAAATCGACGGGGCGCGTGATCCGGCCCAGCTCGAGGCGGTGTGTCGGGCGGTGCGCGGGAAAGACTGAAACGGCCGGAGTGGTTTGTTTATTGCGAAAAAAGGGGGGGCTATGGCTCGTTTTGTGAATCTTGCGACGGTCCGGTTTCAGTCCGAATGGGCGCGTGGGAAAGACGGTGCGCGGAAGGTCGTTCTGGAGGAGATCGCGGAGGCACTGGCGGCCCTCCGGGGGCATGGCGTGGATCTGGCGATTTTCTCGGAGGGCGTGGAGGCGGTGGCCCAGTCGATGGCTGAAGCCGAAACGCTGGCGAGTCCCGGCCCTGTCCTGCAGCTGTACCGGGATTTTGCGCGGCAGGAGCGCTGCCATGTGGCCGGTTCCGTGAAGCTGAAGGCCGGGCCGTGCGTTTATAATGCCGTGGTATACTACGGGCCTGACGGCAAGCCGCTGGGGTATTACGGGAAGACCTATCCCACGATCGGCGAACTGGAGATGGGGTTGGCTCCCGGTCCTGGCGCGGTGGTGCTGGACACGCCTATCGGGCGGTTGGGCACGGCGATCTGCTTTGATCTCAATTTCCAGCCGTTACGGCATGCGTATCGGGCGCTCAAGCCGGACATTATCGTGTTCGCGAGCCTGTACCACGGCGGCCTGGCGCAGGCTATCTGGGCCTATGAGTGCCGCGCCTTTTTCGCCTGCGCCTGGCAGTATACGGGCGGCGGCGTTTTGGATCCGTTTGGCCGGACGCTGGCCGTGAACGACTGTTATCATCCGATCGCCCGGGTGACGGTTAACCTGGACCGGGCTTTTGTGCACCTGGATTACAACCGCGAGAAGTTTCCGGAGATCGAGCGGAAATATCGAGGTGAGGTGATCATCGATATTCCGCCGGACCTCGGACCGGCGATGATTGTCAGCCAGACAGGCAAGCGGACCGCCATGGATGTGGTCCGGGAGTTTGGGCTGGAGTTGCTGGACGATTATTTTGTTCGGGCCGAGGGGCGGCGGGATGCCGCCTTCAGAGTTCATCCAGCCGGATGACCCGGCGTTCTTTGGCGGACCGGATGGCGGCACAGGCCACCTGGGTGGTGCTCTGAGGCATCTTGGCTGTGCTCACCCGAGGATGGACTCGCCGATCTCGCGGGCCAACCGCACCCACTTGCGGACCCGGTCCGGATCCCCCTGAACCGTCTCCACATCCTTGAGCGTGATGTCCACATGACAGCCCTTGCAGGCGGTCAGGTCGCGCTCCAGAATGCGGCGGATCCGCGCCTCGTCGTAGCCGTAGCCGACCATGTCCGTGGGGCTGGGCCGGTAGCTGAGCACGTAATCGGCCCGGATCTGCTCCGCGCACCGGGCCACGTTCGCAAAAGGAGACACGGCGATCCGTCGTAAGTTGGGGATCTGCCGGAGCATGTCGATCTTCTGCGTCAGGTCCTCGCAGCACCCGTAAGCGGACAGCCCGAACTGGCTCATGACCGGAAGCTGGTAGCGCAGCAGGAACTCCTCGTGCATGGCCGGAGAAACCGCCGTGAACTCCTGGGCCGCGGCGAAACACCACAACTGCTTGCGCGACACGCCGGTGCGGTTCGCGGCGGGATCGGGCAGCTCCTCGGCATACGGCATGGCCTGGTTCTGGTGATCGCTCAGCCCCCAGTCGCCCGCCGCCTCCGCTTCAGACTGATCCTTCAACACGCCCCGTGACATGAACCCGACCAGCTTGTGAAGCCACTCGGGATTGTCCATCATGTCCACCATGAAATGCTCGATCCCGCGCAGGTACCCCAGATCGGTGGAGAGATCGGCCGACCACACCCGGTGCGCGGGGCCGCGGTCCACGTCGATTGTGATGAGGTCGCCGATCGCGTCCTCCAGTTTGCGGGCGGCCGCGGCCGTTTTCACCTCGTCGATGGCATGCCACGGAACGCGCAGCTTCTCGAAGTCATCCAGCGTCTTCAGGGGATAATCGACTTTGTAGGACCCCCGTGCCTCACCGGAAAAATGGCGATCGGCCGTCACGCCCCATCCGTGACAGGCCTTGGCGGCGGGCACCGTGACCCACGGCTCGAAAATGGAATCGTCGTTCAGGGAATGCCAGAAGAGCTGGGACCGGAAATGGGCCTCGAAGCCCTTGAAAAAGGGATCCTCGCACACGCACGCCGACTGGGGCATCTCCTGGAAGGCATAGGCCCGTGTGTAGATCAGAGGCCGTGTTCGTTTCAGGCTGTTGTGACGCCGCCACAACGCCCGCCTCACTTCCTGGACCGGCTCGCGGCAGATATCGCCATAGCGAGCCGCCAGTTCGCGCAACACCGTCACATCCCGGGATATCGACATATCCGCCCTTTCAATGATTGGACACCTGGTTGTCCGTATAGGACGGGACATATAACGGAACGGCCCCAATTTAAGCCCGTTCGGCATGGTCTGGATTCCCTGCATCCCTTGGACAAGTTTTGCGTTAAAAACTAAGCTATTCTTTTCTGACTGTCCATCTCCATTCCACGATGGGCCGGATTCGTGTGGCTTACGCGTCCCCAAAACGCTCGCCGACCGACGGGTGCAAGTGGTACCGTAAGCGGATCGAACCCCATGGAGCGGAACGGACATGAACCCACTGAGAGATGTTGACGTTTTGCGCGAACTGGCGGCCCGCTATGCCGAGATCGCGGCGCTTCCCGCTCAGGATGAAAAGCGGAAGTTGTGGACGGATCATTTCAGTCTCAAGAAAACGCGGGTGCCGATTCTGGCGACCTATGGCATGTGGAACGTCTGGTGCCGGGAGGTGTTCGGGGATGATCGCATGGCGTGCGAAGACCCGTTTTTTCGCATCCACGAGCGCGACCTCAGGATGCGTATCTTCCAGCATGAAAGGGTGGGCGACGATACCATCCAGGAACCCTGGATTACCTTGGGCGCCACGGTCAAGGGTGGGTGGGGCGCATCCTGGGGGGTTTCTGAGGCCATGCACGGATCCGGGGTGGAGGGTGGCGCGGCGGCTTTCGATCCCCCGCTCAAGACGTGGGACGACATGGCGAAATTGAGGATGACCCATCATGAGGTGGATGAGGTGACGACGGCCCGCCATTATGACCGCCTTTCGAGCGCCATTGGAGACCTTCTTCCCATTGATGTTCTTCGAAAGCCCACATACTGCGGTTTTTCGTCGGATATTTCCACCAGTCTCGCCAAATTTCGGGGGTTGGAGACGCTCATGACCGATATGTATGAGTATCCGGAAGAACTTCATCGCCTCCTGGCGTTCATGAGGGATGGCATTTTGCAGAACAATCAGGAAGCCGAGGAGGCGGGGCATTATACGCTGACGTCCGGCCAGAACCAGGCCATGTGCTATGCCGGCGGGTTGGAGTCGCCGCGCCCCAACAGCGGGCCGCGCAAGCGCAAGGATATCTGGGGCTTTTGCGCCGCCCAGGAATACACCCTGATCTCGCCCGAGTTCCATGAGGAGTTTCTGTTCCAGTATCAAAAGCCGATTTATGAGCACTTTGGCCTGGTTCATTATGGCTGTTGCGAAGATCTGGGCCGCAAGATCGGCCTGTTGCGATCCCTTAAGAACCTGCGCAGCATTGCCGTAACGCCCTTGGCGGATGTCGCCTTTTGTGCGGAGCAGATCGGTACGGACTATGCGATCTCCTGGCGCCCTAACCCCACGGATATGGTGTGTTACGGTTACAATGAAGACCGGGTGCGCCGCATCATTGGCGCTGGGTTGGCCGCGTGCAAAGGGGGGTATCCCCATATTCACCTGAAAGATGTGGAGACGGTTGAAGGTGACATTACCCGCATGGGACGGTGGGTCAAACTGGTTCGGGAAATAACATGAACGTATAGTCTGATCTTAAGCTTCGACCGCCAAGACCGCTGTTTCGGGATGTTCGCGCCCGCGCGGCACCGGCCGACCTCGTGTCACCAACGGTGGCAACGGTTAGCTGAGAAGAGTGGGCTATTCTTCCGTTACTCGCCGGGGACAAGCAGGGCCGGGATCCGGTAGTTTTCGGCAATCCGGGTATTGGCGGCGGGAAGCGATGCGGCATCCAGCGCCAGATCCACGTCCATTTCGGCCAGTCCGAGCCGGGTGATGGTTCCGTCTTTTTCGCGGATGCGCAGGATATCCTTCAGGCTGTGAACCGGCTGGCCGTTGGCGGTGGCGATGAGCGCGTCGCGGAATTCCTGATAGCCGACGTTGATGGTGTCGGGCAGCACATAGGCCAGAATGGGGAATCGTTCGCCGTTCGGGGCGTCCTCCTCGCCCTTGGTGAGGTAGAGGTGCACCAGTCGGGAATTGGCCCGCAACATCCATTCGGTTCCGGCGGCGCGCAGGTAGTCGCCCGTCAGGTCGCGCATGACGAGGCCGCCTTCGATCAGGTAGGCGGGTTGGGGGTTATCGTGTTCCGGCGCCCGCCGGCGCAAGGCGCCCCGGGCGGTGAGGTGGACCAGAGCCTGGGTCTCAACGCCGTTCCGGAGGAGCGTGAAGGGGATGGCGTCGCCCGGGCGGCAGGCGGAGATGAGGGCGGGGAAGAGGATCCGGCCGAGGGCGGGATCGGCATAATAGCCCTGCTGGTCGATGGGATAGCCGCTCCAGGCGGTGAGCACATCGCCGGGTTTGAAGAGGGTGTCCGCATCGGTTCCCTTAACCGTGGAGATGACTTGCACGCCACGGTCCCCGGCGGGCGCCAGGAGGAAGCGGCGTTTGGCGGGATCCGGCAGGGGTTTCCAGGCGAGCCCGGCCAGTGCCAGGCCCTGGTATCCCGGTTTGGGCGCGTCATCAATGAACCGTTTAAGAGACCGTCCGGGATAGAGCAATCCCAGCTTGGTGGCCCGGTCATAGGAGGCGGCCATCCCTGTCAGGCACCCATTTTGAAGAATAGGTGCGCCCTGGCCGTTCAGGGGGATCTCCGCGAGGAATTCGAGCGTCAGCAGGGCGGGCGTGTCCTCGGACGGGGATTCCATGGAGGCGCGCAGGATCTGGATGTCGCCTTCCTGGAGCGTGCCGCCGTCCTCGAACTGGACAAAGGTTCCCTTGGAGCCCGGGAACGGCAGGCCTGTGACTTCCAGGGGGATGGGAGCCTCCGGCAATTCGGCTTTCGACACGTCCAGCAGGGCCAGGTTCAGGTCGCGATCCGAGCGGAGCACGCGGGCGGGGTAAAACCGGGCGCTGCCGGCGGGATTCACTTCCACGAGCGTGGCGTCGCGAACCAGTTGTTCGGTCGTGAGAAACACGTTCGTGCCCACGGCCAGGGAATAGCCGATCCGCCGTTCGGGAGGGCCTTTTTTCCAGGGTTGAACGGGGTCGACCCGTTGCGCGGTCACGCGGAGGCCGAACAGGGAGCGGCGCAGGGAGGGCGTGGCGGAGGAGTCCTCCGCACTGCCTGCGGCTGTGGCGGTGACGACCGACAACAGAATCAGAAACAAGAAACGTTTCATGGTGCCGGGGCTCCGATAAAGGCGGGGGCGGGAACCCCGTAGGCGGCCAGAAGTTCCGGTTCGGTTTTGGCGGTCTCGGCGGCGTCCAGCACCAGATCGTCTTTGCGATCCAGGAAGTGGAACACGTGGAACCCGTTCATGGGTTCACGAAGGGCCGTTGCGAGATCGGTCAGGTTGCGAACGGCCTTGCCGTTGACGTCGGAAATTTCGGCGTGCAGGAAGGGGTCGGCATAAGCGTTGATCGGGTGGGGGAGCCGGCGGAGCAGGATGACGCGTTCGTCCTGTTCGCGGAACAGCTCGTCCAGGCGCCCGAAAAACCAGTCGTACAGCAGGTGCTGGGTGTCGGGTTTGCCCGCCTGTTTGGCGAGTGTCAGGAGCAGTTCCCTAGTGAGGGGCGCGAACACGAGTCCGCCCGCGATCACATAGCGCGGGCGAACATCGTAGTTCGATCGGAAGCGAAAGGCGTCCGAGGGGCGTCGGAGCGGAATGGAGAGGGTGAGGAGCGCGCCTTTCCGCCAGACGTCGAACTTGATGGGCTGTCCCACCTGTTTGCGTTCGAACAGTTCAATATAGTCCATGGGTACGCCTTTAACCCGGACGGAGCCGGCATCATCGATCGGAATACCGTCGATGGAGAGCAGCACATCGCCTGGCAGCAGGGTCCCCGCGGCGCTTCCCAGGGGATCGATTTTGCAGACCACCACACCCGTTTTCGCGGGGGGGAGGTGTAGGGCCTGACGGAGGGCGGGATTCCGGGTCTCCAGGTGGGTTACGCCCAAATCGGGATAGCCGTCGTAGGCGCCATCCGCGATATCGTCAAGGAAGTGCCGGATCACGGGCATGGGGATGGCATACCCGATGTTCTGGGCCTGCTGAATGCCCTGGAAGGCCACGCCGGCGACGCGGCCCTTGTAGAGGACGGGTCCCCCGCTGTTGCCCGGGTTGATGGCGGCATCCACCTGCAGCACCAGGTGGCTGTCCACGTCGCTGTGGGTATAGACGTTGTAATCGATGCGCGAGACCACGCCGCGTGTGAGGGAGATGCGGTCTCCTCCCATCGGGTAGCCGACGGCCACCACCTGGTCGTCCAGTTCCGGGAGGGTTTCGCTGAAGGGAAGGGGTTGGGTGTCGGTCCAGAAATCAGCCTCGGACACGTCCAGGACGGCGAGATCGCAGTCATGGCCGACGAAGGCCACGCGGGCCCTTCGCGGGCGCGGGTTGTCCTCGCGTTTGACTTCGATGAACCGGGCGTCGGAGATGACGTGGGCGTTGGTGAGGATCCAGCGTTTCCGGCCTTCCTGGATGATGAAGCCGGATCCGCCCATTTTGATGAATCCGGCATCCTGCCACGGCAGGGAAAAATCCGGACGCTGGGCGGTGACGGCGATTTTCACCACGGATTGGCCGAAATTTCCGGCGTGGGTCACCGGCGCCAGCGTCGCAAGTGCGACGACGATTCCAACGAGACGGATTTGCACGAGCCGGCTCCGCTTCGAGAGGGTTAGAAAAGGAGGGACACGGCGGCGGCGAATTCGGCATCATCGAATTTGAATTTGTTGATATCGCCCCAGCGCTCGAAGTCATAAACGGCCATGCCGGTCAGGGCCAGGTTCGGGCCGATCGGGAGTTCGAGCCCGAGCCGGGCATTCCAATACAGTGGCGTCCAGTCATCGCTGTTGGTATCTGTTTTCGGGAGGTAGTTTTTTGCGATTCCCACGCCGGCGAGGAAAATGCGGTCCTTGAGGAACAGGTTCAGGAATGGCGTCACGGCGTAATCGTAGGTGCGGTCGCCGGCATCCGGGGTGTACAGGGAGCCGACTTGCCAGAAGCCGTACTCATCCCGGATTTCGTAGGCCAGCCCGTAGCCAAAGTCACCGTCGACGAACGGGCGGCTGTCGAACTTTTGGTGCGTGTCGAATTGACGGAATTGGGCGCTCAGCCCCTGTTGGACGGCGAGCGCGGGGGAGGCGAGAACGAGGCTCATGAGAAGGAGGGTGACGCGGCGGGTGGCGAGAGACATGGCGAGACCTTTCCGGAGAGAAGTTGAGTGCCTAATGACTGACCGGATAGTTTCACGGACAGGGGTCCGGCGCAAGTAGAAAAACGCGCGGAAAAGACGCGAATAAACGCTTGTCCCCTCCGGGGTTATGGGATAGTATTTTCTGGCATATTTCATCAGGCAATCAGGAAGGCATAGGGGTAATTATGGCTCGGGAATTGGGTTTTGCATTGATTAATCCGTACACGATCTCCAAGTCGCGAACGGGTGGGGTGCTGGGCCGGTTGATCAGTCGAACAGGGCTGTCCCTGGCCGCGGCCAGGATGTTCGGGCCGAGTCAGGAATTGGTCACCCGGTATGCGGATTCGCTGGAGACGTCGTCTAAGAACGAGCCCGAAATTGGCCGGATGCTGGCCCAGTATGTGAGGAAGAATTACGCGCCCGACCCCAAGACCGGCCAGAAGCGCCGTGTGGTCATGCTGCTGTTGGAAGGCGAGAACGCGATCCAGAAGATCCGCGAGGCGACGGGGCATGTGAAGTCCTGCTGGCTGGATGGGGAGACGATCCGCGACACCTACGGGGACTATGTGGTGGAAGAGGGCGGGGGCATCCGGTATTTCGAGCCGGCCGTCCTGGTGGCGCCGACCGTGGAGCGGGCTGCGGAAGTGACGCGGTTGTGGGCGGATTACTCCGAGGCCGATGGCGGCATTGTGGATACGGCGGTGGATGTGTCCACGGCCGAAGGCGTCCAGAGCACGCTGGTCATGATCAAGCCGGAGAATTTCCGGATGGCGACGGCCCGGCCGGGCCATATCATCGACCTGCTTTCCCGGTCTGGGCTTCGGATCATCGGGATGCGGAAGTTTTCCATGACGGTGGCCCAGGCGGAGGAGTTTTACGGACCGGTGCTTCCCGTGCTTCAGCAGAAGTTCAAGTCTATTACGGGCGCGAAGGCGGGCGAGGCCCTGGAAAAAGCGCTGGTCATGCCCATTCCGGAAGAATTGAAGAGTCTGATTGGCGAGCATCTGGGGCCCGAGGTGGGGCGCCGTCAGTTCGATGCGATCGTGCAGTTCATGACAGGGTTCAAGCCTTCCGAGGTGGCGGAGGCGGACAAGACCAAGGCGGGCTCCGAAAGTTGCCTGGCCTTGGTTTACAAGGGCATGAGCGCGGTGGAGAAGATTCGCTACCTGCTGGGCTCCACCGATCCGGCCAAGGCCGAACCGGGTTCGGTGCGCCGGGAATATGGCAGCGATATCATGGTCAACGCGGCACATGCCTCGGACTCTCCGGAAAACGCGGTACGGGAAATCAGAATTGTGAATGTGGCCGAAGACACAATGAAAGAATGGGTGCAGAAATATTATGGAACTTAATCCCCGAGTTGCGGCGATTGCCCCGTCGGTGACCCTGGCCGTCGACGCGAAGGCGAAGGCCCTCCAGGCGGCCGGCGAAAACGTGTGCGGGTTCGGCGCGGGCGAGCCGGACTTCGACACGCCCGAGCATATCAAGGAAGCCTGTCACAAGGCGTTGAAGGATGGCAAGACCAAGTATGCGCCCAATGCGGGCTTGCCGGACCTGCTTGCGGCCATCGCGGATAAATTGAAGAATGAAAACAAGGTGGCGTATGGGACGGACCAGATCCTGGTCAGCAACGGGGCCAAGCATTCGCTTTTTAACATTTTCATGACCTTGTGCCGGGAAGGCGACGAAGTGCTGCTTCCCGCGCCCTACTGGGTGAGTTATCTGGAGATGATCCGGATGGCCGGCGGCGTTCCGGTGCTGGTTCAGGCGGATGAGTCCCAGGCGTTGAAGGTGACGGCGGCCCAGCTCGAGCGGGCCATCACCCCTCGCACCCGACTGCTGGTGCTGAACAGCCCCTCGAATCCCACCGGCGCCGTCTATACGGAAGCGGAGCTCCGGGCGCTGGCGGCGGTGGCGGTGGCCCATGACCTGACGATCATCTCGGACGAAATTTACGAGCGCATTTGTTATGACGGCGTACAGCCGTTCAGCGTTGCATCCATAGGGCCTGAGGTATGCCGGCGCACCATCACGATCAACGGGTTCAGCAAGCCCTACGCGATGACCGGGTGGCGGCTCGGGTATGCGGCGGGTCCCAAGGCGGTGATCCAGGCGGCGGGCGCCCTCCAGAGCCACAGCACATCGGCGCCCAACACGTTTGCGATGTATGGCGCCGTGGCGGCGCTGCGCGGCCCGCAAGACTGTGTGGCCCGCATGGTGAAGGCGTTTGACGAACGGCGGCATTATCTGGTCGGGCGCCTGGCGGCCATGAAAGGCGTGACTTGTGCGAAGCCGTCCGGCGCGTTTTATGTGTTTCCGAACATTCGCTCGTTCGGCCTCGATTCGCTGACTTTCTCCGCCCGCCTGCTGGAATCCGAGAAGGTGGCGGTGGTTCCGGGCGCGGCGTTCGGCGCGGACGCCAATATTCGATTGTCCTATGCCTGTTCGATGGAGAATATTCGGGAAGGCATGGATCGGTTGGAGCGTTTTTTGAAAAAACTGTGACGGTGAAGGGGGAGGTGCGACGGGATCGCGGGGTCATGGGCGAGGCGGGATTTGAACCCGCAAACCTTTCGGCACAAGATCCTAAGTCTTGCGTGTCTGCCAATTTCACCACTCGCCCGTGGGTGTGTGTGAATGCTTAGCACACCGGGGCCGGATTGGAAAGCGAAGAATCAAGAAAGGACCGGATCATGCCGTACAAAGTCTTTAATGCTGATGAGGCCGCAACCTATCTTCATGTGCCGCGGCAGGCGCTTGACCGCCTGGTCAAGAACAAGGAAATCCCCTTTCAAACCCAGGCCGGCCGCACGGTCTTCACGCGGTACGACATCGACGCCTGGGCGTCCCAGCGAATCCTGCGCCTGTCCGGGAGCAATCTGGACGATTATCACCGTGTGGCGACCAAGGGTTCCCGGCCCGAAGCCGAAAATCAGGCCATTATGCCTGATTTGATCGCGACGGAATGGATTGCGCCCGATCTCGCGGCTCGCACGTCCTCCGGCGTCCTTCGCGACATGGTGCAGCTGGCGGAGCGATCCCAGAAGGTTTGCGACTCGCGTCAGCTTCTTCAGCTGCTGGAAGAGCGCGAGCAGCTTTGTCCGACTTCCGTGCCGGGCGGCCTGGCGTTGCTTCACCCCCGCCACCACACGCCCTTCATGTTCATGGAGTCGTTTATCGCGGTGGGCCGCACCCGGTCCGGAGTTCCGTATGGCGCGCCGGATGGCGGGCTGACGGACCTCTTTTTCCTGGTCTGCTGCAAGGATGACCGGAGTCATCTTCACACGCTGGCCCGGCTTTGCGCCATGTGCCAGAAGACAGATTTGCTGCCCGGGCTTCGGGCCGCCAGCTCCGCGGCGGAGATCGCCGCCGTGATTGTGAAATCGGAGAAGGATTTACTGAAAGTCTAGCAGGGCGGAAACCGGAAAAGCGAGAGCGGGAGCGGAATCGATGAACGGAAAACGGGATGGGGCGATAATGGATTTCACGCAGCAGAGTGGTACGCCAAGAGGGTTTGCCTCCACACCGCGTGCGCTGGTGGGGGCCGTGCCGACTCTTGCCATCACGCCGGTGGCGGATGGGCGGACCGGGGCGTATGAAACCAATGTGGCGGGCACCTGGAAGATGGTGGAAAAGGTGCGCCGCCTGATTCTGGAGAACGTCCGCCTGCCGGATGGCACGCCCGTGCGCGTGGTGACCGCCCCCGAGATCGTGTATGGTCCCCGTACGGCCGCGCTCGCCCAGGCCGCCTACGTGAAGGAGGGCGTCAGCGCCAACATCTGGGTCAGTCGTTCCTGGGCTTACAGCGATGAGCTGATGGGTGCCGCCATGGGAATCGGGTCCTCCGAATGGCAGCAGGCGGCCTACGGGCTCAACCAGACCGACCGGCCGGGAGCGGTGTGGCTGAAGGCATTCACGGCCGCCATGGATGAAAAGAAGCGGCCGATTTTCTGCATTTACAATCCGGATCTGGAGGATGAAAGCGGTCCTCTGGCCCCGTACGTGGCGGAGCATCTGTTGCGTTTTGCGCGGGCGGCGGCGGCGGTGGCCGAGATGCGCGGGAAAAATTATTTATCGGTCGGCTCAGCCTCGATGGGCATCATTGGCTCCGATGTGCGGCGCAATCTCATGCTCCAATACCTGGGCATGGGCACGGTTTCCTACGATATGGTCGGAATCAAAGGCCGCATGGATCGCGGGCTTTATGATCATGAGGAGCTGGAGCGCGCTGTCCGGTTCATGAAATCCCGGTTCGCCTTTTCCTTCGGATCCGGGAAACGCCCCCTGGCGGATGACGCCTTGTTGCGGGATTGCCTCAAGATGACACTGATCGTCCGCGATCTCATGATTGGCAACCCGCGGCTGGCGGATCCGGTGGTGGGGAAGGCTCAGGGATTCAAGGCGGATGTCGAGTATGCCCAGGGGTGTAACGCCATTGCCGCCGGCACGCAGGGTCAGCGCCAGTGGACCGACCTGTATCCGAATTTCGATATGGCCGAGTCCATGTTATGCAGTTCCTTCGATTGGGATGGTTTCCGCGCGCCTTACGTGGTGGCCACCGAAAATGACAGCAAGAATGCGATCGGCATGTTGGCGGCCAATTTGCTGACGGGATCCGCCCAACTCTTTGCCGATATCCGGACGAACTGGACGGCGGCCAGCATCAAGAAGGCCACGGGCGTGGATGTCAGCCGCCTCTGTCCCGACGGCCTCATCGACAAGCGGAATTCCGGGGCCGGCGCCCTCGATTACGCGCTGGATCTGTTCAAGCTCGTGCCGGGCGGCAAGAAAATGTCTGTGCAGGAGGTGACGGAGGCCATTCGGGCCGACCCCAAGCTGCAGAAAAAACTGATGGATGCCGCGGTGAAGGGGACGACCTATATGGCCGCCGCCCTGGAGTATTTCCCGGGCGACGGGCTGTCCAGCCATTATCGCACGCCGGGTGGAATTCCCATGACCGCCTACCGCTATAATTGCGTGGGCGACCGCCTGACCTGTTCCGTGGTGGAAGGGGAGACTATTGAGTTGCCGGCGCGTGTGGCGGATCATATCAGCAAGGTGACGGACAAGACCTGGCCGGAAACGTACTGGAAACCTCACGGCATGTCCTCGTTCGATTACATGTCCAAGATCGGGCCCAATCACGATGCCAATTCGTTTGGATTGATCGGGGCGGACTTCATCACGCTCAACGCCATGCTGCGCATTCCGGTGGATATGCATAACGTGGGCAAGGAGTCGGTGTTCCGGCCCACGCTGTGGGACCGGTTTGGCGGCGATGATTTCAGGGCCTGCGAATTCCTGGGTCCCGTCTACACGTAACAGCCTGAAAAGCCAGGCCTTTTAGACACCGCCAAACGCGCTCATTCCGCCGTCCACGACAAGGGTGGTGCCGGTGACAAACCGGGCGGTGTCGGAGAGCAGCCATAGGGCGGGTCCGATCAGGTCGGCGGGTTCGCCAAACCGGCCGGCTGGCGTATGGGTCATAATGCGTTGTCCCCGTTCGGTCAGGGCGCCCGTTCCCTCATCGGTCAGCAGGAATCGATTCTGTTCGGTGAGGAAGAACCCCGGCACCAGGGCGTTGACCCGGAGTTGCGGTGAGTACTCTTGCGCCAGATGAACCGCTAACCACTGGGTGAAATTGGTGACCGCTGCTTTTCCGGCGGAATAGGCGGCGCTGCGGGTTAAGGGATGAATCGCGCCGTAGGACGAAAGATTAAGAATGGCGCCCTGCCGTTTTTCGGCCATTTGCCGGCCCAGGACCTGGCAGGGAAGAAAGGTTCCCTGCAGGTTGAGGTCAAAGACATGACGGACGGCTTTTTCGGGAAGATCGAAAAATGAGCGTTCCGGGCTGGTGGTGGCCTCCTTGTTTGTCCCCCCCGCCGCGTTGACGAGAAAATCCAGCCGGCCATGACGTTGAAAAATGCGATCCGCCAAGGTCTGGAGCGCGGTCCGGTCAAGCACGTCAGCGAGAACGGCTTCCGCATTTCCTCCCTGATTCCGAATGTCCTGGGCGGTCATTTCGGCTTTTTCCGGCCGGGAGCGTCCCACCACCCAAACGAACGCGCCTGCTTCTCCGAGAGCCCGTGCGATGGCTCCTCCGAGTATGCCGCTGCCGCCGGTCACGACCGCGACGCGGTCAGCAAAATCGAAGGGATGCGGAATCATGGCTTTTGTTTTTCCCCGGGCGCCGCGCCTTCCATTTCGGAGCGGATGCGCCGGATGCGGTCCACATGCTCGCGCGGCAACCGCTGGCGTGTATACCAGTTATCGGCCAGCGCTTCGAGGCTGTCCCAGTCGGCGGTGGTGAGCGGGGCGTCATAGACCCACGCGGGTTCATCCGACCGCTTCCACTGCCAGCGCAGGCCCTTGCCGTGGAAGGAGACGCGTATCTCCCGCTTCACGCCATCCTCCAGTTTTTCGGTCCAGCACATCATCTTTCTCATGGCACGCTCCTGAATGGGGCTCATGATAGAAGAAGCGGTAGCCGAATGCAAGGTTGAGAGCCGGTTGAGGGGTTATCGCCGGGTCTCGTGGAGGTTAACTCCGCTTGACGGTTCCGGCATGGTTCCGGCTTGAGGTTGCCAGTCAGCTCCGATAAGATGGGGCCATGAAAAAACGGGCCAGCCTGATCCTTTTTTTGGCTCTGCTGCTGCCGTTGGCGGGCTGGGCGCTTGGCCCGCACGAAATTCTGGTGCTGGTCAATACGAACTCGGTGGAGTCCGTTCATATCGGCGGCCTGTACGCCCGGCTCCGGCATGTTCCCGACGCGAATGTCATTCAGGTCGGGACGTCCACGGGGTCCTCCATGAGCGTGAAGGGATTTCGGGAGACGATCTTCGATCCGGTCCAAAAAGAAGCCCGCCGGCGGGGTGTGGACTCTCATATTCTGGCCTGGGTGTATGCGCCCGGTTTTCCTTGGCGCATCGAGGAAAACCCCGACCTTTCCCTGACCGGACTCACGTTTTTGAGGGGCGTGCCGCCGACCAATCTCGTGGCCAAGGGCGAATGGCTTTCTCCGTATTTTGCGGGGCCGAATTATCCCGGGGAGCGCGGGTATGGGTCTCGTTCTTTGGATGTCTTGTCCGACTGGCTGGGAGATGAGCGCCCTTTGGCCGCCTGGGTTTTGGCCCATGTCGGCGATGGCGGGCTGACCCCGGACGAGGCGGGTGCGATGCTGATCCGGGGTATGGATTCGGACTCCACACGGCCGGAGGGGGTTGTTTATTATGTGACCAACTCGGATGTGCGGTCCCAGGCGCGGGCGTGGGAGATTCCGGAGGCGGTTCAGGAATTAAAGGTGCTGGGCGCCCGGAGTGAGGTGACCCATGCAATCCCCCGTGGTGTTCAATCCGTCAATGGGCTGTTTATCGGAAGCGCTTCGTTCGATCCCCAGGGAATTCGCTTTACGGCGGGGGCGCTGGCGGATCACTTGACCAGTTACGGCGCGGCGTTTAGCGAGGCCGGCCAGACCAAGTGCACGGTCTGGTTGAGTGCGGGGGCGGCGGCCGCCGGCGGCACAGTGACGGAACCGTTTGCGTATTGGGCCAAATTTCCAAACGCCCGGTTGTTTGTTCATTATGCAGCAGGATGCACGGCCTTGGAGAGTTATTACCAGAGTCTCCGTCAACCGTTACAGTATTTGCCGATGGGGGATCCCCTGGCGGCGCCCTGGAAGCCCCGGGCGGAAGTGACGGTGGAGGGCCTGGATGAGGCGGTTTCGGGGGTGGGGCAGTCCTTGCGTATTCGGGTCAAGGCGGGGGATTCCACGTTCTGGAGCTCGTATCGGGTTTATGTGGACGGACGTGAGGCGGGGGGCGGGTGGATGGGCGACCCGTATCCCTGGAAGCCGGCAGGTTGGCTGCCGGGGCTGCATGAATTGCGTGTCGTGGCGCGCAGCGGGGGGTTGCTTCGACATCAGGCCTTTGTCGTCCGGCCGTTCACGCTGCCGGCCAGGGAGGCTCCATGAAAAAGTGTTTTTTCTTTGACCGTGATGGCATTGTCAACGAATCGCCCGGGCCGGAAAAATATGTCGAACGCTGGGAGGATTTCCATCTCATGCCGGGCTTCGTGAAGGTGCTCCGGCGCGTGACCGCTTTGGGGTACGCCTCGGTGGTGGTCACCAATCAGCGGTGTGTGGCCTTGGGGCGTTTGACGCCGGGAGATCTGGAGCGGATGCATGACCAGCTTCGCGCGCTTCTGCGGGACCGGCACGGGTTGGCTCTGACGGATATCTTGTATTGCCCCCATGATCGGGGTGTGTGCGACTGTCGGAAACCCAAGCCGGGACTGTTGCTGGAGGCGGCCCGGCGGCATGCGTTCGATTTGCCGGCATCCTGGATGGTGGGGGATTCCGCGACGGATGTGGAAGCCGGCCAGGCCGCCGGGTGCCGGACCATTTGGGTGGGAGAGAAGCGCTTGGCCGGGTCCGCGACGGTGTCGGTGGACAGCCTGGAGGCGTTGGATTCCCTGATTGCGGCGGGGCGAGGGGTGGTATAGGATAGAGCCGTCATGAGCAAGGGAAAGTGGAGCGATTCATGAAATTGTTTGTTCCGGGACGTATTTGCTTGTTTGGCGAGCATTCCGACTGGGCGGCCGGGTATCGCCGGATCAATGGCGAGCTGGAGCGCGGGTATACGATCATTACCGGTACGAACCAGGGCGTTTTTGCCGAGGTCCAGGCGCATCCCAACAAGCTGATTGTCCGTTCCACCCTGGGCGACGGCACCGTCGTGGGGCCTCATGAAGTCGAGATGGACCGCGAGGCTCTTCTGGCGGAGGCCCAGAAAGGCGGATTTTTCAGTTATGCCGCCGGAGTGGCCTATCAGGTGCTGACGCATTACCGGGTGCGCGGCCTGGAGATCCATAACAACCTGACGGATCTGCCGATCAAGAAGGGGCTCTCCTCGAGCGCGGCCATTTGTGTGCTGGTGGCCCGGGCGTTCAACCGGATTTATGATTTGAAGATGACGGTTCGCGGCGAAATGGAATTTGCCTACCGGGGAGAGATCTCTACGCCGTCACGCTGCGGGCGGATGGATCAGGGTTGCGCCTATGGAAACCGGCCGATCCTGATGACCTACGACGGCGACCAGATGGACGTCCAGGAGCTTTCGGTGCCCCGGGATCTGTTTTTTGTGATCGTCGACCTAGGCGCGGGCAAGGACACCAAAGAGATTCTCAACAGCCTGAACCATTGTTATCCGTTTGCCGAGAACGAGGTGCAAAAAGGGGTTCAGAAATACCTGGGTCCGATTAGCGCGGGGATTACGCTGGAGGCCATGGAAGCGCTCAAGGCGGGGGATGCCGAGCGGGTTGGGGCGCTCATGATCCGGGCGCAGGCGGAATTCGACCGCCATCTGCAACCGGCGTGTCCGTCGCAATTGACGGCCCCGGTGTTGCACAAGGTGTTGAAATACAAGCCCTTGCAGGCCTACATCTGGGGTGGCAAGGGGGTGGGGTCCCAGGGGGATGGCACGGCGCAATTCATTTGCAAAGATGAAGTGGCCCAGCAGAAAGTGGTGGAGATCCTGCATGCCGATCTCGGGCTGGGCGGGCTCAAGCTCATCATCAAATCGGCCCGCCGGGTTCGCCGGGCCGTGATTCCCGCCGCCGGGTTTGGCACCCGCCTGTTTCCGGCCACGAAGGTGGTGAAAAAAGAGTTGTTTCCGGTGATCGGCCGGGATGGGATCTGCAAGCCGGCCATTCTGGCGATCGTGGAGGAGGCCCTGGGTTCAGGCATCGAAGAGGTCGCGATTATCGTTCAAAAAGCGGACAAAGAGAGCTTTGAAGAGTTCTTCATGACGCCGCCGCCGATCGAGAATTTCAACAAGCTTTCCCGGAGCGCGCAGGACTACAGCCGGTATGTTCTGGATGTCGGCCGTCGCGTGACGTTGCTGACCCAGGAGGTGCAGGAAGGGTTCGGGCACGCCGTGTACGGCGCCCGGAAATGGGTTCAGCAGGAGCCGTTTCTGCTCATGTTGGGGGATCACCTGTTCAGTTCCACGGCCGACGTTTGCTGTGCGCGCCAGTTGCTGGATGTGTATGACCGGACCGGCCTGAGCGTGGTGGGGTTGATGGAAACGCCGGCGGACGAGGTGCATCATTTTGGCTGTGTGGCGGGAACCTGGGAGGACGAGGATGGCGTCCTCGCCCTGACCGAATTCGTGGAAAAGCCGGATGCGGATTACGCCCGCAAGCAATTGCGGGTGGAGCGGTTGCCCGAAGACCGGTTCCTCTCGCTCAACGGACAATACGTGTTGACGCCCCGGGTGTTTGAGTTCCTGGAGGAACACATCGCCCACAACATTCGCGAACGCGGGGAATATCAACTCACATCCTGCCTGGACCGGGTGCGCCAGGAAGACGGGTTCATGGGGTATGTGGTGAAGGGACGACGGTTTGACATCGGAAATCCCGAGGCCTACCGCCAGACGCTCATTGATTATCGGAATGCCTGAAGCGGAGGAGACAACCATGCTGCTGAGATTCATCAATCCCGAGGGGCGCCTGATTGAACACGAACTGGGCGCAGAAGTGGTTACGACGATCGGTCGTTCTCCGGATGCCACGGTCGTGGTGCAGGGCGAGAAAGTGTCCCGGTACCACTGTGGAGTCCGGTCCTGGGACCGCGATTTCATTCTCAAGGATTATGGGTCCACAAACGGCACGTATGTCAACGAGAGCCGGGTGCTGGTGGCGGTGATCAAGCCCGGCGATGTGATTCGTGTGGGGAGCGTGCGGATCCAGGTGGATATGAAGTCGAACAAAGGCGCCAAGACGATTTTACGCGAGTTGAGCCAGGAGATGGATGAGGGGGGAAAAGGCTATCGCACGATTCTTCGGGAAATCGTGAAGAGTACCGCGCCCTCGCCGGACCGGAAGCCGGCGCCCGGCAAGCCCGTCGAAAAGCCCGGTGTCACCGATGTCAGCGAACCTCGGGCCAAAGGCCCGAATTCCCCCGCGAAATAACGCGGTCGCCTATCCCTTTTCAGGGCTCGGGGTCCGGTGCAGGGGCGGTTGCGGACGGGTCCGGCGGCGGCGTGGTGGTAGCTTCGGCGGCTTCCTGGTCGATTCGGGTGTCATCGCCCTCTTCGACGGTGGTCACGGAGACCAGCGAATCCCCTTCGTCGAGATTGATCAGGCGCACGCCCTGCGTGTTACGTCCGATGACGCGGACATCCTTCACCGGTGAGCGGATGAGCATGCCGTTTGCCGTGACCAGCATGATGGAATCCTCTTCCCGTACGGTCAGGGATGCGACCACGGCGCCGTTCCGGTCCGAGGTCTGAATGCCGATGATTCCTTTTCCGCCGCGGTGTTGCAGGCGATATTCCGAAAACTCGGTTCGCTTTCCGAACCCGTTCCGCGTGGCGGTCAGGTAGGTGGCGTCGGCCACCACCAGGTCCATGCTTTCCACCGCATCGTCCGGGTCCAGTTCAATGCCTTTAACCCCGGTGGTGTCGCGTCCCATGCGGCGGACCTGTTCCTCGTTGAAGCGGATGGCCATCCCGGAACGGGAGGCGAGCATGATTTCGTCATTCCCGCTCGTCAGGCGGACCTGGATAAGGCGGTCCGCGGTCTCCAGATTGATGGCAATCAGGCCGCCTTTGCGGATGTTTTTAAAATCGGACACGGCGGTCTTTTTGACGATGCCGCGTTCGGTGGCGAAGATGATGTTGGCGGTTTCGGAGAATTCCCGGATGCGGAGCATGGCGGCCACGGCTTCGTCTTCGCGGAGTTCGAGCATGTTCACGATCGCCTTGCCCTGCGATTGGCGGGAGGCGTCGGGAATCCCGTAGACCCGCTCGGCATAGACGCGGCCCTGGTTGGTGAAGAACAGCATCGTGTCGTGCGTGGAGGCCACGAACAGGTGTTCCACGTAATCCTCCTCGCGGGTGGTCACGCCGGTGACGCCCTTGCCGCCGCGCCTCTGGTCCTTGTAGGTGTTGACCGGGACGCGCTTGATGTAGCCGCGGTGGCTGATCGTGATGACGCACGGGCGGTCGACGATCAGGTCTTCCATGTTCACTTCGCCCTCGTCGGGGACAATGTCCGTCATGCGTCCGTCCGCGTAGGTTTTCTTGAGATCGAGCAGGTCGTCCCGGATCACGCCGTAAATCTTGCGGGGGTTGGCCAGCAGGTCGCGCAGGAAGGAGATCAGTTTGATGAGCTCCAGGTATTCCTCCTCGAGTTTTCCGCGCTCCAGCGAGGTGAGCTGGGAGAGGCGCATGTCGAGAATGGCGTTGACCTGGAGGTCCGTGAATCCGAAGCGGGCGACCAGTCGCTCCTTGGCTTCCTCGCGGTTGCGGGAGGCGCGGATGAGGCGGACCACCTCGTCGAGGTTGTCGATGGCGATCTTGAGCCCTTCGAGGATGTGCGCGCGGGCTTCGGCCTTTTCCAGCTCGAACCGGGTGCGTCGGGTGACGACCTCGAAGCGGTGGGCGACGAAGCACTGAAGCAGCTCCTTCAGGTTCATGACCTTGGGCTGGCCGTGATCGAGGGCCAGCAAAATGGCGCCGAACGTCATTTGGAGCTGGGAGTGCTTGAAGAGGTTGTTGAGCACGACCTTGGCCACGGCGCCGCGTTTCAGCTCCACGACCACCCGGATGCCACCCCTGGACGAAGACTCGTCGCGGATGTCGGAGATGCCCTCGAGCATCTTGTCGTTGACCAGGCCGGCGATCTGGGAGACAAGATTGGCCTTGTTGACGGCGTAGGGGATCTCGGTGATGATCAGGGCCTCACGGCCGCCTTTCATTTCCTCGACTTCCGCTTTGCCTCGGACGCGGAGCTGGCCGCGACCTGTTTTGTACATATCGGCGATGGGCCGCACGCCGCAGATGACGCCGCCGGTGGGGAAGTCGGGGCCCTTGACCGAGCGGGTGAGCTCTTCCACCGAGGCGCTGGGCTTGTCGATGAGGATGATCAGGGCGTCGATCAGTTCGCCCAGGTTGTGGGGGGGGATGTTGGTGGCCATGCCGACGGCGATGCCGGTGCTGCCGTTCATCAGCAGATTGGGCAGCCTGGCGGGCAGTACGGACGGCTCATCCAGCTCGCCGTTGTAGTTTTTCACCATGGTCACGGTGCTTTTTTCGATGTCTGCCAGCAGTTCCTCGGCGGGCTGTCGGAGCCGGGCTTCGGTATACCGGTAGGCGGCCGCATTATCGCCGTCGATGCTGCCGAAGTTGCCCTGGCCGTCCACGAGGGGGTAGCGCATGGCGAAGGGCTGGGCCATGCGGACGAGCGTTTCATACACGGCGGAGTCGCCATGCGGGTGGTATTTGCCGAGCACGTCGCCGACGATATAGGCGCACTTTTTGTAAGGCCTTCCGGGGTGGAGGCCCATCTGGTGCATGGAGAAGAGAATGCGCCGGGCGCCGGGCTTCATGCCGTCGCGCGCGTCGGGAAGCGCGCGACCCACGATGACGCTCATGGAGTAGTCGATGTAGGAGCGCTGCATCTCCTCCGTGATGTTGATCGGCTGGGTGGTGGGCGTGGGCGGGGCGGCCGGTATGACGGGGGTTGTGTCTGAGGAATCCATGGGTTCTCCAAAAAAGGGGGTTAGATGTCCAAGTTGCGGACGTCGCCGGCATGGGTCTGGATGAAGTCACGCCGGGGCTCGACTTCGTCGCCCATGAGGATGGTGAAGATCCGGTCGGCGTCGGCCGCATCTTCGATCATCACCTGCAGCAACTTGCGTTTGTCCGGGTTCATGGTGGTTTCATAAAGTTGTTCGGGGTTCATTTCCCCGAGACCTTTGTACCGTTGTATGGCGAGGCCGCGGCGGCCATTTTCCCGAATGCGATCCAGAAGTTCGAGGAGCGAGAACAGGGGGACGCGCGCGTTGTCGCCATCCACCAGGAAATAGATCGGCTTTTCGGAGGGGAGGAAGCCCTGTACGGAGAATCCCTTTCGATCAAGCAGGGCCGCAAGCCGGGCGAGGGGGGCGGCCTGGTAGATCTCGACCCAGCGCAATCCGTTTTCGCCATCGTTTTCCTCACCCACGATTTCGATTTCGTGGCCGACCTGAAGTTCCAGCTCCTCTCGGATTTTTTTCAGCTCTTCGTCGTTGTAGGCGTACCGGAGGGTCTCGCCTTCCGTGAGATCGCTTCGGGCCACCAGGTATTTCGGGAAAGCGCCGGTCTGGGGGTTCCGGCGGGTCAGGAAGTCCTGGAAGGGAATACCTTTTCGCTCCAGGGTGCGCCCGATCGACTCGATTTCGGTCAGCGCCTGCAGTGCGTCGAGCATCTGCGAGGCCTTGAAGGAGCGGGCGTCATCGGCCGCCGAGATCAGGGTGGTGTCCTCCACGCCCAACTCCAGAAGACGCCGGATGAGAATGTCGTCGGTCTGGATATACTCTTCCTTCTTCTTCCGGGTAATCTTGTAGAGCGGCGGCTGGGCGAGAAAGACGTGGCCGCGCTCGATGAGCTGGGGCATCTGTCGGAAAAAGAAAGTGAGCAGCAGGGTGCGGATGTGGGAGCCGTCCACATCCGCGTCGGTCATGATGATGATTTTGTGGTAGCGGACCTTGCTGACGTCAAAATCGTCCCGGCCGATGCCGGCGCCAAAGGCGGTGACCATGGTCCGGATTTCATTGTTGTTGAGGATTTTGTCCAGCCTCGCCTTTTCCACGTTCAGGACTTTGCCGCGCAAGGGGAGGATAGCCTGAAATTCCCGGTTCCGCCCCTGCTTGGCCGAGCCGCCGGCGCTATCCCCTTCGACGAGGTAGATTTCGCACAGGGCCGGGTCGCGTTCCGAGCAATCGGCAAGTTTTCCGGGAAGGGCGGCGCTGTCGAGAGCGCCCTTGCGGCGGGTGAGGTCGCGCGCTTTGCGGGCCGCATCACGCGCCCTTGCGGCGAGCACGCCTTTTTCCACGATTTTCCGAGCGACGGCCGGGTTTTCCTCGAAAAAGGCGGACAGGTTGTCGTTGACGATGGAGGCGACGATGCCTTCCACCTCGCTGTTTCCCAGCTTGGTCTTGGTCTGGCCTTCGAACTGGGGTTGGGGGATTTTGATGCTGATGACGGCGGTGAGCCCTTCGCGGACATCGTCGCCGGACATGGACTCCTTGTCGTCCTTGATCAGCTTGGCGGACCGGGCGTAGGCGTTGACGGTCCGGGTCAGCGCGGATCGGAAGCCGCTGAGATGGGTCCCGCCCTCGGTGGTGTTGATGTTGTTGGCGAAGCAAAGCACGGTTTCGCTGAACGCATCGGTGTATTGGATGGCGATTTCAGCGACGATGTCGTCTTTGGTTTCGGTCACGAAAATCGGCTTGTGAAGGGGCGCCTTGCCCTTGTTCAGTTGTTCCACGAATTCCCGGATTCCGCCGTCGTATTTGAAGGTTTCAGCGCGGGCGGGCTCCTCCTGGGTGAACTGGATTTCGATGCCCCGGTTCAGGAATGCCAATTCGCGGAGGCGGACAGCCAGAATGTCCCATTCGAACTTGGTGGTCGAAAAGATTTCGGCATCGGGCAGGAAGGTAACCTTGGTGCCGGTGTGTTTGGTGGCGCCGATGATTTCCAGCGGGGTCACGGGATGGCCGCGCTCGTAACGCTGGCGATGCACTTTGCCGTTGCGCCGCACCTCCACCTCCAGCCATTCGCTCAACGCGTTGACGCAGGACACGCCGACGCCGTGCAGTCCGCCGGAAACCTTGTAGCTGTCTTTGTCGAATTTTCCGCCGGCGTGCAGGGTGGTGAGCACCACTTCCACGGCGGGCTTCCCTTCCGTGGCGTGGAGATCGACGGGGATGCCGCGCCCGTTGTCGGTGACCGAGCAGGACCCGTCGCTGTTGATGCGGACGAGAACCTGGTTGCAATAACCGCCGAGGGCTTCATCGACGCTGTTGTCCACAACTTCGTACACGCAGTGGTGAAGACCGCGGACGGCAGTGTCCCCGATATACATGGCCGGGCGCTTCCGGACGGCCTCCATCCCCTCGAGAACCACGATGTTGCTGGCGTCGTAAGTCGCACCTTTTTGGTCGTCTGCCATAAGCCTGAAAATCCCCCTTAGTGATTCCCTTTTTTGTATCAAAAACGGGATTCCAAAACAATAGAAAAGGGCCGTTATTTCCGCTTATTTTCAGGGGTCGCGGGGCCTGTTTCTCAGGGCTGGACAAGCCCGGGCCTTTGGCTTATTCTTTGGCCCATGAAACGACTCGTTTTTGGTCTCATTGCGGCGCTGCCGGTCGTTTTCGGAGCCGGTTGCCGCCAGCAGGATTTGCGGACTGTGACCATTGCCCTTTCCGGTGTCACCGGGAAGGCGGAAGTCCAGTCCGTCTCGAACGCCATTTCCCGGTTGGATGGCGTGTTCGACGAATCCATCACCTTCCGCGACACAGGGTCGGTGACGGTTCGATACGACAGCATGAAGCTGGCCCGGAAGAACATCGAATACGCGGTGGTCGAGGCCGGCTTCGGGGCGAACGACATTCCGGCCAAGCGACGCGCGGATGCCGCGCCGGTCGGGCCTGTCCGTCCCTGACGCTGCCGGTCTGGAAGGGCGGACTTCGCATGCAAGCGCTGGTTGATCAGTTTCTGGACACCCTGGCGCTGGAGGAGGGGCTGAGCGAAAATACGCGAAAAGCGTATGCCTCCGATCTCCGGCTCTTTATCACGTTCGCCAAGGCTCGCGGGTTGGCGGGGTTGAACGAGGTCAAGCGCCGGGATGTGCTGGATTTCCTGCACCGGGAAAAAGAGCGTGGCTCGGCCTCGGCCACCTTGTCCCGGCGACTGGTGGCGATCAAGGTTCTTTTCCGGTTTCTTCACCGGGAGGGGGTTTTGGCCCGGAATGTCACGGAGGTGATGGAAACACCCCGGCTTTGGAAGCTGCTGCCGGACACGCTGTCGGTGCGGGATGTGGATCGCCTGCTTCAAGCTCCGGCGGGGGCAACGCGGTACGCGTTGCGGGACAAGGCGTTGCTGGAGTTGCTTTATGCGACGGGCATGCGGGTTTCGGAATTGGCAGGTTTGACGGTGGACGAGATGCGGATGGAAGAGGGCTTTGTCCGATGCATGGGCAAGGGAAGCAAGATGCGGGTCGTTCCGTTTGGAAGTCAGGCCAAGAGCCATCTTGAACGTTTTTTGAGGGAGGGCAGGCCCCAGTTCAAAGCGGAGCCTTCGGTGCGCGAGGTGTTTTTGAATCGCCTGGGGAAGAAAATCAGCCGGCAGGGCGTGTGGGCGCTGATCCGGGATGCGGCCCGCAAGGCGGGGCTTGAGCGTCCAATTCATCCCCACATGCTGCGGCATTCGTTCGCCACCCATCTGCTGGCGAATGGCGCCCCGCTAAGGGTGATCCAGGAAATGCTGGGGCATTCCGACATCGCCACAACCCAGATTTATACCCATGTGGACCAGAACCGGCTCAAGGCCGTTCATGCACGGTTTCATCCCCGAGCCTGAGGAGTGATAGCGAACGATGATGGGCCTTTTCAAACAGAATCCATATCGCGATCTGGAGAAGATCCTGGGTTATCGGTTCCGCTCCAAGGAGCGCCTGGCCCAGGCGTTCCTGCACCGTTCGTTCCGGTTCGAAAAGGGCGCTGACGCCGGATCCGACAACCAGCGGCTTGAATTTTTGGGCGATGCCGTTCTGGGGCTGATCGCCGCCGCCTTCCTGTTTGAGCGCTTTCCGGACCGGGATGAAGGGTTTCTTACCGCGGCCCGGAGCCGGTTGACTAGTGGTGCGGCCCTGACGCGACTGGCAAAGCGGATTGACCTCGGCAGCCGGCTCATGCTGGGGAAAGGCGAGGAACAGACCGGAGGCCGTCAGCGTGCGTCCAATTTGGCGGACACGCTGGAAGCGGTTTTGGGAGCCGCGTTCCTGGATGGCGGGCTGAAAGCGGCGGATGTGATTTTCCGCCACCTGTTTGTCCCCCACCTGGAGTCGGGGGAAACCGCGGAGGCGGACTCCAATCCCAAGGGGCGGTTGCAACAGATTTGCCAGCAACGGTGGAAAACGTCACCGTGTTACCAGTTGCTGGCCGAGGAGGGGCCCCGGCATGCGCGGGAGTTCCGGGTTGAGGTGCTGGCGAACGGGAAAGAGCTGGGGCGGGGGCGGGGCGCCAGCAAGCGGCTTGCTGAAACAGCGGCCGCGCAGGCGGCGCTTCTGATGCTGCCGCCGGAGAAAACCGGCAGCGAGACGTAGGGGAGCACGAATGTCTTTATTGGGTGCCATCGGGCGGCGGACGCTCGCGCGGCTGCGGGCGCTGCCGTTTGTCACGGGGCTTGTCTGCGCCGTGCTGGGGTTGGCCGTCCGGCGGTCGGTCTGGAACCGGCCCCTGTTGCGGGTGCTGAGCCGGCAGGTGTATTACACCGCCATTCAAGGACTTCCGTTCATCGTGGTGATTGCCGTTCTGATGGGGATCATGGTGGTCATTCAGGCCCAGATCCTGTCGAGTATGGCGGGTTCGGCGTCCTTGACGGGGGCGGTGCTGGTGCTGGTCCTGATGCGCGAGTTGGCGCCCTTGCTGGTGAATTTCGTGATGATCGGGCGGAGTGGCGCCGCGATTGCGGCCGAAATGGCCAGCATGACCGCGAACGGGGATGTGAAGGTGTTAGATGCGCAGGGCCTTGACCCGATGGTGTATCTGGTCATGCCCCGGGTGCTGGGCGCGGGAATCTCGGTTTTTTGTCTGGCGGTGGTGTTCGTCCTGGTTGCGTTTTCAGCGGGATACCTGTGTGGGGCGATGCTGGGATTGAGTCCGTCTCCGGGTATTTTCATGGATGGGGTGCTGTCGGCGATCGGCAAGGCCGATGCCCCGAGTTTTCTGATCAAAACGTTGATTCCCGGGATGACCACCGCGGCTATTTCCTGTTCCGAGGGGTTGGGCATCCGGGGGCATTTGACGGAAATTCCCCAGGCCACCACGCGCGCGGTGGTCCGGTCCACGTTTGCGCTGGTCATTATTTCGGCGCTGATTTCGGCGGTGACCTATGGCTGAGCGAACCTCCATTCTTCAATGCCAGTGCGCGGCGCTTTGCCCTACCCAGCAACCGGACAATGAGTTGCGGGAGGTGACGATGAATTTGGAATCGGGCGGCGTGGCGGTGGTTGAAACTGGCATATCCCTGGAGATCCGGGACGCGGAGTTCGATTATTTCCCCCTGGCGGACGCCGTGGAAGGCCTCTTGCCGTGCCAGTCCGGGAAAATCCTGTTTCTGGGACGGGACTGGGCGGAGATGGGACCGATGGACCAGGCGCGCAACCGGGGGAAAATCGGACGGGTTTTTGATTATCACGGCTGGGTGCACAATTTGTCCGTGATGGAGAACCTGGTGACGGCCTGCCGGACCCATCCGGCCCGCGCCATCCCTGATCCCGAGGGAGAGGCGGAGAAGATGGCCCGGCGGTACGGGCTTCCCGGCGTGCCCAATGGACGCCCGGGCCTCATGCGCAAGCGGGATCTGCGGCGTTGTGAGTGGGTCCGGGCTTTTCTGGGGAATCCCGTGTTGGTGGTTTTGGAGCGACCCGAGATGGACGCGCCCCGCGAGGCGCTGCCGGCGTTGTTTGAAACAGCCCGGGAGGCGCAAGACCGGGGAACGGCACTCCTGTGGATGACGCAGGATCGGGAGATTATGGAACAGGCGAAGAAGATGGGCGCGGAATCCTATTTCGTCCGCGGCCGCACTTGGCACCGAAGAGAGGACGAGAAACGATGAGCGGAAACACCCGATTGAGGTTTGTGGATGAAATGGTGGGGGCATTTGTGCTGGGCTGCGCCCTGTTGTTTCTGGCGGTCATATTCCTGGCCGGCCGGGCGCAGGGATGGTTCGAGAAAGATTTTGAATTACGGACGGTGTTCCCGGCGAAAGGGGCGTTGGACCTTCATCAGGGCGCCGAGGTCCGGATCCAGGGCGCGCTGGCCGGCCGGGTGGGGGACATTGTGCCGAATGCGTCCGGCGCCTTGCAGACTACGTATAACCTGCGCGGCCGGTTCCGGGATCTGGTGCGGACGAACTCCGTGGCCGTGGTGAAGAAAAAGTTTCAGGTGGCGGGGGATGCGTTTGTCGAGATTACACTGGGCGACCGCCGCTTTCCCCTGATGGAAAACGGAGCTGTCATCCCCTCCATCGAGGACGTCCAGCTGGTTGAGAAAATCGCCGAGGCTTTAGAGGAGGTCCGGCGCACGGTGATCCCGATGCTCGAGGAGGTGCAGGGCATTTTGGCTAATGTGAACGGCATTCTTTCGACGGTGCAGGAGGGCAAAGGCGTGGTGGGAAGCCTCTTGCACGACGAGGTGCTGGCGGGGCGGCTGAACACGATTTCGGCCGAAATTGAAAAGACCGCACCGAAGGTCCCCGCGTTCGTGGATGAGCTGACCTCCGTTGCCACGCAGTTGAAGTCCCTGACGGGCGACCTGCAGAAACTGGCCGATTCAACGGCTCGCAAAGTGGAGGAAACCGATGTGCGGAAGGTTTTGGCGGAGGCGGAGACGACCTTGCGTGATTCGCGGCGCCTGATTGACGCGGCGACCCTCAAGATCACCGGGACGGATGTGAAGCCGGTGTTGAGGGAGACCGAGTCGACGCTCCGGGAGACCCGGAGGCTGATGGAAAACCTTCAACAACATTGGCTGTTCCGCAAGAAGGATCTGAATTCCGGACCGGAGAAGGGAAGCGAGCTGATCGATCCCGTTTCCATTCCGGTTGGAGAGGGGGCGCCGTGAAACGGATTGAACGAGTGGCGTGTTGGATCATGGTGGTGAGCGCACTGGCGGTCACGGGGTGCGCTCGCGGCGGCCGGGGGCCGCAAGCGGTTGTGGATGAGCCTATGAGGCTAGTCCAGGAGTCGGCGCAGGCGGCCTATGGCGCGGGCGCTTACGAGGAGGCGGCCGCCGGTTTTTCGGATGCCATTACGCGGGCGTCCCTTCGTGATGACGGCCGGGCGGTGGCCCGGTATCGGTATCAGCTTGCAGCCTGTCGCATAGCTCAGGGCCGTCGAAGCGAGGGCCGGACGCTGCTGGATGCGGCCCGGGAAGAGGCGCTGGTGGCTGGGGACGGCCTTACGGCGGCCCGCGCGGAAACCGCGGCGGCCCGCCTGGCGCTTGAGCGTGGGGATCAGGCGGACAGTCAGCGGCTTGCCCGATTGGCTTTAGCTCGTCCCGAAGCTCAGGCTTCCGCACGCCTGTCCGCGGATATTCGGCTGGTATTGGCCGAGGGCGCGGTTCGCCGGGGAGACGCGGTTCAGGCGAAAGCGGAATTGACGGAGGCGGTACGTGGGTGGGGGCGGTCACCGCCAGATCGGTCTTTTGAGGCGGTGGTCGAGCGTGTTCGGGGGCAGTTAAGCCTGTTGAACGGGGAGGCTCAAGCGGCGGGAACCGCGTTTGATAAAGAAAGTGCTCTCTGGCAACAAGGGTGCCGGTTTGTGGAAAATGCGGACAGCCTCGAGCGGTCCGCCCTTGCCTGGCAGAAAGTCGGGGATGGTCCAGGCTCAGCGAATCGGATGTATCGGGCGGCCCGGATTCGGGCGGGTTTAGGCCATACGGACAAGGCCCGGCTTTTGGCCGGGCTGGCGGCGGAATGGGCTGAAAAAGCGAATTTGCCTGATTTGCGAGCCCGGGCATTGGCCCTTGTTAGTGAAAGCGGGAAGCCCGTCGTCCCTTGATGGGCCTGAGCGGATCGGCCGGTTCGGTTGATTCAATAATCTCGATGGGTCAGGCTTCGGTTGGCCAGCGCCATGGGTACTCCGGCGGCCGCCGCCGTCAGTAGCACGCCCCAGATGGCCGCCGCGATCACTCCGCCATGGAAGGCGCGGGATGTCAGGTGTCCGATCAGGGACAGGTGAAAGAGGGCGGCAAAGGGGACGATGGCGGCCAGCATATAGCCCAGCGAGAGCACTAGGTTGAGCGTGCCGCCGAAGCCGGAAACGATGGCGGCGGGATTACGCTCGCGTAAATCCATGAACAGGGCACCCAGGCCGGTGGCCAGTCCGGCCACGGCGATCGGCATGGCGATTCCGACGCCGAGCGTCACGAGCCGGACGGGGGTGGTCACCTGGAGCATGGTGGTGGAGACCAGCACCAGAAAGAGGCTGATGAGGAGCATGGCCCCGGCGGCCAGGGTGAATTTTCCGAACAGGATGCGCCGCGGCGTGGTGGGCGCCAGATTGAGAATCCAGAAGCCGTGGCCTTCCAGGCTGAGCTGGGGGTAAACGAAGCGCGATCCGAGCGAACAGAGCACCGCCGAGACGCTGAACACGTTGAGGAAGGCGATGAAGCTGCGCCAGACCTCCGGCAGCAGGTTGTAGCGGAAACTGCGCAGGTTGACGAAATAGAGGCCCAGCAGGCCGAAAAAGACGAGGCTTTGCGCCCATTGGGCGGGATCGCGCAGAAACGTGCGGATATCCTTGAACGCCATGGCTCGCAGGTCGGATGGCAGCAGGCGCTCCAGGGCGCGTTCCAGTCCGGCCAGAAGCACTGGCTGACGCTTGCCCAGGGAGGATTCCCCGATTGCGCGCTGCCAGGATTCATAGAAAATGGTTCGTCCCAGTCCTTCAATGGCGGTTAGGACCAGTAGGGCGTTCGAGGTAAGAAGCAGGAGAAAGAGCAGCCCGCGGCCCCAGAGTCCGCGCGAGCCCGCCATGATTCCCTCGGCCATCCACCAGCTTGGCAGGAAGGGTTGGGAGGCGAACCGCATGCCCGGCACCAGGTTGGTCAGGATGAAGGCTTCCTCGGATTCCGCATTCCGATAGCCATGCAGGAGCGCGAAGCCCGCGCCCACGGCCGCAATGGCGAGCAGAACGAGGGCGCTGATGAGAAGGGTTCGGCCCTGTGGCATCCACCGGAGGGTGATCAGGACAAGGAACGAGCCGAGGCCCGCTCCGAGCGTCAGGAACGGAACGGCAAAGAGGAGGGACCAGAGCATGAACAAGGGGGAAAGGTCCTTGTGTGCCTGATAAGCGCTGATGAAGGGGATGATGATGAAGAAAAAGGCCCAGGAGGAGAGCAGGATGGCCTCGGTGACGCGCCCCAGGACGATCTGGCGGAAGGAAACGGGCGCGGCCAGGAGAAACGGCACCTCCTCCGAGCCATAGAGCGTGGAATAGGAGGTCACGATTCCCGATACAGTCATCATGAGCCCGAGCCCCAGGAAAAACAGGGCGAACAGGTGGCTGATGATCAGGGAGCTCAGCCCGCCCAGGTCGTCCATGAATTTGAAACTGCTGAGGAACAGGAGCCGGATGCCCAGAAAAAAGCCGATGAAGACAAACGCAATAAAGCCGGTTTTGAATCGCGAATCGCGGCGGAGCACGTGGAGTTGGTTGCGCCAGGAGCAGGCGGCCTGATAAAAGAGGGCGGACGTGATGGGCATGGGGACGGCGGCCGTATGTGAAACACGGGGGGCGGATGGACCGCCCCCCGTGTGAACTCAAAATGGATCTGTTCAGTTACCGAACGCTTCGTCGAAGACTCGGTCGGACTTGGGGAAATCCAGTTTTTTCACATAGGCGCAGGCTTCGGCTGCGCCGTGCTCGCGGTCCATCATGGCGTCTTCCCATTCCACGGAGAGCGGGCCCTTGTAACCCTGCACGTTCAGGGTGCGGATGATTTCCTCGAACTTGATCTGGCCGTGCCCGAGGCTGCGGAAATCCCAGCCGCGGCCGGGGGTCCCGAAGTTGAGGTGCGAGGCCAGGACGCTGCTTTCGCCATTGAGCGTGATGGCCGCGTCCTTCATGTGGACGTGATAAATGCGGTCCGGGAAGGCCTTGAGGAACTTGACCGGGCAGACGCCCTGCCAGTGCAAGTGGCTGGGGTCGAAGTTGAATCCGAACGCCTTGCGGTTCTTGATGGCGGCCAGGGCCCGGCGGGCGGTGATGATGTCGTAGGCGATCTCCGTCGGATGCACCTCGAGCGCGAATCGGACGCCGGCCTTGTCGAACACGTCCAGGATCGGGTTCCACAGGGCGGCAAAATCGTCGAAGCCTTTCTGGATACGGGCTTCGCTGACGGGCGGGAAGCTGTAGAGCAGGTGCCAGATGGCGGAGCCGGTGAAGCCGTTCACCACCTTGACGCCGATGTTCTTGGCGGCCAGGGCGGAGTCCTTCATGGTTTGGACGGCCCAGGCGCGCTTCTTGGTGGCGTTTCCGGCGCATTCCTTGGGCGCGAAGCAGTCGGTGCGTTCGTCGTCATTCGGATCGCACACCAGTTGCCCGGCGAGGTGATGACTGATGGCGAACACCTTCAGCCCGTGGTCCGCCAGCATGTCCTTGCGGGACTTGGCGTAGGGGATGTCCTTGGCTGCCCGCGCGACGTCCACGTGGTCGCCCCAGCAGGCCAGCTCAAGGCCGTCATAACCCCAGCCCTTGGCCTTTTTGCAGAGTGTTTCGAGGGGGAGGTCCGCGTACTGACCTGTGAACAAGGTGACCGGTCTGCCCATACATGCCGTCCTTTCTGTGAGTTGATGAGATGAGGTTTGAGCCGTTAATTAGCCGGGCCGTGAGGGGGTTCCCCGCCGCTTTCCGGGGTATCGTTTCCGTGGGGGGGCGCGACCACCCGGACGGTGAGCGGGATGGATACTTCGTGGCGGTCATCGAGGGCGACATCCACGGAGTAGCTTCCTACGCGGTCGAATTTGATCTGTTGGAGGTTGATGATGAAATTGCGGCTCAGGCTGGTGGCGCCCGGGGGCATGCGGATGTCGAATGGCAGGTCCAGCGGCTGGATAACGCCCTTGCCGTCTTCGTCCACGAAGTCGATCCGGATGCGGTGCTTGGCTGACTCGACACGGGTGAAAATGATGCGCAGGACGATGGCGCAACTTGGATGGACGGCGGGGAGGGAGCGCGTGAAAATGGAGTCGAAGGTGCCCAGCAGGTTGAGCTTGCCCTGGTAGTCGGTGGCTGCGTCGCACAGGCACGCGATCTGGATGTTCATGCCGCTTCTCCGGGTGTTGCGCAAGGCGGGTCAAGTGCCCCGCCATTGGGGTCAAAGAATGGCCTGAAAGGCGGTGGAATGTCAACTTGAAAGCGGGTTCGGTTGGTGGTTTCCTGCCGGTGTGTTTCGGAGTTTCCTTATCAGTGGGAAACCGTATAATAACGAGCATGAGTAAAGAATATATCAAACAGGAACTGGGCTTATTTGCGGCGGCGCTGGTTGCGAGCGTCGGTCTGGCGGGGGACTTGGCAACGGCGCCGCTTGTGGACCGGTTACTGGCGGAGAATGGCAAGATTCGGAGCATTCGATGCGAGATTCGCCGTGAAACGGAGGTTGGTGGCACGAGGCTACCCACGTTGAGCCGTGTCTGGTTTGAACGGCCTGATCGATTGCGGGTGGAGACCGTGACTCCTGACGCGCGCCGGATCGTGGTGGATGGGCAGGCGATTTACAAGTGGATTGACGGGCAGGCGCAGGGCGTCCGGATTCCGCTGGCCGAGGCACCCGAGTCGGAGCTGATCCAGGTGCGCCGCGTTCCGGCAACGGCAGACGAACATTTGATGCGGTTGCAGGGTCTTCCCGAAACAGTTCTTCCGCCGGAAGGTCTTTTCTCTGTGCGCTGTGGCTATGCCGCGCTGCCGCCTCATCCCTTCACCGTGTTGTCCCTCGATGCAACGGGGCGCCTGGCGCGGTTGGAGTTTTTTGATACACCGGCCTGCACCAACCGCCTGCTGGTTGTGAGTTATGCCGGGTGGCAGGAGGTGAAACCCGGAATTTGGATTCCTTGCCTTCAGAAAACCCAGGCGAGGGCAAGGGCTGGCACGGACGTCAGCGAAACGGTTCGGGTGAACGGTTTGGTGGTGAACGAGAGAATTGAGTCAGGGACTTTTGATGCGCCCAATCAAGCGGCAGGTGTTCAATTCGGCAACACAGACGAAATGAAGGAATTGTTGCTCCGCGGAGGAATGCCGGCGAAGTAAGAATTAACAAATTAACAAAAAATGTTGCAAAGCGGAAAAAACAGCGATATCTTTATTAACAAACAGTACCAAAATAAGGAAAAGTATGAAAAAAACGTTGATTACACTGGGTGTGGCATTAATGATGGCGGGGACGATGACTCCATTGGTTCAGGCTGCGAATAAAGAACCTGGTGGATTTCAAGGTTTCCTGAGCGGGTGTTGCTTTGGCTTACGGACAGGTGCCGACTATAATGATATTGGTACAGGCGATCGTGATTTCGTGTCTTGGTTTCTTGTGGGATTCTGCCTCGGTCCTCGGACGGCCATGGATTACCGGGACGGCAAAGATTTTCACTGGCGGGATATCGGCCGTGTGATTCCTTATGTGGGCATCATATTCTCTGTTTGGGACGGAATTGACATCGGGAGCGGCAAGGGACGCGTCGATCTTCAAAAGGCGTATGGAGTTAGTTATTATTGACGCGGTTAGTGTTGTTTGTTGAAAAGGTAAGAAACGCCTCCCCGATGGGAGGCGTTTCTTTTTTTTCGGGAATGACGGGGACGGGGAACCGCCGTTCCCGGACGTCATCTACTTTCGCTGCTTTTGATCTTCCCAGGATGTGTCCGGGTATGACTCCTGCATAATACCAGGGCGAAAACGGGCCGAGGCCGGCGGAAAACATGCCGCCTACGTATGTGCCCATGGCGGGATACAGGATCCGGTAGGCTTCCTTTTCGGCGGCTGCCGAGCCCTGAGCATACAAATAGCTGATGGCGTCGCTGGAGGCACGCGACTCGACATAGAGCGCGAACACGGGGAGCATATAAGCAAAGGCATAGGTCCCCTTCAGTGTCCGGCCCGAGAAGTCTTTGGCGTGGCCGCCTTCATGGAGCCCAATGGCGGGAATGTCCGAGTAGAGGCTGATCGTGTCCGTATACGGATTGTAGTTGTCGCCTCCGAATAGTCGCCCCGGCAAAATGGTTCCGTAGAGGCAGGACAGTATTCCCAGCGAATAACGCCAGCCCCAGGCGACGTTTTTGTTTCTGACTAGACGACGGAATTCCCGTTGCGGGGCGTATTGGTTGATTCGAATCTTCACGTCGGCAAGCCCGTTGTAGGCCAGATATTCGCGCAGGGCCTCTTCGGGCTTGAGGCCGACGTGGTGATTGTCCACTCTCCGGTCGAGGAGGATGAGTTTGGACGGAATGCCGAAGGCCCAGCCAATGGAGTCGATCACGACGTTTGTGTGGCCGTGTTCGAACTGGGGTTCGCCCGGCGGGGTGATGGGGATCGTGCGACTCAAGGTTGCCTGATCAAGGCGTTGGTAGGGGAGCGAGACGCATGACGCGCTGCCACCCAAGACGCACAGACACAAGACGCTCCGCAGGATTTTGTGCATTTTCGAATTCCTCATTCTCTGTGCAGGATAAAGGGCGGGGATGCCCAGTTCCCGACCGACGGCGGCGGTTTGGATGAAGCGGTTAAAGTTCGACAAGAATGTTGATATTCTGCCGCGGCGCCGCATAATATCAAGACGATTTTCTTGGTCGCATGCCGGCAGGGTCCTTTCCCAAGGCCCTGACCCCGGACGAGGGCGGCTTGTGAGCGTTCAGGGAGTTTGCGTGGAGAAGGAGATCGCGTAAGGGGGCTACGGAAACAATCCCTTGATCCCATTTGTCAGCGCCTCGATGGGAACCGCTTCTACACGGTCCGCCATCGGATATCGATCGGGGCCGGGATACACGACGGCAATTCGGTCGAGTTTCAAATCCGCCAGGGCGATTCGCAGGGACGGCGTCATGCGGGGCGCATCGACGCGTTTGCATTCCACGCCCAGCATCCGGCCTTGTTTGACGATCACCAGATCGATTTCGGCCCCTTGATGCGTGGCCCAGAAATAGGCTTCCTCCGGTTCCACGGAACGTAAGATCTCTTCAACGGCATAACCTTCCCACGATGCGCCGCACTTCGGGTGGCAAAGCAGTTCCTGTTCAGTGCGGATTCCAAGCAAATGATGCAACAGCCCCGAATCCCGAAAATAGACCTTGGGTGATTTCACCTGCCGCTTCTTCAAGTTGGCATGCCACGGAGGTAGAGAACGGAGCATGAAGAGATCGGCAAGAAGATCCAGATAGCGTCGTATCGTGGTTTCGCCGAGATTGAGCGACCGGGCCGGTTCGGCATAATTCCAAATCTGTCCGTTATAATGCGCCGCCATGGTCCAAAACCGCAACAAAGTGGTCGCTGGAATCGAAAAGCCGAACTGGGGGATATCGCGTTCGAGGAAAGTCCGGATAAAATTCCCCCGCCAGCGGTCGCTTTCGTCATCATTCCCCGCGAGAAAGGACAAGGGATAGCCGCCTCGTAGCCAATGACGCGGCGCCGCCTGAATCCCGACCTCGTTCAGATCGAAACCGCTCATCGAAACCTGTTCGATGCGGCCGGCGAGAGATTCGGAGGTCTGTCGCAACAAGGCCGGCGAAGCGCTGCCGAGAATCAAGAATCTCGCGGGCAGGGGCATCCGATCGGCCAGCACCCGTAATACCGGGAACAGATCCGGCCGGCGTTGTATTTCGTCAATAACGACAATCCCCTTTAGCGGTTCGAGAGCGGACATTGGGTTTTCGAGCCGCTCCAGATGCCGCGGATTCTCCAAATCGAAATAATTAGTCGAATCGGAGGCTACAATCTGGCGGGCTAAAGTCGTTTTCCCGCATTGACGTGGCCCCAATAAGGCGGCAACCCGGTTGCGGCGTAGGGCGTCCTGAATATGCTCAAAAAGCTTTTGACGTATGAACATAAGCAGCTTTTGCCATGAAATCACATCGTAAGCAAGAGGAATATCATGGTCTTTTTGTTTCGCTCGCACAGAAATCCCACGGGAACGGCGAGGATTTTTGGGCCAGGGGAATGATATTGTTGTCCAGATATAAGAGCAGGGCGCAGGTGGCGGGTGTCCTGAGCGTCGAGGTGGGGAAGCCCAGTTCCCGACCGATGGAGGCTTGTTGTAGAAGTTGGGCTGAGCCGAAGGCGGCGGTTTGGATGAAGCGGGTAAAGTTGCCAAGGCGCTTAAAATGGTTGACATGTTGTTAAACGACTTATAGGATGTCGATATGCAACATAAGGTTGTCGAGCGAAAACGGCTTTTGAGCGAGTTGGCGACGCGAGTCGCTGAGTCGCCTGTGACGGTTTTGCTGGGTGCCAGGCAGGTCGGTAAAACCACTTTGGCACGCCTGTTCACGACCGGACGTGCTGATGTTTCCTGGTTTGATTTGGAGACGAACGCCGACCGTGAAGCGTTGACGGCATTGCCAGAGAAAACTTTGGGTGCCAGGCAGGGGTTGGTGGTGATTGATGAAGCCCAACGGATGCCTGAATTGTTTCGTGTTTTGAGACCGTTGTGCGATCGAGCGGATGCCCGCACGAAATTTCTTCTGCTGGGAAGCGCCGCGCCGGAATTGGTTCGTGGTGTGTCCGAGTCGTTGGCGGGACGGGTTCAGTTTCTGTCTGTCCCAGGCTTGGGCCTGGATGAGGTGGGAGCCGCCTGCCAAGACCGCCTGTGGATTCGGGGCGGATTTCCTCCTGCGTTCTTGTCCGAAAACGATGCCTCTGCCCGCCGCTGGCAGGAGGGATTCATTCGGACTTTTCTGGAGCGGGATATTCCTCAGTTGGGCATTCGCGTGCCCGCCGAGTCTTTGCGCCGGTTTTGGACGATGGCGGCGCATTTTCACGGGCAGGTGCTCAACCTGGCCGAATTGGCCCGCTCGATGGATGTCTCCCCCGGTGCGGCACGGCATTACCTTGATATTCTGTGTGGCGCCTATGTCATGCGGCAGCTTTCCCCGTGGTTTGAGAACGTGGGGAAGCGGCAGGTCAAGTCACCCAAGCTTTATGTGCGGGATAGCGGCTTGCTGCATGCCTTTTTGGGGCCCGAATCGGTTTCGAAATTGCTGGAGCATCCCCGTTTGGGTGCGTCCTGGGAGGGGTTTGCGGTGGAGCAGGTGCTGGCCCGGGTGGGGGAACGTAACGGCTACTTCTGGGCCACTCAACGGGGCGCGGAGTTGGACCTGCTGGTCTTCCATCAAGGGGAGCGTTATGGGTTTGAGTTCAAGTGCAACGAATCACCCAAGATGACGGCCTCCATGCACATCGCTTTGGCGGACTTGAAATTGAGGCATCTCTGGGTGTTGCATCCCGGCCATGCGGAATATGCGTTGCATGATCGCGTCACGGCCTGTCCGCTGTCCGCCTGGGATCCCAAGCAAATCGTTCAACTTGAATCGGGAGGGCCATGAACGCGAGCGTGTGGCGTATCGTCGTCCTTTTCGTTTGTACCTGTTCGCTTCACGCGGCCACCTCGGAAGTCGCCCTTGCCACCGCGCTGGCCGGGGAGGGCGATTGGCAAGCCTGCCTCCGCGAGTGCCGGCGCGTGGACCTGGCGCATCCGGGCGTTGCCGAGGTAGCGCCGTTGCGGGCGCTAGCCGAGGCTCAAATGGTGCGTGGCAATCCTCCGTCGCCGTGGTGGAGACAGCTTGGCGCGTGGCCGGTCAAGTGGATGGTGGGCTTTTATCGAATGGCCGTGGCGCCCGCGCTGGGGAGCCGCTGTGTGTTGGATCCAAGTTGTTCCCGATATAGCCTGCAAGCGGCACGGGAACGGGGGTGGCTGGGACTGCCCATGACGGGCGACCGGTTGATCCGGGAGCCTTCCGTGGTGAACGAAGGCGCTCATCCGGTGACCGATGTTCAGGGCCGGGTTCGTTATGCGGACCCGGTGTCGGATCATGTGGGACGGTAATGAGGGTGGAAGGATGACTATGAGACGTTGCGGATGGTTGATGATTCTTCCGGCCATGGCTATGCTGGCGCAGGCCGGGCCAGAGACGGACCTGAAGCTGGCGCGTGAGCTGGCGACGGGGAACGATCATGGACAGGCCGCGCTGGAGTTCCGGCGTCTGGCCATGGACGCCCGTGAGTCCGCCGCGCAAGGCGCCTATTATTGGATGGCGGGATATGAGTACTGGAAAGCGGGGCGGGTTGACCAGGCAGACCGCATGCTGGGGCAGGTGGAAGACACGGCGCCGGGGCTGGAAACGGAAGTCTATCTGTTACGCGCCGAAAACAGCCGTTCGCGCAACCGTCCGAGAGAGGCCATTTTTTATTTTGAAAGCCTGACTTCGACCAACCGGCCGGTGGCTGTGCGACAGTTGGCGTCTAGAAAACTTTCCGCCGTGCGTCTGCAGGTTCGCGATTTCGAAGGCGCCCGCCAGGCTTTGAATGGGGGGGCGGATTCCCGCGCGGAAGGCGTTGGTGCGATCGCCGCCTATGAGAGAGGGCGGGACAAAAGCCCCGTGGTGGGCGGTCTTTTGGGGCTCATTCCAGGATTGGGGTATGCATATTCGGGTGAATATGCCAGCGCCACCCGATCGTTACTCCTGAATGCCTTGTGTATTTGGGGCATGGTGTCCTTTGCCGAAGACGAAACCTGGGGGGGCGTGGCGGTGGTCGGGTTTGCGGAACTCACCTTTTATTCCGGCAGCATTTACGGCGGCGTTGATGCGGCCGTCCGGTACAACCAGAACCGGTTGCAGGCTGCCACACGAACAATCGAAGGGCGAGCGGGCTTCCAGCCGGATTACGCCGTCCTGCCGGTGCTTTCGTTGCGCGTCGAGTTTTAATGCCGGAGTGTGGCCATGCTTACGAGTGATGCGCTGATGGACGGAGTGGCCGCCTGCCGCGTGGCGAGGGGCGAGTGTGTGTTCTGGTGGCTGGGGCAGCATGGGTTTGTTTTGAAACTGGGCGAAACCGTTGTGCTGGTGGATCCCTATCTGTCACCGAATGCCAGCCGCCGGAGCCCGTCGTTGCTCAAGCCGGAGGAAGTCAAGGGCGTGGGGCTTGTGCTGGGAAGTCACGATCATTCCGACCATATCGATCGGCCCTCCTGGCCCGCCCTGGTCCGGACCAATCCGCAGGCGGTGTTTGTGGTTCCTGCGCCGGTGGCGCCCGGGTTGCGCCACGACCTGGGTCTGGATGGCGACCGGGTGGTCGGGTTGCGGGACGGGGAGTCGATGACACGGAGCGGCGTGACGGTGTCCGCGCTTCCCGCGGCGCATGAGTTGCTGGAGCGGCCGGCGACGCCCGGCGCTTATGCGTGTCTCGGATTTGTGATCAAGGGGAATGGCGTAACGGTTTACCACGCGGGCGACACGTGTCTGTATGAGGGGTTGCAGGAACGGTTGCGGGCGATTCGGCCACAGATCATGCTGTTGCCCATCAATGGACGGGATGCCAAACGGCTTCGCTCCGGTTGCATCGGAAACATGACCTATCAGGAGGCCGCCGACCTGGCCGGCGCCGTAGAGCCGGCCCTGACCGTGCCGACCCATTTCGATATGTTTGCCGGGAACACCGAGGATCCCGCGCTGTTTGCGGATTACATGGCCGTCAAGTATCCACGGTTAAACACGATTATTCCGGAATACGGCAAGCTGACGCGAGTGGCGGGTTAAACGGGTTTGCTGAACAACTCGCCGATGGCGGCCAGGGTGGCTTCCACGAGTTCGCGTCCGCCGTTCGGCCCCACGGGGGCGACCGCGGGATGGGCGCCATAGTGGCCGCCGTCGACCGCCCGCTGGGTGGGGAGATAGAGTCCGGAGCCACAGGCCAGCTGTACGATCAGGGTCTGGGCGGCCGGGCTGCGGGCCTTGATCTGGAGGCCAAAATCCTGATACAGCTCGAACGGGCTGGTGGCGAGAACAGCATCGCCCAGGCGCAACACGTGGATTTCAGCCTGCTTCTGGGCCATGGGTTCACCGCGATCGAAGCGCTCGGCCACGTCGCGGAGCATCTTTGGCCACCATAGGTCCTGTTGTTCGCCGTGCTTGATCGAGTCGTTGAGGGCGGTCATGGCCCAATCCCGTTCTCCGCGGGTGATGGTCCGCGGCGAAAAGGCGAGCCGCTTGCACCGGTGCGCGATCGTGATGTCGCCGGAGTGGGGCGGCGTGCAGATGAGGGCCCGGGCCACGGCATCCGCCACGCGGACGGCTATTTCCTGGCGCTCGGTCAGTCCGCGCCGTTTGCGCATCTCCTCCTCCTGGCGGCCGTAGAGCAGGAAGTGGGGCGATTGATCACCCGCCGCGCCACAAAGGGGCAGCACCTGCAGGTGCCGGCCAAAGCGCTGGCGCAACTCGATGCGGACTTCATGCCAATAGTCTGCGGAGAACTGTTTCAGGTGTTCCTCTACCTGCGAGGGGCAGGGGATGTCCAGAACCACGCCTGACAGCCGTCCGTCCGGTTCATAGACGAAAAGCATGTCGAGGCTGTGGTCCTCGTACCCTTCGATGTGGCTGAAGGTGGGATCGTTGGTGCGGCCGTACATGAGCGCCTGCCCGTTCGCATAGACCGCCCGGCGGTTATGGCCCACCACCGCGTGGCCGAAGGCCCGGCTCAGCAGGCGGGGTGTGCGTTTTTCCCACGCTTCGACCACGGCGTCGGCGGCCTTGTCGGCAATCCAGTTCAGGGCCGCCGTCCCGGTCATGATGTCGCCGCCGGGATGGGGGTAAAAACTGTCATCGAGGACGGGCCCGTCATGCGTGTGGGTGGCGTTCATGATCACGGCGTCGCCCGGCAGCTCCGGCAACCGTGTCCGCAGGCGTTCCCGGATGGCGTCCTGGAGCGGGTTCAAGACCATGGCGAGATCGAATGACACCAGGACGACCTGGCTGTCGGGGGCGGCACCGTCCAGCGCGAGGGCCGTCAGCATCAGAGGGTCGGCGGCGTCGCGTCCGATGCGGATATGTTTCTGGCCCTGGATCATGGCGGGTTGCAGGGGGGTGAAGTCGCGTGAGGCCCATCCGATTTTCAGCATGACAATTCTCCCATGGTTGAGGTGATGTTTATCACGGTTCTCCCGTCGGGTTCCATTCTTTTCGCTGTCCGGGTTCAGTCGGGTTCATTGAGTTGGCGGCGGAGCCTTCCCGGGGGCATGTCAAAATACTGGCGAAACAGGCGGGAAAGGGCGTAGGGGCTTCCAAGACCGGCCTTTTCCGCGATATCCTTCAGGGGCAGCTTGGTGGTGATCACCAGATCGCGGGCGTATTCCAGACGCAAGCGACGCACCTCTTTCATGGGCGACAGGCCGGTCAGGCGGCGATAGGTTCGCACGAAGTAATAGCGGCTCAGGCCGGCCTCTTTTGCCAGCTGATCGAGGGTCAGGGGGGCTCCGAGGTGGCCCCGCACGAAGGCCCGGATGTGTTGCGCCAGCTCCGGTTCAGGGCCCTGATCTTGGTGGAAGAAGCGGGCCAGAAGGGCCTGGAAAAGCGCGGTTTGTTCCGTGGCGGCGAGGGGGTCACGCAGGAACTGGTCGGCATGCAGCCACCGGATGAGTTGTCGCATCCGGCCGGTGTGATCGCGTTTTCGAAGCAGGGCCGTTCCCCGGATGTCGGGGCTTTTAAACGAGAGGAAGAAGCTCTCGAGGGGATTGGCGGGATCGGATTCCTCTGCATGCGGCATGCCGGCCGGATAGATTAAGACATCCCCGGGTTCGATCGCGAATTGACCGGAGGGGCATTGCAGGTGCAGGAGGCCGCGCATCGGCACGATCAGCTCGTGATACACATGGCGATGCGAGGCCAATCGCCAGAGCGGACTGGGATGCAGGCGGCCAATATGAAGCAGGCGTGGCGTTGTTGGCATAGGCAATAACGATCAAAAAATGGCAATCCGGAGCATTTACGAAAGAGTGTGTTTGAGTTTATTCTATCAGCACTTTTGAGCATCAGGCTTTAAGATAAGCGGGATTTCACGGGCCGTCAACACGGCAATGGCAGGCAAAGTAAACAGCAAGGAGTCAGCATGGCCAAGATTGCGATGATTGGAGCGGGAAGCCTGGTGTTCTGCAAGACGCTGATGGCGGATTTCCTGGCCACGCCCGCGCTGCGCGGCAGTGAATACCGGCTCATGGCCAAGACCCACACCCGGCTTGACAAGATGCAGGCGTTCGTGGGCCGGATGATCCGGGATAACGGGGTGGACGCGTCGGTCACCGCCACCACCAACCTGCGCCAGGCGTTGCGCGGTGCGGATTATGTGGTCGTCATGATCCAGGTTGGCGGCGTGGATGTGTTTGAGCTCGATTATGCGATTCCGATGAAGTATGGCGTGGACAACTGCATTGCCGACACCATGGGGCCGGGCGGAATTTTCCGGGCGTTGCGGCATATTCCCGCGCTGCTGGACATTGCGGCCATCATGCGCGAGGAGTGTCCGAAGGCGGTCCTGTTCAACTACGCGAATCCGATGGCCATGTGCTGCTGGGCTTTGGGCCGGGTATCGGGTCTTCAGTTCGTGGGGTTGTGCCATGGCGTGCAGACGACGATGGACCTGATCGCCAGCTATACCGGCGTGAAGAAGGACGAGATCGACTTTCTGGCGGCCGGCATCAACCATATGGCCTGGTTCCTCCGGCTGGAGCATCAGGGACGCGACCTGTACCCCCTGCTCAAGCGGAACTTCGAGAAGCCCGGGTATTATGTGAACGAAAAGGTGCGCGGTGAGGTGATGCGCCATTTCGGTTACTTCATGACCGAAAGCACGGGCCACCTGTCCGAATATCTGCCCTATTTCCGCAAAAACGAAAAGGCGCTGAAAGCGTACTGCGACGAGCCCGCGTTCGGCGGGGAAAGCGGCGCCTACTACCGCTACTGCAAGATGATCGCCGGTAAGTTCGCGCGGTTGGATCCGTTGTCGATCGAGTCGACGACGCTGGGGCCGCGGAGTGCGGAGTATTGTTCGCACATCATAGAAGCCCTGGAATCGGGGGTGCCGTTCCGGCTTAACGGCAATATCCGAAATGACGGGTACATCACCAATCTGCCGAAGGGCTGTTGCGTGGAAGTGCCGATCTTCGTGGACCGCACCGGCCTGCATCCGACTGTGGTGGGCGATCTGCCTCCGGCGTGCGCCGCCTTGAATATGACGAACGTGCTCGCGCAGGGGCTGACCGTGGAGGCCAGCTTCACGGGTGATCCGGAACTGATCATGCAGGCGGTCGCGCTTGATCCTTTGACGGCGGCGGTCTGCACGCTCAATGAAATTCGCGAGATGACCTCGGTCATGCTCGAGAAGCAGCGGGCGTACCTGCCGCAGTTCAAGAAACGTAAAATCCGGGCGGTTCCGGCCATCAAGGTGGAAAAGAATGTGGTCCGGAAGGACGTGCCGGTGGATCCGGCCCTGGCGATTGCCAACCGGTTTGGAAAACTGGCGAAGGCGTGAGGGAAGAGGCTTAAGATTAGGATTAATAAATAGAGAGTAAGGGTTATGGACAAGAAAAAGATTCGTATCGGATTCGTGGGAGTGGGCGGCATGGGACAGTGCGCGCACCTGAAAAATTACGTGACCGTGCCGGACTGCGAGGTCGTGGCGCTGGCTGAAATCAAGGCGGATCTGGGCGCGAAGGTGGCGGCCCGGTATGGCGTTCCGAAGGTCTATGCCGACCACCAGACGATGCTGGCGGCAGAAAAGCTGGACGGGCTGGTGGCCTCGCAGCCCTTCACCCGGCATGGCACGCTGGTGCCGGAGCTGCTCAAGGCGGGGGTCCCGGTGTTCACGGAAAAGCCGCTTGCCGGAACACTGCCGATGGGCGAGAAAGTCGCCGCGGCCGTCAAGGAAAGCGGCACCTGGATGATGCTGGGCTACCATAAGCGGAGCGATCCGGCGACCATGCACGCCAAGGCCCAGATTGACGCGTTCAAGGCGTCAGGGGAGCTGGGCCCCCTGAAATACGTGCGGCTGCTCATGCCCGCGGGCGACTGGATTGCGGGCGGGTTTAATGACCTGCTTCGCGCCGATGGAGCCGCACCGAAAATGGAGTGGGATCCGGCGGATCCGGGCATGGATAAGCCCAGCTACGATCTCTACATCAGCTTCGTGAATTATTACATCCATCAGGTCAACCTGATGCGGCACCTGCTGGGGGAGTCGTATGAGGTTACCTATGCAGCCCCCTCGGGCGTAATGCTGGCGGGTCAGAGCAAGAGCGGCGTGGCCTGCGTGCTCGAGATGACGCCTTTTGAGACGAGCGTCGATTGGCAGGAGTCCGCCCTGGTCTGTTTCCAGAAGGGGTGGGTCAAGCTGGATCTGCCCGCGCCGCTTGCGAACAATCGGCCGGGCCGGGTGACGATCTTCAAGGATCCGGGTAAAGGCGCGATTCCTATCTTGACCGAGCCCCAGATGCCCTGGATTCATGCCATGCGGCAGCAGGCCATGAACTTTGTGGCCGCGATCCGTGGAGAGCGGCTGCCGCTCACCACGGCCGACGAGGCGCTGGAGGATTTGAAAGTCGCGCGCCAGTATCTGAAGTTGTGGAAAGACGTCTGATGATGGATAAGGAGATTGAGTCATGCCTTTGAAATGGAAACGGGTTTGGGTGGCGGATGAGACGTTCGAGTCCGCGGGTGTGTTTGACGTGGATGGGGACGGCGTTCCGGACATCGTGTCGGGCGCTTATTGGTACCAGGGGCCGGATTTCCGCAAGAAGTTTCCTGTGGCGCCGGTCAAGGCCTCCTGGGAATATTACGACGATTTCTCCACCATCGCGATGGACGTGAATGGTGATGGCCGAATGGATTTCGTGACGGGCGGCTGGTGGGGGAACACCTTGCGTTGGCGGGAAAACCCGGGCGATCCGAAGAAGGAATGGCCGGAGCACGTCATCGGCGAGACCGGCAATGTGGAAACGACGCGTGCCTGGGACATTGACGGGTGCGGCACGCCCGAAGTGGTGCCCAACACGCCGCCCACGCGGGACGTTAAGATATTCAAGCTCAAGAAGGACGCCGCGGGCAAGGGAACCGGCGAATTCGAGCGGATCACGATTTTCCAGTTCCCCGAGGGGCAGACTCAGGGTCACGGCCTGGGCTGCGGGGATGTGGCCGGGAACGGACGCATGGATATCGTGCTGCGCAAGGGCTGGCTGGAATGCCCGGCGGATCCGCTGAAGGGCAAGTGGATCTGGCACCCCGACTTCGAATTGGGCAACGCGAGCGTGCCGGTGCTGGTGGTCGACCTCAACGGGGATGGGGTCAACGAGCTGATTGTGGGCGGGGCGCACGGGTACGGGCTGGACTGGTGGCAGCAGACGGTGGTGGCGGGCAAGCGGAGCTGGACCAAGCATCCGATCGACCCCTTCAATGCCCAGTATCATGACCTGATGTGGGCCGATATCGATGGGGACGGCACGCCGGAACTGGTCACCGGAAAACGGCATCGCGCGCATTGCGGGAACGAGGCGGGCGAGTGGGATGACCTCGGCATTTATTATTTCAAGTGGACGGGCGAATCCTTTGCCAAGCAGGTGATCGATTATGGGCCGATCGGGGAGGGGAAGGGGCTCGGCATTCACTTCGCGCTGGCCGATCTGCGCGGCTCGGGCCGGCTGGATCTGGTTGCCCCGGGCAAGGACGGGCTCTATATTTATTATAATGAGGGGCCCTAACGGCAGGACGGGTGCACGAATATAATTCCGCCGGTGATCTGGAGCTGGTAGAATTCGCGCATGCTCAATTATGCGGAACCGTTATTTCGTCCGCCGGCGGAGGCGGATAGCTTGATTTTCCAGGTGGCCCGGGGGTGTCCTCACAACACATGTCGCTTCTGTGCCATGTATAAGGGGGTCCGGTACCGGGTCCGGCCGGAGGGCGAGGTGCTGGCCGAAATGGCGGCGGAGGGAGCGCGGCAGCCTGATGTGCGTCGCATCTTTCTGGCCGACGGCGATGTGATGGCCCTGCCCTATAAGAGGCTCCGCGCGATGCTGGAGGCACTGAACCGGGCTTTTCCGCTGCTGTCCCGCGTCAATCTCTATGCTAACGGCAGTTCGATCCAGGCGAAAAGCGACGCGGAACTGGAAGACCTGCGGCGGCTGAAGTTGAGCACGCTGTATGTCGGGCTTGAGACGGGAGATGACGACCTGCTGAGGGCGCTTGACAAGCGAGAAACGGCTGCGGGGATGACGACCGCTGTTCAACGTGCCCAGTCAGCGGGTTTGCGATGCTCCGTCATGGTGCTCCTGGGTCTGGGTGGAAGCGAGGGGTCGGAACGTCATGCCGACCGCACGGCCGTGGTCTTGAATCGGATGCAGCCGCGGTTGCTTTCGGCTCTTCGGTTTGTCGATGTTCCGGGGACGGCGATGCCTGCCGGGTTTAAGCCTGTGAGCGAACACGGTGTGATTGTTGAAATGATCCGGATGCTGCGCGGGCTCGAATTGGAGAAAACGGTATTTCGCGCCAATCATACGTCCAATCCCATTCCGCTCGAAGGCCGTCTTCCGAGGGATCGTGATGCGCTGGTGGCCGGGCTTGAGGCGCTCCTGCCGGGGCTTGACCGTGTAGGGCCCGGTGATTTGCCGATGTTTCTGTAGTCACGCGGGATGTCGAACGCAGATGTAGCAAGGTGACAGGGTCATTTGACAAGGAGGAGACGCGCCATGTCGGGCAGCCTGAAAATCGGATTTGGACGGGTGGATATTACTCCGCGCATCGGGGTTGAACTGTGCGGTTTCGGCCCCTATCTGTTGCGGCGTTCCATTGGGGTGCGAGACCGTCTTTGGGCCCGTGCAATGGCTGTTCAGAGAGGGACCCATCGACTGGTCTTGATGAGTGCGGATCTGATCGGGATTTCCGCCTCGATGACGGCGATGGTGCGGGAGCGCGTCGCACGGGAGACCGGGCTTTCGCCGGATGGCATCCTCACCCATGCCACGCACACGCACAGCGGCCCCGGGGTTGGCCTCTATACCGGGTGGGGTGAACCGGACGGGCCTACCCTCGAGCTCCTTCCTTCCCGTTTGGCGGAGGCCTGTATTCAGGCGGTTGAGAATCTGCAGGACGCGACCCTTTCCCATGCTGAAATCCCGTGTGAAGGAATTGGGCTGAACCGGGAATATGATCGCGATGCGCCTCCTCTTGCGGAGTGCCTGGCGGATGATTGGCGGCCAGCCAAGCCGGAATTGACCGACACCACCTGCCATATTTTCGCCGCGAAGTCGCCAGCCGGGCGGCTGCTTGGTTTTGTCAGTTATTTCGGATGTCACCCGGTCTGCTGTTGTTCGGAGACGCGGTATATTCATGGCGACTATTGCGGGGTGGCCACCAATCTCCTTGAACGGGAAAATCCGGGCGCCACGGGCTTGTTTCTGCAAGGCGCGCAAGGCGATGTTAATTCCTGTGTCGTCCACAAGCCGGAAACGGAGTCCTTGCTGGCCCTGGACGTTATTGCCGGCCGGTATGCGTGTTCGGTAAGACATGGTTTGTCCGTCGCCAAGCCCGTGGCGATCGAAGAGATAGCCTTCCGTCGTCGTCTTGTTTCATTTCATTGCAAGAATCCGGGCCGGGACAAGCTGGAGGCGGTGCGGGTTGAGACCGAGGCGCTTCTCCGCGCCTCGGGTGCGAGTGATTCCGATCCCTCTGTTCGAATGGCCACGGTTCGTTTGCTGGGGATTCGAACGATACTGAAGGCGATGGATCAGGGGAAGCCCGTGGATCGTGAGCTTGAAATTCAGGGATTCCGGTTGGGACCGGTGGCGATCCTGGCCTCACCGTTTGAGATATTCCAGGCGATTAAGAACGAGGTGAAGGCCGGGGCGTCGGCTCCGATTCCGTTGGTTGTGGGAATCAGTAATGGTTCGGGCGGATACGCGGTGGACCGAACGGCGGCCGCACGGGGCGGCTATGCCGCCGACTGGGTTCCCGTGATGCAAGGCAATTTACCGTATGTGGATATCCATGGCGAATTGGTGCGAGCGCTACTCCAAGTGGAGGATGAGTTGTGGAAAGGCTGATCGATTTCACCCCGTGCGCCAGAATTCGCCGTTTCGGTCTTGGCTCAATATCCTCAGAAAACGCTTGCGTTTCATGTCAAGAGCACGTATCTTAATTGTTTTACAAAACCGCTATAATGGGCTTTCTTTGTCCAATCAGGGTTGGTAGTGGTTCGAGGTGCGGATGGACAAAAAACGAAAATCAGACCGGAATTTGGTGAAAAACACAAACAAACAGCTCCCTAAGAGGGTTGAGATCAAGTCCAAGCCTAAAAAACCGGGTCATCCCGAAAAGGTTTTGATCGTTCCGCCTCCACCTCCGCATCCCGTTGTTCCCAGCAAACCCGTCAAAGCCAAGGAGGCACCGGTTAAACCGGACGGGGCGCCAGCTCCTGTTATTACGGGGAAGAAAAAAGGGGCGAACACTCCGGCGGTGGTACATAAGCTTTCGCCGGTGACAGGCGCCGGTCGTGAGGAGCGTCAGCTCAAGATCAAGGAGTTGATCCGCCTGGCCGAGGAGCAGGGATATCTGACCTTCGAGGATATCAACGAGATTATCCCTGAAACAGTCATTAACCCTGATGATTTGGAAAGCTACCTCGAGTTGCTCCGCACGATGGAGATCGACGTCATTGAGGCCACCGACGTCGAGAAGACGCGCAAAGAGGGGGAAAAAGCCGCTTTAGCCGCTAAAGGCGAGCGGATGGATATTTTTGATGACCCGATCCGGATGTATCTTCACCAGATGGGGCAGGTGCCGCTGCTCAGTCGCGAGCAGGAAGTGGAAATCTGCAAGCGGATCGAAGAGGCGGAAGTCCTGACCAAGGCGTTTTTCAACGAATTTGGTTTTGCCGCGGTGGAATACTTGCGGCTTGTGGAACGGTTGAAAAGCGGCAAAGAACGTTTTGACCGGGTCATTCAGGACAAGTTCGTGGACAACCGCGAATCCTATTTCAAGAACCTGGAGCGGATTGAGCGTGAAATCCAGAAGATGCACAAAGCGCTTCTGAAGTCGTTCAAGGACTCCCGGCGTGCCGCCCGTGGCAGTGAAAAAGTCCGCGCGTTGAGCCAGAAGGAACTGGCCAAGATGCGGAAGAAAATGGCCGCCCAATTCGATCGGCTTTCTTTGAAGCAGAAAGAGATCGAGAACATGGCCAGCCGGATTGACGGGGAACGCTCGAGAAACGACGAAGAGCGCCGCTATTACCGTGAATGCGTGGAAGCCCTGGAGGAGATTGCCCGCCTTAAAACGCGCAAATCCGGCAAAAACAGGGACGAAAAACTGCATGCGCTTCAGGATCAAATCCGCAGGCTGGAAGAGGACGTTTGCATGGAGGCGGACGTGTTCGTGGCGAAAAGCCGGGAACTCAAGGACGCCATGAAAAAGGGCATGGCCGCCCGCACGGAGATGGTGGAGGCCAACTTACGTCTGGTCATTAGTATCGTTAAGAAATATATGAACCGGGGTCTTTCTTTCCTGGATCTGATCCAGGAGGGGAATACGGGGTTGATGAAGGCTGTCGAGAAATTCGAGTATCGCCGCGGGTACAAGTTCAGCACCTATGCGACTTGGTGGATTCGCCAGGCGGCAACCCGTGCCATTGCCGATCAGGCCCGGACCATTCGAATTCCGGTTCATATGATCGAGACGATTAACAAGTTGATGCGGGTGCAGAAGAAGTTGGTTCAAGAATTGGGGCGGGAACCCACGCCCGAGGAAGTTGCCGAGGAGATGTCCCTGCCGGTCGAGCGGGTCCGGGCCGTTTACAAAATGGCCCAGCAGCCGATCTCGTTGCAAAGTCCCGTTGGAGACGGGGACGACGCGCATTTTGGCGACTTCATTGAGGACAAGGGTGCTGAGAATCCGTCGGAGATGACGGCCTATAGCCTTCTTAAGGAACGGCTCAAGGACGTTTTGGACACGCTGACGGAGCGGGAACGGCAAGTGCTGAATCTGCGCTTCGGGTTGGCGGACGGTTATCCACGGACGTTGGAGGAGGTCGGAAAGCAGTTCACGGTGACCCGTGAGCGCATCCGTCAAATTGAAGCCAAGGCTCTTCGCAAGCTGCGTCATCCCACCCGCCTGCGCAAGCTCGAAGGGTTCTTGGAAATGCGGTGACCACCGCGTGACTGATAAGAGAGGGAGATGATTCGTAATGAGCTGTATGAGTTGTGAGTCGACGGTGTTGAACTGGAGTTTGGTGTATTATTGTGCGATCAGCGGCGCCCTGTGCTTTTTCATGGGGCTGTTGCTGGGGCGGCGCTGGAAGATGTCGCCCCCTTCCGCCATGCGTCCGGCATTCCGCAGGCCCGGCTTTCAAGGTCAGGCCCCGATGCCGCGAAAAGACGGCCCGGTGGAGATTTATGTGGGCAACTTGTCGCTTGAGATCGTCCGGGAGGATTTGGAGCGGGAATTTGGCCGTTTTGGAAAGGTCCAAAACATCCGGTTGATTACCAAGCATGGCGAGAAAAAGAGTTTTGGCTTCATTGAAATGACGTCGCCGTCCGAGGCGGATGCCGCCATCAAAGCGCTGGCTGGCAAGGACTTCAAGGGCAGCGAGCTGGAGGTTAACATCGCGAAGTCCCCTCGAGGGAACCGGCGATCCAACCGCCGTCGGTAGAATAATGGACAGGAAACGCAAGGCGCCAAGGATTCTCCTTGGCGCCTTTTTTATGGATCGAAGCGGATTCAGGATTCCGGGAACATCATGGCGCTGCTGAATTCGTTCATGAACTCAGGATCCAGCGACAAGTCAACATGCCTGGATTTTCGAGTTACGGTTCCGGCATAGTCCTTTTCCTCATCCGCCAGAAGCGCCCGTTTGGCTCCAAAGGAGGCGGCATTCCCGACGAAATGAATCCGTTCGGGGGGGACGGCGGGGAGCATGCCGATTCGGAGTGCGTTGGCCTTTCGGATATAATTACCAAACGCGCCGGCCAGTAAAACGGCGGCCAGGTCCGCCTCCGCCAGTCCGAATTGTTTCAGCAGAATTTGAATGCCGGCCCGGATGGCGCCATTGGCCAGTTGAAGTTCCCGGATGTCTTTCTGGAAAAGGAGCAAGGGGTCGCCTGTGGCTGACTCTTCGCGGGTGGCCAGGATGAAATGATTTTCGCCGTGGATGCTCACGATTCGGGCGCGAACGGCGTCTGGCAGGCAGGCTGGCGCTTCGTCCGGATCCACCATGCGGCCGGTGGTGTCGAGGATGCCATTTCGCAGCAACTCGGCGGCCGCGTCAATCAGGCCGGTTCCGCAAATACCCGCTGCTTTTGTTTCGCCGATTATATGGATCTTCACGGTTTCGTCGATCGACACGTTTTCGATGGCCCCGGAAGAGGCCCGCATGCCATTGACGATGCGGGCGCCCTCGAAAGCCGGGCCTGCGGCTACGGAGGTGGCGATGATGCGGCCGTCATGAGCGAGTGCGATCTCCCCGTTAGTCCCGATGTCCACCAGGAGCGCGGGCTTTCCGATCCGGTCGAGCCTCGTGGCGATTATTCCCGAAACCGTGTCCCCACCCACAAAGCCCCCCAGTTGAGGAAAGATGAAGACACGGCCTTCCGGGTGAATGGCGAGGTCGAGATCAGCGGCCCGAAGCCGAAGCGGAGCGGTGAAAACCGGGACGAACGGAAGTTCTCCGAGAGGCGAGGGGTCGCAGCCGCAGAAGATTTGCTGCATGGTGCTGTTACCCGCAAAGGCCGCTTCGTAAATATAGCCGTTTTCGATTCCCGCCTGTTCGCATAAGTCGTCGATAATTCCATTGACGGCGCTTAAAACGGCGTTACGAAGTATAGCCAGGCCTTCGGATTCCTCGCGGCATTTCAGGATTCGGGTCAGGACATCGTCCCCGAAGGATGTCTGGGGATTGATTCGGGAGGAGACGGCGACATCACGACCGGAAAACAGGTCAACCAGCGTGCCGACGAGCGTGGTGCTGCCGATGTCGAACGCCAAACCGAAGGCCCGGGCGGTGGTGTTCCCGGGCTCTACGTCCAGCAGGAGCCCGTCCGAGGAAACGGCGGTGACCGAATAGGCTTCGAGGCGAAGCGCCCGTGGCAGGTGTTGCAGGGCGGTCAAGGAAAGAGAAGGGGCATCGATGGCCGTTAAAAGGCGATCGAGATCAGAGCGGGCGTCGTCCTGGCTTGGCGCGGGGAGCGTGACGGCTGTCTTCCGGATGCGGGGGGAGACCGTCACCGGCTCTCCCGTATCCGCCGTCAGTATCTTTTGGCCGGATTGAAGGAGTGACGAATCGGGGATTTCAACGACAAGCGATTCCGTGACGCGAGTCTGGCACGCAAGCCGGAAACCTGCCCGAATGCGGTTTTCATCGAAGGTCTTGATTTCCTCCGGAGTGGGGAGGCAATTGCCGGAACGAATTTGAACCACGCATTTCCCGCAGGTCCCCGCGCCGCCGCAGGGGGTGTTCATGGCGAAACCGGCACGCGACGCGGCATAAGCCAGCGGCGTGCCGGTTGACACTTTCACGGTGCGCCCGGAGGGCTCAAAAGTCACGGAAAAGAGCTTGTTCATGCCGGAGGTCTTTCGATGCCGGCCTTAGAGCTTTGCCTGGGACACGATCGTGTCAAAAGCCGACAAGTTGGCCTTGGAATGATCGGAGAGGGCTTTCACGTCGGAGCCGATGTTGAAAAAACGGTAGCCGATATCGAGCAATTCGGGTGTGGGGAGACCCACGGTGCCGGCGAATTTGCCGTGTTTGATGGCGGCTTCGCCGACTTTGCGCCGGGCGGCCACAAGTCGCGGGTCGTTGAATTGCCCGGGCACGCCGATGGCGTGGGAGAAGTCTCCGGGTCCGAAAAATAGCATGTCGATTCCCGGCACGGAGGCAATGGCGTCCAGTTCAGCCAGCGGTTCGGGGTCTTCGATCTGGATAATAATGAACCGTTGTTCGTTGGCTTCCTTCAGGTATTGGACAAAGTCCATGTTGCAGAAGGCGCCGTCCGCGTTTCCGCCATCCACGGGGCGGAGGCCAATGGGTTGGAAGCGGGTGGTTCGGGCGATTTGCCTGGCGTCGACCGCGCTCATGCAGTGGGGCACCATGATCCCGCTGGCATCGAGTTCCAGGGGGTGTATCAGGTCGCTGTAGCTGCCGCGGGGCACACGAACGAGGGTGTCGACATTGTGTATTTTGGCTGCGTTGATCTGGTGCTCGATGACCGACAGGTCGCTGGCCGTGTGTTCCTGGCAAAGCCAGACACAGTCAAAGCCCATCATGGCCGCAATTTCAACGGCACGAGAGCTGGCCAAGTTGGTTTTAAACGAGTTGACGACTTTACCGTTGCGCAATTTGGACAGGACTTTGCTCGGACGCATATGCATGAATGGATTCTCCTTGTGTGTTGGTGTAGCGGGGTGAACGGGGTTAAGATTCGACGATTTCCTTCACGGTGTAGATTGGTTTTTTCTGGGATTCGTGGTACGTCCGGGTCTGGAGTTCGGCGAGCAGGCCCATGCTGATAAATTGAATGCCGAAAAAGATGAGCATGAATGGAGTGGTCACCCAGAATGGGCGTTTGGCCAGTTTGACCAGTTCAGTCAGCAGCGGCGCCTGCCAAAAGGGATAGAGCAAGTGGGGGATGACCATCACCGCCATCAGGGTGAGGCCCGCCGCGAGGGTGTAGAGGCCGATCCGGCCGAATATCTGGATGGGGCGGGTGCTGTAGCGGAGCAGGAAGTTCACGGTGATCAGGTCCAGCACGACACGGATGGTCCTGGAAATGCCGTATTTGGATTTGCCAAAAAGACGGGGATGGTGCTGAACGGCCACTTCGCCGATGGATCCGCCCACCCAGCTGGCGAGGGCGGGAATGAATCGGTGCATTTCCCCATAGAGGGCCAGGTTTTGGACGACTTCACGGCGATAGGCTTTGAGGGTGCAGCCGTAATCGTGAAGGCGGACGCCGGTGAACCGGCTGATCACGTCGTTGGCCAGCATGGAAGGGAGGCGGCGGTTGATAAACGGATCCTGCCTGTTTTTCCGCCAGCCGCTGACCACATCGAGGTCGTTTTTTTCGAGGGTGTCGATCATCAGCGGGATGTCGTCCGGGTCGTTTTGGAGGTCGGCATCCAGCGTCACAATGATCCGGCCCCGGGCGTGATCAAATCCGGCGCTCATGGCCGCCGTCTGGCCGAAATTGCGGCGTAACCGGACGACACGAAGACCCTTGAATTGCACTGCCAGGGCCTTCATTTTTTCCCAGGTGCCATCCTTGCTTCCGTCATCGACCAGGACGATTTCCCAGATACGGTTCAACCGGGAAAGAGCGGCGGATAACTTTTCGACCAGAAGTTGCAGGCTTTCGACCTCATTGAAGACGGGGACAACGACAGACACATCGATCATACACACTCCGTTAAGGGATTCCAGGGCCGGCGGATGCCGCGATATTTTTGTGGTGGGCGGTCAATTTGGTGCATTGGTGGTTTTAACTTTGAAGAAATAGGTGGGATAACTGGTGGGTGTTGAAAAATGGAGGGTGTAAATCCAGTTTGTCAGACCGGAGACTATAAAGGGAGATACAAGGGTCCACGAATTGGTCACCATAAGGTTCGTGGTGTACCAGGGGCTTGGCAGCCAGGCGTTCGTTCCGGTCACGGTCATCCAGACTTTTTGGTCTTCAAACCAGAAACCAACGATGTGAACCTCGGATGGGGGGAGGTTTTCGCTGATGCCGGAGCCGACCAGGGTTTGTTGGGTGTTTTTTATTCCCGGTGTGGCGGGGGTAAGTGCTGGGTCGTAGGCCTCTTTGGATTTCCATGAAAAGGCCGTGCTATACGATCCAGTTCCCACCATGCTAATGCTGTTAGGCCCTTCATCCGTGTACCAGTTCGCGTAATCGCGACCGATGTAATAAAAGCCGATATTACGGAGCGTGGTGACGTCGTTAGACCCATCGCCGAAGCAGATAGCGCTGCTGTACATGCCTGATGGCCGCTGAAGGGCGACGCCACCCGGATAACGGATATCATTGGTCAGCACGAGATTTGGCGTCACGGGTAATGTGGCTTTCCCAAGCAGATAAAAGCCGAATCCGTTGGTTGTGCTGGGAAGAAGGGTGTTGGTGGGTATCGTATAGGAGAATACCGGATTCGTCGAACTGCCGGTAAAAAACACAATCTTCCATCTTCCGATATTGACGTATTGTTGGCCAGCCACTTCCACAAAGTCGTAATAATTGGGCCCGGGTTCAGTGGAGCAATCATCATACCCCGGATCCACTTCGTTAATCCAGACGGCATTTGTTGCAACAGACAACACGATGTAATAGGGATTGGTAGATCCGTTTGTGTTGACCGGGTAATAGAACGCCGGTTCGCTGTAGCTACGGTTGTATTTGGGAGAGGTGTGGCCCGCCGCGTTCAAACCGGCAAAGGTGGCGCGAGCCTGATACAGCACGAATTGATCGGCTGCGTTGGTTGGAATAGGATCGATGGTGCGATAGGTCCATGTTCCGGCCGCGACATTGTTCGAGTAGATGTACATGCTTTTGGTGTTGGTTTCGGTCCAAGCGCCGTAAGAGGCGGCCACGCTGTACTCGGTTTCGAGTGTGATGTTGGACGGGTAGAGGAAGGGCTGGCTCAAGTCCACGAAGACATGGACCGTGTTCGAGTACAAGGGGACTTCGGGGGAGATGCGGAGATTGGACAATTTGAGGTCGGCCGCCATGGGGGGCGTGACCAGGATTTCATCCAGGATGATCCGGGCGGTTTGGCCGGTCACGTTGATGATGCGGACGTAGTGCGAGTCATTGTCGTACAGGTTGGTTCGATAGTAGACAAAGCCCTTGTTTTGGATGTTGCTGATCGAGGCGAAGGTGGTCCAGTTCGTCCCGGTGTTGTCCGATTTTTGGAGCCGGAGCAGGGCCGGTGTCGGGCTTGCCGTGTTTTCCCAGTTCCGATACCAGAAGCTGACTTCCCCGATGCCGTTGGTCTGTTCAGGGGATTTGACATACGGCCATTCCTGCGTGTAGCACATGCCGGCGTTGGTGTTGATTTCGCTCAGTCCGTTGTTGAGGAAAATGGCGGTCTTCCGGAAGCGGCGGCCGTCCTCGTCGGTGATTTTGGCATTGTTGGCGGCCCAGGAGTTACCGGGGGCGTTGCCCATCACGCGCACATCGTCGATGAAGAGGCGATTTGTGGAGGTGGGGACAATCTTGAGGTACATGTTGGTGTAGCCGTCCGGCGGAATCAAGAGCGTCGTTGAATATTGCAGCCAGGACGAGGTGCTGTTGGTCACGGATTCGATCGTGGATTCAAGGAGTCCGCCACCACTTGTAAACTTGAAGAGCTTGACGTCGAAGCTGACGGGTTGGGTGTTTGTGAAGCTTTTGTAATAGAAGTTGAGAAAGCCGATGCCGTTGGTCATGCCGGGCGTCTGAAGGTAAGCGCTGTTGGTGACGAAACGCCGGCCGTCGAATTCAATCGCCGCGCCGCTTCTTCCGCTGTTGGCCTGCATCCAGATTTTTGAGGCTTTCCAGTCATTGGTCTCGAAGGTGTAGGCGGCGAAGTCGGAGAATGAAACAGAATCAACAACGACGGTCGAACTGCCGCCGCCGTGTGTAATGGCGATGCCGTGATACCCCTTGTCGTTGACGGTCAGGGAGAACGTGCTGAATGAGTTGGTGATGATGTTGGTAATGGTGGCAATGGGGGAACCATATAAAGCTTCGTTCTCATAATCGTTTGTGGCGAATGAGTAAACATTCAGGGTGATGGGGTTGGGCGTGACGGGGACCCAGTTGGTGCCATTATAGACATTGGTGTGGAACGCTTTATAAGAGAACGAAATGGTGCTGATGCCTTCAAGCGGGTCCAGTCCTTGATTGCCGTTGATGATTTTGCTGGTTTTCCCGTCGTAGGGCTTGAGAAGTACGCCGTAGGTCGCTCCCAGTCCGACGCCTATTGTGGTTGGCATCATCGCCTGATAGATGCCCCATCCTGCGGGTCCGTTATACCAACTGTTGGTGTAGTAGGGAACGCCGTGTGTGCTTGGCAGCCCATTGTTGGTCCAATAGGCGGGCGAGTCGAATGTGTCAGCTTGGGAACGCGTGCTGTTGAGGGGCCAGTTGTTGAAGTCGTTGGTGAATCCGCCCAAGCCGCTGTCCAAGGAGTATTGGTAGTTTGTGGACGTTCCCCACGTTTCAAAATTTTGCGCGACACAGGATTGGAATGTGAATTCACCAGTCCGTTCGTTTAGCCTGGCTACGTATTGTCCTTTTCCAAGCGGGCCAGCCGCAAGAATTTGATTGGTTCTTCCAGCGATGGCGATATCGGCCAGGGGGAGGTTTGTTTTCCACTGGTTGTCAGGCTGTCCCCAGTTGGTGGGAAAGGGAGAGAAGCCGGACCCGGTAAAGAAGGAATACCCATCAAAGTCGAATCGCATGGCGCTTGCCGTGGAATCGAGCTGGAGCACACCTTGCCAGGTGTAGGCGTCCAGAAGGTCCAGAACGGTGGTGTTGGAGTTGGCAAAAATGTCCATGGTGCCGTAGTCGGAGGATTTTAACCGGGCGGTGTAGGAATTCGTTGAGTTGTTGTAGTCAGCAGGGGAATACATGGGGCTGTAATTGGTGGCCGAGGGATGCACGTAGCCGTCAAAATTGCATTTGATGTAGAAAGAGATATTCGTGTCCCAGACCGCGACGGAGCCCGGAATGGGGGTCGTGGTGATGAATTGATGGGAGCCCGTAACCCTGGCCATGGCGAGCGGTCCCATGTTGGTGCCCTGCCCTTGCCGGTAATAGAGGAACGGCTGGAAATTATAAGCGGGCATGCCCGGGGTATACGAGTCAATGCTGCAGGAAACGGTCACGGCGTCGTTGGTCCCCGGGTATCCGGGGCTTATGACAAGGTTGGAGAAGGTGATCATGGAGGATCGTTGGGCGATTTCGACGCGGTCGACCCCCAGATAACTGGAAGCGCTGCCTTTTTTACGAAGCATGATTCGAAACAGGTTGTTGGTCAGTTCAACGCTGAAAGACGTCCAGACTGCTTTGGATGGAACGGTGAAGTTCGTGGACGAGGTCCATGTGGAGATGTCCTGATAATTGGTGGAGGGTGCGTTGCTGTAGGTCGTGTAGATGTCAACAACGCTGTCATAAGCCGAGTCAAAAGAATTCCTCGCCAAAAAGGAGAGATAAACAATGCCGTAAAGATTGGTGACGAGCGGGGTGATAATTTGGGACTCCTGAGAGGGGTTGCCGCTCGTGCCGCGGGAAAGCCAGATAGCGTTGTTCGTTGATCCGGGTGCGGCCCAGTAGGTGGTCCCGTCGCCACGGCATTGGGCGTTGTAAACGTCCCAGTCATTCGTGGCGTAATCGGCCAAGGCCGACGTGTTTCGGGACCACGATTCGAATCCTTCAAAAAGACCCCCATCCGCGTTGGTGTAAACGGCCGGGCTGGCGGATCCGCCGTACGGGAATTCGGTCGGACTGGTGGTTTGGGCAAAGAACCCCGAGTAACTGCACTGGACATAGTAATAGACGGAGGTGATGGGTCCGCGGGGAATCATGGCCTGATAGAGGTTGTTAGATACGTTTGACAGGGCGACGGATTCCCAATACGCGCCCGCGCTGTTCCCGATCTTATACCAAAGAAAGGGGATCAAGTTGGTGGCGTCCGCCAAGGGTGTCAAGGTGACTGAAATGGTCACGTCATCCATGACCGTGGGGGCGGTCGGCGTGGTTGTCAGGTTGGAGAAGGCGATATCGGCGCCGCCCTCGGAGATGACGGTTTCGTCAAGACAGAGGGTGTCGTCCTGGGCGGTGGAGTTGTTGCGAATCCGGACATAGTGATACAACCGGGGATCGGAAAATACCGTATAGAAGAGCCTGTAATCGGCAGAAATAATATTGGTAACCGCTTGGATTTCGGTCCAGACACCCGTGGCGTTAGCGGATGCTTCAACCGTGAATTTGACAGGGTTTAATCCGTTCGTGTCCCAATTCCGGTAGAAAAACGAGACCTCGCCGATGCCATTGGTCATGTCCGGTGAACGCAGGTAGTTGGAACGGCTCCCGCCATCCAGCGCCATAAAGGGGCCGTTGAACACGCGATAGCGGTCATACGCGCCGTTGGTCTGCCCCGCTCGTCCGGACAGCACCCAGCCTTCAACGTTGGTGCTGACGCCCGTACTGGCGGGCCAGGAATAGAGGTCAGCCGCCGTGGCCTTCTGGGCGCTGTATTGGAGATTGGTGTCGTTAAACTGGTAGAGGACGGTGCCGGAGACGGTGCCGGTCACGAGAATATCGGCTCCCGATATTTGGGCCGCCCCGTAAACGGGCAACCGAGTTCCGCTGGGCGCAGCGTCGCCCCACGCCCGGGAGGTGACTCCGGTTCCGGCGAAGCGGAAACGGGGATTAACCGCATTGGTATAGGTGGCGACCGAGCGCCACCAACTGTCGCCGGCCAGGAGCATGGCGCGCGCGACATTTCCGGTTACGACAGAAACGGTCGAATAGGAGGAGGTCCAGGCGCTGGAGTGGAAGATGGTGCTGAATACGGCATTGGTGGCGGTGGCGGGATAATTGGTGGGGGTGACCGGGTCGGCGCCTGAGAATGTGGCTGAGAAATAATAGTCAAGGGGAAGGCCGGCCACCGACTGGGTCGGGATGACTCCGTCCATCCGGTAGGTGAAGTTGGAAAGAAGGCTCATGGAATTTGAGGTGTAGCCACCCGACCCCCCCAGGCGGTAATAGGCGGATGCCACGACATTGGACGCGCCGGCTTGAGGAATGAAGTCGACGAGGAGCTTCGTGGTGCTGTTGAGGAGGGGGGTAACCGGTTCGGTGGCGGAGTTCGTGGCCATGAGCCAGGAGGATTGGACCACATACGAGACGTTGCTTCCCACGGCCGGGTAATAGAAAGGACTGGAATAGGCGCTTTCGTAGCCGCCAAAGGCGCATTCGATGTAGTATTGCACCGTGCCAGCGCCTCCGGGGCGATCTCCCTTTGCCGCGGGGATGGGGGATATCGAGGTGAATGTGCCGGCGTTGTTGGTCATGGTGATCCAGTCCCAGCCCCCTGTGGACCCGCTGCGATACCAGACTTTGGCTAACAGGTTGGAGGCATTTCCGGCCGGCGTGATGGTGGCGCTGATGGACACCGTGTTGGTGAAGGCGGGTGAAGCCGGCGTGGCGGCTACGGCGGCGAAGGCGACGCCCGCGCCGGGCTGAGCGACCATCAGCTCGTCAAGGCATATCCGGGCATTGGGATAATTGGTGGCGGTGCGAACCCGGATATAATACGAATTGCGGTCCGCCGGAACGAGCGTGAATCGTGTGTAATCCGTGGTGGTGAAATTGGTTACGGCGGCGAGGCGCGTCCACTCGGTGTCATTGGTTCCGCCGGTGGTTGATTTTTCAACGAGCAGGCTGGTTGCCGGTGTTCCGCTGACGTTATAATTGCGGTACCAGAAGGCGATTTCGCCAATGCCATCGGGCAGGCGGGGGGATTGGATCCAGGAGGTTTTGTTGCTTTCAAGAACGAGGACGCGCTCGGCCACGCGATCTCGAAGCTGCAGGTCCGCATTCGTAGAGGTAAAGCCCTGAAAGAGAACCCATTGGTTGTTGGTGTCGTTTCCGGTGTTGGTGACGGACCAGCTGTTGAACGTTTGCGCAGCAGCCTGTTTGATCGTGTATTCGTTGTTGGTTTCCGTGAAGCGGATGACGAATTGTCCGAGATTGGTGGAGGGGTTGATCTGGATGAGGGTGGGCGAGCTTAGGTCCGCTTGCAAGGTAAAGGGAGGACTGGACGTGGATTGGGCGGTGTCGCCCCACGTGTTGCTGACGCCTTGGAACTGGAGCAGGAAGTTAGTCCCCGAATAGGGAATAAAGGTTTCCCAGAAATAGTTGCCTGCCAGGGTCATGGCGCTGGACACGCCGTTCGTGACCGCGAGCATAGAGCTGTTGTTGGCAAGGAATGGAAGCGCCGTGACTTTGTAAAAAGGCAGGGACGCGGTTGGGGTGTTTGACCCGGCGACCGGGTAATTGGTCGGGGAGAGGGGCGCTGAGGGCGGGGCGCCGGTGAAGGTGGCGGTGATGTAGTAGTAGACTTTCCCTGCCACGCTTTGGCCGGCGATGGGGTTGGTGGTGGTGTAGGAGTTATTGGCGTTGTTGGTCATGGAGACCGACTGCCAGTTGCCGGTGTCCCCGACCCGGTAGTAGGTGGTCATGGCCAGGTTGGACACGATGCTGAAGGGAGTGTAGGCGGCCGTAATGTTGACGGCTTGATTGACGTAAACGTTGGTGTCGCCAAGCGTTGTTTTTGACGAAGTCGAGTCGATTTGAAGCTTGGCCGGGGCGTGGAACAGGCGGATATCGTCAAGAAAGGTGAAGAAAGACGGCGTATTCGAGAGGCAGAAACGGAAATAGTTAGTTCCGTATTCGTTGATCGTGATGTTTGTTACACTGTACGCGAAACCAGAAATGGTGACCTTGGTTAGTTCGGTCCAGAAGATCGCGTCTGCGGATTTCTGAAAAGAAATATTGGTTCTATACGACGTGTTGCCCACTTTTTTGTAAAACTGCAAAATGCCAACTCCGTTTGTGACGACGGGAAACCTCAAAATCCCGTTTGTAGAGGTAGTTGTAAAGCGAAGAGAGTTTGTCGTCAGATTGGTAACGGAGGTAACGACTTCGGCTCCGTTGCTGACGGACCAGCCATTGTAGGACGCGGTTCCGGCAGGCCAGCTGGCAAAAGTTTGTGTTAATTCATCGGCCATGGCCGATGGGGCCATAGAAAGCGACAGGATGGCCAGCCAAAAAGCAGCTATTTGAGTGAGGCGCGTTTTCATAAAATCTCTCCCACTTTTCATTTTTGATCATACGCTTTTTTGAGTCCCGCGACAATACAAATCCCAACGTGAAATCGGGGTTTTCGATTGCTCCGAGCCCAGAAAGGCGTAGTATTTAACAAATATGAAAAGCGAGGGCACTCAAACCCGGTTAAGTCCGATTCCCAGGGAGATGATGCGGGAGGATACCCGCATGACCATTGTGGCGGCCGTGGCCATCATTGGGATTGGGGCCTTGGCGTCGGTGAACCTATTTGTGCTTAACAATTTGTATTGGCGTTCGGTCAAGGCCAGCGCGGCGCAGGAAGTCGCTCAAATCGGCGGCCGTCTGGCGAGTCGTATTGCCGAGTTGCCGGTTGTGGGGCGCACCAACCCGGAGGAACGGGAATGGCGTGAGTTCACCCGGATCATCCGGAGTTTTGATAGATTTGTTCCGTCTCTGGCGTATGTGTCGGTTCGCGAGGACAATGTGATTCTGTTTCAGGAATCCCTGGGTGGGCAAGCGGCACGTCTTCCGCCCCCGGCGCAAGTGCGCCTGGGGGGGGATCCGTCGATGGGGCGGCAGATGGTGATGTTGGATGGGGGGTCGGTCCCGGTCATGACCTTCAGTGTGGATGTGGCGACCGCCGAGGGGCGCAAGCGGACGGTGGAGGTGGCGATTCGACGGGAAGCGATTGTGGAAGAAGAGTCCGGTTCCCGCTCTGCCCTGTTTCACATGTTTCGCATGTCGCTGACGACGATCGCCGTGGGCTTCATTGCCTGTGTGTTGCTCGTGGGCTGGTTGATTCGGAGGGAACTCCGGCGAACGCATTTGCGCCGGCAGCAGGAAAACCTGGCCTTTGCCGGCGCGATGGCCACGGGCATTATCCACGATTTCCGCAATCCGATGTCCGCGCTCCGGCTTGATTTGCAGATGTTGGACAAGGAGGCGAGCAAGGGGGCGGAGGCGCGATTTGATCGTATCGAGGAGCTGTCCGGCCGCGCCCGCGGCACGCTGGATCGACTGGATGACATCTTGAAGGAATTCCAGCATCTGGCGCGGCCTGAGCAGGAGGTGTTCCTGCCAGTTGACGTGAGCGACGCCGTCACGGATTGCATGAGCCTGTTGTCCTCCCGTTTCGGGAGGGCGGGTGTCGGCATGAAGCGGGAGCAGACGGAGGAGCCGCTTCTGGTTTTAGCCTCCGAGACCGGCCTGAAACGGGCGCTGCTCAATATTCTTGTCAATGCCGAGCAAGCCTCGCCGCGTGGGGGCGCGGTGTGCGTTAAGACGCGATCCCTTCGCGGCCACGCCGTGGTGGAGATATCAGATCAGGGGCCGGGCATTCCGGAATCCAAACGCCGAAAGGTGTTTGAGCTGTTTGTGTCCACCAAGCCTGGCGGCTTCGGACTGGGATTGCCGTTGGCCAAAGCGGCCATCCAGTCGTTTGGCGGATCCATTACGGTTTCCGCCGCCGCCGAAGGCGGGGCGCTTGTGGAGATTCGGCTTCCGTTATTGAATCCCAAGTCCGAGGGGGGCCTTCGCCCCGGCAGGAGGAACTGACATCATGGATGCGCCCTATTCCGCTCGAATTCTTCTCGTTGAGGATGATCCCGACGGGCGCCAATCGGTGACCGAGGCGCTCGAGGTGGCCGGGTGGACCGTCATTTCCGCCCGAGACGGCGGGTCCGCTGTCGCGCTTCTTCAAAAAGAGGAGTTTGATGCTGTTTTGTCCGACTTGGTGCTGCCCGACATCAACGGGCTAGAGGTCCTGAAGCTTGCCCGTAAAACGCATCCCCAGATGCCGGTGTTGATCATGACGGCCTATGGAAGCGTGGAAACCGCCATCCGGGCGCTGAAGGCCGGCGCCTATGATTATCTGGTCAAGCCCCTCGACTTGGACGAGCTTCATTCCAAGGTGGGGCGCGCGTTGGAGACCCACGCCCTGCGCCGCGAAGTGGGCGCCCTTCAGGAAGTCGTGGCCAACCGGTTTTCGCTGAAGCAGATGGTTTCGGACTCTCCGGCCATGCAGCGGGTGCTCCGCCAGATCAAATCCGTGGCAGACACCAACGCCACGGTCTTGATTCTCGGGGAAAGCGGAACGGGCAAGGAACTGGTGGCCCGGGGGCTGCACGGCGAGAGCAAGCGGGCGAGGGGTCCTTTTGTGGCCATCAATTGCGGGGCGTTCACCGAGACCCTTCTCGAATCGGCGCTCTTCGGGCATGAAAAGGGATCTTTTACCGGAGCGGTGGCCCGCCGGCAGGGCGCGTTTGAGCGCGCCGGGAACGGCACGCTTTTCCTGGATGAAATCGCCATTGCCCCAAAATCGGTTCAGATGCGACTGCTCCGGGCGATTGAGGAAAAGGAGATCCTTCGGGTTGGTGGCGAAGAATCGGTCAAGGTGGACACCCGCATATTGGCTGCTTCCAACCGGGAGCTGGACGTCATGGTGGAAGAGGGGTCTTTTTTACCCGATCTCCTTTTCCGTCTTCAGGTGGTGACCATCCGCGTTCCTCCGTTGCGTGAACGCAGAGAGGACGTGCGCCCCCTCGTGGATCGATTTGTTGCCGTGGCCTGCGAGGAGCACGGGCGGAGCATTGAGCATATCGAGCCTGATTTTTATGCCGCCATGGAACGGCACTCCTGGCCGGGCAATGTTCGCGAACTGCGTAATGCGGTGGAATCCTCTGTCATTTTGGCGTCCGATCGCGTGCTGAGCGCACAAGACGTGGTGCTGGCGGTAGACGCCAAGGTGCGCAAGGAACAGGCGGCGACCTTGCTTAGCATTCCCGCCGGCATGACCTTGTCGGGAATGGAAAAAGAAGTCCTTTTACAAGCGCTTACACGAAACAAGGGAAACCGGCTCCTCACCGCCCAAGACCTTGGTATTTCCAGCCGAACCATCCAGCGGAAAATCAAAGAATACGACCTTCCGTTTTAACGAGATCAGCCCGAACGACAGGGAAAGGTCAACACGACTCGCTGGGTCAATGTGACGCATATGCGTATTTTTAGTGCTCATTTCGTTTTGTGTAATACATTGTAAATGCGCTTGATATAACGATTCGTTAAATTGGCATCTTTCTTGCATATACGATTGTGAGGACAGTAAAGGAGTATTCAAATGGACATGAATCGCATGACTCAAAAAGCCCAGGAAGCTATTCAGGAGGCGCAAAAAACCGCCGTCAGAATGGCTCAGCAGGAAGTCGATGGCGAGCATCTCCTTCTGGCGTTGGTGCGCCAGGAAGGCGGCTTGATTCCGGGATTGTTGGAACGGCTGGGTGTATCGCTGCCTACCATGAGCGCCAGAATTGAAGAGCTTCTGGATCGCAAACCGCGAATGAGCGGGGGAACATCGGAAGCCGGGCATATCATGGTCACCCAGCGGTTGAATGCCCTGTTGGTCAAAGCGGAAGATGAAGCCAAGCGATTGAAAGACGACTTTGTGTCCGTCGAACACCTGTTGCTGGCGTTTACGGACGAAGGACCGAAGACCGAGGTGGGCCGGATTCTAACACATTTTGGCGTGGATCGGGGTCGTGTGTTGAAGGAGTTGACGGCGGTGCGTGGAAATCAGCGTGTGACGACCGACAACCCGGAAGCGCAGTATGAGGCCCTGAAGAAATATGGCGTGGACTTGGTGGATATGGCCCGGAAGGGAAAGCTCGATCCGGTGATTGGGAGGGATGAGGAAATCCGTTCGGTGATCCGCATTTTGTCGCGTAAAACCAAGAATAATCCGGTTATGATTGGTGAGCCGGGCGTGGGTAAAACCGCCATCGTGGAGGGGTTGGCCCAGCGCATTCTGCGGGGCGATGTGCCGGAGGGGCTCAAGGACCGAACCCTGTTTGCCTTGGATATGACCGCGCTGATGGCGGGCGCGAAATACCGGGGTGATTTCGAGGAGCGTCTGAAGGCGGTGCTCAATGAGGTGAAGGCGGCGGAGGGCCGCATTCTCCTTTTCATTGATGAACTTCACAACATTGTAGGCGCGGGTCGTACGGAGGGATCCACGGACGCGGGCAACATGTTGAAGCCCATGCTGGCGCGCGGCGAACTGCATTGCATCGGGGCCACCACGCTGGACGAATACCGCAAGCACGTAGAGAAGGATGCGGCCCTGGAGCGGCGGTTTCAGCCTGTGTTGGTGGAACCTCCTTCCGTGGAAGATACCATTTCGATTCTCCGAGGGCTGAAGGAGCGCTTCGAGGTGCATCATGGGGTGCGGATCCGCGATGCCGCCCTGGTTTCCGCCGCCGTGCTCTCGGATCGTTATATCAGCGACCGTTTCCTCCCGGACAAAGCCATCGATCTGATGGACGAAGCCTGTGCCTCCATCCGCACGGAGATCGACTCCATGCCGGCGGAGCTGGATGCGATCACCCGCCGTATGATGCGGCTGGAGATCGAGGACGCCGCCTTGAAAAAAGAGACCGATTCCGCCTCCCGGGAGCGCCTGCTGGCCTTGCGCAAGGAACTGGCCGACCAGAGGGCGGGTGCGGATGCCATGCGGGCGCGTTGGGAAAAGGAGAAAAACGCGATTGGCGATGTTCAGCGTTTGCGGGAATCGCTGGAGCAGAAACGCCGCGAGGAGGACGAGGCGGCCCGGAAATACGATTTGGAAAAAGCCGCCAAACTGCGGCATGGTGAAATCCCTGAATTGGAACGGAAGATCGCCGAGCTTGCCAAGGCCGCGTCTGAGGCCGGATCCCAGGGCGCCCTGTTGCGCGAGGAAGTGACGGAGGAGGAAATCGCCGGGGTGGTTTCCCGGTGGACGGGCATTCCCTTGACCCGCCTGCTGCAGGGCGAACGCGAAAAACTGCTTCATCTGGATGATGTCCTGCATACCCGCGTGATTGGCCAGGACGAGGCCGTTCGCGTGGTGGCGGATGCCGTCCTTCGGGCTCGGGCCGGGATTCAGAATCCGCGCCGGCCGGTGGGCGCCTTTCTCTTTCTCGGACCCACGGGCGTGGGCAAAACCGAATTGGCAAAGGCGTTGGCCCTGACCCTGTTTGACAGCGCAGACAACCTAATCCGGCTGGACATGAGCGAATACATGGAAAAACACACGGTATCGCGCCTGGTGGGGGCGCCTCCCGGCTATGTGGGGTTCGACGAGGGCGGTCAACTCACCGAGGCGGTTCGCCGCAAGCCGTACTCCGTGATTCTCTTTGACGAGGTTGAAAAGGCCCATCCGGATGTGTTTCATGTGCTGCTTCAAATCCTGGATGACGGACGGCTGACGGATTCCCACGGGCGGACTGTGAATTTCAAGAATACGATCATTATCATGACGAGTAATATCGGGTCTCTCGTGTTGCTGGAAGGAATCGGTAAAACCGGTCAGATTGCCGAAGGCGTCCGACGCCGGGTGATGGAGGAGGTCAAGGGCCATTTCCGGCCTGAATTCCTCAACCGGATCGACGATGTGATTCTGTTTAAGCCCCTGACCGAGGCAGAAATGGGAAAAATCGTGGAGTTGCAGCTGGACGATTTGCGGGAGCGACTGTCTGCGCAGCGGATCAGCCTGAACGTCACGGACGCCGCCCGTCAAGCTTTGGCCAAGGCGTCTTATGATCCGGCGTATGGCGCCCGGCCGCTCAAGCGGTATTTGCAGCAGCATGTTGAAACGCCGGCGGCCCGGCTTCTTGTTTCGGGCCAGACGGCCGATGGCGGCACGATCCGGGTGACGGTCAAGGAGGGGCAGATTCTGGTGACGTAGTCCCGGCGGCAATTTGGCGCAGCGCTTCGTAAAGCACAATTCCAGCCGCCGTGGCCAGGTTGAGGGAGCGAACGCCGTTCGGTTTCATGGGAATGCCCAGCACCCGGCCGGCATGAGCCGTCAGGAGCGCGTCTGGAAGGCCGCGGCTTTCGCTCCCGAAGACCAGCACATCGCCTGCCCGATAGGCGGGCGATGTGTAAAGGGCCGGCGCGCCACAACTGAACAGGAAAAACCGCCGTTGGGGCAGCGTCCGCTCCAGGTCGGCAAAATCGGGATGCCGCACGAGTGGCACCCGATCCCAGTAATCCAGTCCGGCCCGGCGTACCGCGGCGTCGGTCAGGCGGAAACCCAGCGGCTCCACGAGGTGGAGGATGGTTTCGGTGGCGGCGCATAACCGCGCGATGTTCCCCGTGTTGGGGGGGATTTCCGGCGCCACGAGAACCAGGTGGAGCGCCTCTTTCGGCCAGGGGTAGTCGAACGCGGCCGTGCGGGTATGGGGAGGATGATTGTTTTTGAGCATGGTTGGCGGGTCTGTTATGCTCCTACCTTATGGAAGTGGCGGAAAAAGTAAAGGCTAAGCTGCGGGAGCTGCCGGAAGTGCCCGGGGTTTACCTGATGCGGGATTTGCAGGGCCGCATTATTTATGTGGGAAAGGCCTTGAACTTGAAGGACCGGGTGAGTTCCTATTTCCGCGATTCCACCTTTTCCACCACCACGCCCCTGCGGCGTGATCTGGTCCTGACGGTGGCGGATCTGGAGTGGTATCAGGCCCGGAATGAGGCCGAGGCGCTCCTTCTGGAAAGCAAGCTGATCAAGGATTACAAGCCCCGCTTCAATGTCGCGCTCCGGGATGACAAGCGGTACATGATGGTCCGGATTCATCTGGGTCATCCGTTTCCCCGGTTTGAAATCTGCCGGTTCCGCCGGCAGGATGGCTATGATTATTTCGGGCCTTATGTGTCGGCCCCCTCGGCGCGTGAAGCCGTGGATTTTTCGGAACGTCGCTTCGGTCTGCGTGTCTGTCTGCCCCTGCGGCCCGGGGCGGCGGACTTCAAGCATTGCCTGGCGGAAGTGATCCGCCAATGCTCGGCGCCTTGCATGGACCGGGTCACCCGGGCCGAGTATCACCAACGGGTTGCGGACGCCTGCTCCTTTTTGCGGGGGGAGCGGCCGGAGCTCCTGGAGGAGGTCCGGGCCGACATGCAGGCCGCGGCGACCGCGTGCGATTACGAACGGGCGGCCAGCCTGCGCGATACGCTGGCGCATCTGGAGACGGCGATCCGGCAACGCCGGTTGTTGACCGGGGATCCCGGGATCCGGATTCGTGACGCGCAGGCCGGCGTGGAGGAGCTGTGGCACGCGCTGCGGCTGCCTCGCGCGCCCCGCGTGATCGAGTGCTTTGACATTTCCACTATTTCCGGGTCCCATTCGGTGGCCAGCCTGGTTTGCGCCGTGGACGGCATGCCGCAAAAAAACCGCTATCGCCGGTACCGGATTCAAACGGTGGAAGGGATGAACGACCCGGCGATGATGAAGGAGGTCGTGGGCCGGCACCTGGAGGACATCCGTGAAGGATCCCGGGCCGCGCCGGATCTTTTTCTCCTGGATGGCGGGCCCACCCAGTTGGCGGCGGTCCGGGAAGCCCTGATGATCGCTGGAATGACGGACATTCCCACGGCGGCCCTGGCGAAACGGTTTGAGGAGCTTTATCTGGCGCCCGGCGATCCGCCGTTGCGCCTCCCCCCGGATTCGCCGGCGCTCAAGGTGTTGCGCAGCCTGCGGGACGAGGCGCATCGCTTTGCCATTGCCTACAATCGCAAGTTGCGGGCCCGGCGCATCCGGGAATCGGCGTTGGATGATATTCCGGGAATCGGGCCGGCAAAAAAGAAATCGATTCTCTCGGTGTTTGGCTCGGTCCGGCGGTTGTCGGCTGCCGACGAATCGGAGATCGCGGGTGTTCCGGGAGTGGGGGCCGCGCTGGCCCGTTCGATCAAGGATTGGCTTTGCCCCCCGGTTGACGGGGTTTCACACGTGGACATGAATAGGGAGCCCTGATGATGAAACAGTATCCGACGGAACCGATTGTCAACAAGGGGAACCTGCCGGACCCGTTTGCGTTTCCCGGCGCCCCTCGCATCCTGTCCCGGGAAGAATGGCCCGGGTGTTCGGCGGCCTGGCGGGACCTCATTCTGGATATGGAATACGGGGGGATGCCGCCTAAGCCCGAGTCTGTCGAGGTGGAGACGTTATCCCACAGCCACGTGTGGCACTGGCCGGGTGCGCCGAAGCTCTGGTCCTATCGGGTCCATTGCCGGGGCGGCGCCCGCGCCTTTTCCTTTTGCGTCAAAATCCTGTTTCCGAGTACTCCGGGTCCTTTTCCGGCCATCGTGAACGGCGATGGCTGCTGGTGGTATCTGTCGGAGGATATGCTCCGGGGCGCGCTTGACCGCGGGTGCGCGGTGGTCCTGTTTAACCGGACGGAAATGGTCGAAGACCTGGGATACGTCGAGGTGCCGGACAAGCACACGCGAAGCGGCGGATTATATGAAGTCTATCCCGGCCTGACGTTCGGGGCTGTCGCGGCGTGGGCCTGGGGCTATCATCGCTGCGTGGATCTCCTGGCCGGGCTTCCGTTCATCGATCAGGCCCGCATTGCCGTGACCGGACATTCGCGCGGCGGTAAGACCACCCTGGTGGCCGGAGCCACCGACGACCGGATCACGCTAGTTAATGACAATGCGTCCTGCGCCGGGGGCAGCGCTGTTTTCCGCTACGTCGGGAATGGCGGGGAGACGCTCGACATTATCAATGCCTATCCATCCTGGTTCGGCACGGGATTGAAGCCGTATCTCGGCCGGGAAGGCGACCTTCCGTTCGACCAGCACTGCCTGCTGGCCGCGATTGCTCCACGGCCGTTGCTCCTGACGTATGCCGGGGATGACCGCTGGTCGAATCCGGAAGGCATGGTGCAATGTGCGTGGGCGTCCGGCGAGGTGTATCGCTTCCTGGGCTGTCCGGAGAATCTGGCGTTTCACCTGAGGCCGGGCGCGCATTCGCATTCTCTCGAGGACTGGAAGGTGTTGCTTGATTTTATCGGATGGAAGTGGAGCGGCACGCCGCCGACGGCGCCTTATAATGCTCATCCCTATGAGCACCTACAGCCGGCGTTTGCATGGAAAGCGCCGGGGGCCTAGTTCGCGGATGCGCCGGATTTGCCTGGGAAGGATCAGGGAGTGCCGTCTTTCGAGCGGAGCAGCGTGTCGAAATAGGCAATCGTGCGGCGAAGGCCCTCTTCCAGCGGAATGGTGGGGGTCCAGCCGAGGACCTTGGATGCCAGCGAGATATCGGGTTTCCGCTGCCGGGGGTCATCCGCCGGAAGCGGTTTGAAGACGAGGCGGGAGGAGGATCCCGTCAACCGGATCACCTCTTCGGCCAGTTGTCGCATCGTATATTCGCCGGGATTTCCCAGGTTGACCGGGCCCGTGAAGTCGTCGGGCGTTCCCATCAGCCGGATCAGGCCCTCGATCAGGTCATCCACGAAGCAGAAGGAGCGGGTTTGCGTGCCGTCTCCGTAGATGGTGATGTCCTGCCCCTGGAGCGCCTGGACGATGAAGTTGGAGACGACCCGGCCGTCATTCGGGTGCATGCGTGGGCCATAGGTGTTGAAGATGCGGGCGACCTTGATCTGGAGCTGGTTCTGGCGATGATAATCGAAGAAGAGGGTTTCCGCGCAGCGCTTCCCCTCGTCGTAGCAGGCTCGCGGGCCGATGGGGTTGACGTGTCCCCAGTAATCCTCGGTCTGGGGATGCACGTGGGGATCGCCATAGACCTCGCTGGTGGAGGCCTGGAGAATGCGGGCCTTGACCCGTTTGGCGAGCCCCAGCATGTTGATGGCGCCATGCACGCTGGTCTTGGTGGTCTGGACCGGATCGAATTGGTAATGCACCGGCGAAGCGGGGCAGGCGAGGTTGTAGATTTCATCGACCTCGAGGTAGAGGGGGAAGGTGACGTCATGCCGCAGCACTTCGAAGTAGGGATTGCCGAGCAGGTGCCGGATGTTGGCCTTGGCGCCGGTGAAGAAGTTGTCGACGCAGATGACTTCCTGCTTGCGGGCGAGAAGGCGTTCGCAGAGATGGGAGCCGAGGAATCCGGCGCCGCCGGTGACGAGGATACGTTTGTGAGTGCTGGGTTTCACGATCTTCCTTGCAGGCGGAGTTAGGATTTAGTTTTCCCCCGAGTCGTTTTCTTTGGGACTATTGGTTTTTTCGCGACGACTGGCTTTTTCGCGACGGCTGGCTTTTTCACGACGACCGGCTTTTTCACGACGATTGGCTTTTTCACGACGATTGGCTTTTTCACGACGGCTGGCTTTTTCTTCGGGGTGGGTAGCACGGGCATTTCGAGTGTGTGCTCGAAGTCGGCCAGCACATTCATGTAATTGATGTAGGCGTCGTATGGGGTGCCGTAGGGGTTGAAATACTTGTGCACGTCGCCGTCGGCGAACCATTTTGTGCACATGTAGTAGAAATGGTCCGAGGTCTGGAGCTGGCGCCAGACCTTGAGCAGGTCGGCGCTTTTGGCCGCGCGCACCTTTTCCTCAAGCCGGTAAACCGATTCGAAGGCGTCGTTCTGCATGTCGTTCCCCATCCAGGCGGTGAGATCGCGTTCCACGTCGGCCCACGACATGAACTGGGGAATGTCGAGTTGGGCCACCGGGGAGTGGGCGTCGACCACTTCGGACGGGGTGCGGAACCGGAAGTCCGGATGAGCGAGCACCGCGGCGGGCATGGCGCGCATGAAGGCAAAGATGCCGGTTTCCTCCCATTGGTGCTCGCCGAATGTTTCGTAATCCATGAAGAGGTTGATGACTTCACCCGTGCCATTGACCTGGTGGACCCACGAGGCGAACTTTTCAGCGGTGAGCGGAAATTCATTCCAGTCATGGTTGGAGAAGCGGAAGGCGATGTCGTCCGACAGGCGGTAATTCTTCAGCAGCAGCTTGATCCGGTGGCAGCCGGCGGGCTGGTAGACGAAGTTGGGGTTCCGCCAGCCGAGGACATGGTCCGCGCCCTCGGCGAGCACGGCCTTGTACCCCAGCTCCTGGAGGGTCAGGGCCAGGTCGTTGTTGTAGATCAACTCCGTGTTGCGGAACACCTTCGGCTTCTGGCCGAAGAGCGCTTCAATCCGGGCCTGGTGGAGGGCCACCTGTTCCTTGAATTCGCGCGGGGAATAGAGAAAGGCCAGTGAATGATGCTCGGTTTCGTTCAGGAATTCCACGCATCCGGTTTTGGCCAGTTTTTTGAAGCTGGTCAGCACCTCGGGGTTATATTTCTCGAATTGGTCCAGGGCGACGCCCGTGATGGAGAAGCTGATCCGGAAGGCCCCTTTGTTTTGGTTGATGAGGTCGAGGAGGAGGGCGTTCATGGGCAGGTAGCATTTTCGCGCCACCTTGTTCATGATTTCGCGGTTTTTGACATCGTCCTCGTAGAAGTGGCTCTCGCCGATATCAAAAAAGGTGTAGTGGCGGAGCCGGAAGGGCTGGTGAACCTGGAAATAGAAACAGACGGACGGCATATCAGTGTCCTCCCTGAACGGCATTGCGGTAGATGTTGAGAACGGCTTCGGCGGATTTTTCCCAGTGAATGGCCCGGAGTTCCTCCCGGCAGTTGCGGACCACCTCGGCCGCGAGCCGGGGATGCTGGAGCACCGCGATGATCTGGTTGGCCATTTCCCGGATATCCCAGAAGTCCACCTTGAGCGCATTGCGAAGCACTTCCGTGACGCCGGATTGGCGGGACAGGAGAACGGGAACATCGTAGAGCATCGCTTCGAGCGGGGCAATGCCGAAAGGCTCCGAGACGCTGGGCATGACATAAAGGTCGCTGCGCGCGTACATCTGCTCCACGGCGGATCCCTTTAAAAACCCGGTGAAATGGAGGCGGTTGCCGATTCGCAGCTGGGCGGCGCGCTGGATCATGCGCGGCAGCATGTCGCCGCTGCCCGCCATCACGAAGCGCACGGCGGGGAGTTTTTTGAGGATGAGCGCGGCTGCTTCGATGAAATAGTCCGGTCCTTTTTGAAAGGTCATCCGGCCCATGAACAGCACCAGTTTTTCCCGCGGGTTTGTTTGGGCGCGGTAGACGGATCGGGCCTCTTTGCGCGAGACGGCGTTATGCACAACGTCGATTTTGTCCGGCGCGATGCCGTATTGGGAGATGATGAGGCTGCGGGTGTAATGGCTCACCGCAATGATCCGGTCGGCGGCTTCGAGGGCGTTTTTTTCGATGCGCGCGACGTCGACATTCACGTTCTGGCCGCTCCGGTCGTATTCCAGAGAGTGCACATGCAGGACGAGGGGCTTGCCGCTGATGTCGCGCGCCATCAGCCCGGCGGGAAAGGCCATCCAGTCATGGGCGTGGATCACGTCGAACTTTTCACGGGCGGCGAGGGCCGCTCCGGCCTGGCTGTACCGGAACACCTCGGCCATGAGGTCGGTCCCGTAATCGCCCGAAAAATCGAGGAGCGAGACGACGGTGGAGGCGGACTCCGATTCGGCGAATTCCTTCCGGGCGGTCTGGTGGCGCACCTGCTCCGCATAGCTCTCGGGCGTGGCATACGGGAACAGGGTGGATTCGAGCGGGCGGACCGTGAGCCGGTCTTCCCATATCTCTTTGACCGTTTGCTCGAATTTTCGCAGGACGGCGGCGGACACGGGGGTGCCCGAGGCGGAGATCAGCTTTAAGTGAAGGGCTTCCGGCGCCGATTTCAATCGCGGCACGACGAAGACGATGTCCACCTGTTGCTTGGCCAGCGCCCGGGTCAGGCCAAAGCAGGCGGTTCCCAGTCCGCCGCTGATATGGGGCGGGAATTCCCACCCGAACATGAGGACGCGCATGTTACGTTCTCCTTGCAAGAGCGGACTCCCAAGCCAGGAGCGCCCGGGGAGCCGCCTTTTTCAGAAGGCCGAGCAACCGTGTCAATTCGCCCACACTCCAGGCTTGGGCCAGGCAGCCATTGGGGTGGTGGGGGGGATTGCCGTCGAAGATTTCGGAAAGGGAGCCCAGGCCGGCCTGCTGCAGGTGGGTGGTGAGGAGCGGGGTGATTGTGGCGAGCAGCATTTTTCCGCTCTGTTCGCGGTCTCGGGAGGTGCGAAGTTCCGCTTCGCCGTAGGCGCCCAGCAGCCAGGGCCAGACGGTGCCCTGATGATAGGCGGCGTCGCGTTCGACCGGCGTGCCCTCATAAAGCCCCTTGTAATCCGGATTCCGGGGGGACAGCGTGCGCAGCCCATACGGCGTGAGCAGATGGCGGCGCACGGTTTCCACGACGGAGGCGCGATGGTCGTCGTCCAGGACCGGATGGGGCAGCGAGACCGCGAAAATCTGGTTGGGCCGGATGGCGTCGTCGAGTTGTCCGTCGTGGTAGACGTCACCCAGGTAGCCGCCGTTTTCCACCCAGAAGCGCTTCAGGAACGAGCGCTGGATCTGCTCCAGCAATTCCGGGCACCGGTCTTTGGGGGATTTGAATTCGAGGGCCAGCTGGTTGGAGAAGGCGAGGGCGTTGTACCAGAGCGCATTGATTTCCACGGGACAGCCGTGCCGGGGGGTGATGGGCTGGCCGTTGACCATGGCGTCCATCCAGGTGAGCTGGGTGGCGGGCGAGCCCGCGTGCAGGAGCCCCTCCGCATCCATGTGGATGCCGTGATCGGTGCCCTGGCGGTAGGCCTGGAGGATGCGGCGGATGACGGGCCAATAGGTTTTTCGAACCAGATCGTCCCGACCGGTCAGCTCCCGCATCTGTTGGACGGCCCAGACATACCAGAGGGAGGCGTCCACGGAATTGTAGGCGTGGGAGGCGCCGTCGGAGCCGAAGCAGTTTGGCAGAAGCCCGTTCTTTTCAGTTTCCCCGATTCGGGCCAGGAGTTCGAGTCCGTCGTCCTCGCGGTTGGCGCAGAAGGTCAGGCCGGGCAGGGAAATCAGGGCGTCCCGGCCCCAGGCGTCAAACCAGGGATACCCGGCAATCACCGCCGGGCGACCGTCCGGTTCATGAATGAGGAACCGGGCGCCTTCGCGCCGCAGATGAGCGGCGGTGGTCTTGGCCGCGGCGAGTTGTGCCGGACGCCGTCGCGCGGCTTCCTTTTTCCAGAGGGTTTCCAAGTTTTCGTCGAGTTCATCGGTGGAGGCCGAGAGAATGACCGGCTGGTCCGGAGTCAGGGGGATTTCGAACACGCCCGGTTGGAACAGGTCTTCCTGAAAGGGGAACCCCCGTTCCTGTTCCATGAAATATTCAAAATTGCGGTACCAGGCCGGCGACGGGAAGAATTTGAAGGCGGCCCCGGTCTGGACGAAGAGCGGCGGAAGCGTGTTGTAGGGCTGGATCTTGAAGCCGTCCCGGGCGGGAAACGTTTTGACCTGGAGGTCCACATTGGCGCGGGTCAGGCTGTGGTGGGGGCGGAAGGCCAGCAAGGGCTTGAGGCGTAGCAGCGCGGGAACACCGGTCTTTCCGACCGTGTAGCGGACGAGCGTGACGTGGCGGCCGTGAAGCATCATGACTTCGCGGGTGAACGCGACATCGCCGATCCGGTAATGAAACACCGGCCAGGCATCTCCTTCCACGCGATCGAGATATTCGTGCCCGCGGGGGTGGAAGAGCGAGGGGTACTTGTGGCAGGAGAGGTCGAAGTCCCGTCCGCCCAGGACCAGGCTTTCCTCGTAAGACGACAGCAGGACATGGCGTCCGGCGGGTTGGCGGAGGTTGGCCACGAGCAATCCGTGATAGCGGCGGGTGTGACAGTTGACGACCGTGCTGGAGGCGTAATCACCCAGGCCGTTGGTTTCGATCCATTCCTTGCGGAGGCCTTCCCGGAGATTTTGGCAATCCTTTTTCCCCACTGTCCATTTCATGGTCGCCGCCTTTTTCCTTCCGATCCAGTTGCATGCTTTTGTATTAATGGGTTATCGTAAAGGGAGAAGGGGATGAAGGCCAGTTTATTCTTCCCCGACATCGAGAGGACGGCCGGTCGTTTTTGGTCATGGTCTTTACCTTTGGCGGGCATTTTGAAGGTGGGACGTGAAGCCGGCAATGATGGAAAGGGCGGATTGTAGGGTTACGCGGCGCTGTTGCGGCGTTTCGGCGTTACCGGAAGGGTGCTTTCGGGCTGATCCGCCTTCAGTCTGGA
>CAMDGM010000013.1 GCA_945898015.1 PVC group bacterium | reverse complement strand
GGCACCAGGGCGTCCGCATCGCCATGCAGCAGAAGCATGGGCGGGCAGTCCCGCGACACATAGGTGCGGGGGCTCACCAAACGCGCCAAGTCCAGGCGATCCTCGACCAACCCGCCGAGATAGAGCCGGAGGTTTTCCGCCACCGGCGCAAAGCGGGCCTTGATGTCCGGCCGCGCAAACCAGGTAAAATCGTGGGGCGCCCCGCAGGCATCGCAAACCGCCTGCACCCGGCTCGACACCCCCGCATGCCCGCCTTCGCCTTCCAGTTCGGGGACCCCGCCCGAGGCGCCAAGGAGGGAGGCGAGAAGCCCGCCCGCCGAATGGCCCCACGCGCCGATGGCGTCGCCGTCATACCCATAGCGTGCCGCATGAGCACGCAGCCAGCGCACCGCCGCCTTGCAATCCTGCACCGCCGCCGGGGCAATCGCCTCGCTGCTCACGCGGGCTTCAATGGACGCCATGGCGAATCCGGCGTCGGTGAACCACCACGGCGCGGAATTCCTCTGACAAACCCGCATGCCGCCCATGGGAATATACAGGATCAACGGGGGCGGCCGCACGCTCTCCGGCACGCGAAGGTCCAGGTAGAGCTTGCGCTGAGGCGTTTCGGCGTAAAGGACGTCCTTTATTTCCATTCAAACACCACGTCGCCAAGACGGGCGCGGATCTCTTCCATAATACGGATTTCGTCCTCGTTGGTCTCGGCGATGAACGTGACCGAGAACCGGACATAACGCCCCACGTCATCCCAGGGAACGGTGGAGATGAGCTTCTCGCGGATCAGCCACTGCGAGAAATCCTCCGCCGACTCGAAGACGGCTCCGCCCTTCACGCCCGACGGCGCCTGGACATACAGGTAAAACGACGCTTTGGGCTTCTGGACCCGGAACCCGAGGCCGGTCAGGGCGCTGACCAGCAGGTCGTGGCGGCGGGAATATTTTTTCGCCGTCTGCTCGGTCATCTCCGGGTGCGCCAACGCATACGCGCCGGCGAGCTGGATGGCCTTGAACTGGCCGGAATCGTTATTGTCCTTCACCGCGCCAAACGCCTTGATCACCTTGTCGTTGCCAGCCAGGAATCCGAGACGCCACCCGGTCATGTTAAAGGCCTTGGACAGCGAATGGATTTCCACGCCGACATCCTTGGCGCCAGGCACGGACAGGAACGACAGCGGCGCATGGCCGTCAAATGTCAAAGCCCCATACGCGCAATCCTGGATCACCACAATCTGGTTGGCCCGGGCGAACGCCACGACCTTGGCGAAAAAGTCGGCGGTGGCCACGGCCCCGGTGGGGTTGTTGGGATAGTTGATGTAGAGCAGCTTGGCCCGACGGCGGATATCGGCCGGGATTTTGCTCAAGTCGGGCAGGAACGCGTTCTCCTCGCGCAACGGAAGCGGAAACACCTCGCCGCCCAGCCACTTGGTCATGGTGCCGGTCACGGGATAGCCGGGCACGGTCATGAGCGTGACGTCACCGGGATTGATGAACGCCTGGGGCAGCATGGCCAGCGCAGGCTTGGATCCAATGGAATGGACGATTTCCGTTTCAGGGTCGAGCTCGGCCACGCCATACACGGCTTCCATGTACGCGGCGGCGGCCGTCTTGAACGCCGCGATCCCGTTGTCGGCATAATCGCGGTTCTCCCACTTCTTCGCCTCGTCGGTAAGCTTGCGGACGATGCGATAGTCCGCCATCCAATCGGGCTCGCCCACGCCCATGTCGATCAAGTCCACGCCGGGATGCTCGGCCATGGCCTCGCGCTTGGCGCGTTTGATCTTTTCAAATTTATACAGGACGGTGCCCTGTCCGAACTGGTTGCCGCCAATGCGTTCCGCAAACATTTCCTGAATATACGAGTCCATGCCTTCTACCCTTTCAGCCACACGCCATCAAACACGAATTCCGCCCCGCCGGTCATCAGGACGCGGCCGTCCGCCTCGCGCCAGGCGATATGAAGCCGGCCGCCGGTCAGCTCCACGTCCACCTCCCGGTCTGTCAATCCATTCAGCACGCCGGCCACAGCCGTGGCACAGGCCCCCGTGCCGCACGCCAGCGTTTCACCCGCGCCACGCTCCCAGACCCGCATCCGGATCAGCCGCCGGCTCACCACCTCGGCAAACTCGATGTTACATCGCCGGGGGAACACGGGGGCGATCTCGAACGCCGGCCCTTTTGTCAGCACCGGCGCCGAGGCCACGCTTTTGACAAACGTCACGGCGTGGGGATTCCCCATGGACACGCAGGTCCAGGCTAGCCCGCCCAGCCTGATCCGGTTGGTCCGGGCCGCCACGGGAATGCGGGCGGGCTCGAGAATGGGGACCCCCATGTCCACGGTGGCGGAGACCATGCGTCCGCCGCGCACGACCAGCCGGATGGGCTTGATCCCGCAGGCGGTCTCCACTCGGAACGCGGTCTTGCGGACCAGCTTGCGGTCGTACACATACTTGGCGACACAGCGGATGGCGTTGCCGCACATCTCCGCCTCGCTGCCATCCGCATTGAACATCCGCATCCGGCACTCGGCCCGGCGGGACGGAAGGATCAGCACCAGGCCGTCCGACCCCACCCCGAAATGACGCTCCGACATCGCGATCGCCAGCTTGCCGGGCGCGGCGACGCGATGCCGGAAGGCATCAATATAGACGTAATCGTTTCCGATTCCCGTCATCTTGGTGAACGGCAGCATAGGTTTCCCCGTCTCCTTGTTTCAGCCGGTGTTCCGCCTGTTAAATCAGGAAGAACAAATCCGCATACGTCGGCAACGGCCACAGGTCCGCCGGCACGTGCGCCTCCAGCGCATCCCCGGCCTTGCGCATCGCCGTCATCCCAGCGATGATCCGGGCTGATTCATGGCCGTCCAGCGCCTTCTCCGTCATCCCGATGGCGGCCACCAGTTCGTCCACATGCTTGGCCACCGATTTGGCAATCTGGCGCAACCCCGTGTGGGCGCTCAGCCCCCGGCCGGCCGCCAGCGTGGCGGCCAGGTTACGCTCGGTTTCCAGCGCCGCAGGCAGGATCATCGTGCTGGCGATCGTGAGGGCGCAGTTGGCCTCCAGCGCCACGGTCTGCTCATAGGCGTGCAGGTAGGCCTCGTACCGGGACTTGAGCTCCCGCGCCGTCAACACGCCATACCGCTCGAACAGCTCAACGGCAGCCGGGGTGACCAGCTCCTTCAGCGCCGCCGGGGTGGTGGTCAGGTTCTGGAGGCCGCGCCGGGCCGCTTCCTTCTTCCACGCCTCGGAATAGTTATCGCCGTCGAACAGGATCCGCTTGTGATCGCGAACGATCGACCGGATGAGCTCCTGCAACGCGGAATTGAAATCGGCGCCCCCGGCCAGCTTCTTTTCGAGCGTGGTGCAAATCTCGTCGATCGACCAGGCCGTGATCGTGTTCAACACCACGTTGGAGCCGGCACAGCTCATATTGGAGCCCACCGCGCGGAACTCGAACTTGTTGCCCGTGAAGGCCATGGGCGACGTGCGGTTCCGGTCGGTGGCATCGCGCGGCAAATCGGGCAGGCCCGAAACGCCGATCTGGATGGAGCCGCCCGATTTACTCGTCTTGGCGTTCCCGCCCTTTTCGATCTGGGCGATCATGTCAGCCAGCTGTTCGCCCAGGTAAATCGAAATGATGGCCGGCGGCGCCTCGTTGGCCCCCAGTCGGTGATCGTTGCCGGCGGACGCCACGGTCGCGCGTAACAGCGGCGCATAGGTGTCCACGGCCGTCATGATCGCGGCGATCATGGTCAGGAATTTCGCGTTGTCGTGCGGGTTGTCGCCCGGACTCAGCCAATTCTTACCGTCCGGCCCGGACACGGACCAGTTGTTGTGCTTGCCGGATCCGTTCACGCCCGCAAAGGGCTTCTCGTGCAGGAGGCAGGCGAAATCATGCCGCTCCGCCACCTCGGCCAAAACCTGCATAACCACCATGTTATGATCGACAGCCAGATTCTGCTCCTCAAACACGGGCGCCAGTTCGAACTGGGCCGGGCTGACCTCGTTATGCCGGGTCTTGGCCGGCACGCCCAGCTTCCAGAGCTCCTGGTCCACATCCGTCATGAACGCGATCACGCGGGGCTTGATGTGACCGAAATAGTGGTCTTCCATCTGCTGGTGGCGAGCGGACCGCTTGCCGAACAACGTGCGGCCCGTCTGCACCAGGTCGGGCCGCGCCTTGAACAGCCCGCGATCCACCAGGAAATACTCCTGCTCCGCGCCCAGGGTGCCAAAAGGCCGGGCGGTGCCGGTCACCCCGAACAGCTTGGCCATGCGCACAATCTGCTTGGCCAGCGCATTCTGGGAGCGCAGCAACGGGGTCTTCTTGTCCAGCGCCTCACCGTGATAGCTGCAGAACACCGTGGGAATGCACAACACCACGCTATCGTTCGGGCCTTCCTTCACGAAGGCGGGACTCGTCGGATCCCAGGCCGTGTAACCGCGGGCCTCGAACGTGGCGCGCAGGCCGCCGGAGGGAAAACTCGAGGCATCCGGCTCGCCCTGAATCAGCTCTTTGCCGGAAAAGGAGGTCAGCACGCCGCCCTCGCGGTCCGGCTGGAGGAACGCCTCCTGCTTCTCGGCCGTGGCGCCCGTCAGGGGCTGGAACCAATGCGTGAAATGCGTGGCGCCTTTCTCCATCGCCCACGTCTTCATGGCGTCCGCCACCTCATCCGAAATCGAGGGGTCCAGGGTCTCCCCCTTCAACAGGGTGGACTTGATCGACTGGTAGGCCTTCTCGGACAGGTAATTCCGCATCGTCTTGAGGTTGAAAACAAGGGACCCGTATTGTTCCATGATCCCGCTTCCAGCCGGCGCTTTACACTTGTTCGTCATCGCATGCTCCATTCGTTACCGCGACCGCGACATACGCCCGCGTCGCTTCGTTATAAAGCAGGCGCCATGCCAAGGTCATTCCCGATCCCGAGCATACCCCGCCATCCGCTTGCCAATCAAGCGTTTATGCGGGTGTTTTCAAGGGTTAAGTCAAAACAAAGCCGTGGCACTCAATAGGGCCTATACGCCTAATAAGACATATTTGTATAATACTTATCGCCGACATTACATTTTTGTATGTCCCGTTCGTTTTTTCGCCAACCTTGTCAGGGGGCTTATCCGAACCGGCCGGTGATATAGTCTTCGGTCTGCTTCTGCCGCGGGGTGCTGAACACCTGGGTCGTGGCGCCGAACTCCACCAGGTTGCCCTCGTACATGAAGGCCGTATAATCCGACACCCGCGCGGCCTGCTGCATGTTGTGGGTGACGATAATGATCGTGTAGTGGCCCTTGAGCTCGGCGATCAAGTCCTCGATCCGGGAGGTGGCCCGCGGATCCAGGGCGGACGTGGGCTCGTCCATCAGCAGGATTTCAGGCTGCACCGCCAGCGCCCGGGCAATGCACAGCCGCTGCTGCTGGCCGCCGGAAAGCCCCAGCGCGTTTTCATGCAACCGGTCTTTCACCTCGTACCACAGCGCCGCATCCACCAGGCTGCGCTCGACCGTTTCCGCCAGGCCGCCACGGCTCACGCCGCCATGCAGCCGCGGCCCGTAGGCCACGTTGTCGAAAATCGACTTGGGAAACGGGTTCGGCTTCTGGAAAACCATCCCCACGCGCCGGCGCAGCGTCACCACGTCCACGTCCGGACTGTACAAATCCTGCCCCCCGAAAAGAAGCTCGCCTTCGGTGTGACAGCCGGGCACCAGGTCGTTCATGCGGTTGATCGCCCGCAGCAGCGTGCTCTTGCCGCATCCGCTCGGCCCGATAATGGCCGTCACGCGGCCGGCCGACATCTGAAGGCTGACACGCTTGACCGCCTGATTGGTCCGGTAAAACACGGAAAAGTCCCGGGTCTCGACATGGCTGGGCAAAGCCGGTTCGCTCCGTTTTTCACAGCCCTCCACGGCCGGATTTTGCATCTCCACCATCAGCCGAATCGCCGGCAGACTTGCCTCTGCGCACATACGCTCACCTCCCGTTACACCCTCATCCGCTTGGCAATTCGCGCCCGCAGAAGAATGGCGACCAGATTCAACACCAGCACCAGGCTCACCAGGACCAGCACCAGCCCGTACTGGACGTGACGGACTTCGTCCACGGCCTCGTGTTCGGTCGCCAGGTTGAAAATATTCCACGATAGCGCCGGCGTCGGCTGGGTCAGCGTTTCCCACACCGCCAAAGGCTTTCCGACGCTGACCGCGGCGGTGAAAATAATCGGCGCCGTTTCGCCCGCCGCCCGGCCCATGCTGATCACGATTCCGGTCAGGATGCCCGGCAGCGCCGCCGGCAGCATAATGGTCCAAACCGCATGCCAGCGCCCGGCGCCCAGGCTCAAGGCCGCCTCCTTATACGTCCTGGGCACCGCCCGGAGGGCCTCTTCGGAAGCCCGGATCACGGTCGGCAAAATCATGAGCGCCAGCGTCATCGACCCCGCCAGAACGCTTTTGGACGGCGACACATTCAGGGTGTTGATAAAGAACGCCAGGCCGAACAGGCCGAAGACAATGCTGGGCACGCCCGCCAAGGTGCTGATACAGGTGCGAAGCAGGTCGAGCAGCCGGCTTTCCGTGGCATACTCGGTCAGGTAAATCGCGGCAATCAAGCCCATGGGAATGGCCAGCATCATGGCGCCCAACGTCAAATACAAGGTCCCGAGGATCTCCGGCCAGATCCCGCCAAAAAAATGAGAATCGAACGAAACGTCGGTCAGAAACTGCCAGTACACCGTCCGCCGGGGCAGCAGCATCCGGTCCGCGTTCTGCTGCAGATACGGGAAAATCTCCGCCACCGGCGTTCCGGCAAAATCGGCGGCCCGCGGTTTCAGGACCAGGACCCCGGCTTTGGCCGGATTCGAATAATCCCACTCCTCCCGGCACAACACTCGCGCCAGCTTGACCTGCGCCCGGTCCCAGCGGGCCTGCCCATATTGGTCCCGCATCAGCATGGGGCGGGGGCGGCCGGGCTCGGGCCCGAACAGGACGCTCAAGGCCTTCTTCACGTCTTTCAGCGGCGTCGCGTAGAGGCGGCGCGGGGCGGCGTCGCCGGCGGCCAGCTGGCGCTCGAACTCGGCAATCGCCCGATACACCGGCTCGCGGGCGGCCCGCGCGGAACGGATATCCCGCTCCACCGCGTCCCGGTCTCCCCGGTCAAATTTCTCGAGCATGATCCGCCGGTGCTCCACGGTGGCGGTAAAAAATATCGCGCCCGAGCCACGGACAAACATCGGCGTCAGCAGGATCAGCAAGGCGGCCGTCATCAGGATAATCGCCAGCACCCCCGACCCCGTGAACGCCCGGTCCAGAATTTTACGCGTCTGCAACCGCATGGCGTTACCCCCCCGCCTTTTTACGGGCGCGCCGGATGATCCACTCGCTGCTCGTGTTGCAGGCAAACGAAAACACCAGCAGGCAAAGCGCCATGGCAAACAGCACATGATACCGGGCCGACCCCGTCACATGATCGGCCTCCCCCATGTCCCCGGCAATGGTGGCCGTGAGCGTTCGCACCGGCTCAAGCAAGTTGTACCAGGGATGCGGAATCTGCGCGGCGTTGCCGGAGGCCATCCACACGACCATGGTTTCTCCGACCGCCCGCATGACGCCCAGAATCACCGCCGCCAGGATGCCGCTGCTCGCGGCCGGGATCACCGTCCTGAGGAGCGTTTCCGCGCGGGTGGCGCCCAGGGCATAACTGCCCTCCCGCAGGTCCCGGCCCACCGCCTGCAAGGCATCCTCCGACACGCTCACCACCGTGGGCAGCGCCATGATGCCCAGAATGAGAGAGACGTTCAAGGCGTTGGTGCCGCTGGAAATCACCAGCCCGCTCGCCGCTTTTCCAGCCACCGCCAGAGCCGCCACGGCGACCGCGCTTAACACCCCGAACGCCAGGACCCGGACTCGCGACCGGGAACGGTCGGACAGCTTGTCGGTCGCCAGATCGACCACCACCAGAATCGCCAGCGCCGCCAAAGGCGCCCCGATGATCCACACCATCAGGCCCAGGATGGGCCCCCCGCTCTGCTGGAGCAGCGGCGCCAGCACCACCAGGGCGAAAAAGCCATATGCCACGGACGGGATGGCCGCCAGGATCTCGATCACCGGCTTGACCACCTGCCGCACGGAAAAAGGAAGCACATCGCTCAGACAGACCGCCGCCGTCACCCCGAGCGGCACCGCCACCACAATCGCGCCGAGCGTCACCAGCCCGCTTCCAACTAAAATCGCCCGGGCGCCAAACTCCGCACTCCCCGCCGAAGGATACCATCTCATGCTCGTGAAAAACTCCCGGGCGCCTTCGAGCCGGAAAAACGGCCAGGCATCCCGGGCAATGAAGTAAAAAATAAAGAAAACCGCCAGCGCGGACAGCGAGGTGACGGTCAATAAAAACCCGGTTCCCAATGCCGCCGTCAGCCGCTGCCGGCGACGCGCGGTGTGACTCAACAGGAGTGACGGCAATTCCCGCCCCGGCCTGCTCATCGATTGGACGCTCGGCGTCGTCACGTATCCTCCCTGCAAAAAGGCGGCCGGCTCCGAAGGTCTGCCGACCGCCTGTCGTGGACGTTCCCGAAACCCTTCAGTTCACCGGCACAAAGCCCGTGTCCTCGATGATCTTCTTCCCGTCCGGCGTCGCGTACAAGGTGATGAACTCCTGCAGCGGCGTGCCCGGTTTCGGCCGCCCGTTCGTGTACATGTAAAGCGGCCTGGCAATCGGGTACTTTTTGCTCGTGACCGTGGCCGGCGTCGCCTCGACGCCATTCACGGTCAACGACTTGACCCCGTCGACAAACGCCAGCCCCACGTAGCCGATCGCCGCCGGCGTGCTCATCACCCGCTGGCGGATCGCGCCATTGCTTCCCACGTACTCGACTTTCTCGCCCATCTTTTCCTTGTTCATGACCAGCGTCTCGAAGCTCTCGTACGTTCCGCTGTTCGTGTCCCGGCTGATCACCACGATCAGCTGGTCCGGCCCGCCCAATTCCTTCCAGTTCTTGATCTTGCCGGTGTAGATGTCCCGAATCTGCTCGATCGTCAGGTTCGCGAGGGGATTGCTGGGATGCACCACGGCGGACAGTCCGTCCATGGCCACAATCGTTTCGATGGGCAGGATGCCGGCATCCTGCGCCGCTTTCTTTTCCGAGTTCTTCATAGGCCGGGACATGGTCGCCACATCACACGCGGCATTGAGCAAGCTCTTCGCCCCGTTCCCGCTTCCGGATTCGCTCACCGTGATGTTGACGTTCGCATGACTGCCCATGTAATACTCGGCGAAAGCCTTGGCGATCGGCCCGACGGTGGTGGACCCATCCACCACGATCTTATTCGCATTTTCCGCCAGGGCGCTCCCCGCGGCCATCCCTATCGCCACCAATCCCGCCACCATCGTCTTGACTGTTTTCATCGTCGCTTCCTTTTTCTGTTGTCGTTCGCTTTTTCCAATCCCCCCGGCCGTTCCGCCAGGGGGATGCCCTGTTTGCTGCTGCTCCTAATCGGAAAGCCAGGCCACGGCCAGGCCTGACAACCGAACGTGTTCAGGCCCGTTTTGCGCGAGGGGCTCAGGCCGCCTTTCGGCGGCCTTCACCCACATCGCGACCGGGCGATGTACCCGGTAGAAGTCGTGGTCCTCGCCGGAAAAATCGATCGGCCGCAGCCGCTCGACCTCGCCGCGCGCCACCATCGCCTTCAAGGCCTCACGAAGTGTCGTTTTATCCATCCCGAGGCGCATCCGCAACTCGTCCACATGCACGGCCGGCCGGGTTCCCAGAAGTCGCCGGATCCGCCGCGCCATTCGTTCCACATCTTCCGTCATGCCGAGAAACGTATACATCGTCAGGCTCCTTTCCCGCCCTCCGCCTAGAAGCTAGCCACCAGATCCAGCTGCAGCCGGTCGTAATCCTTGGTGTTCGCGGCATCCGAAATCTTCTTCTCGTCCATGAAGTACGAGACGCCGGCCTGCAGGTTCTTCATGATCTGGAATTTTCCATTGATCTTGTGGCCATGGCCATCGGTGCCGCCGCCCCAGCGATCGGAATCCGTGAACATGCCCACCGTGGCGTCCTTTTCGACTTCGGCATAACTATAGCCGACTTCCCAGCTCTTGGGGTTCTTCGCCTTGCCCAGCGTCACGCCGTAGAGATAGCCCTGGTCGAGCTTTTTCGCCTCGGGATTGCTGAGCTGCTGCCCGAACACGGTCAAGGGGAGGCCGGCCACCCACAGGTCCATCTGGGCGAAGTACACCACCGGCGTGTAATCCATGGCCCACGCCTTGTTCGTCGTGCTTCCGCTCTTCGTGCCGCTGACGGAGCTGTTGCCATACGTGCCGTTCTTCAACTCCCAGTCGATCACGTCGTTACCCTTCATGTCCTGGTAGCCGTAGTAGCTGGCTCCGAATGTCATCCCGAACTCAGGCACAAACTGAAGCTTCACCGCGCCCTGGGCGGCGTGCAGCATCAGGTCGTTTTTGTCGGCCCGCTCCTGGACCCACAGGTAGCCGCCGTTCCCCAGCAACGTGGCAATTCCCGCCGTCCACTGGCCCTTGACCGCCAGGCCTTCCGGGGTCAGGTCGCCATCCCAGACGAGATCGTCCGCGTACGTGATGAAGGGGTTCTTCATTTTCCCCGCCACGACATGAACCTCATTCGGGTTGTCGCCGAGGAAATTGTAATCCGCGTAGGCCAGGTTCAGCTTGAAGTCCTTTTTGGCAAAGCCATCGCCCACCGTCTGGTTCCCGGACACCGGATCCGACTGCCCGGTTGAAAGCTCGATCCCCACTTTCAGGTCGTCATTGCACTTGGCTTCAGCGCCCAGGCGTGCCCGGACCCGGTCGCGCTGGCGGGTGTACGTATCCTTGCTGGCATCAAGCTTCGAATCGTCGTTGATGCTTTCATACCGATATCGCAGGTCGCCTTTGAATGTCACCGAATCCACCCACGTCTTCGGGATCGCCGGCACCACCGGACTCTGCGCCATGCTCATGTCGCCGATGCTTGCCGCCATCAGCACGCCCGCCATCGCCATCTTCACCTGTTTCATCTGCCCTGCTCCTTGGTTGTTCTTCGCTCGTGTCTCTTTGTTAATCTTGAAACACGGTTATTACAACGCAGGCGCATTAGGGCCGTATGCGGGCTTCATTAGAAGTTGGTTAGCGCGGAACCCTTCGGGAAACGCCGGGTCGCGCCATCCTGAGCACGCCACGCGATCTGCAGCGATATCAGGAACAGGGCAGATTGATCGTGAACGCCGACCCGGCGCCGGGCGTGCTGGTCACGCCCACCTCGCCGCCATGGGCGAGCACGATATGCTTGACGATGGCCAGGCCCAGCCCGGTGCCGCCCAGCTTGCGGCTGCGGGCATTGTCGACCCGGTAAAACCGCTCGAACAGGCGGGGCCAGTGCGTCTTTTCAATCCCGCAGCCGTGATCCTGCACACAGATCGTGACGCGGCCGCCGGCGGCTTCCGCCATCACGGAGACCTCGCCGCCCTCCTCGCTGTACTTGATGGCATTATCCAGCAGGTTGATCACCGCCTGCTCCATGAGCGACCCGGCCATCTCGGCCTCCAGACCCTCCGGGCAGGAAACGGCCAGCCGGATTTTCCGGGCCCCGGCACGCGCCTCGCAGGCGGAAACCGCGGACCGCAGCACACCGGCCACCGCCTGCCGTTCCCGCGGCAACGCCTCCCGTTCCGACATATATTCGAGCCGGGACAGCGTCAGCATATCCTCCACCAGCATCTCCAGACGGCGGGCTTGCGTCTCGATAATGCCCGCAAACCGGCGGGCGGACACCGGATCGTCCGCCGCGCTTTCCACCAGCGTTTCCGCAAACCCGCGGATGGCGGTGATCGGCGTGCGCAACTCATGGGACGCATTGGACACGAATTCACGCCGGACCCGCTCCAGCCGGCGCAGGCGGGTAACATCATTCAACACGACCACGATTCCGATCCGCTTCTCGTCATGCCCCTTCAACGGCGCCCCGCGAAGCTGCACGTAAACATCGCCCTCGCCCTGCAGCACCAGGTCGCCATCCAAGGCGACCTCGGCGGCCAGCGCCGCCGTCACAAACCGCTCCAGCTCAGGATTGCGGACCACTTCCAAAAGCGAGCGCCCCCGGGCCTTTTCCGCATCCACGGCCAGCAAACGGGCGGCTGCGACGTTGATCCCAATGACCTTCTGCTCCAGATCCAACGCCAGCACGCCCTCGTTCATGCTCGCCAGCACCGCCTCCCGCTCCCGCCTCTGGCGGGTTTCGGTCTGAATCCGCTGGTCGAGCAAGGCCGCCATCCGGTTCAGCGCCTCGGCAAAATTGGCCAGCTCCAGGGAGTCCGGAATCGCCACCCGCGCTTTCAAATCGCCCTCCGCAAAACGCCGCGCCCCGTCCGCCATCTCCTCCAGCGGAGCCGCCAGCAGGCGCGCGGCAAACAAGCCGATCACCACCGACACCAGACCCGTGAGTACGCCCATCACCAGAATTCGAACAATCACCTGCCAGACCACCCCGTGGATCGAGTCCACCGTGAAGGCCGCGCGCACCACGCCGATCTCGGCGCCGTCCTTCCGCAAGGGAACCGCCACGTACATCTGCGGCTGTCGCAGGGTGTCACTGAAGCGCAGGCTCGCTCCGGTTCCCCCTTTTTTCGCCTCCCGCACCTCGGGCCGGTCAGCGTGATTATCCATCCGGGCCGGGTCTTCCACCGAGTCACCCCACACCACGCCGTCTATCCCGATCACGGTAAACCGGGTATCGGTTGCCCCGCCGGGCGAAGCCGGGGACTTTGCCGACACCTGCTTGCAATAGGCGTCCATCGCGGCGCGATCCGGGGGCAAGGAGGCCTCCAGCCCGAGCCGGAACAAGTCGACGCGCTCAACCAGCTCCGCGCGCGTCTGCTCCATGTGGAAATCTTCCACCACCTTCCAGGTGACCGCCACCACAATCGCCAGCGGCGCCAACGCGACAAATAAAAACCACGGAAACAATTTGGAAAAGAGCCGTTTGTGCGTCATGCCTGCTCCTGGAATCGATATCCCACACCCCGAACCGTTTCGATATACCGGGCGCGCGCGCCCAGCTTCTTGCGGAGGCCGACGATTTGAACATCCACCGCCCGGTCCGTGACCGGATACCCCTCGCCGTGCACGGCAATCACAATCTGATCACGGTTAAAGACCCACCCCGGCCGGCCGGCCAGCAGGTGAAGCACACGCAATTCGGAAAAGGTCAGCTCCACCGGCTTGCCCCCGGCCAGCACTTCATGCCGGCCCGGGTTGATGACGATGTCCTTGACCCGGATCGCCTCCTCCGACTTCGCCGGCGCCTGCCGCTTCCGGCGCAACACCGAGCGCACCCGCGCAATCAACACCTTGGGGCTGAACGGCTTGGTCACATAGTCGTCCGCCCCCAGTTCCAGCCCGGTGATAATGTCCGACTCCTCGGCCTTGGCCGTCAGCATCACCACCGGGATGGCGGCGGTCCGGTCATCCCGGCGCAACGCCTGGCATATCTCGAGCCCGTCCTGGCCCGGCAGCATGAGGTCCAGCAGAATCAAATCCGGAAGCAACGCGCGGGCCCGGGCCAGCCCCTCATCCCCCGTGAGGGCGGCGGTCACCTTAAACCCATTCTTGACCAGATTGTACCGGATCAATTCGACAATGTCTTCCTCGTCCTCGACAATCAGAATGTGTTCATGCGCCATAGGCTCCTCCAGATGACGCCCAGTATACGGGCGGTCATCGACGAGTTAAACCAAAATCGGTTAGCCCCGTGTTAGGATCTCGCGAGAATTGCGTTCAGGACTCCCGGGGCGCCTTTACCGTAGCTTGATCAACCACACCAGAAGCAGGGGAATCAGCATGGCCTGAAGCAACGAAAACCGCATCAGCACCTGGGCATTGGACCAATGTAAATGCTTGCGGCAATGATCGTGAAGCGGGAACCGCACCTTATGAAGCAGCTTCGCCGGATGCCGGGCCGTATCCAGCGCCGTCTCGAAACCCATCCGCTTGAACGTCCTCAACAGCACCAGCTTGACCAGCCCCGCGCCCCCGTTAATGAGGATGATCGGCGCCGCCACCAGGATCAGGATCGGATTGCCGGCCGCCATCACCGCCACGCCCATCAACAGCCCCAGCGGACGCGATCCGGCATCGCCCATCAGCAGCTGGCTGGGCTCGGCATTGAACCACAGATAAGAAGCCAGCGTGCCGGCAAACGTGAAGACGAGCAACGCCCACATCGCCCCCTCGGGGTTATGCGTCACCAGCAGGTACCCCGAGACCCCTTTGTGCCCCACCACGCCATAGAGCAGCACGCCCAGATAAAGAAGCGACAACATGGCCAGCGTGCCCGCCAGGCCGTCCACCCCGTCGGAGCAGTTGGTGGCATTAATCGCCAGCCACAGCACCACGCTGGACAGGGGAATGAAAATCCAGGGGGATACCAGGAACGTCCCCTTCACCAACGGCAGCCACATCCGCACCGGCTCCAGCTGGCACAACGCCACGCTGCACGCCGCACAGATCACCAGGTCCATCATGCCTTTCCTGAACTCGCCCCAGGGCAGGTGGGCGGAATCATCCAGAAAACCCGTGACCATGGCCGCATACAAACACCCGATCACCTCCCACACTTTAAGCGAAGGCGGCATGACCAACGCCAGCACGGGCAGCGTAAACAGCATCAGGAGCATCCCCACGCCGGTCGGCTTGCCCTTGCTCGCATAGCCCCCGTCCACCAGCTTCTTGCCCCGATCCAGGGGAACATGGCGGAAGAATGCCTTCTTTTCCAATAAAACCCAGGTCAACAACGCCGCCGCAAAAGTTCCCAGCCCGATCAACACCAAATAGGAACTGAACAGCCGGAACGGCCCGAACCAACCCTCCAGCCATTTCGAAAACAGATACAACATGCCGGCGCCCCCCTCCAAAACTGATAAAATCCGAATCTAGTCGGAATCACAAGGCCCGTCAATGCGGAACGGCAACTCGTCTACGCGAGCACGCGGCCGCCGCGGTTCCCGGACCATACCCCCGCCTCCAGCGTGACCACGCCGTTCACAATCACCCGCTCGATCCCCACCGCCAGAGCATGAGGCTTGGTGAAGGTGGCCGTGTCGCACACCGTGTCCGAATCGATCACCAGCACATCGGCGGCCGCGCCCGCCTCCAGCACGCCGCGGCGACCCAGCCGGAAGTGGTCGGCCGGCAACGCCGTCATCTTGCGGATCGCCTCCGCGACCGGAACCGTTTTCCCGTCCAGCGCGGCTCTCAAAAACCGGGGGAACGTGCCATAGGCCCGGGGATGCGGAAAATCCTGGCTCAGCAACCCCTGGGGGGCGCGAAGCGAGGCATCGCTGCCGATCATCACCCACGGCTCGGCCAGGATCCGCCACATATTGGCCTCGCACATGCCGAAGAAAAAGGCGCCCGTGCGCAACTCGTCCCGATCAATCAACCGGAGCGCCGCATCCACCGGCTCAAGCTCCAGTCGCCGGGCCACCTCCTCCAGGGACAGCCCCTGAAAGGCCGCATGCTCCGGATGGGAGGTGGATCCGATGACAATCGTGCCCCAATAGGTTTCGGGACGGTTTTCCTGAAGTTCCGCGCGAAGCCGCGCCCGGGACGCCGGCTCCCTCAGCCGGGCCAGCACCGCCTCGCGCCCGCCCGCCGCCGCCCAGGCCGGCAGGATCACATCCAGATCCGTGTTGGACGCCGTGTACGGATACCGATCCGCAGCCACCTCCAAGCCCGACGCGCGCGCGGCATTCAGCTTGTCCAGCGCGGCGTCGATCAGGCCCCAGTTTCCGCGGCCTGACGTCTTGAGATGCGAAACCGAGACCCGCACGCCCGACTCCCGGGCCACGGCCAGCGTTTCATCCAGGGCCTCAAGCAACCGGGCGCCCTCGCTGCGCATGTGCGTCGTATACAAGCCGCCCCGCCGCGCGGACACCCGCGCCAGGGCCGTGATCTCTTCCACCGTGGCATAAAGGCCGGGGGCATAAATCAGGCCCGTGCTAAGGCCGCGGACGCCTTCCTCCATCGCCTGCTCCAGCAGCCGCTCCATCTCCCGCACTTCGTCCGGACGCGCAGGCCGGTCCTCATAGCCCATCACCGCGGCACGGAGCTTGCCGTGGCCCGCCAGCATCACCACGTTCACCGCCGGCCGGGCCGCCTCCAAAAGCGCACGGTATTCCGCCACCGTGCGCCACCGGCCCGGATACGGCTTGTCCGCCCAATCCGAGGGCAGCTGGGCCCGGCCCAGCAGCGGCGCGGCCGACGTGCCGCAATTGCCCACCACTTCGGTGGTGACGCCCTGAAAAATTTTACTGGGCGCGGACGGCTCCAGCAACAGGTAGGAATCGGAATGGGAATGCACGTCAATGAATCCGGGGCAGACCAGCCGGCCGGTGGCATCAATCGTGCGCCGGGCTTCCGCCCCCGACAAGTCCCCCACCGCGACAATCGCCTCGCCGCGGATGCCCACATCGGCCAGGCGTAGCGGCCCGCCGGTGCCATCGGCCACCCGGCCGCCCGAGACTTTAAGATCCAAGTCCATCGGTCGGCTCCGGAGGCGGGTTCGCCGGCGGTTCGGCAATAGACCCGGGGCGCGGCGGCGCATCGGGGGCCAGCAGGTGCATGACCTCCTGCTGGACCGTTTCCAGCCGTTCCGCGCCAATGCCGGGATCCGGCACGATGAACGTTTCCCCCGTCTTGCGATGAGCATAAATGACCCGGCGGGCGCCGTCGGGACGATCCTCCACCTTCTGCTCCACCAGCACCCGCTGGCGCTCGAGCATGACCGCGAGAATATAGATGATCTCCCCGCGGGACGGGTCTCCCTGCTCCATCAGCTCCCGGAGAATCGTCTCGGTGGTCTCCTTGCGCACCTTGCGGTCCGGTTCAGCCGGAGGAATGCGAAACACGCCGTTCCAGTTGCTATACCCGGGATCCACAGGCTCTTCGCGCGCCCAGCAGGTCGAGCAAAAATCCGAACGCTGGTAGTTTCCGGACTGATCCGAAAGCCGCGTATAATACTCCTGCCGGTCCTCGAAGGCCTTGGTGCAGCCGGTGCAGCTCTTGGCCAGAGGCTTGATGTCCCATTCCTGAATCATCGCGTATCGCCCATCCTATTCCGCGGTTGCGAGCCAGTCGATGCCCTGCCGGGCCGTGTACCGGATTCCGGACCACATCCCGGGCTTGGCGCGTCTGCCCAGCCCGGTCACGAGCGTGTGGCCATCCACGTCCGGCGCCTGGCGCCGGGTCCGGCCCACGCCCGTTCCATCCGGTCCGATGGCTGCCTTTTCTAGCAAAAATTCATCCGGGGCGCCAGTCCAAGCTAGGGCCGGCGCATCCAGCACCGTCTGCTGCACATCGAGCAGCTCCTCCCGGCGCCGTTCCGCCGTGGCCGACCGGGGCCGCGCCTTCAATCCTGCGGAAGGGGTCCCCTCCTCGGGCGAAAACGCGAACACCCCCAGGTGGTCGAACGAGGACGCTTCCACATAGCGCTTCAAATGCCGGAAGGCCGCCTCGCTCTCGCCCGGATGTCCCACCAGGCAGGTCGTCCGCAGCACCACGCCGGGCAGCCGCGCCCGCACGCGCTCGGGCAGGCACGCCACATCGCGGGTCGTGCCGCCCCGCCGCATCAGCCGCAGGACATCCGGATGACTGTGCTGAACCGGCACATCCAGGTAGCGGCACACCTGCGGAATAGCGCCCATGGTGTCGAGCAGCCGGTTGGTGATGCCGTTGGGATAGCCATATAAAATGCGGATCCAGAACCGGCCGCCAATGCGGCCCAGCGCTTCCAGCAGCGTACACAGGTCCGCGCCATCCTTCCGGTCCCGCCCGTAAAACGTGGAGTCTTGGGAAATCAGGTTGAGCTCCCGGATGCCCCGGCCGAGCAGCTCCTCCGCCTCGGCCACAATCTTGTCCTGCGGCCTGGAACGATGCCGGCCGCGGATGCCGGGGATCGCGCAAAACCCGCACCGGTGATCGCACCCCTCGGCGATTTTGACATAGGCAAAGGGTCCGCCGCTGAGCACCACCCGGGAGGCGGGCGGCTCAAACAGCCGGACCGCCTCGCCCGGAATGTCCCGGATCGGCCCCTCGCCACGCAACAGGCGCAGCGCCACATCCCCCACCCGGTCCAGGGCGTCAAGCCCCAGGAACGCGTCCGCCTCGGGCATCGCCCGGGCCAGCTGGTGACGATACCGCTGCGGCAGGCAGCCGGTCACGATCACGCCGCGACAGGGCCCCTTTTCCTTCCGGCGGCAGGCGTCCAGGACCGCGTCAATCGCTTCCTCTCGGGCATCCCGGATGAACGCGCACGTGTTGACCAGGAGCAGGTCCGCCTCGTCCGGATTCGCCGTCAGCTGCAGCCCCGCCCGAAAAAGCGAGGCGATCAAGTGCTCGGAGTCCACCAGGTTTTTGGCGCAACCGAGGCTGATCACGCCCACCCGGGCGCCGGAGTTCCGCGGAGCTTTTTTCATCGGCGGGGCAGTTTATCCGGAAGATGCAGGGGCGGCGGCTCGGGCACCGGCGGCAGGGCATACGAGGCAGCGGACGCCTCCGCCTTCACCACCGAACGGTGATACCGGTTGACACAACTCCGGACCACGGACAGCAGAAGCCACAACATGAGAAACGCAACAATCAGGCCTCCGGTGCGAATCAGGATTTTCCCCCACGGCAGGCGGCCCGCGGACGCGCGGGCCAGGGAAAAGATCGAGGCGGCGCGTTCGCGAGCCGTGACCGAATCTGATCCCGTACGCACCTCAAGCGCAAACTCATCTGACTCGCTGCTCGTGGCCGGCGGTTTGGCCGGCGCCGGCTTCGCCAGCCGCGGGGCCAGGGTCCGTGGCGCCTCCGGAAGAACCGGCGGCACTTTGGGGGGCGTTAATTTCGGCGCCTCCGCCGGGGCCGGAAGCTTCGGGGCCACCGCCTCACCAGGACGCGGAGCCGGCTTAGATGGAGGCGGCGCCGCAGGCCGGTCAAACGGCAATTCCAGTTCCGAAGCGACCGGCTTGGGCGCCAGCGGGGGCGGAACCGGCTCGCTCTTGTCAGTTGGATTTACCGCCTCGGGCGACGGCGCGGGCGACTGAAAATCGAGCTCGGGCGCCAGCTCCTGTGCCGGCGCGGCCGGCGGATGGGAGCTTCCGGGCCGCAGCACGGACGCCGGACGGACCAGCTTGTCCGCCTCCGCATTCCGGGCCTGGTAAAGGCTGATCAGCTCGGAAGCATCCAGGCCGAGGTACTCCGCGTACAGCTTGATGAACCCCCGCGTATAAATCGGGGCTGGAAAACGGGAGAAGTCATCCTGCTCCAGCGCCTGAATCACCTGGCTTTGGGAACGGGTGCCCTCCACGGCCTGGGCCACCGTCAGCCCCTTGCTCTCCCGGGCGTCGCGCAGGATTTGTCCGACGGTTTTCATGGATTATGCCTCCGAGTCATTGCCAGTTCCCTCCCTGTTCACGAGGTCTCCGTCCAGGTCCATCAAGATTTCACGGGCCTCGGATCCGCGCGGCGGACCCACCAGGCCGCGATTCTCCAACAGGTCCATGATGCGGGCCGCGCGGGTGTATCCGATTTTCAACCGCCGCTGAAGCGCGGACGTGGAGGCCCGCCTCGTTTCGCGGATGATCTGCATGGACTGCTCCACCAGGTCCTCGTCCGCATCCCCGCCGCCGCTCTCCATCATCTCTTCAAACGACGGCAACGTGGCCGTCGCAACCGGGCCGGGCCGGGGCGCCGCGTCCCCGAATGAACCCGGTTCGGACCCGGACTCCTCCGCTCCCTCCGGGCCGGGCGCCGAGTCCGGAACCGGCAGCGAGGGATTCGACATGCCGCTCCGCACCGGCCGGACCGGAGGCGGCTCGTCTTCGGGCTCGGGCATGGGGCACTGTTTTTTGATGAAGTCGGTGATCCGGCAGATATCCTCGTCGCTGGTCATGCAGCCCTGCGCGCGAATCGCCTTGCCCGTTCCCGGCGGAATGAACAGCATATCCCCGCGCCCCAGAAGCTTGTCCGCGCCCATGGCGTCGAGAATCGTTTTGCTGTCCACCTTCTGGGCGACCTGGAACGCGATCCGGGCCGGGAAATTGGCCTTGATGACGCCGGTAATCACATCGACCGACGGGCGCTGGGTGGCCAGGATCATGTGGATGCCGGTGGCGCGGGAAAGCTGGGCGAGCCGCGTGATCTGGCCTTCCACCTCCTTCGCGCTGGTCATCATGAGATCGGCCAGCTCGTCCACGACAATCACAACATACGGCAGTTGCGAGTCCAGGGAGGGCACGGGCGGCGCCTCGCCGCCGAAGAGGTCCGGCTGTTGCGTTTTAGGCCGGCTGTTATAGCTCTGGATATTCCGGACATTGGCCTTGGCAAAGAGCTTATACCGGCGGCCCATCTCCGAAATAGCCCACTTCAAGGCCCCGTAAACCTTCTTGGGATCGGTGATGACCTCCTTCAGGTTTCCCACCAGGTGCGGCAGGCGCTTATACGACGTGAATTCCACGATCTTGGGGTCCACCAGCACCAACTGGAGCTGGTCCGGCGTCCGGGACATCAGCAGCCCGGCCAGGATCGAATTCATGCACACGGTTTTTCCGGAACCTGTGGTTCCGGCGATAAGCAGGTGGGGCATGGCCGCCAAATCGGCAATCAGGTCGTTGCCGCCCACATCCTTGCCGAGCACGAGCGGAATCTGGGCCTTGCTGTGCCGCCAGGCCGGACTCTCCAGCATGTCGCGCAAATGAACCACGCTGGCCGTCGTGTTGGGCACCTCCACGCCCACCACGCCCTTGCCGGGAATGGGCGCCTGCACGCGGACGCTCTTGGCCTTGAGGGATAGCGCCAGGTTGTTGCTGAGCCCCGCAATTTTCTCCACCTTCACGCCCGCGGCGGGCAGAAGCTCGAAACAGGTCACCACCGGGCCCCGCTCGACATTGACGACCTGCACCTCGAGGCCGAACTCGGCCAGCGTTTCCACAATCACCTTGCCGGTGATGGCCTCGTCCGACTCGAGCGCGATCGGCGCTCCGTTTTCAAGACCCTTGAGAAGGCTCAGCGGCGGAAGCTGGTAATCCGGATACCGGGACCCGCCCGCTATCGGCAGGGGAGCCGGCGGCTCCAGGCTGACCGCCGGAGCACTGGGCCTGGCGGCCGCCACCTTGCGCTCGCGTATCGGCGGGTCAACCGCAGGCGGAACCAGCGCCGGCTCCTCCCGGCCCGGCGGCACCACCGGGGCAATGGGAATGGGATCTTCCGGCGGCTCAACATGGATGATCACCGGAGACGCGGGCTCCGCCGGCTCCGGCTCGACCTCCACGTTCTTGCGGGAGTTTTTCTCGGCCTTCTCGGCCGGCCGGGCGCGGAGCCGGGGTTCGGGCGCCGGCGCCGCCGGTGCATAGCGAGGCGGCCGGGATGGCTCCGAATCGGCGCCTTCCAGGGTTGCCGAATGACGCGCGGCCACACGGTCCATCACGCGCTGCCAGGCGGCCCCGATGGCGCCGGACCCGACCCGCAGGACGGCGACAATCCGCTGCCGGCCAAACACCAGCACGGCCGAAATCCCGAACACCGCCAAGGCCAGGATCAGCGTCCCCATCGACCCCAGATAATGGATCAGCACCTTCTGGGTAAAATAATGACCGGGCACGCCCCCGGGCGCATTGACAATGTTGAGCCGGTCCGGGCGCGTCAACCACCGCCACCAATCCGGGGTCAACTCCACAAACACCATGAGCGAAAGCAGCATCATGAGCGACCAGAAAAAACGAAACCGGAGAAACAATTCCTGCTTCACCCACAACAGGATGCCGAAGGCCAGCGCCAGAACAGGAAGCGTGTACGCCAGGATGCCCGCCAGGAAAAACAGGCCGTAAGCCGCCCAGGCCCCGACCGGACCAATAAAATTTCCGGGCGGTTCATGGGGGGGTGCTGCCAAATAGCCGATATCGCCCCAGTCATAGGAAAACAGGCTCAACGAAAGAAAAAACCAGGCGGCCAGAAGGGCAATGCCCCACACTTCACGGTGTCCTCCCCGCGGCGCCGGCTGATCCCCTGCATCTTTTTTAGCCATATCCGACCATTCCTTCGCTACCGGCCCGCCGCCGGCTCGACTTCGCAGCGCTGCACCAAATCCTGGTAAACCCTCAGATCCGGTTCGCCCGCCAGGGCGGCCAGGTCCCGCGCCAGGACCGCCAGTCGCATGGCCCGCATGGCATCCCCCCGGGCCAGATAAACTTCACCCAGCGTATTCCAGACATTATAGTCATGGGCCGCCGTCATCACGGCCTCCTGCGCCTCTTGAAGAGCCCGATCCAGATCGTGAATGGCCGGATCCACCGCCTTCACGCGCAACCAGGCAAGGTTGTTTTTCAATCCCGCGTTGTCCGGATATTTTTCCAGCAGTACTCCATATAGCCGGAACGCCGTGCCGTAATCGCCCGAATCCATGGCCACCGAGGCGCTCATGAACTGGAGGTCTTCGCTTCCCGGCCAGGCCTTCTCCCCGGCGCGCAAGGCCGCAACCGCCTGCCCCCAACGCCCCTGGGCAAATAAAATCCGGATCTCCCGAATCGCGGCGGGCGCCGTCTTCGCCTCTTCCGTGGACGGCGGATTCTGGGCCCACGCCACCGACGATGCCAACACGAACAACGCCACGGCTCCGACTGCTAGTCTATGCCCTGATTTCATGGTCCGCCTTTCAATGCCGGCTTGACCGCCACCCGAACCAGCACCGGATCCGTTTCCACTTTCAGCCGCAAATCCGCAGGAAGATGAACCCGGACGGGCAGCATGGCGTATTCCCCCGGATGGGTGATCACACTGCCATCCACAAACAACCGCACCGCGGCGACTTCCACCCGGTCCAATTCAGACGCCGGGCCTTCGATCCAGACCGACGCCGCCATCGGAGGATCCAAAAACCACTCCCACACGCCCGGCCGGGACAACACCAGAATCGGCTGATTTTGAAGATGAAGCACGGACGTGGCCACCCCCTTCTGGGCCTTGGGCTCCCGGGTCGCCTTGCGCTGGGCGGATTCGATCCGGATCGCGTCCTGGATCAGGTACCAGGCCATGGCCCCCAGCAACAGGGCCAGGAACTTCAAGCCCAGCTTGCTCATGACGTGACGGCCGCGGTTTGGTGCCTCATCCATGGTTCACCCTCCCGGTCCTTTCCCCGGCTCTTTCGCCGGCGACGGAATCAGGCCCCGGGCTCCCCGCCGGCCAAACGGCCACAGGCGCCCCCAAAGCGCTTCCCGCCGGGGCCGCATCAGGACGCCAATCAACAGCTTCCGCAACCCCTCGCCATCCAGGTTCCGGGACATCCGGCCGCGAATGCAGAATGACATAATGCCCGTCCCCTCGGATACCACAATGCACACGGCATCCGTCTCCTCGCTCAACCCGATGGCCGCCCGGTGACGGGTGCCCAGCTCATGCCCGATATCCATGCGCTGCGTCAACGGGAACATGCACCCCGCCGCCACCACACGAGCTCCGGACAGGACCACGCCGCCATCATGAAGCGGGGCCTTGGGCGTGAACAGGGTCGCCAGCAACTCGGCCGAAACACGGGCGTCCAGCTTCACTCCGGTATCCTGAACGGCCCGGGTGCCGATGTCCCGCTCGATGGCAATCAGGGCGCCAATCCGCTGGCGGGCCAGCTCTTCGACCGCGCGGACAATCTGGTTGCACACGTACTGGGCATCGGTTTCATCCCACACAAAATGACGCCGGCCCAATTCCGCCAGAGCGCGCCGGACCTCGGGCTGGAAAATGACAAGCAGCGCCAGCGCCACATAGACGGACAGCTGGCGCAGCATCCAGTTGAGCGCTTCCAGCTCGGCCACACGCGTCACGACAATCAGCGACGTCACCAGACCGATCAGGCCAAAAAGCACGTGGGCGCCGGGCGTGCCCCGGAAAAACCGGATCACAAAATAGAACAGGATTGAAAGGATGAGGATCTCCACCATCCCCCCCAACCCGGGCAGCGTCAAGCGTTCCCACCAGATCATAGCCCCGTTCCTTCGGCCAGGGCCGCCAGCACCTTGACCGCATCCACCGATTCGCGCACATCATGCACCCGCACAATCCGCGCCCCATTCCACACCGCCGCACACAGCGCCGCCAGGCTTGCGGCGCCCCGCTCCCGCACTGGCCGGCCCGTGATCAACCCCAGCCAGCTCTTGCGCGACAGGCCCGCCAATACGGGACGGCCGCCACGCATGAGCCGTTCCAGGCCCGCCAAAAGCGCCCGGTTCTGCTCCGGATTTTTGGCGAACCCAAAGCCCGGATCCACCGCCAGGGCTTCCGCCCGGATCCCCGATGCGATCAAGGCCGCCACCCGTTCTTCCAGCCAGCCGGCAACCTCCTCCACCACATCCCCGTAGTCGGCCAGGGCCTGCATGGTGCGGGGGTCCCCCTTCATGTGCATGACCACCACGCCGGCGCCCGAGCGCCGGGCCACCTGCGCCATGTCCGGATCCTGGCACCCGGCAACATCATTGATCACACACGCGCCAGCCGCCACCGCTTCGGCAGCCACCGCCGCATGGCGGGTATCCACCGAAACCGCCGCCCCCGCCGCCGCCAGCCGCCGGATCACCGGGATCACCCGCGCTAATTCTTGAGCCGGGGTCACCGGGGCGGCGCCGGGGCGGGTGGATTCCCCGCCCACATCCACCAGGTCGGCGCCCTCGCCCATCAACGCCAGGCCGCGGGCCACGGCCTCCTCCTCGGAGGCATAAAGGCCTCCATCGGAAAAAGAATCCGGCGTCACATTGAGGATGCCCATGACCAGCGGCCGGGCCCGGAGGGTCCACATCCGGTCCCCACACTGCCACACCACCGGCTCCACCGGAATCCTCACCGCCACTATCCTTCCGTGCGCACCGGCGGAAGCGAAGCCGCCAGCATGGCGCGGGCCTCTTCCCCGTCCAGTGTTTCCCGCTCCAGCAACGCCTTGGCCAGGGTGTCCAGCGCCTCGCGATGTTTAACAATCAACGCCTTGGCCTGTTCATAGCTCTCGCGCAACAACCGGCTGACCTCGGCGTCGATCTTGCGGGAGGTGTCCTCGCTGTAGTCCACCTGGCGCGATACTTCACGCCCGAAAAACAGAAGCTCCTCGTTCGCGCCGAACGTCTGCGGCCCCAGGACCTCGCTCATCCCCCAGCTGCACACCATCAGCCGGGCAATGCGGGTGGCTTCTTTCAAATCGCTGGACGCCCCCGAGGTGATGTCGCCAATCACCAGCTCCTCAGCCACCCGCCCCCCCATAAAGAGGGTCAGCATGGAAACCAGCTTGCGGCGGCCATCCAGATACCGGTCCTTTTCGGGAAGCTGCATGGTGGAGCCCAGCGACCGGCCGCGCGGAATGATGGTAATCTTATGAAGCGGCTCGCTCTCTTCCACCAGCATGGAGACCAGGGCGTGCCCGGATTCATGGTAGGCCGTGATGCGTTTTTCCTTGTCGTCCAGAATGCGGCTGCGCCGTTCGCGCCCCCAGCGGACCTTGTCCCGCGCCTCTTCAAGGTCCGGCATGGACACCACTTCGTGATTCTGACGGGCCGCCAGCAGGGCCGCCTCGTTCATCAGGTTGGCCAGGTCCGCGCCCGAAAAGCCCGGCGTCCCGCGCGCCAGGCGGTGCAGGTCCACTTCGCGCGCCAGGGGAACGTGCTGGGCGTGGATCTTGAGAATCGCCGCCCGCCCCTCCAGGCTGGGCAAATCGAGCACAATCTGCCGGTCGAACCGCCCCGGCCGCTGGAGCGCGGGATCGAGCACGTCCGGCCGGTTCGTGGCGGCCATCACGATGAGCCCCTCGGCCGTATCGATGCCGTCCATTTCCACGAGCAGGGCGTTGAGCGTCTGCTCGCGCTCATCGTGCCCGCCGCCAATGCCGCTGAACCGGCTGCGGCCGACGGCGTCAATCTCGTCGATGAAAATAATGCAGGGCGCGGCCCGCTTGGCCTGCTCGAACATGTCCCGCACGCGGCTGGCGCCCACGCCCACGAACATTTCCACGAAGTCCGACCCGCTGATGCTGAAGAACGGCACGCCCGCTTCCCCGGCAATCGCCTTGGCGAGCAGGGTCTTGCCCGTGCCCGGAGGCCCCATCATCAGCACGCCCTTGGGAATGCGGCCGCCCAGCTTCTGGAACTTCTTGGGCTCCTTGAGAAACTCGATGATCTCCACCACCTCGGCCATGGCCTCGTCAATGCCGGCCACATTCTTGAAGGTGATCTTGTTCTTCTCCTGCGACAGCAGGCGCGCCTTGCTTTTCCCGAAGCTCATGGCCCCCTGCCCCATGGAGCGCATCTGGCGCGAAAAGAAAAACCAGAGCACGCCCAGGAACAGCAGGATGGGCAGCGCATTCGAGAGCAGCACCAGCAGGAACTGGGAGGAGCGGCGATAGGTGAACGGGACCTTGTGATCCAGCAGCAACCGGCTCAGCCCCAGGTCGCTCGACATCAGCAAGTCCACATGGTACTTGAGGGGGCCGTTGGGCCCCACGTTCTTGCTTTCCACCTCGATGTATTGCCGGCCGGACATGTCCTCCTGGACAATCTCGGCCTTGGCCACATTCCCCTGCTCGACCATGCTGACGAATTCAGGATTATACGCCAGCGGCGGCACGCTGTTCTGCGTGCGATTGTAAATCTGATAGATGCTCACCGCCAGGGTCAGCATCACCAGCCACAACAGCAAGTTGCGAAACGGAGGTCGCGGTTCGCCCCCTTCAACAGGATTCTTGCGGGGATTCGATTTGTCAACGGGCTCATTACTCATGCCATCACGCCTGCTTTCTATGGTGAGGCGACATTGTACACCGCCACGGCCTCAAAACGCAATACTCTCATCCCTCATTAAGAAGAATATCCAGGATCCATCAACCCCGGATCGACCCCGGCTCAATCTCCACATGCAGGGAGGGCGACGTCTTCGACGGAACCGTCCAAGCCGCCGACAGGGGGCCGCCCGCGATCCAGACAATGTCCTCGCCGCACAGGAACACCGGAACCGACGCCCGCGCCTCGCGGGGCACCTTGGCATCCGTGAACAGATCCTGCAATTTCCGGGTCCCGCCCGGAAACGCCAGGCGATCGCCCGGCCGCCAGGGCCGAACCCGCAACCCGCCCCGATCCAGGACCCGGGCATCCAGCCAGGCCTGGCAGGGAATCCGGCCCAGTCCGGGAGCCGGAACACGCTCATACCCGGTTGCCCGGGAAATCCGGATGCGAACGCCCCACTCGGGCAACTCGGTTTCGCCCGGAACGGGAAGGCCGGTCTCCGGACAGGCGGGCCGGGGAACCGCCTCCTCCGGCGCCACGCGCCACCGGCCATACTCCGACACCACCCGCAGCCCGCCGCCGGCATCCACCACCCCCGTCCCGGCCGGGCGTTTCAGCAGACGCTCCAGCCGCTCGACCAGATCGAAATCCAGCAATTCCTCCGGCAAGCCCTGCCGCATCAGCCAGGCGCGAATAACCCGGCGGCATAACGCCGGGGGCGCTTTTTTCAGGCCAGCCGTTTTCAGCTTGCCCGGCGCTCCCCGGTCCAGGGCCGCGGCCAGCTCCTGTTCCGCCAGCGGCTGCAGCCAGTCTTCCTCATCCCTCAAAATCGAAGCGGTCCGCATCAGGCTTTCCCGGATCCGGGGATTAAACCGCGTCTCGAGCAGCGGCAGCAGCTCATGGCGCACCCGGTTTCTCAACAGGGCCACATCCCGGTTGGTCTGGTCCTCCCGCCACGGCTCGCCTCGGGCTGTCAAAAACGCCTCGACGCTTGACCGGCGGACCTCCAGCAAGGGCCGGACAACCGGCACGCCAAGCGCCACGGCGCAGGGGGCCATGCCACCAAGCCCGCGGGGTCCGGCTCCGCGCAACAGCTTGAGGAGCACCGTTTCGGCCTGGTCATCAGCCGTATGGGCCGTGGCCACCGCTGATCCGCCGATCCGGTCCAGCGCCGTGCGGAAAAAGGCATACCGCACCTCCCGGGCCGCCATTTCGAGTGAAATACCGCGTGCCTTGGCCGAAGCCGGCACATCAAACCGGCCTTCCAGGAGCGGAATACCCAGTTTCTTGCACCGGGCCCGGACAAAGGCGGCATCCCGGTCCGCCTCAACCCCGCGAATACCATGATGGACATGCACCGCCGCCAGGGAAACCCGGCCGCGCGGGGCCAGGTCGGCCAAGGCCAGCAACAGCGCCATGGAATCGGCGCCCCCGGAAACAGCTGTCAAAAGCGGGCGCTCGGACTCAAACAAAGCCAGACGCCGGACCGCAGTCCGGACGGCGACCCCCAGGGACTGGGAACGCGTCTTCATGAAAACAATCCTTATTCCGCGGGCATCTCTACCAAATACGCGCCATCGTCAGGTCCCGGCCAACCCGCGCAGAAGACCACCCCGCTGCCATCCGGCAATACGTGGGGCATGTGAGGCGAACCATGGTTGAGGCCGGATTCCTCCGAATAGGGATACGCGCACAGCGTCTGCTCGTTCCACCCCGCTTCCAGCCGGGTCAAATCCACCCGATACAAGAATTGATGCCCGCGCCCGCCCGCCGAGACCACGTACCGGCCATCGGGCGTGATCGCAAAATTACACCCCCATCGTTCCGGCGGATACAATACTGCGGTATCCCGGCCGGTTTCGACGTCCCACCGGTTGAGCCACCAGACAAAATCATAATGATCCGGCAATCCTTCCGGGCCGGTCGAAAAATAACTGACAATATGCCGCCCGTCCGCGGACCAGAGATAATGATCGCGCTGGCCGCCCCAGATGGGACCGCACGGGACCGCATCGGCGGCCAGCGGAACCACCCAATCCCGGGACCCGTCGCGAGTGCGAAGCCGGGTGATCACGGAAATCTGTTTTTTTGGGGTGGGCCACCGGTCGTAGGAATACTGGTCAGGATGCCCGGGCCGGGGCATCATATGGTTGCAGAAGAACCCCTCTTCTTCCAGCACCAGCCGGGGCGGCGCACCGGAGGCGTCGAGCACGTAAAAACGCGACCGGCACGGCTCGTCATACGGCTTTCCCTGCCGCACGCCCACGCACAGTGTCCGGTCGTCCAGGAACTTGATTTGCGGAACCAGCCAATCTGGAGTATCGAGCCTGTTCAACGTCTTTCCCGTGTCCACGTCGGCCAGGATAACGTTGGATCCGGGTGTGGAGCCAGGCGTCCTCTCAATCCTCGCGGCCAAGCCGCCCGGGCTGACTTCGACGATCGTGGCGACCGGCGATCCGCAGGCCAGTTCGGCGCAAGCGCCTGTTTCCAAATCGAACGCCACATCGCGCCAGCGCCGCGCCTCCTGGGCCCCGCTCCGAACCACCACCCGGCGCCCGCCATCCAGAAAGGGGTTGTGCTGATGATAAAACGTGCGCCAGACATCGACTTTTTCGAAGCCGGTCGGCGGCTGACTACGGGTGGCCAGGCGGAGCACCCGGCAGCCCGTGGCGGAATCGGTGCGCCCCGGAAAGACACGGGCTGCTTTTTCGAACAGAGTCATGGCCGGCGTTCGATTTTCCGGAGGCCGTCCATATAGGGCACGAGGGCTTCGGGCAGGGTGATGCTGCCGTCCGCCTCCTGGTAGTTTTCCAGGATCGCCACCACCAGCCGGGCCAGCGCCACACCGGACCCGTTGAGCGTGTGAAGGAAATCCGTCTTGCCGTCCGCCCGCCGATACCGGATGTTGGCGCGGCGCGCCTGGAACGACTCGAAGTTGCTGCAGGAGGACACCTCCAGCCAGGCCTTCTGGCCCGGCGCCCAAAGCTCGATGTCGTAACATTTGGCGGCCGCAAAACTGATGTCGCCCGTGCACAAGGAAAGCACCCGGTAGGGAAGGCCGAGCCGCTGCAGCACGGCTTCCGCATCGGCCACCAGCGTCTCCAGCTCCTGGTACGAGGTCGCAGGATCGGCAAATTTCACCATCTCCACCTTGTCGAACTGGTGAACCCGGATCAGCCCCCGCGTTTCACGGCCGGCCGCGCCCGCCTCGCGGCGGAAGCAGGGGGTATAGGCGGTCAACTTCACCGGCAACGGCCCGGTCAGAACCTCGTCGCGGTAATAGTTGGTCACCGGAACCTCGGCCGTGGGAATCAGCCAGAGGTCATCGGCGTTCACATGATACATATCCTCGGCCATCTTGGGCAATTGGCCGGTGCCGATCATGGATGCCGTATTGACCACAAACGGGGTGGACATTTCAAGATACCCCTGCTCCCGGCAGTGCAGATCGAGCATGAAATTGATCAGGGCGCGCTCCAGCCGGGCGCCGGCGCCCACATAAAGAGGGAACCCCGCGCCGGTCATCTTGGTGGCGCGCGTAAAATCGAAGAGGCCGAGGCTCTCGCCCAGCTCCACATGGCCGCGCGGCGTGAAGCTGAACTCGCGGACGCTCCCCCAGGCACGGGCCACGACATTATCGGCGGCATCTTTCCCCACCGGAAGGCTGTCATGCGGCATGTTGGGAATGCGCAACATCGCCTGACGAAGCTCCAGATCCACCCCCCGCACCTTCTCGTCCAGAGCCGCAATCTGGTCGCCCAGGGCGCGCATCGACGCCTGCTGGGCCGCCGTATCCACCCCGCTCTGACGTAGCTTTCCAATTTCCTTGGACACCACATTCAGCTGATTCTTCGACGCCTCCGTCTCCTTGAGCAGGGCGCGCCGGCGCGTGTCGGCCTCCATGGCAGCTTCCACCAGCGCCGGGTCGGCGCCGCGCTTTCCAAGGGCTTGACGGATCAGGTCCGGATTGTCGCGAAGCAACTTGATATCGAGCATCTGTGTTCTCCCCGCCGCGGGCGGCCGCAACGCAATGAATTGACTATAGGCCAGACGGGCGCGAAATGCAACCGTCAGGCCATCTGCCCCTGCAGCCAGGCGCAAATTTTCTGCCGGTCCGCCCCGGACACGGGGTCGTCATTCCACCCGTTCAAGACCCGGTTCAAGGCCTCCACACTGCAGACAATGACCCCGCCCATCCCCTGTTCATCCCCGTATTCCGGCGGCGTTCCGGCAAAGCAGAGCACGGGATGAACCGTCACGCGGGCGCCACAGGCCACCTCGATGCGGGCAGCCAATTCCCGGGCCGAATGACGAACCTGGTCAAGCGGAGGGCGGGAAGGCGGCCGGCCTTCAAAAAGAACCGTATTATCCCGAACCTGGATGGACCCGGTCCAGTTTTTGGTCTCGACCACAAAGACGCCCGCCGGACCCAGAACCACGTGGTCCAGGTCAAACCGGGCGGGCCATAGAGGGCTGCGGACGGAAGACGGCACGCCATGAAACACATCCCACCCGGCGGGCAGGAAGGCGAGCGCCTGGGCCACCTTTTCCTCCCCGACCGCACCCTTGATCAACGACGCCAGGGCCGCCCGGGAAAGCGCCACAAAAACAGCACACCCGCCGGCCAGGAAAAGAAAGAGGATGACCAGAACAGGACGGGAAAGACCGGGCCAGGGAGCGGCGGCGCGAACAAGCCAACCGAGAATGAACAGGACCAGGAACAGAGGCCAGAGGGCGCGAAACAGGGCCATGGCCCGGGCGTTTTCCCCGGGGCGGCCAGAGACCCGGGCGTATGAAGCCATGGATTGATTATTCATCCCGCCATTGTCCACAACACCCCGCCGGCCTGCAACCTGATTCTTCATGGATGCCCAACCGGCACAAAAAAGAAGGACGGCTTGCCCTGCTCCCGGAATCATGGCATACTAGCTCATAACTTGAACCAACGGAGACCCCATGCAGAACGTCAAAGAAATCAAAGCTGCTGAATTCGACGCCGAGGTTCGCCAATCCGCCACCCCTGTGGTCGTGGATTTTTTTGCCACCTGGTGCCCGCCCTGCAAAACCCTGGCCCCTATTTTTGACAAAGTGGCGGGCGCCTTCCTGGGCAAAGTCAAGTTCGTGAAAGTCAACACCGATGACGCAGCGGACCTGGCTGTCGAGTTCAGCATCCGGGGTGTTCCCTCCCTGATCTTTTTCAAAGGTGGAAAGCCGGTCAACACCCTGGTGGGCTTGCGCTCCGAAGCCGACATCAAGGCGGCCGCGGACGCGCTGCTTTAAGCCGTCTCCAGCACAATCCGCCCCGGCTCAATCGTGACGGACGTCACACGCAGATGAATGGCAACCGGAAGCGCCGCCAGCAAGGCGGCGGGCTCCACAACCACGCGGTCGCCTGTCACAACGCATCCGGCAAGACCAACTAGCCGGTCCCGGATGCGATCCATGATGAATGCGTTTAAAAATCCGGAGCCGGCGGCGCGGCCGAACGCCGAAGCCTCTGTCAAGCACACGACCAGGCAACCCGAAGCGTCAACGTCCACGGTCCAGACGGTGCGGAACGGCGCTTCGCCGGCAAAGGGAATCCGAATCCGGCCCTCAAAAACAAGGGCCCCGCTTTCCAATCCAACACGGATTCCCGAAATCGCTTCATGCCCTTCCAGCAGGCGGAGCGCCCAGGGCGCCAACTCCGACTCCTCAATGACCAGCCGAAGATGTTCAATCTGCATGGGTCTTGGTGGACCTCATGACTTGCGATCCACAAACTGGACTCGCTGGACCTTCCCGGCGGCGCGTTCAAGGGATTTGGGCTCCACCAAGGTGATCTTGGCGTTGAGACTGAGCACGCTACGCATCTCCTCGCCGATCCGCCGGCGCAACGCCTCCAACTGCTTCACCTCATCCGAAAACAGGTGGGGCGACACCTCCACCTTGACCTCGATGTCGGCCAGAACGCCGGTTCGATCCACCACGATCAGGTAATTCGGCTCGACGCCCTCAAGCTTCATGAGGACGCTTTCAATCTGGGACGGGAACACATTCACGCCCCGGATAATCAGCATGTCGTCCGTGCGGCCCGAAAGCCGCTCGATCCGGCGGAACACGCGGCCACACGGGCAGGCGGCCTCCTGCAACCGGCTGATATCCCGGGTCCTGTACCGGATCAGGGGGATCGCCTCTTTGGTCAAGCACGTGAAGACAAGCTCCCCCGGTTGACCCGGCGGGACAGGCTGCCCGGTGGCAGGATTGATCACCTCGGGATAGAAATGATCCTCAAAGACATGAAGCCCCGACTGTTCCAGACATTCGCCGGCCACACCGGGGCCGATCACCTCGCTCAGCCCGTAAATGTCGAGCGCCTTGATATGAAGGCGAGCCTCAATCTGGCGCCGCATCTCCTCGGTCCAGGGTTCGGCGCCGAAGAACCCGGCCTTGAGCTTGAGGGACCGGATGTCGATGCCCTCCTCGGCCGCGACCTCGGCAACCTGCAGCGCATACGAAGGCGTACAGGCGAGCAGCGTGGTGCCGAAATCCTGCATCAGCATCAACTGCTTCTTGGTGTTTCCACCGGACATCGGAATGACGGCCGCGCCCAGCTTTTCGCCGCCGTAATGAAGGCCCAGTCCGCCCGTGAACAAGCCATATCCATAAGCAACCTGGAGAACATCTTGGGCGGTCCCGCCCCCGCACGCCAGCATGCGCGCACAGCACACCGACCACAGGTCGATATCCTCGCGGGTGTAACCGACCACCGTGGGCTTGCCCGTGGTGCCCGAGGAGGCGTGGAGGCGGATAATGCGATCCATGGGAACCGCGAACATCCCGAAGGGGTACTGCTCCCGGAAATCATCCTTAACCGTGAAGGGCAGTTTGGCGATATCCTCAATACTCCGGATATCGCCCGGCTTCACGCCAGCCTGATCGAACTTGCGCCGGTATAAGGGCACATGCCGGTAAGCCCGTTCAACCGCATCCTGCAATCGCCGGGATTGCAGGATGCGCAAGGCCTCGCGGCTCTGGCACTCGTTTTGCGGATCGAAATATACGGTCATAGCACGCTAAAACGAGTACTTGATTTCCCACCGGAGGTAAAATCCGTTGTCGATCCCGCTTTTGTAATAATTGCCCGGGTCGAAATATTCCAGTTGAAGCAGGCCGCTCAAGACATCCTTGGTCGTCACCTTGCCCTTGGCCAGCACCACATTGTAGGAAACGCCGGCATAAAGACCGCGTTGATCCCCGCTTCCGGGTCCGTTCTTTTCCGGGGCCATCAACTGGCTGACCATGGCCGACAGCTTTCCGTCCTTGTGGGCGGTCAGGCCGGCGCTAAGATAGGGAGCCGTCAGGTTCGACCAGCGTCCGGCGCCATCCGCGTCATACGTGTAAATCAGCAAATCCGAAAGACCAAACTGCGGATACCGGGCCCACAGCGGATTCCAGCCCTCATCATCCTTGGACTTGGGATCATCACCCGATAAACAAAGAACGCCCGCCGAGGCCCAGGGCTTGGCCGCCGTTTCGGTCATGAACTGGCCCTTAAGAAGCGCATCCACCATGTACCCGCTGACATCCTGATCGCCCCGCTCGCCAAGCTGATAGGCGCCCTCCAGGCTGGCGGTGAGCCGGTCTTTTATCAACTGAGGCATCAGCCGGTAGCCAAGCGTATGAATGGCGAGACTGGGCATGCGGGCCGCACCATTATCCCAACGGCTTTCGACCTTGTACATGTAATAGCTTTCCGCCCCCAAATCGGCCATCGGCTTGAACGCGGCATACAAGACGCCGCCGTATTCGTCCATGTTGTTGTAGGCCGAAGTCAGGCCGGTCAGATCCCGTTCCTGATCGTTGCCCAACAACTGGGCGTCGGCCCGATTGTAGATGCCGATAGCGTCGATTTGCGTATCGCCCTTTTTCCACGTGGCACGGGCTGCATCAAAATAGATGGTGCGCGAGCCATCCTTGGGCGTGCCTTCAAATATCAGCCGGCCATTTCCAAGCGGCCCTTTCCCCGCGAATATATCCTGCCGCCCGAGTCGCAACGAGAGTGAATTATCCGAGAGCAATTTGTGGATATCGATATAGGCGTTGTCCACCACCACTTCATCCGGATAATCCCAGGTCGTCGTGGATTTGGGGTCATAATAATGCCGGAACTCATTGGCCAGGCGTGTATAAACCGTCACCATGTCATTAAGCTCAACCTGGCCCCAAAGCAACGTGCGGAAACGGATATAATCGTTATGGCCGCCACGGGTTTCGCCCGGAGGATCGACCCGGATGGGGAGATGATCAAACGCTTCCTGCCGCAACCGGAACTCACCGCCCGCTGTCAGCTTGGGATAGTCGGGCGCCGCCTCCTGCGCCAGAGCCAATCCCGCCACCGCCACAACACCCAGAAACTCCGCCACACACGTCTTCTGCTTCATGGTATCATCCTATTTTATGGGGTCGAACCAGTTGCCCGATAAACTAATCGTTTCCTAACTTGACGTCAACTTATTAGACAAAAAAACACGGGCCGAGGTTTCCCTCGGCCCGTGTGGTTCACTCTCTCAAACCGGATTACGGAGCCGTATAATTAACTTCAACCCGGTAGAACTTGGGCGTGCTGGACGGTGTATTCGTCACACCCAAGGTTCCGCCTGCCTTCGTCCGCGAAGCGACGTTGCTGTACACGCCGTCAATCGTATCCGCTTCCCACAGTTCGTACGGAACGCTGGCGCCAGCCGACGACCCTTCGAACATCACGCTGACCTGGTGATTGGCATCAACCACGATCGAGCTGATCTTGAGGCAGCTGATGGCGTTCGTGGGATCGGTTCCCGCAATCGCTTCCTGCTCATTGCTGAAACCGTCATGATCCGCATCATCCGCCGCAGCCTCCTCATGAGTCGCGTAGTCTGCCCCTGGTCCTGATCCGATCGAGAAATTCGAGTGCATCCAACCGGATGTGGCCTTCAAGGAGAACACCGGCTGAAGAACTGCGCCCGAGGTGCCCACCTGACCATACGACACTGTACGGATCGTGGTGACAACCGCCTCGCTCGAGTTCACATAAATCGAGCCTCCGCCAAGGTTCAGCCCGCTGATGTAATACCCATTGTTCGCGGTCAACGTGAAGTCACGCGGCAACGTATTCGTAATCGTCTGCGTGGTGCCCTCAAAGTCAATCGTTCCACCCGATCCCGCCGTCACGGCCACATTCTTCGTGGACTTGGCCGCAAACACAGCCTGCACGTTGGTTCCATAGGCGATTACCTGCGCATAGGTCACGCTCAGATTGTTGACTGACCCGATCGCCTGATCGGTATTGGTGTAGATTTGCGTGCTGTTGAGATTCAATCCGCTCACATAATAACCGGTAGACGCGAGGAGATCGAAGGTCCGATTCACGCCATTCGTGATGCTCAGCGCGCCACTGGGCGTAATGGTTCCGTTTCCGGCCGAGGTCGCGTTCAAATCAAACACAAATTCGGAATTGACCACATCGTCCATCAGGCCAACGCCCATGCCCACCAAACTGTTCATTCCACGGCTGCCATCCGCACCTGACGACTTCATTTCGAACCACGCCCCGCCACCACTAGCAAACGAATTGTCTGTGCGGGTATACCCGTTGGCATGCGTGACGTTGGTCCCATTCACCAACACCCGGAACAGGCTCTGCGCGTGCGAGAGGACCGACGTTACGCTATAATCCTGATCGATCGTAATCCGCAACCACGAATTGGTTGCATAGCTTACGCTGGCAACAGTGGAGGTAACCCACAGCGTGTTGCTTCCATGCAACACCACCAGATTGCTGGCCGTATTGAAATAGAACGCAAGCCGGGCAGTCGACTCTACGCTGTTGGCCAGAGTCAGATCATCCAGCTGACTGGGCTTCAACAGGAAGTCGGTTTTGAACCGCTTGTTGTTCAACGAGGACGCCGCGAAATGATTCGTCACGCTCCCGCTGAAATAGAGAGACATCGTGTGCGTGGCGTCTGGAATCGGAAGCCCGAACTCTGGCGTTCCCGACACACTGCCCGCGTTCGTGATGTAGGCAACGTTGCCGCTGTTGGTATCCGAAGACCACGATCCATAATGATCCTGCAGCTGAGCGCTGCTCGTGGAGGGGATGGCAGTCCCGTTAACCAATGTTTCGAATGACCAGGCGCCGAACGTTGCGTTTGTTACGGCATGTGCGCTTACGCCGAAGCTCACCGCCATGGCCACAACCGATATCCACAGGCACTTCTTCATGATCCCCCTCCTACTATATTCGTTGATCACTAAAGTAAATACGTGAACTCCAAAACCCCTCTTCCTACATTCAACTTAGAATTTAGCACTTGCCCCTGCATCTTGTCAACTGCGTTTGCAAAATATTCTTTTTTTCAAGACTACCTTACTTCCGCCCCCGACACCCCCGCCAACCCAGCACCTCTGGTCTCGCAAGAAATCACCCTACAAAAAAAGGGCCGAAGGTGTTACCCTTCGGCCCGCATTCTCGTCACGTCCTGTATCCTGGCTTACTCACCGCTATAAGGAACCACGACCTTGTAGAACTTCTTCTGCTCACCGGTCGCGTTCGTCACGCTGAGATCCCCGCTGACCTTCGCGCGCGTGCTCACGTTCGTATAGCTTCCATTCACCACATCGGCGCCCTTGAGCTCGTAGTGATTGGTGGTTCCGAGTGCGCTGCCCTTGAAGGATACCGCAACTTCCCCGGCGTTCACCACAATGGCGCTGACGCGGAGGAAGTCGTTGCTGTCCTTCGGGGCCGTTCCGGCGATGGATTCCTGCACATTGTTGAACCCGTCCTGATCCCAGTCATTCGTCGCGGCAATCGCGAAGGTGGCATAGTCGCCGCCGGGGCCGATTACGAAGACGTTGCTCAGCCACTCCGCCGTTGTGCCGGACTTCGGCTCGAACAGGGCCACCACATTGTCGCCATAGGCCACCACCTGGGCATAGGCCACATCGTAATTCTGCGCCGTCACGGTCTGAACCAGATTGGTATAGATCGTCGTGGTGTTCAGCTTCAAGCCGCTCACGTAGCATCCCGCCTCGCTACTCAACGCGAAGGTCCGCGCCACGCCATTGGTGATGGCAACCGTTCCGGAAGGCGTAACGGACCCGTAAGCGACGTTGATCGACGACGCCGTGACGTTCGTCTTGGACTTTTCAGAGAACAGCGCCGTCAAGTTGGTGCCGTACGCCGCCACCTGGGCATAGTCCACAGACCACACAACCGAGGTCACCGACTCGCTGAGATTCGTGTTGATCTGGGTGGCATCCAAGGTCAGCCCGCTCACATAATAACCCGACACGCTGGTCAGCGTGAACGCTTGCGGCGTGCCATCGGTGATGCTCACCGTTCCGGAAGGCGTGATCGTGCCATTGCCGGCCGAGGTCGCATTGACGTTGGTAACGGCCGCGCCGGCGGGCGCAGACACCACGACGTCATCCACCATGCCGGCGCCCATGCCGACCAAGCCGTTCATCCCGAAATTGCCAGCCGTGCCTTTTGACTTCATCTCAAACCACTTCGGATCCGCGCCGCCCGGTTCATAGCCCCCCGAATCATTCAAACGCGTCGACCCGTTGACCGCATGCGTCACGCCTGTTCCATTGATGGAAACACTGAACATGAACGACCCGTTATTCTCGTTCTCCATCGCATAATCCTGATCGATCGAAATCCGGAGCCAGGCGTTCGTCTCATACGCAACCGTGGCGACATCAGAAGTCGTCCACGCACCCATCACACCATGCAGCAAAACAAAATTGCTGGCGGTGTTGAAATAAAACGCCAGGCGCGCATTCGGGTCCACGCTATCCAGAAGGCTCAAATTTTCAAGCTGGCCGGGCTTCAGCAAAAACTCCGTGGTGAACCGTAGGCCGTTCAACAAGGAGCTACTGAAATGATTCGTCACGCTTCCGTTGAAATACAAGGCGTTGGTGTGGTCCGCCGTGCCGCCGGCGATAGGAAAGCCGAAACCGGGAGTCGCCCCCCAAGTTTCATTCGTGATATACGCCACGTTCTCGCCATTGGTATCCGCGGACCACGATCCATACGGACCGGGCAACACGGTCGGATCCTCCGTCGACGGAATCACCGTGCTCACAGGCAGCGTTTCAAAAGACCAGGAATTGAAAGAGGCATTCGTGACCGCCGCCCGTGCGTGCATTCCGAAGCCTGTCGCCAAAGCGACCACAGCAAAACAAAGAATTTTCTTCATGATCCCCCTCCTCATTATCTCATCAACCCCTCAAAATAATGACGCGAACCACAAGCTTTTTCCCATTTGTAAGAATACAGTATCAACTCATACACGCTCTTGTCAACCTTAAATCCTACTATAAAAACGCCCGGCCCCTCAACAAATCAAGGCAAAGGCGCCTCCACGTAAACCGTTAATGTCTGCCGCCCCCACCGCAGGGCCTGGCTGTGACTCCGATAAAAAAGGTCGATCCGACCCGGCCCTGTAATCGCCCCGCCCCGGTCATGCACCACCCCCGCCCCGTACCCGGGCACATAAATCCGGGTGCCAAACGGATAATAGCGCGTATCCGCCGCAAGGACCCCTTTTTTCGCCCGCGTCCCGTCGGCGCACACCCCCACCGCCTTGCGCTGCCCCTTGGCCCGCCCTTCCGACACGACCGGACGAAACAGCCAGTTGCGCTCCCAGGAGCAGCACTCCCCGCACGGGCAATACGCCGTCACCGTCATGGATACCGGCCGGCCATGCGGCGGAATCGACACGCAGGACGCGCCCGACAAGGCCAGCAGGACCAGCAGGCGCCAGGCGGAACCGGGTATACACATCCGGGGGCCTCCTTCCGGGTTTAAAGCTTGCACGCCCCGGCCGAAGGACACTTGCGCGAACAGCACCCGCCCGAGGCACACGGCGGCATGTCCATCGACCCGCCCCCCACCTTCGCGGAAAAGGAGGAAAGCTGCTTGGCCGACTTTTTGGCCCCGCAGGCCGGGCACGCCGGAGCCGGTTCGTTCAGCCTCCGATGCAGATGTTCAAACGGGCGGCCACAGGCACGGCAGACATATTCATAAATCGGCATGGATCACCTCTTGCCTGACATTATAACCCACTTGTCGCCGTCTCGAAATCTTTTTGTGTCTGCTCCAGCTCGCGCGAGGCTTTTTCCCAGCGCTCCGCCGCCTTCCCCAGCTCGATCTGGATCTCATACAGCCGGCGGTTGATCCCCATGTAATCCGTAACCCCGGGCTCGGCCAGCTTCGTCACCAGCTCGGCCTGCTCCTTCTCCAGCTTCGGCATCGACTCCTCGCTCAGCCGGACCTGCTTCTCCAGCTCGCGCCGGATCTTGCCGAACCGCTGGATGATCTCCGCCCGGTCGCGCCGCTTGGCGCGGCGATCCTCGCCGGCCACGGCGGCCGCGGTGTCGCCACGCACAACCCCGGAAGTCCGGGCGGTCATCTTCTCGTGGTAATAGTCATAATCACCAGCGTAGCTCGTAATGCCGGGCGGCGTCATCGCAATCACCCGGGCGCCCGTCCGGCGCACAAACTCAATGTCGTGGCTGACCATCACGATCGTTCCCTCGAACGCGCGCAAGGCCTGCTCGAGCGCTTCCCGCGCCGAGATGTCGAGATGCGTCGTGGGCTCGTCCAGCACCAGCAGGTTGGGCGGCTTGGCCAGGAGCCGCGCAAACGCCATGCGGATCTTCTCCCCGCCGCTGAGCACGGCCACCTTCTTCTCGACCGCGTCCCCGGAAAACCCGAACCCCCCCAGCAGGGCGCGGGCGGCGGATTCCGGAATGTCCGGCGCGGCGTTCTTGAGCGTCTCATACACCGTGCGCGCCGGGTCGAGGGTCTCGGCAAATTCCTGGGACTGGTAGCCCACGAGGACCTGGTGGCCCATGACGCGGCGGCCCTCGCCGGGCTTCAGCTGGCCCGCGATCAGGCGCAACAGCGTCGTCTTGCCCATGCCGTTCAGCCCGATCAGCACCAGCTTGTCGCCCCGTGAAATGCCGAGGTCCACGCCCCGCAGCACCCACCGCTGGCCGTCATACGAGTAGCCGACCTCCTCGAACCGGACGACCTCCAGCCCGCAATGCGGGGGCTTGGCCAGGCGGATCTTGCCCGGGCTGACCAGCTCGGCCGGCACGGAAATGGTCTCCATGCGGTCCAGCTGCTTCATCTTGCTGGCCGCCTGGGCGGCCTTGGTGTTCTTGGCCTTGAACCGCTCGACGAACCGCTCGAGCTGCTGGCGCTGGCGCTCCTGGTTGCGGTAGGCGCCCAGCAGCTGCTCGCGGCGCTGGACCCGCTCGCGGGCGTAATAGTCGTAATTCCCCGAATACCGCGTCGCCTTGCCGGAAAAGATCTCAATCGTTTCGCTGGTCAGGGTGTTGAGCAGGAAGCGGTCATGCGAAATCAGGACCAGCGTGCCCTTGAATTCGCGCAGGCTTTTCTGCAGCCACTCGACGGCCGGAATATCCAGGTAGTTGGAGGGCTCGTCGAGCAGCAGGATCTCCGGGTCGGCCACGATCACGCGGGCCAGCTCGGCGCGCATCTGCCACCCGCCGCTGAAATCGACGAACGGCCGCTCGAAATCCGCCACCGAAAAACCCAGCCCGCTAAGGGCCGCTTCCGCCCGGTTGCGCATCTCATACCCGCCCAGGTGTTCGAACCGCGTCTGCAACTCGCCCAGCAGCCGGAGCGCGGGCGCGGGGTCCGCCTCCAGCCCCGCATGCAACCGGTGGTCGAGATCGTGCATGGCCCGCTCCATCTCCCCGAGCTCGGGAATGGCCATCTCGACATACGCGATGAGCGCCTGGTCGTCCGTCTTGGGCAGCACCATCTGGCGCACATAGCCCAGCCGCGCGCCCTTGCGGATCGTCACCTTGCCCTTGTCGGGCGAAATCTCGCCCGTGATCAGGGCAAACAGCGTGGACTTGCCCGCGCCGTTGGGCCCCACCACGCCCAGGCGGGCGCCGGGGCTGACGCGGAATCCGACGTCGGTCAGGACGTCCTGCCCGCCGTAATTTTTGCACACTTGTTGAAACTCGATCATGCTTCCATTCTCACGCCGGGGCGCCCCCGGTCAGGACCGGCCCATCAGACACCAGAGCCCCAGCCAGAGCGGCAGGGTAACCAGACACAGGCTGTAACTGATCAACAGCAGGCTGCCCGTCTGCTGCGCATCGCCGCCATATTTTCGCACCTGCAGGGCCAGGGCCGTCGCCGGCGCGGACGCCGCCTGGATCACCAGGAAGTTTCCGAGCAGCGGCTCCACGCGCACCGGCGTCCAGGCCGTCAGCGCCGTCAGCGCCGTCACCATCAGCCCCGGCAGCAGGACCAGCTTGACCCCGATCGCGCGGACGGCATCCGCCCACGGCGGCCAGACGCTCAGCGCGATCCCGCCCACCGTGGCGCCCAGCACAAAGGTGGCCACCGGCACCGTGGCGGAACCCAGCAGGTCGATGGCCTCCAGCGCCACCGGCGGAATAAAGCCCGCGACCCCCACGAGCACCAGCGCCACGGCCGCCAGGTTGGCCGCAAAGGGAGGCGTGACGAATCCGCGCCACCGGCTGCGCGGCTCGGCCGGCGACCCGCCCGCGGCCGTCAAATGCCGGCCCACGCTCCACAGGAACGGACTGTACCCCAGGATGAAAAGGAAGGTGTACAGGGCGAAGCGGTCGAACTGGTCGGGATAGGCCATCTTGCCCAGCGGCAGCGCCATGTAGCCGGAGTTCTGCAGCGCCGCCATGGCCAGCAGGAGGTTTTTGCGGGGCAGCTCCGCCCGGCTGAACAGGAGCCGGGCCATCAGCAGGCCGGCCGAACTGACCGCCACGCCCAGGATCGGCAGCAGCCACCAGCCCGGCGTGTCGGCCGGCTTGAACTGCCGGGCAATGTTGACAAAGATCATGCACGGCAACAGCACATTCACGGTGATCACGGCCAGCGCCCGGACCTGCTCCTGGGACACCCACTTGCGCCGCACCAGGAACCCCGCCAGGACGGCGATCAGGAAAAGCTGCAGCATGGCCCGGAACATCACGAGAAAGGTGGCGGAAAATTCGGCCATGGCCTACTCCCGATTCCCCGACCGGGCATTCACCACCATGGCCACAATGCCGATGACCAGGAAAAAACCGACGACCAGACTTGTGACCAGCATGGATTCCCCGCGTTTGAAAGGAAATATGATCAACGCAACGCCCCCGCCCGTCAAGTCAAACCCGCCGGGGAGGACCCGCCGGCGCCTTCCGGACCGCCAGCCAGCGGCGGCGCTCAGGTTCGGAAAACCGCTCGATCGAATACCGCAGCATGGTGCGGGGCATGCGGGGCGCATGCCTTTCCAGAAACGCCACCAATCCCGCCGGGTCCCGCTTGCCCGCCTCCCGCAGCATCCAGCCCGCCGCCTTGTGCATCAGGTCTTCGGGATCCGTCAACAACCGCGCCGCCAGCCGGAAGGCCACCGCCGGACAACCCGCCCGGATAAAGGCATAGCTTCCCACCATGGCGATGCGCCGCTCCCACAACACCGGAGACCGCACCAGCTCAAACAGCCGCGCGGTCTCTTTTTTCTCCCGCAGCCGCTCGCCCACCACCGCTGGCGCGGACAGATCCACCAAATCCCAATTGTTGATGAACCGCGTGCGCGCCAGATAAAAGGCCATCGCCCGGTCCTTCTCCGCCGCCGACGCCTTTTCCACGCGCAACACCAGCACCATCAGCGCCGCCAGCCGGTCCTCGTGGAACGGGCTCCGCAGCAGGCGGGACAGGTCGCCCCATCCCAATTCCCGGTGCCGCCGGGAAATGCTCCGCAACACCGGCACCACAATGCCGCGAAACCGGTCGCCTTCGCCATAGTCGCCGGGGCCCGTCTTGAAAAACCACTGGAGCGTTTTGGCCTTGGCCGGATTGCCCGCCGCTTCAAGCTCCCGCTGGATTCCCTCAAGACTCATCCGGACTACCGCCTTAAGGGCTTGCCGTCCACATCGGTATACACGCCCGTGGCAATGAGGATCAGGTCAATGATCGTCCAGATCCCGCACATCCCGCACGTCAGGAGCTGGAGCAGGCCTATCCCGATATGCCCGGTATAAAACCGGTGAACGCCCCACCCGCCCGTGAACACGCACAGCAAGAGGGCCACCAGCCAGTCCCGGCCTTCCTGCGGGGCATACGGAGGGGGGAATCGCCGCACGCCGCAATGGGGACATAGCTCTGCGGCCTTTTTCACTACCTGCCCGCAGGCGGAGCAGAATTGTTCGTCCGGCGCCGTAATCCTGAGCTCGGTCATGGGGGCCTCCTCTCCCGCCTACGGGAACGGCTCGCTACTCAAGGTGCTTGAAAATGGCGTTCTTGTAAACCCGGCTCACCGGCCGGCTGTCGTCCGGCCCGAGCCCGGGCAGGTCGGGGATCTCGAGGAACGCTCCGGTCTCCGCCGACTCCTTGGCCTTCAGGCACATGAGCGCGCTGAGCAAGCCCGTGCGGAGGGGCGCCACCGACGCCTCCCGGCCCGCCACGACCTGGAGGAAGTTCCAGCATAACACGGCATCGCCGCCGCCATGCCCGAACCGGGTGGGCTCGAACTTATACACCACGGACCGGGGCAGGTGATGATAAAACACCTTGAGCTCGTTCGTGTACCAGTCGAATTCCAGCGTGCCCTTATAGCCGAAGAACCGCGCCCCCCGGGCGCCCGCCCCGCGCCGGGCAAAAAAGTTCTGGCTATAGCTCACATGCATGCCGGTCTCATATTCCACCAGCGCGCTGCCGGAGTCCTCGTTGCCAGTATCCTTGGCAAACCCGCACTCGCGATTCGACGGCTTGACGCCCTCGGTCTGGCCCAGCCGGTAATAGGTGTTGAACGGGCTTTCCGGGCACTCTTCGCTCAGCGCGCAATCGTCACAGCGCAGGCCGGCCTTCCGGTTTCCTTTATAGACCAGTTTGGCCGTCATGCCGGCCACGCGCACGGGCTTGAAGCCCAGCATGTACGTCAGGTAATCGAAATCGTGCGTGGCCTTCTGGAGGAACAGGCCCTGGGTGACTTTCTCATCCCGGTACCAGTCCCGATAATAACAGGCTCCATACGGCACGTTATTCCACGCCTGCACGTGATGGACTTTCCCGATCTCGCCACGCCGGAGAATGTCCACCGCCTGCTGGACATGCGCGGTCACGCGCAGCGGGAACGACACCACGACCGGGCTTCGGGTCGTTTTCGAAGCCGCATAAAGCGTTTTCCAATCCGCCAGGGTCGTGCTCACCGGCTTTTCGAGGAACAAGGGGAGGTTCCGCTTCAAGACCTGGCAGGCATAGCGGGTGTGGAGCGAACAGCGCGTGCCGATCATGACGCCGTCGAGATCCTCCCGGTCGAGCATGCGCCCGGCATCGGTATAAAAGCGGATCGCCGTGATATCCTGGCCGTCCTTCTTCATCTGGGCCCGGATTTCGTCATTCCTCAAATCCGTGATCGCGACAATCGCCAGGTCCGTCTTGAACTGCTTCATCTGCCGGACCATCGCCACGATCCGGCCGCCATATCCGATAATCCCGATTTTCTTCATGCGCCCTGCCTTTCTGAAAAACGGGGCATCATAAAACGCCCAGCTCAAAAAGTCCACCACATCCACAGCCGGCGGCAGGGCAGGCCTCGCCGAGAAACTTCTTTCGCCGGAACAGGCCCCGCCCTATACTGCGCGAAAAACAGAGGCACCCCATGATGTTATCTCCCCAGCCCCATGACGCCCGCGCAGCCCGCCTGTTCAAGACGTTCGCGTCCAAAATCAGCGCCGACGCCCCCCGCCTGAACCTCTCCTGGAGCAACTGGGGCTTTGGCCGGGAACCGCTGGCCCGCTCGCTGAAACGCCTCGCCAAAGCCAAAATCGGCTTCATCGAGCTGCATGGCAACCACTACACGCCGGACCTCGGCTACAAGCCCGGGGAGGTCCGCCGCCTGCTCGAGGAAACCGGCGTCAAGGCCGCCGGCATCTGCGGCATGTTCAGCGTGGAAAACGACCTGTCCAGCACCTCGGCCGTCAGCCGCCAGCGCGCGATCGATTACATCCGCCGCGAGCTCGACTTCGGCCGCGAACTCGGCGTCGCCTACATGCTCGTGGTGCCCGGCGCCGTGGGCCGCAACGTCGCCTACGACGCCTATGAATTCGACCGCTCCGTCGACTCGCTCCGCCTCGTCGCCGACGCCTTCGTCCAGGCCGGCATCCGCGCCGCCATCGAGCCCATCCGCTCCGACGAGGTCAGCTTCTGCCACTCGTGCGCGGATGCGCTGCGCTACATCAAGGCCGTGGACCACCCCGGCGTGCGGCACATCAACGGCGACCTCTACCACATGCTCCACCACGAGGACGACCCCGCCAAGGCGCTGGTCACCTACGGGCCGTGGCTGACGAACCTCCACATGGCCGACACGAACCGCCGCACGCTCGGAACCGGGGTGTATAACTTCGACGCGGTCATCGCCGCGCTCTACCTCGCCGGATTCAACAACAAGGACTGCTTCTGCACCTGCGAGCCGCTAGGCCCGGGCGGGGACGTGTACCGATCCATGCACGGCGTCACGCCGGCCGCGGAACTCGACGCCCTGGTGATCGAATCGGCCAATTACTGGCGGGTCCGCGAAACCGAGCTCCGCACGCTCATCCCGGCCTGATCAGGGAAACATCCGGTTGGCGGCCTGCAGGCCCGCCGCCGCGCCAACCGCGCCGCCCGCCGCGCCACCGACAGACCCCACCAGCGACACCGCGGCATTCATGAGGTGGGCGCTCCAGCTGTTCTGCCGCTGTTGCAGCGCCGTTTGTTCGACGGCGGCCATTTGCTCGGCCTGGTGCTTCATCGCCTCCGACTCCGCCTGGGCACGGGCGGTCTTCTCGGCCGCCGCCTGATCTTCGTACTGCTTGCGCTCGGCCGATACCTGCTGCATTTCCACGATCGCGTCCTGCCGTTTTTTTTCACGGCGGTTTTTTTCCTGCGCGGAGATCGCTTCAAGCGGATTGGCGTCGGCCGGAACGGCCGAATCCGTATAGTTGCCGGCCGAGGCTTCCGCGGCGGCCAGCGGATCTGTTTTCACAGGACGCGGAGCAGCCGACCGGACCGGCGCGTCCTCGCGCCGCGACAGCCACGCCTGGAGCGGAGGCGTTTTCCCGGGTTGACGGTGCTTGACGTCCAGCCAGGTCTGCACCTCGCCCAGCAATTGCGACGTGGCCATCACGTCCGGCTTGAGCGCCGTCCGCAACAAGTCGGCCCGCAGGGCCGCATAATCCTTCGGCGCAACCGCCAGGCCGAGCTCGCCGGCGGTTTGCTTCAGGAACGCCGCGTCCTCCTTCTCTTCGCACGTCGTGTACCGCTCCACGTAAAGACGGAAAAAATCGCGTGACTGGCCCGGGAAACGGGACTCCAACCCGGCGCGAATCGCCGCGATCCGGGTGTCCGTCCATTGCGTGACGGCGCGCGCGATCTCCTCCTGGTTCTCGCGGGACGTCTCCTTGGCCATGGCCGCCGACAACGGACCAGCCTGCTGGGCGATCTCGAGGCGCAAATACGAAAGCAGCAAAGCCCCTTGATTGCTATCCGCGGCCGCGCCCGCCACAACAGGCAACGCGAGAGTCACGGCCAGAATGATGAAAGCGGATATGATTTTCATGGCGCTCACTTTTCCGTTACGGCTCGGAGGCTGATTTTTCCCCGCACCACTTCAAGCACTTGATACTTCAACCCGTCGGGCGGATTCAGCAGGATCGCCTCGGATAATTTGTGCGCCGGCATCGTGGTGTCCATCGAAAAGGTCGCCGACCCCGAGTTGTAACTTTGCTGCGTGACATGGCGGATGCCCTCGGTTTTTTCCAGGTTTTTCCGGACGGCCTTGACTTTCCAGGACTGATCGACCCCGCCCACCGTCAACGCCAGGGTGCGCGTGCTCCCGTCATCCGGATCGCCAACCCCCATTTTCTGGGACACCGCCTCCACCAGTTGCGCAATCGATTTTTCTCCCGCCACACGGAGCGCCTTCGAGCCACCCATCACGTCATCAATGCCCATGGCGGTCCCGACCTCGGAGACGGAGGCGATGGTTTCGGAGTTGTCGGTGCGCACCGCCCGCAGCGTCACGGACGCCTGATAGGTCCGGATTTGGGTATCGGCGATGCGGGACGCCGCCGGTTTGGCGACCGCATCGCCCACGATAATGACATCCGCCCCGAATTGAAGCCCGACGGACGCCGCCCCGCGATTGTCGCCGGCCATTTTAAGGAGGACCTGATCCTTCTTGATGTTGGCCTTGGTCATCTCCTGGTCCACCACTTGCAGGCCCTGCGCCAGAAAGGCTTTTGCGGCCAGCGCTTCGATTTCCGAAGTCGGGACGCTTCCCAGGTTCTTTTCATCGATCATCAACATGACTTTGGCGTTTTTGGCGGTTGAATCGGACCCGTCCGACGCCACCAGGACGCCGGCGCCGGTAAAAAGGGCGGCGCCGCATGCCGCGGCGCGAAACAGACAACAGGCTCCGTGTTTCAATTTCATTCCATCTCCCGCCATTTTTTGAAGAGCGACGCACACATGTCATGCACAATCAACCGGGATTGCTCGGACAGCGTGGTCCGCCGGGACTCGGCCCGGCCCGCATAGTCCACACTCCAGAGCACCTTGCCGCTTTTGCAATCCGTCAGCCGCGCGGAAAGGCCAATCGACGCATACGGATCACCGCGGTAAGGAACGGTTCCGTATTCGTCCACCGTGCCCATGATCACGGCATCCGCGCCGACCATGTTGCCCACTTCAACGGCGCTGGCGGCCGACAACCCCGCCAGCGACAACTCGGATTCCTTGAGAACCGTCGTCAATTGGCTGCGCTCCACCAGCGTATACTTCCCGGCCCGGAGCATCTCGGTGACGAACAAATCCGAGACCGACGAACCGATCAGTTCCGTCGGCGCCTTGAACGGCATGATGGCGACCTTCTGCACCGACGTTTTATCCGGCGAAACGAACACGTTGGCTTTGGTCTCAGCCTTGAGGAAATACTTCTCATCGGCCGTGGCGCAGCCGAAAACAAAAAGGGCCAACCCCATCAGAAAAAAAGTCTTGGGTCCTATTTTCATCCGGACATGCTCCTGTTCGCTTTTCATCCTTTACGTACATCCATCGGGGTCGCCAGGGAAATGAGACGGTGGGGAACAAGGGGGCTTCGGCGCCGGGGGCGCGGGGGCTTCTGGGGCAGGCGGCGCTTCAGGAGGGGGAGGCGGGGCGGGATCGTCGATAGCCGGATCCGGGTTGGGATCGGGCTTCGGTTTTGAACCGTCAGGGTGCGTGCCCTTGGAGTCGTCGCATTTGTTCGGATCCTTGAGTTGTGCGGCCATCCGGCCATCACTCGCCCCCTGCTGGCTGCCCGTATTGAACGCATCATCAATGGCCTTCCCGTCATCCCCCGCCGGCGTCGTTTGCCCGGATATGGAGTTGCCGCCGCCGTTCAAGAGGGTCTGCGCCGCCTGGTTTGCATTGTCCGCAGCATCTGCGGCCTGCTGATCCCCACGGGAGGCGCCGGCCAGCCCGTCATCTCCACCGGGTTTGTTTTTTCGCGGATCAAAATCCTGCAACAGCGACGGATTGATCGACGGATCAGGTGGAGGATTATTCACGGTCTGCTGGGCGTTGCGATTATCCCGGTTCTGCTGCAACGCCTCGTCGTCCTCTTTGAGACGCCGAGCCCAGTCTTCCCGGTCTTTTTCCGCCTGCTCAATCGCCTCTTTAATGTCCTTGTCGCCCCGATGCCCCTTGTTTTGCGCGGCCCGGAGTTCGGCAATTTTCTGATCGATTTCGGCAATCCCGGCCTGGGCGTTGTCCTTGTCCCGGGTTAGCCCTTCATCCGTCCACGGGGAGGCGGGCGGGATCGAGGGCGGAGGTGGAGGAGGCGGGGGGAGCGGTTTCGGGTCAGGACTCTCATTGATCGCCCGACGGATGCCGTCGTCATTCGCGTCTCGTATCGCAATGTTCTGCCGGATTTCGGCGGCGATTTCAGCCGCTGTCGGGGTTTTGCCGCCGCCAGAAGCGCCCGGATTGGAGGGCGGTGTCGCTCCCGGGCTTGTCTCGTTATCCATCTCCTTGATGACGCCATCCAGAATCTGGTTCGGGGTTTTTCCCGTCTTGATGCTCACGTCGATCAGTTTTTTTATGTTCTCTCGCTCGGTCGGGGTTGTCGAAGGATCGTCCAGTTTCTTTTTCCAGTCATCAATCTGGCTATTCTGATCCATATTCTTCCCCGCCTGATCGACCAGGGCCAGCGCCGCTTGCAGCTCAAGCGCCCGACGCTGCTCTCTCAATGCTTTCTTCAAATCTTTCGCGGTTTGAGTTCCGGCCGTCACCAAATCATCCACCAACGAAGAGGACGCAGCCGGCGGAGTCGCTGCGGGATCCGGCGAAGCGGCACCCTCTTGCGCCCATACCGCGAAAGGGCCTGTTCCGCAAATAAAGGCAACCAGAAGGCCTGAAAATGTCGTTTTGACACCAATTCTCATCCCCGGCCTCCTTGATAAATATTATCATACACATTCAAACAAGGCCGATTTTGAATGTCAAGCGTTCTGTTTCTGCCGCCTTATATTTTCCATCCCTTTCCCATTCCCCTCTTGACCAAGCGCTGTTTCTTTTGTTATTGAATAGCCATTCATAAATACCTGATCGTTATTTAAGGAGCCGTCATGAATCGAATCGTCCTGCGACTGCTGACCGCCGCCACGCTCAGCCTGGCCCTTCACGCCCGTGCCGCCGAGCAAACCCTCCGGCTCTACAGCGGCATCACCCTGTATGCCCCCAACCCGTCCGGCGCCCCGCTCGCCGTCAAGCTCACCGTGCGCGACCTGAACCTGTACGCCACCGGCCCGCGCGAGATCCTCTTCAAAATCTACGACCCCGACGGCCGGCCCGTGGTCCGCGAAATCATCCCCGACGACGGCGTGACCTCCGGCGCCTTCATGGACCGGATCGGCGGCTGGGACCACGAGCTGCAATACCTGTGCAACCTCTACGGCATGGGCACGCGCCCGACCTTCCGCTGGTCCGCCTGGTCCGACCCCAAGCGCCTCGCCACCCTCGCCGGCCGGACCTTCGAACGCACCCTTCCCGGCGCACCCGGCACCTACCGCATCGTGCTCGCCGGCTCGCCCGACCACGTGGTCACCGTCGCCATCACGCCTGACCGGCCGCTCGGCATGGCCGGCCATCCCCCCTTCCTCGTCGGCCAGGGCCCGGCGCCCGCCACCCGGTATGCCTGCATGCCCGCCGGCGCGGACGCCGTCTTCTTCGCCATCGCCGAACCCGACCTGCCCGCCACCCGCCGGTTCACCCTGACCGGACCCGACGGCACGGTCCGCTTCGACGGCAAGGCCACCGGCGCCTACACCTCCGTCACCTTCCCGAGCACGGACACCGGCCGGCTCTTCAAGCTGGAAGTCTCCCCGGGCGCGAACGATTACTGGTACGACCTTAAATTCACCTACCCCAAAAAAGGCGTCTGGCGGGAATACGTGGGCATGGGCTCCCAGGCGGTCTGGGCCGACGATCCCCAAACCGCGCTCGCCCTCCAGGGCGGCGTGACCGTCGTTGACGGCGAACCCTACTGGCATCCCTTCCAGATCCGCTTCCACCAATGGCTCGCCACCCACGGCACCAACGACGATCCCGGCCTTCGCCAGAACCTGGAAGCCCTCTTCAACAGCTTCCGCCTGCTGGAGACCAGCGACGGCCGCGGCGGCCGCGTCCTCCATAACTGGGCCTATTCCATGGGCTACTACGGCACCCGGGTCTTCCGGCCCGGCTGGGTGCTCCTGGCCCGCCCCGACCTGCCGGCCGACCTCCAGGCCATCATCCGGGAAGGCCTGATCATGGCCTGCGACCGACTCAGCTTCGCCACCGGCCTGGAGCGCGTCAACGGCAACGCCTTCGCGCAAGTCCCCGTCGCGCTGTGGTACGGACTGCGCGCCACCGGCGATGCCCTGCAAAAGGAGCGGTTCGAGCTGTTCTGGGACCGCTGGACCACCGAAGGCTGGGGCACCGGTGCCGGACTCAGCCGCTCGGGCGACGCGCAGGAGCACTTTGCGCACGATGCCCACTACGGCTCCTACCTGATGGACAACTGGCGGGGCGGCGAATGGATCACCAACGGCATCCTGACCGACGCCCAGGACGATCCGCGCTTCCAGAAAGTCGTCGACCGCTACCGCGAGCTCTACACCTACCTCTACTGCCGCGAGGCCAACGGCGTCCCCGTGGCCGCCAACCCCTGGTCGTCCCGCACCTGCAACTCCACCCACGCCGGCACCAACAACTGGGAACGCGACGGCCATGCCTGGAAGGGCCTGCCGGGCCCGGACTTCACCGTCAGCGTCAACGGCGGCGACGAGTGGTTCGCGGCCCGCCGCAAGGGTTACTATGCGCTCACCTTCCACGGCCGGCTGGCGCCGGCCTGGATGTGCGAGTCGTTCGAAGGCCAGCTCGGGTTCGGCGGCGGCATCCTCTGCCAGCTCACCGTGCCGGGCAAGGGGCCCGTGCTCGCCTCCACGCTGCCCACCGCCTACGGCAAGGGCCAGCACCTGTCCAACTGGCGGACCTTCCACATCAACGCCCTCGTCGGGGAACTGTGGGACGGACGCCCCATCGTCTCGGGCGTGAGCGAGCCCGACGAGACCCGGCTCGACGGCACGCAGGTGCGCAGCTCGGGCGAAGTGCGCAACACGCGCGTGCGGATCACCCGATCCTATGATTTCCAGCCCGACGGCATCGCCTGCCAGGCCGCGCTGGCCCCCTCGGCCTATGACAACACCATGTCGCTCTGGTCGCACGATCCGGCCCGCTCCGCCGTGCGCCTGGCCTATGAAATGATCCCCTATCTGGACGCCACCCGGAGGAAACCGGCAACCGTGACCCTCACCGGGGCGGACGGGAAAGACGGCGGCGCCTTGACGGCGGAACCCCGGCTGGCCTCGCAGGTCCGGATCGACCGCGGCGGATTCGGCGTGGATATCCGCCTCGACAAACCGCGGAACGTCCAGCTCGGCCAGGAGCGCACGGTCCTGATCGAAATCGTCGGGCCCAGCACCAATTCAGTGCCGGCGGAACAGGTCACCCTGTCCTACACCCTCGTCCCGTTCAGCAAATAGCGCATCAGGCCTGCAGCATCGCATTCACCTTGCGGTGGATGACGCACTCGCAGCCCGGGACGCTGAGGATGTCGCATTCCGACCCCAGGATGAACGGCCGGCCGATGGCCTTCATTCTGGCCGCCAGTTCGCGTGTCAGCGTCCGGACGTCCTCGTCGCTGAGGTCGCGATCGCTGGCAAATTTCTTGGACGGAAGATTACCGAACAACACCGTGGTCGCCGGCACAAGCGGGGCCACTTCCCACAGCGGCCGGGAACTGCCCAGACTCAGGATGGCGGGATCCAGTTCGCCGAACTTGACGATCATCGCGTCGGTCAGCTCGCCGCAGCAATGGAAGAGGAGCTCCGCCCCCCCGGCCGCGACCCAGTCCCGCACCCGGCGGTTGGGCTCCATCACATAGCGATCGAAGATCGGAGAGCCCCACTCCATCTGGGTGGGCGACAGAAACACCCGGTTGGCCGCGGGCTCGGCCAAAAAGATCAGCCGGGCCCCGGCCGCCAGCTGGGCTTTCACCGACCGCTCGATCACCACCAGCGCCAGGTCCAGGCAGCACTCCATGAGCGCCACCTCGGAATCCTCGTCCGCCGTGGCGCCGGCGCCGGCCAGGTACACCGGAATGATGGGATCCGCCAGCAGCTTGGTCATCAGCGAAAACGGGCCGATCGACATGCCGCACGGAACCAGGTCCGGACACCGCGCCGCCAGGAGTCGAATCGCCTCCGCATTCGCCCGCATGAGCGGCGGCAGGGGCTTGGCTATGGCCGACCGCACCTGATCCCTCTGCGCGGCGGTCGGAAGCGAATCAAAATGATAGGCCGGCGCCTCGCTCTCCGGAACGCCCAGAATGGACAGCAGCAGCTTTTTTTCCAGCTGCAAATCCATCAGCGACACCGCAAACGGCGTATGATAGCGCCGCGCGGTCTTTTCCAGCACCCGCGAAAACGCCTCCGGATCCAGCCTCACCGCCTCCGGATCCGCCTCCTCGTGCAAGACCAGATCCGTTCCGATCGGCATCCTCAGCCCCTGTTCCGCCAACGCCCGAATCCGCATCCTGTCCATAACCGCCTCGCCTCCCGAAGATTGAATTAACAGGCCCTACTCTACCGCACGGGCCCTTTTCCGTATTGTTGACGGTCGCAACGATATGGAATACTATTGCTGAAATCCTCCAGTATTATAGGTCATATAGGACCGATAAGTCCTATTTCAGGTGATTATTATGCCAAAACATGGAACATTCTTGTCTCCGTCAGCCTGGCTCGGAATCGCGCGCCACTACCGGGCGCGATTCGGGTTGAAGCTGCTGCGCCTGGATCCCGACGGCCGGGCCGAAATGCCGCCACCTGTGCTGGGCGCGCCGGCCCTCACCCTCGCGCGCCGGCACGCCCTCGAGGAATCCGTGCGCTGGGGCGAAGCCTCGGTGTTCTATCTGGCCCCGGGCGTCATCAGCTGGGTCGCGCCCCTCGTCCGCGACGACCGGGTGTGCGGCGGAGTGACTGGCGGCGAAGTGACCGCCGAGGAGGATCCGGTGGACGCCTCCGAAAGCGCGCGCGTGCTGGCCGCCGCCGGCGTGCCGCGCGCCGCGGCCGAAGCCTGGATCCGCACGCTCCCCGCCTGGCCGCAATCCCGGATCCAGGAAGCGGCGTCCTTCCTGTTTGAGTCTGTTTATGCCGCGGCGGGCCGGGTGCCAGACCGGTTGCGCGACAATCGCGACAATGCCCTCCAGCAACGCCAGATCGCCGAAGCCATTCACCAGGCCAAGGCCGAAACCCGCCATCCCTGGCCCTTCGAACAGGAACGCCGGCTCCTTGCCCTCATCCGGGCGGGCGACGCGAACAACGCGCGCAAACACCTCAACAACCTGCTGGCCGCCATGTTCCTCGACTCACCGCGCCACCCCGTGCTCCAGGCCCGCTGCGTGGAACTGCTCGGCTATCTCGTCCGGTCCGCCATCGAGGACAGCCCTATGCTGGAGCCCCTCATCCACGATCACCACCGCTGGATCGACACCCTCATCCGGGCCCCCGACTTCGAGTCCATCTGCGTGGCGGTCCGCGACGCGCTCGACGCGTTCATGAACCGCGTGGCCACGCAGGGATACAACCGGACCAACCTGCACATGCGGCAGGTGCTCGAGTATCTCGCCCGGCACTACGCCGGACCCGTCTCGCTCGACGCCGCGGCGAAAGCCGCCGGCCTGAGCCGCTTCCGCACCGCGCACCTGCTCAAGGACACCACCGGCCAAACCCTCATCCAGCACGTCAAACGCCTGCGCATCGACGAAGCCCGCCGGCTTCTGGAAACCACCACGCGCTCCTACACGGATATCGCGGACGCCCTCGGATTCGCCGACCAGAGCCACTTCATCCGGCATTTCAAGGATTTGACGGGTACCACTCCCGGTCAATACCGCCGGGAGCGGAAGTTCAAGGCGTAACAAGCCGCTTGCGGACACGACGGAGCGTGTCCCTCCGATATTTCGCTACCGTTCGGAGGGCCCTGCTCCGTCAGGGCCGCCTCCCGAGATGCATCCGCTTTACCAGCCGCTTGCGGACACGACGGAGCGTGTCCCTCCGATATTTCGCTACCGTTCGGAGGGCCCTGCTCCGTCAGGGCCACCTAGGTTAGCCATGCCAATCCAATACCGACATTTCCCCTTGATAAAGCCAGTCGTCCGCTTCTTTCACTAATCCTGCTCGGACTGGGTTATTCCGAACATATTCCCATTTTTCTTCATATTTATCATGAGTCCGGAGCTGCGTATCCCAGAACGATCTTTGCCAGACAGGTTGCTCTTCGGGATACGGCCAATTCATTGAGCATAACGATTTCCAATATTTCACCCATTTTTCAAGCCGAGTAATGTCCCATCCTGCGGGTCTACAAAAAAGATGAATATGATCCGGCATCAAAACATATCGCCCAACGCTCCATGCATTCCCCTTTGCCCATGCAGCAAGAAGAGTTTCCTGAATGGCGGAACGACAGAACACCGGCTTACGCTTTTCAGAACAGACCGTGAGATAAATGATTACCGCGCGGTTAGGTGATTCCCGAATTGGAAGATGCACCGGATGCGTTCGATCGGTTTTCTGACTTTCCATATCGCTTCTTCCTGCGGACACGACGGAGCGTGTCCCTCCGATATTTTGCTACCGTTCGGAGGGCCCTGCTCCGTCAGGGCCATTTCCGCCCGAAACGACACAACCCGCACAACCAACCAAGCCAATCACCCTAAAGGCCTAGGCCCCCGGCAAAGCCCCTCCGAGCGTCTCTTCCAGCAGCGGATGCTTCAACGTCCGGGCCAGGGCGGTCCAGGACTCGCGCGCCCCTTCCGGTTCCAGGTCCGGCCTGAAGCCGAAATCCAAATACATCTTCACCGCCACCACCCGCTCTGTCGAGGTGACCAGGTAGGCCTTGTCGTGCCATGGCGCAAACACGCGCAGGGCATAAGCCAACTCGGCCTTGCCGAGCCCCCGGCCCTGACAGGCAGGACGCACCGACACCCAGTGGATCCGCCCGACATCCGCGCCCCGGAAATCACGGTTGTACCAGGCGCTGATCGTGCCCATGCCAAGCCCGCGCGGATCGGTCAGCAGAAAACAGCGCGCCGGAACCGCCTCAAGATCGCTCCCGAACTCCTTCAGAAACAGGTCGGGCCTGATCGTCAGAAACCGTTCGGCGTCGATCTGGATATCCGTCCACAGCCCGATATCCTGCACGGTCATGGCCCGCATGCCCCAGCCCGGGGGAAAGACCGGCTCCGGAAGGTCCCGAAGATGCGGCCGGATCATCGTCACGCTGGTCGTTCCCATGTCAGTCTCCTTACTAAGCCAAGTGTCGCCCATACCGCCGGACCCAATACCACCCCAGCAACCCGTTCACCAGGAAGCCCGCCGCACACACGGTCAACACAAGCCAGGATTGATCCGCCCGGTCCGACGCCTGAAGGCCGTCCACCACTCCGCCCAGGGCCGTCGGCACCACAAAACACAGCACGCCGCCCGCCACGCTGAACACCCCCATCGCCACCCCGAACCGGCGATCCCCGGCCATGGCCGCCACCGCCACCGGATACTCCACGGACCAGCAGAGCCCGCCCGCCACATACCCGATCGCCGCGCCCACCTGCGTCCGGGTCAGCAACCCGGCCAGCATCACCAGCCCGCCCACGAGCCCCGGCGCCACCAGCAGCCGCCGGCGCCACTTCCGCTCGGGCAACAGCCCCAGCCCCAGCCGCGACACCAAATACCCCAGCGAAAAGACCGCCATCACCGTGCCCGGCAGGATCATCTGGGACGCATACGACGGACCCGCCAGAATCTTGGGCAACCAGACATTGCCCACCGCATCATTGCAGCAATGCAGCGTCACGAAGGCCGTCAGCAGCCAAAGCCCCCCGACCACGCCCGATCCGCCGGCGGCGGCTTCCGCCGGCGCCTTCACCACCGGTTCCCCCTGTTGCCGCATCCACCATAGTCCCGCCAACAGAAACACACTGGCTAGCATAAAAAAACCGTGCAAAACCACGCCAAACGGAAGCCGACCGGAATCCACCACCCGCAGCTGCAACTCCCCGATCAACGGCAGAACGATACCCATCACAGCGGCGCCCACCAGATAGAGGGTAATGATACGCCGCCGGTTTTCGGGATACAACGCCACCAGCCCGGCTTGCGCGGCCAGCGCCATGGCGTAATAAAAAAAGTTAATCACCGCCAGGGCCGCCACCATCATCCACAGCCCGCCCGCCACCGCGCCCACCGCATACCCGGCCGCCACGCCCGCCAACGACACCCGGAACACCTGCCACGGCCCGCGCCGATCCACCAGCGGCCCCGCCGCCAGCGCGCCCACCGCACCCGCCAGGCTGCCAAAGCTGACCAGGAAACCGAACAGGGTGTTGGACAGACCGTAATACGCCTGCAACGACCCGCGTAAAATCGGCAACACCCCGCACGCCGGCGCCACCGCCGTGAAGACAATCAGGGCCGCCGCCAGCCACAGGCGCCGCCGCGCCGCCGACCCGCGCCCCACGTTGGTCTCGGAATCCGGACTCATAGCTTCCGCAACAACGGGCTGATGGCCGGAAACAACTGCCGATACAAGGCTGCCCGCTCGACATAAATTGCATGCCGCCCGGCGTCCGGCTCAAAAACCCGGTCGCGACTCACCACCTGCGCCACCGCTTCGTTCGCCGTCGCGTAGATACCCGTGCCGAGGCCCGCCAGAATCGCCGCCCCCAGCACCCCGGCTTCCGTCATGTTGGGGCGGATGAAGGGCACGCCAAAAATATCGGCCTTGATCTGAAGCCAGTTGTCCGACTTCGCACCCCCGCCCGTGGCCGTAAAGGAGGAGGCATCCACCCCCAGCTCCCGCAACGCCACCAGGCTGTCGACGAAATAGTACGTGATACTCTCCAACAGACACTTGAAGATCTCGCCACGCGTGGTGCCCGTCTTGAGCCCCACAATCGCGCCCGAGGCATCGGCCGTGAAATCCGGCGGACCCGTCATCTCGAAATACGGCAGCGCCAGCAGCCGCGTCGGGGCGACGGGCATCTCCCCGTCCAGCACCCGATAGATCGATCCGCCGGCCGCCGCCTTCTCCCCCGCCGCAAAGGTGTCGCGGAACCACTTGACCAGCGTGCCGGCCTGGTTATACAGGAACGAGACATACAACCCCGGCAGGACGTGGTGCTCCGTGTTCAAGCCGCGGGCCAGCATGGGGCCGGGCTCGGGAATGCGGTCGTACGTCGGGGTCAGGCACTCATAGGAACCCAGTCCGCACACCGCCTGCCCGGCCGAACAGATTCCCGCGCCCAGCGAATTGCAGCACTGGTCATGGCCGCCCGCCACAATCTTCACGCCCGCCGGCAACCCCAGCTCGCGTGCCAGGCCCGCCGCCACGGTGCCCGTCACGGTGCCCGCCGCCACGCACCGGCCCAGCTTGCCGCGCGGCACGCCCGACAGGCGGAGCAGCTCCTCCGACCAATCCCCGCGCCGCAAGTCGAAGAGCAAGGTGCGGTTGGCCAGGGAATGGCAGGCGGTCGCCTCGCCGCCCAGCAGATAGCCCACCGCATCGCCCCACAGCAGGAACAGGTCCGCCCGGTCAAACATCGCCGGCTCGTTCGCACGATGCCACAGGAGCTTGGGCAGGCTATAGTTGGGGCCCAGGATATTCGGGTTGATCCGGTAAAACGCCTCGGGCGTATAAGCCTGGCGCAGCGGCGCCAGCAGCTCGCCGCCGCGCGTGTCGGAGGACAGGATGCTCCGCCCCACAAGCCGGCGGTCCCGCGTGAGAGGCGCCACCGCCTCGCCCATGGAGCTGACGCTGAGCGCCGAAACGGGATCGCCGAGCGCGCCCGCCGCCGCCTCCGCAATCACGCTCCGGATGGCGGCCCACACCGTTTCACTGTCCAGCTCCGAACAGTCCGGCGCCGGATGCAGGGTGGGATATTCCCGGTAAGCCGAAGACAAGGGTTGCCCGGCCACCGTGAAAACAGTGGCCTTGCAACCCGTGGTCCCCACGTCAATGCCAAGCAGACTCATAGCAGGGTGACGTCGTAGCCCAGGTATTTCGTCATCGCCTCGCACGTCGGCTCGGCGGCCAGGCCCGCGGCCACGCTGACATGGTGGCGGTGCCCCTGGTAACCGATGGTCTGAAGCTTGACCTGGAGGTTGGAAATTTCCGCCACCCCGGCGCAGCCGAAGAAGTCGGCCGGCACGGGATCGGCGGTGAAGCGCCCTTCGCCCAGGTAGCAACAGAGCTTCCCGTCACGCGTCAAGAGGCTGCCGTAGGTGAAGGGATTCGGCGCGATCCGGCCCACGTTGCAACCGAACGCCTTGCCCTTGCCCACCGCGTTGGCGAGAATGGCGTGGTCCTGAATGTCCCCGCGCGCGGTCATCAGGCTGGACGGCACCGGTCCGCAGTGGAACAGGATGCACTTGTCCCCCTCGTCCGCGTAGTTGTTGTTCCAGTCAAGGCAGGTCGGGGCCCCGCCCGTGGCCAGGTGCAGGGCGCGCATCATCACCGCGTTGCCGACATCCACTTCGCAGGCCGTCGGAATGCCGCGCTCGTTCATCTCGGACAGCAACACGCAGGGCGAAATGCCCAGCTGCTGCTGCATCTCGACCCAGCACCGCACCGCCAGGCAATCGAGGCCGTCCTCCTCCACCAGCCGGTCGAGCACCACGCCCAGCCGGACAAGCTGATCGAAGGCGCGCGCCGGCGCGCGCTTCCAGCAGGCATACGAGGCCAGCTTCTTTGCCTTCGCCTTCACCACGGAATCCGCCATCTTGAGGGCGCCCATTTTGGCGAACACCGACGACAGGTCGTAGGTCTCCATCGTGATCCCGTGCTGCTGCAGCGCGATCTCGTCGATCCGCACGGTCTTGAACGCCGAGGTGCGCGCGCCCACCGAGCCCACCGTGAAGCGCTTGAGCCCGTTTGCCACGCGGCACAGGCGGTCGAAGTAATCCAGCTGCGCGGCAAAGGCGGCGCTGCCGGGATGCGCGGTGTGCGGAGGCAGAACCGTGAACGGCAGGCCATACTGGACGAACACGTCCATGATCGAAAACTTGCCGCAGAAGGCATCGCGCCGAACAGCGGGGGCCATCTTGTCGAGCTCGTCGGGAAAAGCCTGGATCAGGATCGGCACGCCGCAGTCGCGCAACGCCGCAATGGCGCCCGTTTCGTCGCCGAAGTTCGGCAGACAGACAATGACGCCGCCAAATTTGCCCCGGTTCCGGGCCAGGAATGCCGCAAACTTCTCGCCCTCGGCGGGGGTCTCGACCGCGCCATGGCGGGTCAGCGACGGATCCATCATCAGCGCCTTATACCCGCGCGCCTTGAGCGCGGCCGTCATCTCCGCACGGGCGCCGGCCTGCAGAGAGGCCGGAAAAAAACCACGATTTCCGAAAAACACCGCGAACGTCGTCTTTGCCACTGCCATATCCCGCTTCCTCCCGTTTCCGAATAATTACTGATTCCTGAATTCCGCCTACAGGATCCCGCCGGCCGTTCCCAACCGGTCGGCGGACCCGGCGATTTCCAACTCGTCCCGGATCACCGCGGTGGCGGCCGCCAGGGTCCGCTGCCGCGCCTCGGCGGCGGAGACCGCCACCCCCGCCTCATACGCCTGGCGAAGCGTGGTGCCGACGTTGATCTTGGCGATGCCATGCTGGACGCCCGCCAGAATAGACTCCTTGCGGATGCCGGAGCCTCCGTGCAACACCAGCGGCACCTGCCCGACCGCCGCACGAATCAAGTCAAGCCGCTTCACATTGATGCGCGCCTCGACCTTTTTGGCGCTCTTGGCGGCGCCGCTGATCGCCCCGTGAATGTTGCCCACCGCCACGGACAGCCAGTCCACGCCCGTTTCGGCCACAAACCGCTTCGCCTCGGCGGGATCGGTGAACCCGCGCCCGGAGAGGAACAGCTCTTCGTACGGAGGCAGCGGACCGGATTCGTGCCCCAGCACGGCGCCCAATTCGGCTTCCACGGGAAGGCCGGCCAGATGGGCCATCTTCACCACCTTGAGCGTGGCCTCGATATTGCCGGCCAACGGGAGGCGGGAGCCGTCCACCATGACGGATTCATACCCCAGCGCCATCGCCTCCGCGATGATGGCCTCGACATCCACCGTCAGGTTATCCTCGTCGATCACCGGCACATGATCAAGGTGAAGGCGGGTGAACCGTTCGTCCTTGCAGCCGGCATACGTGTCGCGGATGGCCTTGAGACTGCCGGACTTGAACTTCATCCACTCCAGGCGGGCCACCTGGATCAGGCCAAACGCGCGGGCCGCCCGGAGCGCCTCCACAATAGGCTCCATCATCGGCAAATGGGGAACATTAAAGGCGGGCACCACCATCCCGGTCCGGGCCGCCTGGAGCATAATCTCGCGCGTTGAAAGCCGGGGCATACGTCACCTTTCTCAGGCGGGTTATAAAAGCGGAATCCTAACAACCACACCCTTCGAAAGCAAGCATCCGACAGATATCGTTATCCCATCGGTCAGAGCGTCCACGAGAACGAGCGCCACCCCGTAAAGGCGCTGGTCTGGGAGTCCGTTCCGATACTGCGCACGCGCCAGCGATACTGGGTGTACGGCTGGCTGTCCATCGTCAACGTGAATTCATAATTATCTGTCACCTGCTGCGCCACCGGCTGCCATCCCCCGCCGGACAGCCCCTGAACGACCACTTCAAACTGCGCGGCGCCTTCCGCATCCGTCCACATGAAGCGCACCTTTTGTCCCGCCCCCGAAAAAGCGTCGCCGTTCCCGGGGGAAATCGGAACTGGCACGCCCGGCGCCTTGAGTCCGCCGCCCGGGGTCCCCCCATCATCCGGCGTCGGCGTTCCGCCCCCTCCGGTCGGCGTCCGTGGCGTTGAATCCCCACCCCCGGAAGAAGGCGAGGCGGGATTGCCGATATTCACCTCGCAGGCCGTCCCGTACATCACGAGGCCGATAGCCCCGGCCACCAGAATCGCCGACGATGAAAACCGAATCCGTTTCATATTGCCTCCCTATTCTTTTTTCATGGTATCATAAAAGCCGAGCCCCTGCAATCCCCGCTATTGATTTGCCCCGGACTTGCCTCTCTTCTGCATTGACAAAACCGTGCCTTCTATGCCACTTTTGTAATAGGATAATTAAATATACACAGGACTAACTCAAATTCAAATTGAGTTTCTGCGTTTGACCGACAGGCTGACTACAAAAGAGGTTAGACATGAGTTCGGAGGAAACGGACGGGTCTCTTCGACAGGAGCTTGATCCGGGCGTAAGACGTCCGGCCCCCGTGTCCGGATCGCTTCAGGTCGGCCACACCTGCCGGTGTGAAGCCTGTCGCATGAGCATCCACACCATCCACTCGAAAGGCCCTGCCGTATGCCCGTTCTGCCAGGCCCGGTTAGCTGAAGAAACCGAAGCGGTGCCCCCGAAGACGCCGGAGCCCGTGGAGGTCGCCGGAAAATCACGCGACCCCGCAAAAAGTCGCGCCTCCTCCAACGGATTGAAACTTCTGATCGGCGGGCTCGGCATAGCGCTTCTTGCCTTAGCCATTGTGGTCAAGCTGAACAATGTCGAGTATTTCTGGTACCAGCCCTGGATCAACGTGTACAGCGTCGTGGTGGGCGTGTTCATTCTGTCCCGGTTCATCATCGCGGCCTTTTATGCGGCCCCGCCGGATGTCGGGTTTCTCCCCACCGTGGCGGTGGTCGTGGCGGCCCGGAACGAAGGCGATTCCATCGGCAAAACGATCGGGCGCATTTACGAGGAGGGCTACCCCAAAGACCGGCTGGAAGTGATCGTGGTGAACGACGGCTCCACGGACAACACGCTGGCGGAGATGCGGCTGGCGCAGGGGCGTCATCCCACGCTGACCCTCGTCGATTTCGAGACGAACAAGGGCAAGCGGCACGGCATGGCGATCGGCGCCCTGCTGGCCCGCGCGGAATTCCTGGTTTATGTGGACTCCGACAGCTTCCTGATGCCGGGCGCCATCCGCAAAGTCCTGCAGGGGCTCGCGGATCCGACGGTCGCCGCCGTGGCCGGCCACACCGACGTCGAAAACGTACAGGCCAACGCCCTTTCGAAGATGCAGGACGTGCGCTACTTCGTCTCCTACCGGGTGATGAAAGCCGCCGAAAGCGTGTTCGGGGCGGTGAGCTGCTGCCCGGGCTGTTTTTCGGCGTATCGTAAATCCGTGGTCCTGAACGTCCTCGACCGGTGGCTGCACCAGCGCTTCCTCGGCCGGTATTGCACCTATGGCGACGACCGCAGCCTGACCAACTACCTGCTCCGGGACTACCGCATTATTTATGACGACGAGGCCCTGGCCACCACGATCGTGCCCGAATCCTGGGGCGTCTATATCCGCCAGCAGGCCCGGTGGAAACGGTCCTGGGTCCGCGAATTCCTGTTCGCCGGACGGTGGATGTTCCGCAAGCACCCGGTCGCGGTCATCTCCTGGTACACGATGACCCTGTTGCCGCTGATCGCGCCCATCGTCATGTTCAACGCGCTCGTGCTGGGGCCCTTCCTGTATGACCGGCCCGCCTCGTTCTATATCGGCGGCGTCCTGCTCGTGACCCTGCTGTGGTCGTTCTACTACCTGGAAAAAACCGGCCGGCCTCACTGGTGGGCCGGATTCCTTTTCACCATCACCTACGCGCTCTTTTTCAGCTGGCAGGGTTACTACTCGCTGCTGACCGTCCGCAAAACGAAATGGGGGACACGATGAACGATTCTCATCCCGATTCGGCTCCTGAGCCCAGCCCCGCACCGCCCCCCGGCACGGCCGGAAACGCGCCCGGCACGGAATGGGACGCGGCGCTGTTCTCCCGCCGGCCCGTCCAGGCCAAGAAAGTCAGCTACGGCCTGCCCTGGCTGCATTTCGCCCTGGCCGTCAGCTTTGCGGTCGCCACCTGGGTGTTTCTCAAGCCCTCGGTCGGCCGCCTGATCTGGCCGAAGGCGGTCACGGTTGACCCGCGCCGGGCCGAGGCGTTTGTCGCCATCGCCTACGACGGCATCTCGTGGAAGAACAACGAGGTGACGCCGGACCTGTTTCGCGAGCATCTCCGGGCCTTGCGGGCCGCCGGGTACGTTCCCATCACCCTCGCGGACGTCGACGGGCTCATGATCCAGGGCCACCCCCTGCCGCAGAAGGCGGTGCTGCTGACCATGGACCAATCCCGGAAGACCTCCTATTTCACCACGCACGCCATCCTCCGGCGCTTCGGCTGGAACGCCGTCATGTTCCTCTGGACGAAGCCGATCGCCGACGGAGATTCCGCCGCCATGCTGTGGCCCTATATCCACAACATGGTCCGCTCGGGGCTCTGGGAAATCGGGGCGCAAAGCCATGACGGCTTCCGGCGGGTGAAAACCAGCTCCAAGGGCCTGCTGGGCGGATTCATGACCTCGCCGATCTATTTCCCCTCCGAAGCCCGCTACGAGTCTCTCGAGGAATTTCAGCAGCGCCTGCGGATCGATCACGACCAGTGCCTCGCGCAAATCGAAACCAACCTCGGCGTCAAGCCCCTCGCGTACGCCTACCCCTACGGGAATTTCGGCCAATTCCAGCACCGCTCCGTCGTCACCCGACCCATCAACATGGCGCTCGTTTCCGAACGTTACCGGCTCGCGTTCATTCTCGGAAACCTGGCCCTGAACACGCGGAACAGCAATCCGCACCTGATGAACCGGCTCCGCGTTCAGCCCTTCTGGACCGGCCGGGAACTGGTGCAACGCCTCGATAACGCCTGGCCGAAAAGCGTCCTGACGCTGGAAAAGAAAGGCGAGCCGCTCGCCGCCGCCTGGATCGTGGATTGGGGCCGGCTGGACCGGGACTCCAAGGGGGGGCTCGCCCTCTCCGCGGCCACCAATGCCACCGGCGCCAAAATGTGGCTGGCCGGAAGCGACCTGCTGGCCGACTTCAACGCCAAAATCCGGTTCCGCCTGGAGGACGGTCAATTCGGCCTCTACCTCCGGGCCTCGGCCGACGACGAAGCCTACGTGTACCTCGGCCTGAACAAGGACGGCGAAGCCTGGCTGGGGCAGATGTCCGGCGGCCGGGAACGCCTGCCCATCACGGAAAACGTCTCGGAAGGCAGCGCCTGGGTTCGCCAGAAACAGATGGGCTCCGCGCGCTTTACGCTGGCCTCCTCCCACATCTCGATCAACCCGGCCAAAGATCATGTTCTGGAAGTGTTCCTGCGCAACCAGTTTTTCTCCGCCTCGCTCGACGGCCAGGAGTTGTTCCGCAATCGCAATCTCCTGCGCGGCGAACAGCTGCCCGGCCTCATCGGCGTCAGCGTATGGTCACCCCGCCCGGGAACCGCACGGGCCCGGCTGACCGGCATTGAAGTCCGGGAAGCAACCCCCACGGTCGCGCTCTGGTCCCCCGGCGTGGACAACGAAAGCCGCGTCTTTAAATGGATCGCCGACAAAGCCTTCCGCTTCACCATCCTCAGCCCGCAATGGATAGATGCGGCCTCGCCCAATTCACGGAACGACGTCTGGCCGGACCTGGGTTTATATCGCCTGCTCGCCAAGGTTCACCATCTCCGGCTTTTCCCCCAGGTATCGATTGCCGACGAGCGGGGCATGCTCCGCATTACCCCGTCCCGCCTGGCCGACCGGGTGGCGCGGGAGCGCCTGGATGGCGTCTTGATCAACCTGTCGGCCATGTCGTCGGCCACGCTGCCCACGCTCGCCACCTGGCTCCGCCCCTGCGCCGCGGCGCTGGCCGAGAAAGGCGCGCGCCTCCTCATCCAACTGCCCGCCTCCTTCGAAACACACTCCCAGATCGGCCCCCTTCTGGCGATTCTGCCCGGCGTCCAGGTGGCCGCCGTGGCCGGCTCGCCGCTGCCCCTGGGCCCCGTCGGCACCTCGGGACAGGTGGTGCGCGCCGAGACCGTTCCTGCACCGGACCCCGAGGAGGACCTGCCTCTCTTTTATATCATTCCCCCCGCGGGCGGAGGGGGCATGCTCGAAAATGACGAGACCAAATGCACCCGGCTTCAACAGGAAGGCATGGCGGCCTATCTCGACGGACAGTATAACCGCGCCGCCGAACTTTGGCAGGAGTGGAAGCGGCTGGAGCCGGACAACCCCAAGGCCAGCATGCTCCTCGGGGATGCGCTTTCACGCAAAGGCGATCTGGCCGGCGCGATTGAAGAATACAATTTAAGCCTGGAGCTGGATCCCGGCCAGATTTCGCTGGCCATTCGCCGCGCCGATTTCTATTCCATTCTGGGCCAGCCCCAGCGCACCCTGGATTCCCTGAACCTGTACGGCCGGCTTTTCCCGGGCAACGCCGAGATCCTGATGGCCCAGGCCCACTGGCTCGGCGCCAACGGCCGACACGAGGAAGGGGCGGCCGTGGCACGCCGGCTCGTGGGGTCCGCTTCCGACAACGTGGACGCCCTGGCCCTGCTTCTGGGGCTGACCGCGTCGCCGGAAGAACGCCAGAAGACCATGGATCAGCTCGTGGCCGCCGGCGCGAATCCAAAGAATCAGATGGCCCTCGGCCAGGCGATCTGGAAATTCGCCTTGACCGCGCTTCCGCACTCCGACTCCCTCGCCGCCCTGGTCGAGACCATTGCGGAAAAAACAAAAGATCCCCGGATAAAGGAATTATACGGGCGCATTAAGCTTCAGTCCGAGCCGGTCACCGAAAAAATGAACGGCGCCCTGCTTTCCACCAACCGGTGGTGGACGGAAGGGGCCGCCCTGACCACCGTCACGGAAGCCGGAACGGTCTTCTCGGTGTCGCCGAACTATACCGAGGGCACCCTGCGCCTTCTCGGCTCGCTGCGCCTTCGCAACAGCTTCATCGAAGCCCTCGTCGGGCCGACCCGGGGAAATCTCTGGCTCTACGCCTGCCGGACACCGGAATACATGGCCCGATTCGGGTTTTCGGACGACGGCACCCTGCGGATCCAGACCTGGAAGGCCAACCGCCTCCTGGCGGAACACAAGCTGGAGTACACCCGAAACCCAACCCCCGTCCGCCTCCGCCTGGAAGTCAAGGGGCAGGGCCTCATGGGATACGTGGACGGCAAACCCGCCTTCCCTGAAAGCCTCCAGCTGCCGCCGGAAATGGGGTTCGGCTGGATAGGCCTTGCGGTGCACGCCACCACGCGCGGCCAGGCCTCGGCCGTCCTCGGGGGCCTGTCGGCCGGCCCCCTCCCGATGCGACTCGGCGTCATCCCCGTGCGAGCGGGCACGGACGCAGAAAACGACGCGCTGGTGAACACGCTCCGGCAGGATGTCGCCAGCCTGACCGCGCTCTGCCCGGAAGGGATCACCCTTCAAGCCGACGGGATCTGGGCCTCGCTTCCGGGCAGCGACCGCGAAATCAACCGGGTGTTCGCCCGGTATTACCGCCTTTGGCTGACACCGATGATTGAATGCCAGGCGCCGGGGGCGGTAAAACCGGAGATGCTGGAAGCGCGCGCCCGGGAAATGGGCGTCGACGGCTTTATCCTGAAGTTCAAGGAATGGCCGGGCGATTCCTGGGTGGCCTCCCTGCGTCAGGCCATGCGGGATTCGCCCCTGCGCCTGCTGGTCGTCGCCACGACCAGTGCCAACAACGCCCTCGTCCGAATCCAGCCCCTCGCGCGAGGCGTCGAGTTCAACACCGGGGACGGTCCGGCAACCAGCGCCCGGGTCATCCGCCGGGCCGGCCTGAGCGAGATGCCGGCTATGCTCTCCAGCCAGGCCCCTTTGCTGATCACGTACTGATCACGCCGCCTCGGGATCAAAAGGCATACGACACACCGCCAAAGACCGACAGTTCATTATAGTTCGGATTCTCATTATAGGAAATTTCGCCATTCAGCTCCCACTGGTCCTGCAGGTGGATCCGGGTTGAAGCGGAAGCGCCGAAAACAAATTCCCAGTCCGTCGACGGGGGCGCGCCCGCATCCCAGCCTTCCGCCTGAGCCCGAGCCTGAGTCTCGACAAAGCGGCGCTCCTCCTCCGGCCGGACGTTTTCTTTCCCGTAGCCGAAATTGATTTTAACGTGATAGTAAGCACGCCGGTAATGGCCCAGCAGCCGGCCCTCCACCGAATAGCGGCTCAGCTCGTACGGCGTCCAGTAAGACTCCCGATCCTCCTCGGCATTGGCGTAGTAATAGCGAAGCCCGGCCCAAAAACCCAGGCGTTCATAGAGCAGCCAGCTTGAGCTCGCCGTGAAATGATCGCGCGTATTGTTGTCCGAAAATGAATACATCAGCCCCGACCCGTTCAAGTTCCACCAATCGCGCAACCGGTACTCGCCGTTCACCGACCACAAATCGTACGTGATGCCGTCCACCACCGCCAGGGCGGCGGGCACGATGTCGCGTTCATACCGGACCATGACGTCGAGCGGCAGGAGGGGCCGGAACTGGGTTTCCGCCTCCAACGCCGTCACCGAATCCTGCGCATCGCCCGAGAACTGCCGTTGCATGAAGCCCGCGCTGATATAATGGGGCAAATAATCCGTGATCGGGTGGGTGGGATCGGACACGAACAGGAGGGTGCCGCGCACGCCCACGGAGGCCTCGTCCACCTTCAGGTTCCGCGACGGCGCGACCTGAATGCCGTTTGTGACAGACGCCAGGGTTTTCTGCGTCAGCTGCCCCACCCCGGCCTTCGCATCCAGAGCCAGGCGCTCCCCGATGTTGAGCCCCCCCCCGCCATACAAACGCCAGTTCATCCGGTCCTGGTTGTCCCGGAAATACTCGCCTTCACCCCGCAGGCGAGGCTTGAGGGAGTCCAACACCCGGCCCGCTTTTTCGGCCGCGGCGGCCGCCGCCGGCCGGACATAACCGCCAGACAGGCGGGTCTGCACGTAACGGCGGGTCTCCTCCAGAAGCGCGGGAGGATACCCGTTCTTTTCCAGCCACTCCACGCTTTCCATCGCCCGGTATTGCTTGCCGTCGAGCGCGGCATACTCGGCACGGGTGCGCTGCGCCAGAAACAGAGGATGATGGGCGTACACGTATTCCACCACATTGGACCCGTTCATCCACCGGTCCATCTCGTGGCGCTGGTAGAGCATGGGATCGTCACCCGCGACAGCAAACCCGAACGTGCTCTGGATAAACCCCACGTTATAATAGAGACGGCCTGTTTCCAGAATCCCCGGAACGGGATCCTGCAAGTTAGTATCCAACTCCTGGCCAATATCGCCAAAGGGATAGGAAATGAAGTTCACCGGTTGTTTGGTGTGCTGGCGGAGCAGGACTTGACTGTCGGCGAATTCGTGCTTCAGGCGGACGGCGTACTCCTCGAGCGTTTCCTGCCGGTTCTTCTCCTCGATCAAGTTAGGTAAGGCGTGGCCGGTCTGGCCAAAGGCATCGATCGGGGTCAGGATCGACGCTTTGACAAAATGGCTTCCAAACTCCCAGCATCCGGTGGCGGCATAGCTCTCAAGCTGCTCCCAGGTGATAATGAAGGGATTGTTTTGCATGATGTACCCGCACGGGATGTGGTGCGAAAAAACAAGGCCGAAATCACGAGCGACGCCGGTCGCCAGGGCCATCGTGTCCTTGCGGCCATCGTCAAAATTTATGGACACCCGGATGGGAATGGCGGGGGCGGCTGGCGCCGCAACAAAGGAGGCCGCAACGGGCGGCGGCTCAACGGCTGGCGGGGGCGCCACCACAGGCGCCGGCGCCACATCCGCCTCCGGTTTACTGGCCGGTCGACTCGATAATGCCCGCAGAGGCACCACATGGCGGCGCGCCACAGGCAAGGTCGCGCCCGCATCGACGACCACCACCTTCTCGACCCCGGACGTGGGAACCGGAGAAAGGACGGCCACCACAGGAGCAGGAGGAGGAGGGGGAGGAGGAGCTAAAACCGGCGGCGGATTAGTGGCGGAAAAAAGAACGGGAATTTCGCCCGACTTGACAAACTCGAAACCGGCCTGGCGCATGGCCTGCAACTGGTCCCGGAAGCGGCTTTCGGCCAGCGCATCGGGAAAATACCGGCTCGGTGTCAGCCCATGGTAAAGGATCACCGCCACCGCCCCACGCCGGCCAGCCGCTTCAAGCCGGTCCAGCGCTTCGTAGGCGGCCGAAAAGCGGCCCTGGGTGGATTCGAGCCGGGCCAGATAATAGTCCAGATACGGATCGAGCGGGTTGAACTGTCGCAGCGACTCCAGCTGTTCGCGGGCGAGGTCAAAACGCTTGGCGGCAACATACGTTTCAAACAGGCCCCGGTAGGCTCGAATGTTATGGACGTTATATTTTTCAAGCACCTCGATAAACTGATCCTCGGCACCGCCATATTTCACGTCCATCAGCAGCAGTTCGCCCCTCAGCAGCAGGGCGTCCACGGATTTCGGATTATACTCCAGCCGGTCCTTCACCAGGGCAAGCGGCTCGGTCAACGTGGCCCCGAGCGGATCCGCGCGGTGCAGGCGCACCAGCAGGTTAATCAGCCGGCAACGCACCGTTTCCTTCTCTCTGGGATCGGGTTGGGCCTGGATCAACCTCCGGTAATACGGGGCGGCCTTGGTGGAGTCCGGCCCGAATTCCTCCAGGTACGCCATTCCCTCAAGCGCCACAAGATGATCCGGTTTGCTCGCCAGCACCTTTTCGAACAAAGCGCGGGCGGGCTCGGGTTTGTTCCCGTGCAACAGGCACAGCCCTTCCATGGCCTGATATTCAAGGTTGTTCGGGGTCTGCCCGCTCAGCCGATGCCACAGCGGAAGCGCCTGCTCGTACCGCCACATGCCCGAAAGGGCCCGGGCCAGGTCCAGCATGATATCCAGCCGGTTGGGATCCGTCTTCAGGGCCGTGTCGAACATCGCAATGCTCGTCTCCGTCTGGCCGCGCCACAGCAGGATGCGCGCCAGATCATACTTCACCGCATATTGATCGGGCTGCAATTCCAGGCTCCGCTGGTTGAGCTCCGTCGCGCGGACCAGATCGCCGCGCGCCGTGGCCGCCTTGGCCAGCAGATTGTAAGCCAGCGGCTGGCTGGGGTCGAGCGACCGGAGCCGCTCCCAGAGCGCGATGGCGTCGTTCTCGCGGCCCACGCGCCAATACGCCCAGCCCAGCGATTCCCAGCCCGCTTTCAGGGTCGGATCCTGGCGGAGCACCTCCTCCAACAGGGGGATGGCCTCCCGGTAGTTTTTATCCTGGGCCAGCATCGCCGCCTGATCGAAAAGATCCCGGGCGCGCACGGAAGAAGGCGGGGGGACGGCCACGGCGGGGCCCACGGCTTCCGCCGCCCCCATCCACGAGAACGCCAGCAGGACGGCCGCTACCTGAACAAGCCGGATAGGATTACGCATACGTCTCTCCCTCAGTCTATGTTGATGAAGTTCCGATCGTGTGGCGGCCGCGCGTCGCCATGAACCTGTCTAATCCCAGACATAATCCTTCTCCGCCGGAGCCCGCTCAGCCACGGGCGTGGCGACTTTGGTGTTGGGCCAGGTAATATACTGGTTGAACCGGGGAGGCCCGTCCGTCACCGGCGGAACCCAGGCAATCAGGGCCTTGGGACGCGGCTTCGGCAGCGGCGGCTTGACAACAGGCAAGGGGCCGGACTGGGGAACCGCGGCCACAACAGGCGGTGAAACCCGGGGCGCCTCAACCACCACCGGCGGCGGAGTCGGAGCGGGATCATCCCCCTTTTCCCGGGCCTGGATCACGGATTCCAGCGACTCGCGCTCATGATGACGCTTTCGATTCTTGACGACTATGGCGATGGCATAAATGATGGCCAGCAGCCCGATGATCGTTCCCAACAAAATGACATAGGCCGGATCGTCTCTCATGTCGTTCCCGTCTCCCGCCACTCGCCTTCGTTTTGGCGAGATTGCGGCGGAGAAACCTCGTCGATGGCCTGCTGCATGATTTTCCGGGTGATCCGCGTCGATCGCAGGGCAAAGCCCATCATCAGCGCCACGTCACAGAGGTTGTTGATCACCCGGGGAATGCCGGCCGACGCGGCGGCCACATCGGCGAGGGCCTCTTCCTCGAAAACCCAGATGTCCCCGCCGGCAGCGCGCATCCGGTATTCCACGTATTCAAGCGTCTGGCGGTCGTTCAGGGGTTCGAGATGCCAGACCAGGGACAAACGCTGGCGAAACGCCGACTTGCGGATAATCAACTGCTCCAGCTCGACGTGGCCCGCGAGAATCAGGGTGAAGGCAGGACAGTCGGGACGACCGGCGCCTTGAACAAGGCGGACGTTGGTCAGCCTCTGAAGAAAATCAATCGCCTCGGGATCCTGGATCATCTGCGCTTCGTCGATCACCAGCGTCGTGTGCGGGAAGGCGGCTTTGGCGTTGACGGTCAGGTCGCGGATGGTTTCCAGCACGCCGTCGACATCCGCAAACCGCACCCCGAGCTCAAGCGCTCCCAGCACCTGCCGGGCCAGCCCGACGACGCCGCCCGACGGCGCGTCAAACTGGACAAACCGGGTGCTGGTCACGGCCTCGTCGTTCCGGGCCAGCAGCTCCAGGATCATGCTTTTCCCCGCGCCGTAGGTGCCGATCAGCACCCCGCCGAGCTTGCGGCTCTTCACCACGTAGATAAGCCGGGCCAACCCCTCCTGATGTTGTTCGGACAGGTAGGCAAACCGGGCGTCGGCAACGTTCTGAAAAGGCTGTTCCCGCAGATTCCAATAGGCCAGATACATGCGCTACCTCGAAATGGTCATGCCAAAACGGGCATTTCGGTCCGGCGCCCGGCTCGAATGGTTTTCCGCCTCGAACACGGCGGCTGAAAACCGGGCGCGCTGAGAAGATCGTTCGGCCGGAGCCGCCTTGGAACGCGATTCGGTTCCCGCCTGGATACCCGCCCCCGGGATGATCACGTAGCGCACGGGCGGCTCCACCTCCGTCTCCCCCAGATACTTGACCGTCCGCCAGGTGTGGTGCCCGGTGTCCAGGGAGGTCGACAATTCCACCGCCACCGGCACCACCGTTTCCAAGCCCTGCTTCAGCCGGACCGCGTTGGGGGAGACCGGGCGGGGCAGGGTCAGCAACGTGGTGCATTTCAGCCGGTCAAAGGCGCGAACCAGCGAAAAGGTCCGCTCCCCCAGGGATTCCGGGTTGTGCGTCATGGCCCAAGGCAACACCGTGTCGAGCACCACGCGTTGAATGGAGTTGGTCTCGACGATGCGCTGCAAATCCAGAAACCCTTCGGGGGGCAGGCTGGGGTCCGGTTCCTCGTCACGCCCGGGCACAATGTCGCCATATTCGAGCACGACAAACTGCCCGCTCTCGATCGCTTTTTCCATGCCCGGATTCTGGGCGGTGGCCCACCGCACCGCATCCACCGCACGATGAACGGATAACAGCAGGCACCGCTCCCCCTGGGCAATTCCGTGAGCCAGAAATTGAAGGGCCATGGACGACGTCCCGGTGCCGGAGGCTCCGGAAACAGTCCAACACCGGCCGGCAAAGACGCCGCCGTGTTTTTCATCGAAAAACTTCACGCCTGTCTGCGCTTTAAGCGCCATACTCCATCTCCCGCCCTGATGCCGATGGCCCACTCCCATCGCGCCCCATCATCTAAAAAAATAATAGTATGGTTTAATAAAACCGTAAAGGAACCCCCCGTCAAAGTCAAGGGTCAAACCCAATCGTTCTCGCTTTTCATTACGCCGGCCTTCCTTTATCATGCCACCCATGAAAGCCATCGCCCTTCTTCATGCCGGGCTGGCCGGCGCACTCGTTCTGGCCGCCGGGTGCGGACGAAGCGAACACGCCAGTCCCGAGGCCGGCCCCCTGCGCGTGGCCGCCACCACCTCCATCCTTGGCGATATCGTGGCGGTCATCGGAGGCCCCGACATCGCCCTGACCACCCTGCTCAAGCCGGGCCAGGATCCGCACGCCTTCAACCCGACCCCCGCCGACCTCGCGGCCCTCTCCCGCGCCCGGCTGCTTTTCGCCAACGGGCTCGGCCTCGAATCCTTTCTCCCCCGACTCCCGGCCGGCTCCGAAGTGATCGAGGTGTCCCGCACTCTCGCTCCCCGCCTCCTGACGGAACCGCACCACCACGGCGAGCGCGACGGACACACCCCGGACAGCGCCGATCCACACGTCTGGTTCAACCCCCTCAACGTCGCCATCTGGACCGATGTCATCCGCGACTCCCTGTCCTCGCAGGACCCCGCCCATGCCGCCGCCTACGCCGCCCGCGCCGCCGGCTATCGCGCCCAGCTCCTGGCGCTGGACACCTGGATCCGGGAACAAACCGCCACGCTCCCGCCGGACCGCCGCCGGCTGGTGGCCGATCATGCCGTGCTGGGCTACTTCGCCGACCGGTACGGGTTCACGCTCTCGGGCGTTCTGGTTCCCAGCTTCAGCACCGCCGCCGAACCCTCCGCCCGCGACCTGGCCGCGCTTGAGGAAATCATCCGCACGAACCACATTCCGGCGCTTTTCGTCACCCGCTCCGTGTCGCCCGCCCTCGCCGAACGCGTAGCCGCCGACACCGGCGCCCGGGTGGCTGTTTTCTACGACGGCGCGCTCAGCGGGCCGGAGGGCCCCGCGGGCACCTACCTGGCGTTCATGCGCCACAACGTCACCGTGATCCTCCAGGCACTCAAGGAATAACCATGTTCCGGAAAAAACATAGCCCCCACGATCCCGGGGCGGCCGGCCTGGAACTGGAGGCGGTCGACGTGCGCTATGGCGCCGTCCGGGTTCTGGAACAGATCACCCTCCGGGTGGAAGCGGGCGAGCGCATGGCCGTGATCGGGCCCAACGGCGCCGGCAAAAGCTCCCTGTTCCGCGCGTGCGCGGGCCTGCTGACCCCCGCGACCGGACACATCCGCATCGGCGGCAGCCAGCCGGGCCTTCACACCTGCATCGCCTACCTCGCCCAGCGCAGCGAGGTGGACTGGCAATTCCCCGTGACCGTGGCCGACGCCGTGCTGATGGGCCGGATCGGCCGACGGGGATTCTTCCACCGCCTCAATCGCGAGGACCGGTCGATCGCCGCCGACTGCCTGGACACGGTCGGGATGGCCGATCTAAGCCGGCGCCAGATCGGCGAGCTCTCGGGCGGCCAGCAGCAGCGGATGTTCATCGCCCGCGCCCTCGCCCAGGAGGCCGGCATCATGCTGATGGACGAACCTTTTGCCGCCCTCGACGCGCCCGCCCGCGAGGATATCTTCGGCATCCTAGACCAACTTCGTGACAAGGGGGTCGCCGTGCTCGTGGCGCTGCACGACCTGCGGCTGGCCGCCGAACGGTTCGACCGCGTGCTGCTGCTGAACCGCAAAATCATTGCCGTCGGAAAAGCCCCGGCCGTCCTGACCCCCGAGGCGCTCGGCGAGGCCTACGGCGGACGCCTTCACCTGGTCCACACGGCCGACGGCCATCTCGTGTTCGCCGACACCTGCTGCGAGGGAGGCTGATCATGCCCGATGTCATCGCCCTCCTTGCCGAGCCCCTTCAATACGGCTTCATGCTGCGCGGCATGGCCGCCGCCGTGCTCGTGGGAATCGTCTGCGCCGTAATCGGCACCTTTGTCATCCTGCGCGGCATGGCCTTTCTGGGCGACGCGCTCTCGCATGCCATCCTGCCCGGCGTGGCGATCGGCACCCTCCTGGGCGGCGGCCGCCCCGCCCTCTTCCTCTGGGCGCTCGGCACCGCGCTGGCCGCCTCGTTCGGCATCGGGTTTGTCCAGCGCCGGGCCCGGATCAAGGAAGATGCCGCCATCGGGATCGTCTTCTCCGGCCTCTTCGCGCTGGGCGTCGCCATCCTCTCGGCCATGCGGAGCACGGGCACGGACCTCACGCACATCCTGTTTGGAAACGTCCTGGCCGTGGGCCCCGGCGACCTGGCCCTCATCTTCCTCTGCGCGTCCGCCGTCCTGCTCACCCTGGGCCTCTTCTACAAGGAGCTGGTCGTGGTCACCTTCGACGAGACCTTCGCCATCACGCTCCGGCTGCCGGCCGCCTTCCTCTCCTACCTGCTCCTGGCGCTCGTGGCGGTGACGACCGTTGTGTCGCTCCAGACCGTGGGCATCACGCTCGTGCTCGCGCTCCTCGTAACCCCCGCTGCCACCGGCTTTCTGCTGGCCCGCCGGCTGCCGGTCATCATGGCCGTGGCAGCTGTCTGCGGCGCGCTCTCCGGCGTTACCGGACTCTACCTGTCCTACTATCTCGGCATCGCCTCGGGCGCGGCCATCGTGCTGGTCAGCCTCGCCCTGTTCATCCTGGCCCTCGTGATCGCCCCCCGGCGCGGCCGCCGGTTATTCATGAAATCCCCCTGACCGCCACCAAATGGGCGGGCCTCCGCCGCACTCAGTGCGGCGCTACACAACCCCGGGCGCAAGCCCCCTAAACGGGCTTTTCACGGACGCTCAACCCACCCGCCGGACAGCTACACCGGCGGTCAAGGGACCCCTTCGACAAGCTCAGGGCAGGCTGGCCGCCCTACCATGCTTCGCGCAGGACCGGCCCCGATAAAACGGCACAAACCGGCCCTGTCATGAGGGCCCATTCCTTAACGGGTATCAGACCGCGGCTTGCCACGCGAAGGACGCTGGGGCTCGAACAGCCGCTCCTCGGCGCGGGCCGCGGATTTCACTTCCGCAGAGACGGTCCCATACCACGCCTCCTGGGCCCGGTAGGGCTTGCCCCGCTCGGGCGGGCGCACCCGCTCCCACGTGCCATCGGACAACAAGCGCCGCGCCTTGGCCGTGTCGCGGAAGAAGCCCTCCAGAAAGGCCGTCAGCCGGGCCCGGCAGGCCGGATCCTCCACCGGCACCAGCAGCTCGATCCGCTTATCAAGATTGCGGGTCATCCAGTCCGCGCTGGAAATAAACACCTGCGGCTTGCCCCCGTGATGAAAATGCAGGATGCGCGCATGTTCCAGATAACGGTCCACCACGCTCACCACCTCGATCCCGCCGCCCTTGACATCCGGCTTCAGGCAGCAGACCCCGCGCACGTTCAGGCGCACCTTCACCCCCGCCTTCGCGGCCCGGATCAGGGCTTCGATCATCGCCGGGTCCGACAGCGAATTAACTTTGACCGTGATCCGGGCGGGCTCGTTCCGCTCGGCGCACACCCGCTCCGCCTCGATCAGGTCCAGCAGCCGCGCCCGCAGCCCGAGCGGGGCCGCCGCCAGGTTCTCGTAAGGCACGGAACCGGAAAACCCGGTGATCGCATTGAAGAACCGGGATGCATCCCGGCCAAAGCCCTCGCGGCAGGTCATATAGCTCACATCGCTGTACAGCCGCGCCGTGCTCTCGTTGTAGTTGCCGGTGCCGAAATGCAGGTACCGGCGCACGCCCGACGCCTCGCGCCGCACCACGATGCAGATCTTGGCGTGCGTCTTGAGATTCTTCACCCCGTACACCACCTGCACCCCCGCCACCTCCAGCGCCTGGGCCCAGCCAATGTTGCGGGCCTCGTCAAACCGCGCCTTCAGCTCCACCAGCGCGGTCACGTGCTTGCCCTTGGCCGCCGCCCGGGCCAGCGCCGCGATAATCGGGCTCTCCCGGCTCGTGCGGTACAGGATCTGCTTGATCGCCAGCACGTCGGGATCGTCGGCCGCCTCGTCCACCAGCCGTACAACCGGATCGAACGACTCATAGGGGTGGACCAGCAGGACGTCCTGCCGGGCCAGCGTCTCGAACACGGACTGCCCCTGGCGGAACGCGGCCGGCACGACCGGCTTCCACGGCGGCTCGCGCAGCGCCTCATAGCCCGGCATGCCCGCCAGGGTTGAAAACAGGGACAGATCCAGCGGCGCGGGCACGCGGAACAGCTCCCGGTCCCCGACCCCCAGCGCCTTGCGCAGGAGCCGGACCATGAGGGGCGACGCGGCCTCATCCACCTGCAGCCGCACGCAGGCGCTCAGCTTGCGCTCGGTCAGCACCTCGCGCATCTGCGCCAGCAAATCGCCCGCCTGGTCCTCCTGCACGCTCATGTCCGCGTTGCGGGTGATCCGGAACACGGCGTGTTCCCCCACCGTCTCGCCCGGGAACAGGCGGTCCAGCAGGGCCGTCACGAGATCCTCCAGCAGCACGCTGACGTTGCCCCGCTCCGCCGGCACGGTGACCAGGCGGGACAGGTTGCGGGGCAGCGCCACCACGGCAAAGCGGTCGCGCCGGTCCGGCCGCCGGCCGCCCAGCCGGACCGCCACGGCCACCGTCAGGCCGGGCAACAGCGGAAATTCACGGAACCGCCGCACCGCCTGGGGGCTGAGCACGGGAAACACCTCGCGATCAAAAACCCGTGATAGATGGTCGAGCTGGGCTTCATCCATCTCCCCCAGGCCGCACCGCCGGAGCCCTTCATCCCGCAGGCGCTCCTCGATGTCCCGGAGGCAGGACCCCATCTCCGCCACCATGCGCCGGACCTCCCGGGAGATGGCGCTCAGCTGCGCGTCCGGCCGCAGCCCCGCAGGATCCGGATTGTCTCGCCCCTCCCGGACCAGCTCCAGCAGCCCGCCCACCCGCACCATGAAAAATTCGTCGAGATTGGAGGCCGTGATGGCCAGGAACTTCAGCCGCTCGAGCACCGGCACGGCGGGATCGCGGGCCTCCTCCAGCACCCGCCGGTTGAACGCCAGCCAGCTTAACTCCCGGTTCAGGAAAATGGAACGGGCCATCGTCGCGCCTCCCCTATCGAATTCCCGGCATCACGGTGGGCCGGAGCGTAACCCGCATCCCGTACACCGTCTCAAACAAGCCGCCCTTGGTTTCCAGGGCCACCCGCTCCAGCGATAAGTCGCCCACGTCCTCCACGCCCAGCGACAGCTCATCCCCCGTCCGCAGGAATCCCGCAATGCGAATCCGCTGGGAATGGCTCCGGTCCAGCGCATCCGCCACCCGGAGAACGGCCGACAGCTGAAGCACCAGCGCCCGGTCCTCGCGGTCCAGCCGGACGAATTCCGGGTGGGACGGTGCCGGCGGCGAGCGCCGGTGGTACCGCGCAACCAGCGCGATCAGCGCCGTGTCGCGGGTCGTCAGGCCGAACAGCTCGCTGCTCGCAATCAGGTAGGACGAGTGCTTGTGATGGCTGCGGCTGCTCACGAACGCCCCGATATCGTGCAGGATCCCGGCCACGCGCAGGAGGATCTCGTGGCGCGGCTCCAGGTTGTGATCCGAGGCCACCTCGCGGAGGAGGCGCACGGCCAGCTCGGTCACATGCAGGGCGTGGGGCTTGTCAAAGGCATACTTGGCGCCCAGCGCCAGGGCCGAGCGGATGATCTGCTCCGAAAAATGGGCCGTCCAGGCGCCGCGCATCACCTCGTTGAACAGCAGGCCCAGGCGCAGGTCCACACGCGCCAGGCTCACGGTCTTCACCCGGAATTCACGGGCCAGGCTCACGTAGGTCATCAGCGCCGGCCCCGCCGCCGCCGCCTCCCGGGGCGACAGCCCGTAATCCCGCACCAACTCGCTTTCGCTTTTTTCGGCGATCTCCCGGGCCCGCATGAACGTCTTCACGTCCAGCGCGCCCACAAACGGCCGGCCCGCGCCGGCGGGCCCGGCCCCGAGCGCGCTCATCAGGGTCGCGGGAAGATCACCCAGGACCGCCACCAGGTGCGGCGCCCGCTTCACCGGCACCGTCCGGCGGATCTGGTCCAGCGTCCGCTCGATCTGCCGGCCCAGGGCCTCCTCCGTGTGCGCCTCGGATTCGTCATCCGTTTCCAGCGCTTCCCGCACGCGCAGGGAGCCCAGGCGGAACGTCTCGGAACAGGTCACAAACCCGTCCTGGATGAGCAGCATCTTGGTGCCGCCCCCACCGACCTCGGCCACCAGCACATCGCCCCGCTTCATAAAGGGCTGGTCGCCCATCAGCCGGTGAAGCGCCATGTACGTGAGGCGATGGACCTCGGGCTCCTCGATCGGCTCGACATGAATTCCCGTGGCGATGAAGACGCGGTCCAGGAACGCGTCGCGGTTCTCCGCCTCCCGCAAGGCGCTGGTGCCGACGGCGCGGATGGAAATAGGGGACCCCGTCTCACCCGCATACTCCTCGGCGGCCTGGCGGAAGTCGCGCAAGATGCCGACACAGGCCTCCGTGGTCTCGGGCTCAATCCGGCCGGCATTAAAGGTGTCGCGCCCCAGCGACGCCGACCGGGCCAGGCTGTCCAGAATCCGGACGTCCTCCGGGCCGCCGAGCTCGGCGATATCCATCCGGATGGCGCTCGCGCCCACGTCAATGACGGCAATCAGGCGGGGCGGCCGGACCGCAACGGGCTTGGCCCGTCTGGCCGAAGCCGCGCTCATGCCTCCTCCGCCGCCATCGCCGCCGCGCCCATGGCCACGGCCTCGGCGCCCAACGCCGCCACCGTGAAACGCAGGCCGGCGGTGAAGGTCGCCAGGCCACGGTCCCGGACCGCGCCTTCCACCTCCTCAACATACAGGCGGGGAAATTCCTCGGCCAGCCCGCCGCCCAGCAGGATCGTGTCGGGCGCCAGCAAATGCACCGCGCCCGCGATGCCATAGCCCAGCCAGTGCGCCGCGCGCCGCACCAGCTGCTCGATCACGCGATCGCCGCCCCGGATGGACTCGGCCAGCAAGCCGCTGCGGATCTTGGTCAAGTCCGTGCCGCCCAGCTTCAACAGGCACGGCGCCTCGCCCCGGACCGCCGCCTGCGCCGCCTGGCCGGCAATGGCCAGCCGGCTGGCCACCGTCTCCAGGCAGCCCCGCTTGCCGCACCCGCAGAGCACGCCATCGGGATCCACGGGCAAATGCCCGATTTCCATGGCGGAACCCGTCTTCCCCCGGATGAGCTTGCCGTCATACACACAGGCGCCACCGATCCCCGTGCCGGGGAACACGCCCAGGACACACCGCGACTTGCGGGCCGCGCCAAACCGGTATTCGCCATAGGTTCCGGCATCCACATCGTTCGCGATCACCACCGGCGCCTTCAACCGCTTGCGCAAGCCTTCCACCACTTTGAGCTTCTTCCAGCCCAGGTTCGGCGCCTCAATCAGGATGCCCTTATCCAGATCCAGCATGCCGGCCAGGCCGATCCCCACGCCCGCCAAAGCGGAAGGCGGCGCGCCGGCCTCGTCGAGCGCTTCGCGGATCACGGTCGCCATGCGGGACAGGGGGTCCGAGGGGCCCGCCTCGTCTCGCGTCTTTTTCTTGCGCCGGCCCAGGCAGCGAAAATCGTCGTCATACACGCACGCCAGCATCTTGGTGCCGCCCACGTCCAGTCCCACCCAGAGCCGCTTCCCGTTTTTCTTTCCGCTCATGCCCCGCCTCCCGTTGATCCCGTGTTCCGCATCGTGCGCCAGTCATGTCAGGATCATGTGCGGGCATCATAAGGAAACGGCAAGGACTTGTCAGCCTTCAAAAGCGTGAGGCGACGTCAACGGGCGCCTTGCCGTTTCGTCGGGGAGTCGCTCCTTTGTGCAGCGTCCGTTTTGGAACTGCATCGTGCGGGCTTCTTCTGGTAGGCCGGGCGCTACGAGCCCGGCGTCTCACACGTTCTGGTGCTTTTCCCGGCATCTCTATTCGTGGAGCCGTGCCGCGCTCGTAGCGCGCGGCCTACACAGACCGCACGCTTCATTTTTTCACAGCGTCATAGCGCCCGGCCTACTTATCGGCCTTAAAACGGCTGACCGGTGCCCGGCATCCGCGGCGCTTTCCGTCAAAGATTCATTTGTGCCTCAAATGCCCACAGCGACGGACGTAGAACTCGACCTTGCCTGCGGCCTGGCTAAACAGATTGGTAAAGGCAATAGTCGGGAACCCGGTCAGGTTGGCGGGATCGGTGCCCGCGATATACTCGCCCGCATCCGTCATGCCGTCGCGGTCCATGTCGGCGGGCGGCAAAATAGATGGGTATGAAGCGCAACCGCTGTTGAGGTTGCTGCTTGTCCGATCCAGAAACCGCGAATGGACACGAATCAACACGAATCCTTGCGATTGCTGACAGGCCGCCTACTTTTTCAGGTCCTTGACCTCGTAGAGGCGATTGGTGCCCGCCGCCAAATCCAGCCAGTTCAAATAATTGGCGGTGGCCCGGATGGCCGGCGCATTCGTGGTCCAACTGGCGCCCGCATCATCCGACTGAAGGACCGCATACCACCGGTTGCCGAGAACCGGCAAGTCCAGCAGCCATGCTTCCCCGTCTTCGTACGCCGCGCTCCGCGCAAGGGGCAACGC
>CAMDGM010000012.1 GCA_945898015.1 PVC group bacterium | reverse complement strand
AGGCCAGGGCCGCCGCGCAGGCCATCGGATTTCCGCCATAGCTGCTTGAGGCGGAAATCGCCTCAAAATGCTCCATGTACGGCTCGCGTACGGCCACAGCGGTCACGGGGAATCCGTTTCCGAATCCCTTGCCGAGGGTGACCACGTCCGGGATGACATTCCAGTGCTCCATCGCCAGGTACTTGCCGGTGCGGCCCATGCTGGTCAGCACTTCGTCGGCCATCAGCATGATCTGGTGCTTGTCGCAGAGCTTGCGCAGTTTAGGAAAGAAGTCATCCGGGGGAATGATTGAGCCACCCCAGCCCTGGATGGGCTCAAGAACAAACGCCGCCACCTGGCCGGCGGTGCCCTTGTCCAGATACTCCTCGTAAAACGTAATATACTTGTCGGTGTCGATGGTCCCGTCAGGCTTCGCCCAGATAGGCCGGTACGGATCGGGCCGGGGTACCATGTGGAAGCCTGGGGCGCGCGCCGGCCCATACACGGTCGAGCGCATCTGCGCCAGCGACACCGCGCCGTAGGTCTTGCCATGGAAATCGTTGAAGCAGGAGATCATCTCATGCTTTTTCGTTCCGGCGCGGCAAATACGCAGACCGGCCTCAACCGCCGCCGTGCCGCAATCGTAAAACTGGTAGCCCTTGAGGTCGCCCGGCAGAACGGAAGCCAGTTTTTCAACCAGCTTGGTCTTGAGTTCAGTCGTAAAATCATGGGCGTTCATCAAGGTGGCGGTGGCCTTCTGGACGGCTTCCACGATTTTAGGATGGCAGTGACCCAGCGTCGTCACATAAATACCGGAGGAAAAGTCGATGTACTGGTTGCCGTCGAGATCCTTCAGCGTGCAGCCGTAGCCGGATTCGAACGCCACCGGAAACAGCTTCACCTGGCTGCTCAACCCCTTGAAATGCTTGCAGCACCGGGCGTGCATGGCCTTGGACTTGGGGCCCGGCGGCGGCACAATGATTTTCGGGAACTGGGTGAGATCGACTTTGGCCCAATTGGCTTTCATGATGACTTCCTTCTGGTTATTCCGGTGGGTTGGATGATTCAAAAACGGTGGATCCGGCCACCCAGGTGCGAACCGGCTTCAGGTCGTCCGACCACATCACGAGGTCGGCTTCGGCGCCGGGTTCAAGACGTCCAAGGGTGGGCTTTTTCATCAGATTGGCGGGGTTGAGGCTGCCCATGGCCCAAACCTGGGCCGGCGGGAGCGGCGAAAGCCATTTCAACAGGTTAGCCATGCCGACATCCATGGTCAACGCGCTGCCGGCCAAGGCATTCATTTGAGGCCCTTCGGCTATCCGGGCGCCATCCCCCGGCTTAACGCGGACTTTATAACCCCACGGGGTGTCGTAGACGCCGGCCGGAAGACCGGCGCCAATATTCGAATCGGTGATCAACATGACACGGGACCACCCCAGAGCCGCCACCCAGGCTTGGACGACCAAGGGCGGAACGTGGCAGCCGTCGCAGATAAAATCAACTGTCGTGCGGGAATCGGCCATGAACGCCTCAATGACGCCCATGGGGCGAACCCCCGGTTCATACTCGGGCGGACTGTAAAAGACATCGTAGAAGTGGGTGGCGTGACGGGCGCCGGCGGCAATCGCCGCCTGCGCTTGCTCCGCGGTGCCCCGTGTATGAGTGATGAAAGGGACCACGCCGCACTCCACCAGACGCTCGATCACGGGGATGATGTTTTGGGTATCCGGGCTCAGGGACATGATGGAAAGCCGTCCCTGGCAGGCCGCAATCAGTTCCCCGAGAAGCACAAGGTCGCCGGAAAGGAGAGGACAGGCGGCGCCCGGCACGGCCATGAACGGGCCCTCCAGGTGAATGCCGGGCAGGCGTGCACCGGGAGCCTTATCCAGGATCAAGGCCAGTGATTCCAAAGAACCCAGCAATTTGGGGCCGGCAAGGGGCACGATCGTGGGAAACGCGCTGGTGCATCCTCGGGTGGCGATGTAACGCGAAGCTTCGGCGACCTGCTCGATATGATCGTACATGAACTGCCCCACCCCATGGGTGTGCAGGTCGATGAGCCCCGGGGTGACACGCTTGCCGCCCGCATCCAGGCGAACAACATCCGGAGGCAGTACAGCTGGATTCAAGGCGGCGATCTTGGCGCCGATGATCAGCAAAGAGCCATGAGCGACGGACTCACCTGGCTTGACGATCAGCGCATTTTCGATCAACAAAGGATTCATATGTGATCCAGACGAAATGACATGATTTGAACAGTGAACTTACCCTAGCGGTGGGCCGAGTTCAATCCTTTTTAAGAAAAAGCTTGGTCATGGTGTCTAAGATGTGCTAAGTATAAAACCGTCTTCGATGCGGGAGTAATTCAGTGGTAGAATGTCAGCTTCCCAAGCTGAACGTCGCCGGTTCGATCCCGGTCTCCCGCTCCACTTTGGGTTCAGGTTTAACGGATCTCTATACTTCCCTATGCGAAACGGTCTACCAGCCGAAACTTGGAAAGTCATTCCGCTCGACCCCCAGCCCGTCACTCTTGTTTCGTCACCCGATCCGGCCGGCGTCTTTCATGCCAATCCCTCTCTGCTGGCCCTCTCCAGCGGCCGTCTGCTTGCCACCCTGCACCTGCATGGCCCCGGCGTCACCAAGTTGCCAGGCATCAAGGGGCACCATTACCCCTTCAATCATCTTCTCCTTGGGAAAATAGTCTCTTCCAACGACAAGGGCGCCACCTGGCAGGCTCGCGCCGACTTCCCCTTCGCCTTTGCCCGCCTGTTCCGCGACGGCGAATCCATTTACGCGCTCGGCCACAAAGGCAACCTGCAGCTCATCAAGTCGCAGGATGGCGGGAACACCTGGAGCAAGCCAGAGGCCCTCACGCCCGAGGATGACGCCGGAGGCCTGTTCACGCAGGGGCCCGGCAACGTGCTCGCCCATCAGGGATTTCTCTATGCGGCGTTCATGAAAACCCGCCCCACCCCTTTCAAAGGCTGGCCCGGCAGCATTCTTGTGCCCGTGGTCATGCGGGCCAAGGCCGGCACCAATCTGATGACTCCCAAAAGCTGGACTTTCTCCACGCCGGAAAAAACATTCTCGGAATGGTTCACGCCCGAGGCCTATCCCGGTTTTGGTATTCCTTTCTTCTCAAGCCCCTCCATTGACAAGCCTGATCCCATCGGCGGAGGCCGATTCACCAACCGCCCCGGATGGGACGACGCCCACGTGCTGCCCCTGCCTGCGCCGCCGCACCAATGGCATGACCCCTCATCCCTGCTGCTGGTCTGTCGCACCGGCGTCCATCGGTCCAATCTGGCCGCCATCCTGAAAATCCGGTTAACGCCCGATGCCGCGCCCTGTCTGGAACCCCTGGTCGCCCCCTCCGGGGTGCCCATGTCCCTGATTCCCTGGCCCGGTGGAAACCAGAAGTTTGACGCCTGCTTCGATGAAACCAGCGGCCTTTACTGGAGCGTCGGAAACCGCATGACGGACACCATGTCCCTGCCCGCCCGCCTGCCGGCCAAATGGTGGGGCCTGCCCTGCGAGGAAGCCTGCGGCCTGCAACTGCACTTTTCGAAAAATCTCGTCGACTGGTCATTCGCCGGCCTGATCGAACAGCCGGCGTCGTCCGTTCATTTCCGTGCCGCGCCGGCGCTGGCGATCAAGGGGCAGGACCTGCATCTCGTCGCCCGCGCCGGCGACGATCAATGCAAAAAATTCCCCGCCACCAACCTGGTCATCAGCTACCGGATTCCGGATTTCCGCTCCCTGGCGTATTAAAAACAACAACGGAGACTCCCGTGGAAATCGTGCGCCGATTAATCCTGGTGGCCGGCTTACTGACCGGACTTTGGCTCTGCCTGTGGGCCGAACCTCATTTGTTCCGTGTCGATCCGGTGGATTGGGATAAAAATCGCCAGCACAAGGAGCGGCGCGCGGAGGAACTCACGCAGATGGCCACGGAAACGCTGGGGCGTGACGCCTCGGGCGAGATGGACGTCTACGCCGAAACCCGGCTGAAACGCGACGCTTTCATCGCACACGAAACCGAAGGGCGCCTGAAGGTGGTTGACGGCTCGGTGTGGGAGGGCTTCTTCAAGGGAGTGGCCAGCACCGTGTTGGGGCAGGCCCCCTCGGATTCATGGGCCCGGCACCGCGCGCGCTGGCCTTACGATGAAAGCCTGTATTTCCGGACCAACGTGCCTCCGCTCGCGGGCATTGCCACCGGCTTCAGCGAGGCGGACCCGCTCCAGTATGTGCAAATCAAGGGCCAGACCCGCTCGGAATACCTGTTTGTCCAGTTGAGTGATCGCGAAGACCTCTTCCGCCATGCGCCGGCCTTTCTGGTTTTCCCCCACCGAACCGCCGGACTCATCTTCATTCTGGGCGCCTTCCTGCTCTATTTCCTGCTTCCCCGAAGGCCGTCGCCCACGGAAGGACTGGCTTACGCCCACATTCGGACATCCACCGTACCCGACCTTCTGGGCATCATCCTTGGCGGGCTGTTTTTCAGCCTGCCCATCCTGATCAGCCAGGACAACGCCGGAGAGTCCCCGCTGGCGCCGGGGTGGAACATTATCACCACCTTCATGTGGCTGCTGGCGGCCATCAGCCTTTGCTCCTGCGTGGCGGCCGCCTGGTATGCCTCCTTGCGCATGGACATGACGCCGAACGGACTCGACTACACCTCCCTCAGAGGACGCGTGAAAATCGCCTGGGCCGACATCGATCATGTGACGGCATTCGAACAGCCGTCGATTCCACCGTGGCTGCGCAAGACGCTTTTCGTGCTATCGCTTTTCAACCGGCGAGCCCTTGGTCCGGCGCTGATGTTTGGCGGTAACGAAACGGGCATCCGGGTAATCTGCAAAAACGGCCAGGCGTTTTCCTTTTTCCTCACTGGCCTGGCAGGAATGGAATCGATGATCGGGCGACTGTCCGCACAGTCCGTCCCTATCGACGCCTCTGTTTACGACCGGCTGGGGATCCAAGCCGGCCATCCCGCCCTTTCAAAACCATTCCCGGCCCCGGCCCGCCGCGGAATCGGATACGCGATCTATGGAATCATCCTATGCGCCATCCCGGCCGCCCTGCTGGCGATCACCTGGCCACCCGCCGATCCGATCCTTCCCGCCGGCGGATTACCTGAAAAAGCATTTGCCTTTCCGCGTGAACCCGACATCCGGATCACGATGGAATCGATCCGGCAACAAGAGGATCTTCTGGGCCAAATGAACGTTGTCAACGAACGGATGAAGGCGATCGGCGAACGCCTGAAAACAGCCGATTCCGAGACGCGAAAAGCCCTGGTCCAGGAATCCGGGAAATGTATGGCCGAGGTTGAACGGCTGAGCCAGCAATTCGAACAGAGTCGGGCCGCCCCGGCGACGGCCGGTTCAACCGAGCGTTAAGCCGTGTTCAACCGCAAACGCGCGGATACGTTCCAGGTTTAAGCCGGGATCAATCGTGTGCGGGGACCCCACACTAAGCCCCGCCGCCAGGTTGCCAAATTCAAGCGCTGAGCGAAGGACGCCAGTCGACGTATTCTCCGCGGGTAAAAAAGGCCATCCGGCCGCCAGGCAAGCCAGTATGCTGCCAAGCAACGTATCCCCGGCGCCAGCGGTGCTTGAAACCGGTAAATTCCACGCCTTCACTTGGACCCATCGTCCCTTTTCAAAACCATAAACCCCGCCCCGTCCCAAACTCAACAGCACGCGCATGGAAGGCTGGCACGACCGGACAAAATCCGCACACGCCTTCAGCAAAGGATGCGGATCCGACACGGAATAGGGCACACCGGTCAGGGCCGTGGCTTCGTCTTCGTTAATCGCCAACAGATCCACACGCTCCAGCATCCCGATCCGCTTTGCGTCGGCCATCTCGCCAGGGATAAACGACGCCACACGATATGCGCCCATCGTGGTTGCCCGGCGCAGCAGGCTGTCGCGTATTCCAAGGGGAACCTCGGGCGCGGCCAGGGCAATGGCCTTGCTTCCATAAGCCTCAAGCAACTCCTGAGCATGGTCCAGGTCTGTTTCGTTCAGCTGAGAAGGCGCCGCATTGGTCGGCGTCAGGTTTCCGCCCGCCCCGTCCGGAAACTGGTAGCACACCGCAAAAAGGGTTGGCAGGTCCGCAATCGCCTCCACGAACCGGCAGTCCATTCCCGCGCCCTTCATCTCGGCAAGGAGACGGTCACCGCTCGCGTCCTGCCCGACCTTGCCAATTGGCAGAACGTGAAAAGGCCGACCTTCCGACGTGGCGCCGGCGAACACAGCCAGAAAATGCGAAATGATGTGAAGTTTGCAGTAATCGCGGGAGTCCAGCAGTCGCCCGCCCCGGCTTTCATTGCGGCCCAGGTCCTGGTTGCCGTCCAGCGAAAAAAGAATGCCCGCCCCAATTCCGCCCACCCCGATCATGGCCCCGTAACGGCTCGACGATTGACCGATCAATCCGCACATGAAGCCCCTTTTCCACGCTGATTCATTCAACCCTGCGCGATGACTTCAATTTCCACGCGGGCGCCCTTGGGCAAGCCCACTTGAACCGTGCTTCGGGCGGGAAAGTCCGCCTTGAAAAAATCGGCATAGATCGTGTTCATTAAAGGAAATTCCTTGAGATCCGCCATGAACACGGTGGCCTTGACCACCGCGGCACGCGTCAACCCGGCGGCCTTTAACACCGCATCGATATTGGCCAGCACCTGCCTCGTTTCCGCATCAATCCCCCCCGAGACCAATTGTCCAGATGCGGGTTCCAGCCCTAATTGTCCGGCACAGAAGAGGAAGTTTCCGGATTTGACAGCCTGTGAATAGGGGCCGATGGCCGCTGGCGCACCGGCGGTTTTGATAATTTCTTTCACCATGACGTTCTCCTCTGTTCTAATACCCTACTTTGACTGACTCTACAACGGGACGTGCCTGTTTAACAAGCCTTGAAACCCGGCTTCGCACCAATTATCCTATGCGCGATACATATTTCTTTTTCAGAAAGGTCCTCTCCATGCGTACGAAAGACTGTTTTGGCTTGGCTCTGGCTGTCACGCTCGCCTCCAGCGCCTCCGGACTGGACGAAAACAAGGGGCCCGCCGAAGCGGATCTCTATTTACATTTGAAAAACGCCTTTAAAAACCCTGGGGAACAGCCCGGGCTTCCCCGTGTCCTGCTCATCGGCGACTCGATCTCCATTGGCTACACCATCCCGGTTCGCAAGCAACTGGAGGGGAAGGCGAACATCTTCCGGCCGCCGGTGAATTGCCAGCACACCGGCTACGGCCTCGCCCACCTTAAAACCTGGCTAGGCACCAACAAATGGGACGTCATTCATTTCAACTGGGGCATTTGGGATACCCATCTGCTCGATGAAAAAGGGACGCTTGTTCCGTCTCCGGAAAACATGACAGGCGCGACGCCGCTCCATATCCGCTATACGCCTGAACAATATCGCGAGAACTTGACCGCTCTCGTTAAAATTCTCAAAGGCACCGGCGCCAAACTCATCTGGGCGGATTCGACCCCCGTCATGAGCCGGACCGGAGCACGGTTTGAGGACATCATAATCCGGAATGCGGTGGCGGATGAAATCATGCGCGCCGAGGGTGTGGCAATTAACGATCTGTACCACTTCGTTCTTCCGAACGTCAAGGAATGGCAGCATGCCGACCGGGTTCATTTCAACGACACAGGCTGCAACCGATTGGGAGAGCGTGTCAGCGAGGCGATCCTGTCATCCCTCCGATAATGGCAACACGACGGACCCTGCGTCAGGCCAGGACTTTTCTGCGGCCATAACACCCCGGCGCACATTTTGAATAAATGATGTCTTCCACCAACTGAATCGTTTCGGGGTGCAACTGGATCGCCTGCTTATTCCTCATCCACCAGCTGTATGTCGTCCATTTTCCGGTGTGTTCACGGCAGGTGCCCATCCAATCGGCTATCATTTCGCGAACGAGCGACTCCGGCATGCAAACCGGATGGGAATTTCCGGTCTCTTTTTTCAACAACCAATACTGCCAATGATGCGGATTTCTACTTTGATGAAAGGTCATCGCGGTATCGATTTTGTCACGACTGATCGTTTTCTTCTCCCCATTGACCTCGTATAACGAATAGGCATTCGTGATCCATTCGCACGGACGGAACTTGCCCAGATCATGGGTTATGGCGCACCAGGGCGAGGCGCCAACCTTTCGGCAGGCAAGAAAAACAAACCACTTGTGCCTCAACACATCCTTCAAATAAGCGAGATGTCGTTTCATGATTCGTCCGTTCTCTTTTTTCGGAACATTACTTTGCGAGATTTCGCTTTTTCTGTCCGAGGATACCGATCGATTAGTTGCTTATAACGATCCTGTTCTGTAAGGAATTAAATACAGAGTAATGGTAATTGTAAGGAATTACAAACAAATATACAACAAAAGTCGTACAATTACGAAAAGACAGTGCTTAACTGCCGTAAAAAAGAGTAATGAAGGCTGCCCTACAAATCCGGAGCTTCATCATCCGTCATGGCAAAGCGACAAATACCGCGTGGCGAACTCGCCACAAATTCCGCTATCTCGCGGGCCGGAGTGCCTTCCGGAAAAGCAACCCGCATGGCCGCCACTGCATCCGTCACCGTCAATCCGTCACGATACAGGATTCGGAAAGCATCTTTCACATGCTGGCGCTGTTCGGGATTGAGGCCCGCCCGCTTCATCCCCAATAGATTCAAGCTAACCACCCGATTCGCGGACAACCCCCGAACGAGGCAAAAAGGAGGAACATCCTTGCCGACCCCGCACGCGCCCCCGAGCATGGCCAGGCGTCCGATCCGCACAAACTGGTGCACCACCACCCCGCCGCTGATAAACGCCCGGGCCCCCACCTCCACGTATCCCGCGAGCAACGTGTAATTGGCCACGATCACGCCATCACCCAATTTGACGTTATGCGCCACATGCGCACCGCCCATTAAAAAACAGTTGTCCCCCAGCACCGTTTCCGTGCCCGCCTTGGTGCCGCGATGAACTGTCACGTATTCCCGGAACACGCAGTTCTTTCCAATCCGCACGAAACTCGGCTCGTTCGTGAACGAAAGGTCTTGGGGAAAATCGCCCAGCACAGTTCCGGTATGAACCTGGCACCCGGATCCCAGCGTGGTATGCGCCAGAATCGAGGCCCGAGGCCCGATTACGCACCCGTCACCGATCTCCACAGATCCTTCCACGATTGCGAAAGGGCCGATGGTCACGTCGCGGCCTAGTTTGGCCGAAGAATCGACTATGGCTGTGGGATGGATCTGCATGATACTCCTATTCGTTAAAATTAACCGCTCCCGACTCACGAAGGCTTGCGTAGTCCTCGGCGCCGAGGCTCTGCGCACGGCCTAAAATAACATGGTCCAGCACTGGAATCCCCACCATCCGACCGGCGGCGACAAGCTGCTTCGTCAGGCGGACGTCCTCTGCCGAAGGAGCCGGATCGCCCGAAGGATGGTTGTGCGCCAGGATTACATTCGCGCACGCCGCCAGAATCGCCTCCCGGAACACTTCGCGCGGATGGGCGGGACAGGTGTCCAGCAACCCGTGCGACACCTCCACCGGCGCCTTGACCAGGCGGTTTTTAACATCCAGCAACAACACCCAGAAACATTCCCGATCCAGTCCGCGGGCTTCCTCCCGCAACACGCTGGCGACCTGCGCCGGAGAGCGCAACGCCGGGCGTGTCGGAATCGATTCTTCGGTCAACCGGCGGCCCAACTCCAACGCCGCCTTGACCACCTGCGCCTTCACCCGGCCCATGCCCGGCGCCTTGGCTAAAGCATCCAAGGGCGCTTGCGCCAGGCCGGTCAGGCTGCGATGGTCGTGAATCAGCCGCTCCGCGATCTCCACCACGTTCAAGCCGGGGCGACCGGTCCGGATCAGGATCGCCAGCAAGGCGGCATCGGAAATGTTTTGCACGCCGCGCCGGTCCATCTCTTCCCGGGGTCGACTCCGCTCCGGCATGTCGCAAACCCGATAGAGTCGCTTTTCTACCGCTGCCTGATTCCCCTCGCCGCTCATCACCTCTCCCGATTCCCTGTGTCCGTCCATCCTATCGGAACCCCGATTGCTTGTCAAAAGTTCTGGACTTCCCGGCCCTGTTTCGCCTACTCTAACTCCCCTGATCATTTGGAGAGGTGACCGAGCGGCCGAAGGTGCAGCACTGGAAATGCTGTGTACTCCAAAAGGGTACCGGGGGTTCAAATCCCTCCCTCTCCGCCATTCAACACTCAAGACTCATCCCGTTGAGTTTGAATGGCGACTGGCTCACGGGCCTTCCAGCTCAAATCGTTGAGGAATTGGCACTTTCTCGATCAAGCGGCGGGATTGAGGAACCAATTCGTAATCCCGATCGCGCGCGAGAGAATACTCGTCAGCCAGGGTTTTCTGGATCCGAAGCAACTCTTTTTCTGCCCGGCCCATGCCTCCGTTGATCGTCGCCGCCTCGATCAACCCCTGTTTGCGCAACTCCAATAAACGGGTGAACGTTTTTTCTGAATCCACATCCGGCAGTCGGCATAAATCCCGTTTAACGGTTCCGCCTTTGCCGTCATCCTCCGCTGTCCAGATTGTGCGCGTCTCGGCGTTATACTCGCACCGGAGACCGGGCGTGAGCTTGTAATCCTTTTCCAATTCCTGGTTGATCGACTGCACAGCGTGTGCCTTTTCCATGAGCAGCCGGTTCAGGGCACGATAATTCTCCTCGGCGGACTGTTTCTTTGCCGCCAAAACCAGATATTCGCCAACTTCCTGCTCATTATGAAACGTCAAATGGTGGCGCCGGACATAGCGCGGCGAATCAACCGCCGCCGATGAAGGCGGGACATTGGTGCTTCCCCACGCGGGGCGTTCCGACGCCCTCGCCCCCCCGGTCGACCGGCAGCCTGTGCCCCCTGCCAGAACCAGAAAACCTGCCAGAAACCCGATTCCCAACCATTGCCTCATGAACGATAAACCTCCTGTTTGCCAGTAAATGCCCCGAGTTTATCGTGGCGCCCATTATTTCGCAATCCTCCTCTTTCCTAACAGCCTATCCGCCTTGCCTTGCGAGCCACAACCCATTCTGCCAGACAGCCACAATGCGGCGCAACGGCGTTACTCCATTACACGACTTCCAGCCTACCTCCACAGGCAGGGATGATAGCCAATGGATATCCAGGCACCCTGTTGATTCGACCATTCCTGAACATATGACACATGCCCACGTATGCCAGGCTGATACAATCGCCGGCCATACCCATAAGGCATCACGACTTCGCGGGGCGGTCGGGTGCTGCGAAAACTGACACGGGGGCAACCTTCCATGCGCCGGCCTTCAAAATACCGGGTCTCATACGTGACCACGGGCGTTTCCACGTAATCCACGCCCTGATAAACCACGGTGGGTTGCTCTTGGACAGGTGGCGGCGGTACCCGCTGGACCATCCCCTGCGAAGGGGGCGACATGTAGGCCGGTTGTTGCGAATAAACCCGACGATCCACATACACCGGTCGGTCGACATAAACAGGACGCTCCATATACACCGTCTGCTGTTCGTAATAGGGCTGAGGCTGGGCGGCGGACGATATCGCCCCCAAAACCACCAAGCCCGTCAAAATCTTTCCGGCCGTTGCCCATTCCTTGTCGCCGGCCACAAGCGGCCGGGGAGCCGCCAGCACCAGAGTCAATCCGATTGCCAATACCACCGCGCCTGTTGAGCTTCTCTTCATGACCAACCTCCGTTTATTCAACCTGTTTTATGACGGCCCGCTCGTTCGGTTTATTCAAAACACCCGTTGACCCCGTTTTTCTTGACGATCGTGAATGAATACAGGACGATGCACAGACGTCAAAATTATGCACAATACGGATCCAGACACTTTATTAAAAAAAGCCAAGCAAGGCGATATGGAAGCGTTCGCGGGTTTATTCGAACCGCTCCGCCCCAAATCGCTGGCCATCGCCTCCCGGATTGTGGGACCTGACGAAGCTCACGATGTGGTGATGGACGCCTTCCTGAAGGCCTGGAAAGCATTGCCCGGCTTTAGCGAGCGAAGCGCTCTGGCGACCTGGCTTTACCGAATCGTTTGGAATTGCGCGGCCGATCACAGACGGGCCTCTTTGCGACGACGTGAAAACCGGTTGCCGGAAGACGAAGCCGGGCAAACGCTCGACATCCCCGATTCGGCCGCCGATTCCCCGGCCGATAAGGTGGCGAGTCGCGATCTGGGACGACAGCTTGACGCGTCGCTAGGTCAATTGTCGGATGAATTGCGGATCGCGCTAATGTTGAGATTCGCCGACGGATTAAGTTATCGGGAGATTGCGGCCGCCACAAACGTCCAGATCGGGACGGTGATGTCACGCCTCTTCCACGGCCGGCGACGGCTGAAAGCCTTGATGGACCAGATCGAAAAAGGAATACAGTCATGACAACATGGAATGACATTCAACAAGAAATGGCGACAAGGGCGCAAGTCCCTCTCCCATGTGCCGCGGAATCCTTTTGGTCCGACTTTCAGGCTCGTGCCCGTCTGACCGTTCAAGAAACACCGGGCCAAACCCCGCGCCGGATTCTATGGGCCTCTCTCGCCTTCGCAGGATCGCTGGCGGTACTGGCCATCACGGCCATACCCTTCTTCTGGGCTCCCGACTCCATGGCCGGCGCCATTCAAGTCCTCTCCCTTGAAGTGGACTCGCCCCATTCGGGCGCGATGATCCTGAACGTAGGCTCAAACAATGGCAAGGACACAGGCGCCATCGTCTGGGTGTCAGGGCTGGAGGAATCCCATGAAAACGCGCCTTAGCATTCGACTCACCGCTGTCTTGTTAATGCTGACTCTGGGCGGTGTTGCTCGCCCCATCCGCGCCGACAACGCTGAAACTCTTTCGATTCGCATGGTTTTGGCCGGACAGGGCTCGGCGATCGACCCTCAACTGCAAGATGTGGCCGCCCTCACAAAAGGCAGCCTGGCGTTCAGTTCTTTCAAACTTCTGGATTCCAAAGCGATTACCCTACCCTCGTCGAAACCCGTTCTTTTCGGGGGGAACTACAAAGTGTTACTCAAAGGCCTGGCCAACGACCTGGATATCACCGTGACCCATGGCCGCCAAGCCGTCATCAAGACACACGTCAAACTTCACGGGCACGCGCCGCTTGTGCTGGGCGGCATATCCTCGCGCGAGGGAACACTTCTTTTCGTATTAAACCTGACTAACTAGGGCGCTCCATGGCCAAACTTAAAATCGACCGCCAAGCCTCGGACAACACGTATCTTCACAAGGATTTTCACAGCGCTTTAAACACCGGCCTGGAATACCTTGAGACACATTACAGTGAACAGGCCGTCCGCGACTACCTGCGTCAATTCACACTGGCCTGGTACGCGCCACTGACAAAATCGCTGCGAGAAAAAGGCCTTTCCGTGCTGCGCGAGCACTATGAACGCATTTTCGCCCTTGAGGGAGGCGTCGCCGAGTTTCACGAAACTCCGGATGACCTCCAGATCGACGTCCACGAAAACCCGGCCGTTACCCACATGCGGGCGCAAAAAATCGCCATCTCCCCGCTCTTCGTGGAAACAGTGCGGACGGTTGGCAAGACCCTCTGCGAAAACACCCCGTTCGACGCTGAATTGCTTCATTATGACGAGACAACCGGGCGTTACACCCAGCGCTTCTACCGGAGGGGCTTATGATTTCGTGTACCGAGTTTATCCCGGCCTACAGCGAATTATTCCGCTTTTTGGAAACCCGCGACGGGGAAAAAGCCGTCACCGGGTTTTGGGAATATATTTCCGATCATTTCCTCAACAACTTGCGTGAGCTCGTGAAAGAACATGGCATCAAGGGCTGCTGGCTCTATTGGAATCGCACCCTGAACGAGGAAGCCGCCGATTTCACCATGGAATTGGACGAGGACGCCGGCGAATTCCGGATCACGATGCACCACTGTCCGTCCAAGGGCCGGCTCCTCACCATGACCCATATCCGCCCCTACCCGGAATACTGCCTGCATTGCGACATTCTCTACCGGCGCGTGCTGGAACCCCTCGGGTACACGTACGAATTCGACTCGTCCCGAATCGATCAGGCCGCCTGTTCGATCATCGTCCGCCGGAAGGATACATAATATGGAGGCCCGAACACAGGCGCACGATCTTCTCAAAACATTCAAAGGCGACCGCTATGTGTGCGGTTCCGGAGTCCTCTCCCAGGCAGGCCGTCTCGCGCGGGAGTTGGGCTCCCGGGCACTCGTTTTTGCCAACACCGGAGGCTGGCATCACGCCCTGACCGAATCCGTTCTATCATCCCTGCGTCTGGCGGGTGTCGAAACCCTCGGCGGCCGGGCCTTCGCGGGAGCGCGGCCCAACTCGCCCCGCGAGGACGTCTATCGCATGGAGGCCCTCATCCTACAGGCGAATCCCGACGTCATTGTGGCCATCGGCGGCGGCAGCGTCATTGACGCGGCCAAGGCGGCGATCGCCCTAGCCGCGCTGGGACTCGCCTGCCCGGCCCTCGACCCCCTATTCGGCGCAAGCCAGGTCACAGCGTTCGCCAGTCAAGCAGGCGCGCACCTGATCCCCCTGCTGGCCGTTCAAACGGCAGCCGGTTCCGCCGCCCACCTCACCAAATACTCAAACATCACCGACCCGGTGGCCGGGCAAAAAAAGCTGATCATTGACGATGCCATCGTCCCGCCTCGCGCTCTCTTCGATTATGATACGCTGCAATCCGCACCCGAGGCCCTCCTGGTGGACGGCATCCTGGATGGTCTGTCACACAATCTGGAAGTGTTCTTCGGTGCCCCTGCAGACCGTCTGAACACCCTTTCCCCGATTTCATTGACAGGCATCGGGCTACTCCTGACCCATGCGCTTCCTGCGATCCACGCCCGTCAAACCCAAGACATGGAAGCGGTGGGCCTAGGCACCGATCTGGGAGGGTACGCCATCATGGCGGGCGGAACCAACGGCCCCCACCTGAACAGCTTTTCGTTCGTCGACGTCGTCTCCCACGGGCGGGCCTGCGGACTACTGAACCCCTATTATACCGTCCTTTTTGCCGACGCCATCGAATCCCGCCTGCGTCTGGTGGGAGAACGATTGCTGAAAGCCGGACTGATTCCCGCCCCCACAGGGGCTCTGCAGGGCCGGGAACTTGGACTGGTCGTGGCGGCTGGGCTCATGGAGTTCAACAAACGTCTTGGCGCGCCGGTGGCGCTGTCGGAATTACCAGGCTTCGATCCGGCACACATCCGCCGGGCGCTAACAGCGGCACGAGATCCGGCGTTGGAAAGCAAACTCAAAAACATGCCGGTTCCCATGAAAACGGAACAGGTGGAATCACTGATGGCCCCCCTGCTCCAGGCCGCCTGGGAAGGCCGACTTGACAAAGTGCCCGCTCTGTCCTGATGTCTGAAATCCAGCCTTCTGAAGGTCCGCGCTTACGCCAACCCGCACTGAATCCATTCTTCAAACTTGGACTCCTGCCCTTCGGCGAGGCCGGGCCCTACCACCGCCAGGCTAGCTCGGGCCGACCGAAACACATAGCGAGCGATGGCCTGCACCTGCTCGACCCGAATCTGCTCAATTGCGGCAATGACTTCCTCCGGCGAGATAAACCGGCCATATGCCGAAACGGCTTCACCCGCCCAGTTCATTTGGCGTCCTGAACTTTCCAGGCCCAAGCGCACCTGGCCGGTCAAATAATCCTTGGCACGCTGAAGCTCACGTCCGCCTACCGGACGCTCCGCCATTTTCCTCAATTCCCGGAAAATCAGGGTCAAAACCCGCCGAACCTTATCCGGCTCAACCCCCGCCGTAATGACCAGGGATCCGGTTTCGGCAAAATGCGAGGTGCAAGATTGGATGGCATACGCAAGCCCATGTTTCTCACGAATCACCTGGAACAGGCGTGAGCTCATATTCTCCCCAAGCACCACCGACAGCACTTTCAACGCATGCCGCCGTGAATCGTCACGGCCAAACACGCGGAAGCCTAATGCCAAGTGCGCCTGCTCGGACTCTTTTGCCAAGAGCCCCACGCATTGCTGAAGCACCCCGTCGGTCACCGCCTCACAACAGGGCGCCGACCGGACCGGAAGATCGGAAAACGCCTTCTCGACCCGACTGAGCCATCGGTCATGGTCAACCCATCCGGCGATCGCCAACACCGTGGAAGAGGGCACATACCCGGCGGTTTTATAGGTCACAATATCGCCGCGTTTAATGCGGTCCAGACTGGCGGGGGATCCTACCAGCGGGCGGCCCAGCGGATGCCCGGCCCAAAGGAGCTCGCCAAGCCGGTCTTCCGCCACCTGCGCAGGTTGGTCCCGATACATGAGAATTTCGTCGCGGATCACCTCGCGTTCGCTGTCCACATCCGCCACGGCAAAGCGGGGATTACGGTACATATCGGTCAGGATTGAAAACGCGACGTCGCCCTGTCGCGCCGCCATGCGAACGTAATAGCAGGTGGCATCCTCCTGCGTGAACGCATTAAAATCACCGCCCCGCCCTTCGATCGCACGTGAAATGGCAGAGGCCGAGCGGGTCCGGGTGCCCTTGAACAACAGGTGTTCAATATAATGGCTGATCCCCGAAAGGCCGGCCTCTTCGTGGCGCCCGCCAACCCCGACCCACAAGCCGATGGCTACACTCTCAACCGCGGGCATGCGGCACGTCACCACACGCAGGCCATTGGAAAGCACGTTCAGAACAGGCTCCATATCACTCCTTAACGCACGGCCGCTTGAAGCTCGCGCAAGGTGGCCCGACCGTCGTAAAGGGCTTTCCCGACAATCACCCCGTCGAGATTGGACAATCCCAGCGCCGACAAATCCGAAACATGGGCGGGCTCGGAGACGCCGCCCGAGGCAATCACCCGGCAACCGGGAACCGCTTCGCACAGTGTCCGCACCGCCTCCAGATTGGGGCCGCCGAGCATCCCGTCCGTGGCGGTATCGGTATAGATCAACGTACGCACACCCGCCTGAGCCATGCTCTGAGCCAAATCCAGAGCGGTCACGTCCGTAGTCTCGACCCATCCCTTGACCTGAACCTTCCCATTCCGGGCATCAATTCCAACGGCGATCGCGGCGCCAAATTCCTTGACCAACTCCCGCACGCCAGCGGGGTCTGCACAGGCCATGGTCCCCAGAATAACCCGGGAAAGCCCCCGCCCCAGCAAGTCGCGAACCTGCTCGGCCGTGCGAATCCCGCCACCCAGTTCCACCGGAATGGCGAGCGCTCTGGCAATCGCCCCCGTCATTTCCGTGTGAACCGGACGCTTCTCGAATGCCCCGTCTAAATCCACCACATGGAGAAACCGCGCCCCTTCCGATTCCCAGTGCCGGGCCATGGCAACCGGATCGTCAGAATAGACCGTCATTTCTTCAATCCGGCCCTGACGAAGCCTTACGCAGCGGCCGTTTTTAAGGTCAATCGCCGGAATAATCATCAACATCGTTTGATTCCTGTACAGGGGAAAACACGGTTACAAGGATCAGATGCGCCCTTTGCTGGACGGCACGCCCTTGACACGGGGGTCCCGGGCGCACGCCATGCGCAAGGCACGAGCCACGGCTTTAAACATGGCCTCATACCCGTGATGAGGATCCTTGCCGTATTTCTGGGCCAGATGCAGGTTGAGTCGCGCCTGAATGCTGAACGCCCGGAAAAATTCCTCAACCAAATTGACATCAAATGTCTTAATCTTCTTCTTGTGAATCGTCTCGTAAACCAGAAATGGGCGCCCCCCCAAGTCCAAAGCCGCTGTCGCCAGAGAGTCATCCATCGGCAACAGGCACCATCCGTAACGGACAATTCCCTTTCGGTCACCCAGCGCCTGATTCAAGGCATCGCCCAGCGCCAGACCGAGGTCCTCCACGGTATGATGGTCATCCACATTAAGATCCCCTTTTGCCCGGACCGTGAGATCGACCAGCGCATGCTTGGCCAATAGCTCCAACATATGATCCATAAACCCGATTCCGGTTCGGATCGAGGCCTTGCCCTCGCCATCCAAGTCCAAGATAACCGAAATGTCGGTCTCCCGCGTCTTTCGCGCTTGCTTAGCCGTTCTGTGCTTCATAATAAAGCTCATCATACCATGCTTCCCTGGCGATGCGATAAAAATTTGAGTCCGCCTGATGTTCTGATAGGCTATCTTCATGTCTACCGCCCCCTCATTCCGCATCGGAGCTTTGGCATTCCCATCGCCCGTGGTACTGGCGCCTCTGGCCGGTTACAGCGATTTGCCATTTCGCAACCTGATCCGGGACCGGGGCGGATTGGGACTGGCCTTCTCGGAAATGATTCGACCCGGAGGACTGCTGCTCGGCCGGGAAAAGAAAAAACAGTGGATTCTGGCCACCGGCCCTGAAGACCAACCGCTCGGATGGCAGATTTACGGGAAAGACCCACCGTTGATGGCCGATGCCGCCCGATGGCTACAGGACCATGGCGCCCGATTAATCGACCTCAATATGGGCTGTCCGCAAAAAAAAATCTCCTTTCGGGGTGCCGGGGCCGGCCTTCTTAAGACCCCTGATCTTGCGGTGGAGATCGCCGAGCGAGTGATCAAAGCGGTAACCGTACCCGTCACCGCCAAAATCCGTCTGGGCTGGGATGACCACACACTCATCGGCCAGGACCTGGCACGCCGCCTGGCAGAAGCTGGCATCAGCGCCCTGACGGTTCACGGCCGCACGGCGGTTCAAAGCTTCGGCGGGCAAGCCGACTGGACTGCCATCGCGGCCATTGCGGCCACAATTCCCGGCATCCCGGTCATCGGAAATGGCGATATTTCCACTCCGGAAACGGCCGTCATGCGACTGGCCACTTCAGGCTGCGCCGCCATCATGATCGGCCGGGGTGCGATGCGAAACCCCTGGCTAATCCGGGACATTACTCAGGCTATTGCGGGACGTCCCCCCTTCCCCAAGCCCGGCAAAGCGGAAATCCTGACCCTGACCTTACACCATTTTGACCGGCATTCCGAACTGTATGGGCCCGAAAAAGGGGGCATTCTATTCCGTAAATGGATACCGCTCTACCTGCGTCCCCTGCTGAAAATGGAAAGGCCCGCGATGGTGAAACTGCTCACCATCCCGGGCCCCCGCGAGCTGAGGGACGCGTTAGCGTCCCTGCCCGTGTAACCATGGCGTCCCTCTGGACGCCAGCCTTCTACGCCTTCTGAATCAAGCCATGCTTGAGGCACTGCGCGCAAATCTTGCAACGGCGAACCGTGCCATTGTCCAGGATGCGGACTTTCTGCAGGTTCGGCTTGAACGTCCGCTTGGAAATGCCGGTCGTATGCATGCCAATGCCGCCCTTTTTCTTCGCCAAACCATGGCGAACAATACGGCTGCCAACCTCGGTCTTTTTCCCACACTTTTCGCAAACATTTGACATGACTGATAGCTCCTTAGAAAAAACGAACAGTTACACTACCGAAATACGCCCGTTCGCACAAGCTAATTAATCCACCCGTGCTCACCGTTTTGACAGAGTCGCCTCCAAGCCCGACAAACGGGTCAGCCCGGCTTCCAGCACCATGTCCTCATTGATGTTTTGATCGAGCTGCGTCTGCATGTCTTCCACGGTGTCCACGCGAATCAAAGCCTCGGACAGTGTCACTCGGGAAGCCAATTCACGAATCCGCCCCAGATGGTCCGCATAAACAAATAAAGAGGTGTCCGCGCCGCTCACGGCGGCCATCACGTCGCGATGCCACAGGAGAAGCGCCCGTAGCGCCAAACTGCGAGACTCCTTATACCGGGCGGTAATACGCGCTTTCAACCGGTCCTCGTCTTCATCCGTGTTCAAATCACCGGCGGCTTCCGCTTCAACCTTTTCAATCTCTTTACGCTTTTTCTCCAATAAAACGCCTAATTTCGAAGCCCCTGCCAAGCCTGCCAATCCTCCGGCATTCCGATCCTCAGACAGCTCCGCCACGGAATCCATCCACGGGCGAAGGGCTTCCTGATCAGACGGCAAAACCACCTTTTGACAGCGGGACAAAATGGTTGGAAGCACACCATGAGGTTGGTCGGTCAGCAGAAGAAAGAAGGTTCGGGGCGGCGGTTCCTCAAGAACTTTTAAAAAGGCGTTAGCCGCCGAGGGCGTCATGCGGTCGGCGTAGAGCAGCACACCCGCCTTCCAGCCTCCCCCGTACGACGTCTGCCCCGCAAACAGGTTGAGGGTGCGCACCTGTTCCACATCAATCAGCTGGGCGGCCTTCACCGGCTCCAGGAACAAGACATCCGCAAGTCGGCCCTCTTCGGCACCCCGGCAGCCGGGGCAGGCGCCACACGGCCGGCCGGCCGTGGCCTCGCAGAACAGGAGCGACAAAATGCGCCTTGCCAGCGCCAGGGCCGATCCGCGCACCGGTCCGACCAGAATATACGCCTGTGCGAGTCGATCACGCTCCCACGCACGCCGGATATCCTCAAACACATTATTCGTGGGCGCAGTCGAGGACATCGCTAACCACCTTCCAAATCTCCTCCGACACAATCTCCGGACTCCGGGCGGCCCCGACGACACGGATTCGATCCGGCATGCGCCGGGCCAGGGCGAGATATCCCTGCCTCATGCGTTCATGAAAGTCCACCGACTCCCGTTCCATCCGGTCATGCGCCACGCCCGTGCGGCGGTTGCGTTCAGCCATTCGCGCAAACCCCTCCTTCACTTCCAAATCCAGGAGCAGCGTCAGATCCGGGACCACGGCGCCCACGGCGAACTTATTAAAGTCCATGATCCGTTCAGGATCAAAGCCGCGGCCATACCCCTGATAAGCCACCGTAGAGTCCATAAAACGGTCGCTAATCACCCACGTGCCGGATTCCAACGCCGGCAAAATGACCTGGCGGACCAACTGGGCACGACTGGCCAGAAAAAGGAGCATCTCCGCCTCGGGAACAAGAGCTTCGCCTGCCTTGTCATGCTGGAGAATCTCACGAATCAATTCGCCGGTTCGGGTTCCACCCGGTTCACGGGTACACACCACCGAATAGCCTTTCGCCTTAATGCGATCGGCCAGAATCCGCCCCTGGGTGGACTTTCCACAACCCTCAGGTCCTTCAAATGAGATAAAGCCGCCCCGCTTGATAATGGTGGGCCCAGTATTCATTCCTCAATCGTCACTTCCGTCCCGATCGGAAGCATCACATAAAGCTGCCCCACATCGGCGTTTCGCAAACGAACACATCCGGCGCTTTCCGCCTTGCCGATACTGGACTCATCCCACGTTCCATGGAGGCCATACCCCGAAACCGCCGGCGTGCTTCCCGTGGGCTTGAGCGCCAGCCAATGCGTGCCCAGAATGTTGTCGGGCTGGCCATAAGGAACCGCCTTCCCGTCTGGCTTCCACCAGACCGGCTGGGTGATCCGTTCACAAATGACAAACGACCCCACGGGCGTCTTTCCAAACTTCCCGGTTCCGATGCGGTATCGCTTGAAAAACCGGCTGTTCAACGTCACCACCAGATCGGAACGGGTTTTATTCACACGAACTTGAAAGGTTCCGCTGAACACACGGAAATGGTCGCCACGCTTGATCAGGGACGGCCTTGCAATAAGGTTGTTCGTGATCATCAACTCCTTCGTGGAATTGAATTTGCGGGCAATCTTATCAAGGGTATCACCGGCCGCCACGACATAATCCGTCTTCTCCGGCATCGGATGCGGAGTCATGAGCAACTCAACGCCAAGCGTCCCGATTTTTTCCTCAACCGCATCCAGTCCGGGAACACCGGGGCGCCGTTCAAGAATCTGCAAATATTTCTCGCGCGCCTCCACGGGCGAGCCCGCCTTCTCGAGCGCCGCCGCCTCAGCCAGTTCCGCCGCCGGAATCACCGCGGATACTCGACTCGGCGTAGACGTGCTGGAGGGAACGGACGCCACAGCCGGAGTCAGAATGGCATTCGTCGGCGTGAGGGGCAACGACACGACCGGGACTCGAGTCTCGCTGGAACTCGAACGAGCCCGCAGCATTCGCCAGCCCGCAAAAGCAACTAGCAGGATGACAATCGGCAAAACAACCCACAGCTTTCGGGACGGCGGCGGGTCGTTATAGTCCTGTAAATGCACCATCACGCATCCTCCTGTTTAGTCTTTCGAAAAAGCGCGGCGGTCGCCATAACGCCAATGCCCTCGCCGCGCCCAATGGCGCCGAGCTTCTCATGCGTCCCCGCCTTGACCGACACCTGTCCAACCTCCAACCCCAAGGCTCGAGCCACCCGCTCCCGCATAAGGGGAATATGCGGGGCCAGCTTCGGTTCTTCGGCCATCACCATGGCATCCACATTCGCAACCTCATAACCGGCGACACGAACAATTTCAGCCACCCGAGTCAGCATATTCAAGCTGTCGGCATTCTTCCACCGGATGTCGGTATTGGGAAAATGCTGTCCGATATCCCCGGCTGCCACAGCACCCAGAAGCGCATCCATCAGGGCGTGGCAAACAACATCCGCGTCAGAATGACCCTCCAGGCCAAGCCGATGCGGAATCTCCACGCCCCCCAGGACAAGCCGCCGTCCTTCTACCAGGCGATGGATATCAAACCCGATACCGCTCCGAAACATGGCTATGACTCCCGGGTCATACCCCCGGCTCCTTCTTCGGCTGGGGAAGGTTGACCTTGACATGAAGTTCGCGAAGCTGTTTTTCGGTCACCGTTGCGGGCGCGCCCATCATCAGGTCCTGCGCCTTCTGATTCATCGGAAAGGCGATCACTTCCCGGATATTGCTCTCCCCAGCCAGGAGCATGACCATGCGATCCACACCCGGGGCAATGCCGCCATGCGGCGGGGCGCCAAACTTGAAGGCCTGGAAAAGCGCCGGGAACTTGCTTTCCACATCTTCACGCGTATACCCGGCGAGCTCGAAGGCCTTGACCATAACGTCCTGGCTATGATTGCGGATGGCCCCGCTGGAGAGCTCGGTCCCGTTGCAGACAATATCATACTGGAACGCCTTGATCGTCAGTGGATCCTGGGTCATCAGGGCGTCCATGCCACCCTGGGGCATGGAGAACGGATTGTGAGAAAAGGCCAGCTGGCCCGTCTCCTCGTCGGTTTCAAACATGGGGAAGTCCACAATCCAGCAGAACCGGTAGACGTTCTTTTCCAAAAGATCCAGATCCCGGCCCAGCTTGGTGCGAATATCGCCCGCGATACGACTGGCGTTTTTTTCCTGATCGCAGACGAAAAACACCACATCGCCGGTCCCCACCCCGCATTTGGCCACGAGCTTTTCCCCCTCCGCCGGGGTCATGAATTTGGCCAGAGGCCCCTTGACGCCCTCGGGGCCCCAGACCAGATAGGCCAGCCCCCCCGCCCCGATGGACTGGGCATGCTCCACCAGTTTATCAAAAAAGCTGCGCGGCTGGCCCGCAATACCCTTGACCGGAATGGCCCGCACCACCCCTCCCTTTTCCATCACCGACCGAAACACCTTGAAGCCGGTGTCTTTGAAAACATCACCGACGTCTTGAATCAGGATGGGGTTGCGCAGGTCGGGCTTGTCGGATCCATAATGCAGCATGGCATCCTGATACGCAATCCTCCGGAACGGCGGTTTGTCGGCCGCTTGACGGGAGAACTCCGTAAACACCCCATGAATGACATCTTCGACCACCGCAAAGACATCCTCCTGCGTGACGAACGACATCTCGATATCGAGCTGGTAAAACTCACCGGGCGAACGATCGGCGCGGGCGTCCTCGTCACGGAAGCAGGGCGCAATCTGGAAATAGCGGTCAAACCCCGCAATCATCAGGAGCTGCTTGAACTGCTGGGGCGCCTGCGGAAGGGCATAGAACTTTCCCGGATGCACGCGGCTGGGAACCAGATAATCACGCGCGCCCTCGGGCGAACTGCTGGTCAGGATCGGCGTCTGGAATTCATTGAACCCATGGCCGATCATGCGTCGGCGGAGGCTCGCAATCACGCTGGACCGGAGGAGAATGTTGCGGTGAAGGGTGTCGCGGCGCAAGTCCAGATAACGATACTTGAGGCGCGTCTCCTCGGGACCCGCCTCCTCCTCGGTTCCCGACAGGTACAACGGCAGGGGCTCACACGAGCCCTGAACCGAAAACGTAGCCGCGACGAGCTCGATTTCGCCGGTGGGAAGGCCCGGGTTGACAGTCTCGGGCTCCCGCATTTTCACCTGCCCGGTAACCGTGATCACCGTTTCAAGGCGGAGCTTCTGGCAGTCTTCGAAAAAGGGGCTTTCCGGATAAACCACGATCTGGGTAAGTCCGTAATGATCGCGCAAATCAATGAAAAGCAGCTGGCCGTGATCCCGCTTGCGGAAAACCCAGCCGGAAAGCCTGACTTCAAGGCCCGCCTGCTCTTTGCGGAGCGCGCCACAGGTGTGAGTTCGATAAATATGCATGATGACTTCCTTGTCCAGTAGATCGCGAACTATACGGAAAGCCCGGACGAAAGGCAAGCTCAGGGGCATGCCCGAAATAGATGAAAGCTCCGGCTTGAGTTCGGCACAAACAAGCCCTACTCTACAGGCATTCGAAAAGGAGCCTTATGTTCCCTGACCCCATCACGCCACGATCCTATCCGGAACTGCTCGAAAATGGCTCGTATGATCCCTTCGGCCTGATGCCAAAAGGCTTCCCCGCCCGGCCCCATGTTTTCACAACCCCCGACAAACTGGCCAACACCCGGAAAATGATCGCCAACGGGGGATGGCCAAAACAAGCATTCGAGCGCCTTCTGGACCGGGCGTCCGAACCCGTTCACGACCCCGCTTTCCAACCTGACAAACCCGATCGTGAATGGGCTCAAAGCGCCGCCCGACAGGCCTTATGCAATGCCTTTGCCGGACTTCTCACCCGGAAAACCGTCTACCGGGAAAAGGCACTCGACCTCCTGCGCCGCCTGGCGCGCGCCTATCCCCGCTGGCCGGTGATCCCCGGCAAGGGGCGTCTGGACATGGAAGACATCGGCGAAGCCCATTTCATCCTGAACCTTGCCCAAACCTACGACTGCCTTGCTGCCGCCCCCTTATCCACCTCCGACGAACGCCTGTTTCGCAAGCTATTGGAGGCCGCCCGCGCCGCCGCCCAGGCCGCCCACCATCCCTTCTGCGGAAATCACGGCACCGCCGTCATGATGGGCAACATGGCCCTTGCCGTGGCGCTCCACGACCGGCAGGGCATTCACGACGTGCTTTACGGATGCCGGTGCAACGACCAATGGCGTTACGGACTCATCCACCAACTCCGCCACGACATCCTGTCCGACGGCCTTCACTGGGAACGGACCACCGGTTACCACTTTTTCACCCTCTACGTCCTGGTCGAACTGGCCGACCTCCTGCTCCCCATTGGCGTGGACCTGTGGCATGCCAAACTGCCACCCCAGTGGCAGGATGACGGACACGACCTGCACCGGGCCTACGGCCCCTTTCAAGGCGTCAAAACACTCAAGGCGGCATTCGATGCCCCCTTCTACCTGGCGTTCCCGAACGGCGATTACTCCACCCTGGGTGACTCCCGACTCGAAAACATGCGCGGCATTTTCACCTGGGGGGTTATTTACGATCGAGCCTACGAAATCTACAAAGACCCCAAGTACGCCTGGTTCCTGCATCACGCGGAAACGGAAACCCCGGCCAGTCAGCGCCCTGTTCCCGGCCTGCCTCTCTCACTGCAATCCCCGTGGATCAACGAAGCGGCATTCGGACGAATCGCCCGCAGCCGTTATCCCAAGGGTCGACTCGACTACCGCCAGGAAACCCGTTTTTCACTGGCCGGAGAACATCGCCAGTGCTGCTCATATTTTCCCGTGACCGGGGCAGTCGTCCTGCGAAGCGACCCCGACCGGATTGACGCTCCCGCGGCCTTCCTCTTCTGGGGCCCCCACTCCGCGGGCCATCAGGCCCCTGCCGCTCTTCACATCGACCTTTACGGCGGCGGCGAAAAAACAACCGATGCGCCTCGAATGGACAACCGGGGATACGCCGACCCCCTTTATCTCACATGGGGACGGACCACGATCGCGCACAATACGGTGACCGCGGATGAAACACCCATGTTCCCCTACGATTTCGAGACGCAATCCATCTGGGAAGCCGATCGGTGGCGCGACACCGCCTCCGACGGAACGCCGCTTCTTTTCCAGCCCGACGGAAAAAACTTTAAGGCGGCACGGGCTATGAATGACCGGGTCTACCCCGGTACGAGACTCGATCGGACCCTGATTGTGACACCCGCCTTCGCACTGGACGTTTTCCGGGTTACCAGCGATCGACTCCGTCAATTCGACTGGGCCATGCATACCGTCGGGATGCCCCGGTTGCCACCGGGCAGTCGACCGGCGTCGCTGGGCGACCGGCGCGGATATCGGCACTTCCTGAACACACACCAAATCCCGTGCGCGGAGAAATCCTTTCACCTGTCCTGGGAGCGGCTTCACGGTCACACCCATGCGTCCGTCATTCTGCCGCCCCACGGCACGATATGGTCCGCCATGGATCCTGTGCCCGAACCCGAAAAGATGCATACGCTCGGCGAAAAGGGGATCGTCGCTCCACGCCACACGCTCATGATTCGGGCCCGGGGGCGATCCGTGTTGTTCCTTTCCGCCTGGAGCTTCGGGAAAACACCAGTGTCCATTCACCGGGTCAACGGGCGCGCAGAAACCGACGTGGTCATCCGCACCGGCTCAGGCGATTCCATTACAACGTGGACCCTGCCGGTCCATCACACGTCCGACATCGAGGCTCACCGGCCCCCGCGGAAACGGTTCAAATAAACGCCCGGTTTGCGATTGAAGCGCGCGCCATGGCGGGGGCCCAGAGGCGGACGTGGCGTTCCATCCAGGCGCGGCTCGACCGGCTTGGGGCGGAATCGCGGCGTTTCCCCCTGCGCGTGATCTCCATGGTAATTGAAATCCGGAAGCGTATGCCGCACCAACCGGGTCTGAAGGCGATGTTCAATGGCTCGCACTAGGCCCTCGTCCTCGCGGGTGACCAGCGTAAAAGCATCGCCCGTTTTGGCGGCACGCCCCGTCCGCCCGATACGGTGAATATAATCGTCGACCGTGGCGGGCACATCAAAGTTAATCACATGGGATATCGAGGACACATCCAGCCCCCGGGAGGCGATGTCGGTGGCCACCATGATATGATACGCGCCGGTCCGGAACCCCTCCATCGCCTCCTTGCGGCGATTCTGGGACAGGTTTCCCTGGAGCGAGGTGGTTTTGTGGCCCGCGCCGGAAAGCGTCCGGGCCAATTTTTCCGCCCGGTGCTTGGTGCGGGTGAACACCAGCACGGACTCCCGATCAATCTGGGTGAGCAGCTTCAGCAAAAGATCCGTCTTGAGGGCCTGGGACACGGGATACAACGCGTGGGAAACCGTGGCGGGCGGCAACGCGTGCTCAACCTGGACCGTCAACGGATCATGGAGGACATCGTTGGCCAGACGCCGGATATCAACCGGCATGGTGGCGGAAAAAAGAAGCGTCTGACGCGACGACGGAAGTTTCGCGAGAATCCGGCGAATATCCGGCAAAAAGCCCATGTCGAACATGCGGTCGGCCTCGTCCAGAACCACGGTTTCCACGTTTTCAAGGCGGCAGGTGCCGCGGTTGACATGATCGAGCAAGCGGCCGGGACAGGCAATCACCACTTCAACCCCGGCCCGAAGATTCACGAACTGGGGCCGAATGTTGGCACCTCCATAAATCGCGGTAAACCGCAATCCCGTGCCCTGGCCAAGCTTCACGAAAACCTCGTGAATCTGCTCCGCGAGCTCGCGGGTCGGGGCCACGACCAGCGCACGGATCCGACGGCGGGGACCGGAAAGCAGGCGCTGGAGAACAGGCAACGCATAAGCCGCCGTTTTGCCTGTTCCCGTCTGAGCTAGCCCCATGACATCCCGTCCGCCCAGGATAGGGCCAATCGCATCGCGCTGGATCGGGGTGGGCACCGAATAGCCCATTTCGGCAAGATTGGCCACAATGGCGGGACTGAAGGAGAAAAGCGAAAAAGACATGAAACTGCTTTCCGGGAAATTGAACCCTGCTTGAGATGATCGAATCGTTACACCGATTGTTTTTAACAAGATACCCGCCCAATAGCCAGTTAATACTGAGGCGTTATTGAGGCGTGCAACAGGATCAACCCACGCGTGACCGTGGCCCGACCTTCACGAACTGCTCCACGTGGAAAGGAAATACAAGGCCAGCATGGCTTCCAATTGATCGGGACTCCCTCCCTGCCGTAGCAGATCCAGATACCAGGTGCCCACGCCGAACCGCTGATCTCGCCAGATCAAAACCTCGACAAACACCTCGGCGTCGCCACCATATTGGATGCCATACTTTAAAGCGGACAGGGCGATGGCTAAATCCAGGGCCTGATTGACGCAAGCGCCATAATCCCGCAACAGAAAGGCCGATTCCACCTGCTCGACCCGCCCGATTATATTCTGGCCGGATTGTGTCAGCTTTTCGCGGGAAGACTCGCCAACCTGTTCCTTGAGATGGGCCATCAACTTACCGATCACTTCGCCATAAGCCTGCTGTTCGCCATGCAACACGCGATAAAACTCGCCCGGCGTGCCCAGCAGGTCGCCCACCGCGCACCCCATGGATCGTTTTAACACCGCATTCCGGGTCTCACGCATACGGGGAAGAATCTTGAAAATGGCATCCATTTCCCCCAACCGCGCCAACGCTTCACTAGACGCCGATATGACCTTTTCATCCCGGCTCGCATAAAGCAGATCCAGAAGGGACTGTACCGCCCGCTTGTCGCCAATGATGCCCAGCGTCCGGGCGGACTCCACCTGGATGGCCGAGTCGCCACCCGCCAGTTTCCGCATCAGGGCGGAGACCGTCCGGGGATCCTTGGATTTTCGCAACGCTTTGGCGATTTCGGGCGCAATCACGGAATCAATATCCTCGAACTTGGCCAAAAGGCCTTCGACCGCCTGGGGGGTGCCGATCCGACCCAGCGCCATGGCCGCCTCCTCGCGGACATCGGCATCCGGATCGTCAAGCTGGGCGATCAGGTCGTCGACCGCGATCGCGATGCGGGATTCGCCCAATTCGCGGATAGCGCGGGTCTTGCGATCGGGCTCGGGGGAGGATTGGAGGGCGTGAAGATTGAACATATTGGTAACCAAGCGCATAGGATTTCCCGTCACCAAGCCCAGGATCACATTGCGAACCGAAATGCCCTCTTTCGACTCCTTAAGCCGCAGATGCATGGGGACAAGCACCAACCAGATGAACATGAGCTGGAGACCGACCAGCACATGAAAATAGGTGACCGGGTCGCCGAAAGGAAGACGAAAAGGAAAGGGTGACAACGAAAAATAATCGCGATAATTGTCCACCAAAAAACCACCCAGAAAGGACCCTCCCGCCCCCATCACCCCAATCACGCCCTGGAACAAGGCGATAGCCAGCGTGCGATGCTCCTCGGGCGCCTGGGAGGTCACCAGCGTCGTCTGGCAGGTGCCGATCAACACCACGCACAAACTGCAAGGCACATTGATGATCAGCAGGGCGAGAATCGACTGCGGAAGACTGAACGAGCCTAGAAAGGGAATTTGAAAAGTGACGAGCGCATTCCGCATGAAAAACCAGACCAGAACGAATCCCCCGAAAAGAATCAGGGCGACGGCCGAGAGGGTTCGCGCCCCCATCCGATCCACCACCAGTCGGGCCACAAAGGCCCCTAAAATGCCCCCAATTCCGGCCGAAACGGCGGTATAGGACAAATGGGTATACGATACTTGATAGGATTCCTTCAGAAAAATGGCGCTGAAGGGGGCCGATAAGAAGATCGCAAAATTCCAGATGCCCACACACAGCATGACCTTGACAAACTCCCGGTTCTTCAGGGCTGCCATGAATGCCGAGGCCGGCGCGAGGTGATCCTTCTGCCGGCGGGGCACGGGTTCCAGCACCCGGTTGTGGATGAACACGTCCGACATTCCGAAAATCACGGCGATCGTGAAGACTATAATGAATCCCGTAAACCCCAGAAGGGATTGATCCTGGGGAAACCGGTCCATGATCCATCCGAACACAAACACCGACACCAGCATGGATCCGTAAACAAAGGCATTCCGCATGGCCCAGAACCGGCCTCGCAAATGGTCGGGAAGAAAATCCGACATCCAGCTCAGCCAGGGGGCGCTTCCCATGCTGGCAAAAACCGAACTGACCCCCAGCGTCACGATCAAGAGCACCGGCAGCCGGGACATGATGCCCGGAAACACCGTGCAGCCTAAAAGCAACAAAGTCGGGATCACAATCCAGAGCGCGCGGTGGATCAGGATGTTCCAAAACCACATCGGCTTGCGGGACGGCAGGTGCTCCGTCAACAGCGAGCTGAAGACCTGAAAGACGCCGGCCAGCAACGCCACCGTGGAAAGCAACCCGACGAGTTTGCCGCTGGCGTGCAGTCGCTCCATGAGCATCGTCAGCGGCATGCCGCCGGCGGTCGCGAATATCATCGCGCCCACGATCGACAGGTTGCTCAGGTACATGCCCTGACGCAAGTCGCGTTCGGTGATAATGGTGCCGGACGTGGAGACCCGGACGTCAGTGGGTGTGGTCATGGCTGATCAACGAATAACGCGGGCGCCCTTGCCCTTCATCACAGCCTCAACTTCCTTGAGGGTCGCCATGCTGGTGTCGCCGGGCGTCGTCATGGCCAAAGCCCCATGGGCCGCCCCATAATTGACAGCGTCCTCGGGTGTTTTTCCGGACAAAAGCCCATAAATCAACCCGGAGGCAAAACTGTCGCCCCCGCCAACCCGGTCAAAAATCTCCAAGTTGTCGCGCAACACCGCTTCATGGAACGCGCCGTCCATATAGAGGATCGCACTCCAATCGTTCACCGTGGCGGTTCTGGCATTCCGAAGCGTGGTGGCCACGGCCTTGAAGTTCGGGAACATTTTCATCGCTTCCGCGATCATCTTCTTAAAATTAGACGGATCGAGGTTGGACAAGTGGGCGTCCATGCCCGGCACCTCGAAGCCCAGCGCCGCCGTGAAATCCTCTTCGTTTCCGATCATCACATCCACCAGCGGCGCAATCCGGCGATTCACCTCAACGGCTTTCGCGGGACCGCCCTGGGATTTCCAAAGGGAGGCCCGGAAATTCAGGTCAAACGAGACAATCGTTCCGCTCGCCCGGGCCGCCGTCATCGCCTCAATCGTCGCTTCCGCAGCACCGGAAGAAAGGGCCGCAAAAATGCCGCCACAATGGAGCCAGCGGACCCCTTCCTCCTGGAAAAGCTTCTTCCAGTTGAAGTCGCCGGGCTTGATCTGGGACGCCGCGGAATGGCCGCGATCGGAACAACCCACCGCCGCGCGGATGCCAAACCCCTTTTCCGTGAAATTAAGCCCCACCCGCGAAGCCTTCCCTATCCCATCGAATGGCGTCCACTTCACATGGCTGAGATCCACCCCGCCCTGGAGCATCAAATCCTCCAGCAGGCGACCCACATCGCTGTCGACAATGGCCGTGGCCACCGTGGTCTGAAGACCGAAACACCGCTTGAGCCCGCGGACGACATTGTATTCGCCGCCGCCCTCCCACACTTTGAATTCCCGCGCGGTCCGAATACGCCCCTCACCCGGATCAAGCCGGAGCATCACTTCGCCCAACGCGGCGGCATCCCACTTGCATTCGCTCTTCGGTTTGAGGTTCAGAGGCATGTCACTTCCCTCCACGGATCGAGTTGATCAAGGCCATCGTTTCGGCAATCTTGGCGGCAAGACCCTTGTAATCCCCCGCCTTGATCAACGACTGGGTGATTAGATTTGAACCCATCCCCACGCAAACCACGCCCGCGCCGAACCAGGCCTTGAGCGATTCCGCGGTGGCATCCACCCCGCCTGTCGGCATCAGGCTCGACCAGGGACAAGGCCCCAGCACGGACTTGACAAAAGTCGGTCCGCCAACGGATTCGCCCGGAAACACTTTGACAATCTCGCAGCCGAGTTCCTCGGCCTGGGAAACTTCCGAGGCGCTGCCGCAACCGGGCGCATAAGCCACCTTGCGCCGGTTGCAGGCCCGGGCCACATCCGCATTCAAAACAGGGCCCACCACAAAAGATGCCCCGCAATTGATATACAGCGAAGCCGTGCCCGGATCCACCACAGACCCCACACCCAGCACGAGATGGGGGTGGGCTTTGGCACAGTGCTTTTCGAGCGCCGAAAACACCTCCCACGCGTGATCACCCCGGTTTGTGAACTCCAAGATCGGGCAACCACCCGCCACGCAGGAACCGGCAACCGCCTTGGCCACTTCCAACTCAGGACTGTAAAACACCGGCACCAGGCCAGTCTCAACCATCGTGTTTAACACCTGCAACCGCTTGAATCTCGCCATTGAACATCTCCTCAAGTCGCGTCCGACACCTCCGCCTCAAACGGAAATGGAATTAATATGACTCAACAACAGCGCCTCCGCCTCAGCGTTCTGCTTGTCCTTCAACAGTTCCACCACTTGCTTATACACGGGTCCGGATTTAGATGTAAACTTTTTCTTATTTTTTTCCGCAAACATCCGCAAATACTGGATCACCGTGGTGCCAAAGAATGCCGCACCCACACACCCGTAAACCAGCAAAAGCTTGCGGGTAAATTCGGTCTCCGCCTGGGACAAGACGCCATCCACATCGGCCTTGCCCGCCAAGGTCGTCAATTCCGCCAGATCCGAAACCTGAATCGTTTGAGTGGAAATCGAAAGCGCACCCGCCGTCATAATGGCCCACGTGCGTAATGCAATCGCAGGCTCCATCGAAGCCAGCATCCAATTGAACGACACGATCTCGGCCATCCGATCATTGTCGATCAAGCCCACTGTCAGCCCGCGCCGTGGCGCCGCCCGGATGATACCCAGATAACCCAGCGACTTGGTCGCCTCGCGGACCACCACACGACTAACGCCAAACATCTCCGCAAACTGTTGTTCCGTAGGAAGCCGGTCTCCCGTCTTCATCCCATGATCAAGAATGTAATCCCGAATTCGGGCAGCCACCAATTCACCCAACGTTTTCTTCGTCACCGCTAAAGACATAACCCTATTCTCCTTATTAGATATCACAAGACCTGAACGCTTCGAAAAAACTTGTGTATCATGTACAATGATAAGTTTATTTCAAGTATTTTTTTATTTTAATTTTGTTCAATTGGTAAGTACCACATTGAAAACACGAGAAGTAGCGATCGTAACTAATTGTTATTACGTGTTTTACACATAAGTATAAAAACAATTTTATAATAACAGGCTGTAATGAAAATCTTACGTAATGTTACGACAAGCTCAAATTATACGATTACGATTTGATAAAAAACAGCGTTCTTAAAAAACTGACTACCTGGTTAAAACAGATCCATCTGCTTCCGGTTATCGCGTTTTTTTACGATTCTTTTCGTCTTCCGAATCGATATCTTAGCCTCAATATCCTGAACCTGTTTTATCCGTTTCTTAACCCGTGGAATCCGACCCAGTTCTTCGGGTTTGAACAAACGAATCACGCCATACTCGCCATCATAACCAGATTCGCGAATCACGTTTCCCGATCTCATGCGACCAATCGCCTCTCCCAGTCGCGGGGGGCCAACCTTCTCGATCACATCCAGAGGCGCATGCCCCAACACATACAGCTCCGGCCCCACTCCGGAGACTATCGCGGAACGGGCAGATTCCACTTTCCCTGAAGATGGGCCGCCGCCCAGAACCTCGCTCAACACCTCCGACAGCGGAATAAAACTCCGGAACGGTCCCGCGGTAGGCGCCTGAACACCTTCCGGCCGATCCGCCAGTTCTTCCACCCGCGCCATGACGCCTACGGTTACCGGTTTTCCACATACGGTGCAGAGCCCTTTGTGCTTCTTCGTCTCCCGGGGATCCCAGCAAATCTGGCAATTGCGATGTCCGTCCAAATGATACTTCCCCTCCTCCGGAAAGAATTCAACGGTGCCGGCGTACCCAACGCCCGTTTCCAAGGCCTTGCGAATCGCAAAATAATCCGGTTCCGCATCAAACGCCGTCGCTTCGCGTCCCAGTTTTTCAGGAGAATGACAATCCGAATTCGACACCAGCCGGTACCGGTCCAGGCTCGACACCTGCCAGTTCATCGGAGGATCAGACGACAGCCCTGTCTCCACCGCAAACACATGAGGAGCCAAATCGGCATAACAATCCGCAACGGAATCAAACCCCGATTTTGATCCCAAGGCTGAAAACCAAGGCGTCCATATATGAGCGGGAATCAACATGCACCCCGCGCCGGACTCCAACACCATTTCCAGCAGATCACGCGAATCAAGGCCCAGGATCGGGCGCCCATCCGACTTCAAATTCCCAATCCGCCCAAGCCGGGTTGTCAACGCATCGACTTCCTTCAGGCCGGGCGCCAGAATAAGGTGATGCACTTTGCGGGTAAACCCATCCCGTTTGTAAATCGTGGAAATTTCCACTTGAAGCAGAAATCGAACCGGCTTGGAAAACGGCGTGCCCTCCAACTGACAGGCCGCCGGAAGCTCCATCTCAATGGCCCGTTCACGCTCCGGCTTCAACCGGAACAACCCGGGTTCGGCCGGAATCAACTCATCGCCGATCGCCGCCCGCCACGCCGGATGAGTAAAATCCCCGGTGGCCACCACCGTGATTCCTTTTAGCCGCCCCCAGCGCGAAAAATTCTCCAGCGTCCCTGACGGGCTTGTGGCCCTTGAATACCGCGAATGTACATGAAGGTCCGCATAAAACATACGATCCTCCTTTCATCCATCGCGCTACAAATCGGCCAGCGGCATAATCTGCGTGGGCACAACGACCGCCTTTTCACCACCCTTGACCCAGTAACCGTCACCCTTGATCCTGATCCGGCGGCCTTCGAACGCTTTCAATTGCGCATTGTTGCCACGAATATAACACACCGTCACCGGGCGACCGCGCTCCCGGTCCACCAGGCAATAATTACTCACACGTCCGAAATCAAACAGGCTGGTTTTATGCAATACCCCCTCGCGTTCCAGCACCTCGCCCTGACCGTCCAACGGGACCAGGCCGCGTTCACCAAGATCCGCAGGAAGCGTAACCGCCTGTCTCGGAACGGTTACCGGCGGAGCCGCCACCGGAGACTGGATCGAAGGCAAATTGGTCTCCACCGAACTCGCGGTCGTCACCACGGGATTCGACGCCACCAGCACCGCCGAAAAAGGAGCTATCGCTTCAATCACAGGGTTCACAAAATCCTTATGAACCCAGAGCGTGGCATGGGCCGGAGGCGCGATCTCCAGCCATTCGCCCAGGGAACTCCTCGCCACCACCGGATCGTCTTTCAGCATATAGCCTACCATGGGATAATTGATGCCGGCGCCGGCACGAATGTTCAATTTGTCGGTGGCCACCTTGTTGTCTTTTACAAACTCCGCGAACACCCACAGACCGATCGACTCGGGCGGCGCCACCGCCACCCAGTCTCCCTCCATGCCTCGGGATTCCAAAATCATGCCAGCATTAACTTGGCCGGCCACTTCCGCCTCAGGCTTCGGCTTGGCCCGCAAATTGACCCGGTCATGAAGAACCGACACCTTGCCCGTTTGCGCCCAGACGGTGGAAACCGCCAGCGCGGCCCCCACAATTATTAGCCGCTTGATCATGCTGTTCATCGTGTCTCCTTTTCCTCACCCGCGGCGCGAAGCCGCTCCACTTCATCCACCGTCAGATGACGCCAGGCGCCGGGCTTGAGATTACCCAGACGTAACGGGCCCATCGCCACCCGCTGCAAGCGCAACACCTTCGTCCCCGACTCCGTCATCATGCGTCGAATCTGGCGTTTACGCCCTTCGCCCAGGACCACCTCAAAAAGCCATCCGCCCCGTGTTTCACCCCGCGGCGCAATGGATCGCATGCGAAGCCGCTCTCCTTCCGATTCCACACCCGCACCCGTCATCCGGCCCAACGCGGCCCGATCAAGCGCACCGGAACACCAGACATGATAGGTTTTGTCAACATGATGCCGGGGATGAGCTAACCGATGGGCCAGATCGCCATCATTCGTCAGCAACAACAAACCTTCACTGTCCATATCCAGTCGCCCGACGGAATAAACCCGCGCCGCCAGATCAGGAAGGAGTTCTTGGTACGTCAAACGGCCCTGCGGGTCCTGGCAGGTGCAGACCGTATTCCGGGGCTTATTTAACAGAATGTGGACAAAGGATTCCGGTTTAATCGGGCGACCGTCCACAGACACGATCTGAATAGACGGATCCACGCTGACGCCGACTTCCGTCACCACGTGACCATCCACCGCCACACGGCCCTGGCGGATCCACACTTCCCCCGCCCGCCGGGAAGCGACGCCACACTGGGCAAGATACTTCTGAAGCCGGACGCTATTCGGCCTTGGTTTTGGGGAGGCCAAGTCCACGATCGCCCTCTTTCCACTTGCCGCGGGAGCGAAGCAGGTCGACCCGTTCAAAGCGCTTGAGTACATTCCGCTTGACGGCAGTTTTACTATTCGATCGCAAACTACGATGCTGGGACATGATGCGTGCTCTCCTGAAATAAATTGTTGTAATTGTTTATAATGGCAGGCATAAAGAGGACTGTCAACCGAAAATTCGCCCAAGGAGTCTCTTCCCATGCCTGGTCTCATTTTACAGCGCCCCCTCGCCGTCTTCGACATTGAATCCACGGGCACAGACGTTCAGCTGGACCGGATCGTCGAGTTGGCCATCGTCAAATTGACACCCGACGGCTCCCGGCAATCAAAAACATGGCTCATCAACCCGGGCGTACCCATTCCTGCCGAAACCTCGGCCATCCACGGAATCAAGGACGCGGATGTGGCCGACAAACCGCTGTTCAAGGAGATTGCCGGCCTGATTCTCGCCGAACTCGACGGATGCGACCTCGCCGGCTACAACCTGCTCCGGTTCGACATTCCCATGCTGGAGAACGAGTTCAGGCGGGCCAATGTCGTCTTCCGCATGGAAGGCCGGAAGGTGGTGGATGCCCAGCGGATATTCCACATGAAGGAGCCTCGCGATCTTTCCGCCGCCGTCGTCTATTACTGCGGCAAACGCCACGACAACGCCCACGGCGCCGAAGCCGATGCTGAAGCCACGCTCGACGTGCTCGAAGGCCAGTTGATCAAATACCCCGATCTGCCCAAAGACATCGAATCGCTTGATCTCTTCTGCGCCGCACGCCCCGCAGACTGGCTGGACCGCACCGGACGGTTTAAATGGGCAAACGGCCAGATCGTCGTCAATTTCGGATCCAAAAAAGGCCAGTTGCTGAAGGATCTGGTTGACACCCGAAACAGTTTTTTAAAGTGGATTCTGGAAAACAATTTTCCGTCCGACACCAAAGACCTGATCCGCAAAGCTTTCGAAGGGATATATCCCCCGCCCCCGCCGCCCGAAAAAACGCCCCCCGACGTTTAACACAACGCCTTACGGCGCGGCCAACACACGAAGCACCACCCGCCCCACCAGACCCAGGGAATCGGCGGACAGCTTGTCCATCGTGTCTTCGGCTGTATGCCAATACCGGTTATCGCCAGGGCCTTCGCCGTATTGAAAATCAATCAGATCCACCGCCGGCATGCCCGCATCAAGAAACGGCACATGATCGTCCAACACCGCGCCATCCGCCAAGGCAAAACTAGCTCTCACGCCTTCCTGTTCGGCGGCCGCAAACACCGCCAGGGAAAGACGAGGATCGCCATTCCGGGGCAAGGTTACCTTCAAATCCCGGTCCCCGATCATGTCGAGCAGAATCACGGCCCGCACCCGCGCCGACTCACCGGACGCCTTGAGTTGCCCGGCCCGCCGGCGGCTGCCGACAAGGCCATCCCGGGGCCCATACTCGCGGCGGCACTCTTCGCCATCGGTGAAAAGGAATTCCAGCTCCGGCCCGCCGTGTCGCCCCTTTAACACCCGGGCCAATTCCAAAAGGAGCCCGGTGCTGGAGCCTGAGTCATTGGCACCCACAAAATTCGTGGCAATGCCGGATTTGGTGTCATAGTGGGAGATCAGGACAACCGTTTCCGCGCTTCGCCCGGGAAGTCGACCGATGACATTGCGAAACGTCTGGGTCCCGTCGGGAGTCTCTTCCTGAAAGGCGTCCACGCGGGCCTCAATCCCCAGCGCCTGCAGACGTCCGACCAGATAAGCCGCTGCCTTTTCAGCACCCGGGGTGCCGGAATCGCGCGGGCCCAGGGCCACAACCCGGGACGCTTCGTCCAGCGCGCGAGCGCCACTCACATCGGCGGGCACAGGCCCCCAATCCGCGCATACAGGAGTATCCTTGCCACACCCGGTCACGACCAATCCAAGTCCCGCCAACACAAGCGCCAGAGGACGAATCAGAAAAAACAAAAACCTCGAAGTCAGGCGCGTCATTGAATCAAAAATGCGGCCTGCGCGGACCACGCTCCCCATCCATCGCTATTTCCGGGGCGCATCTGCCACTGATAACTTCCCCGACTCAGCGGAAGTGACGCGGTGTACGTCCGGACTTCGACACCCTGCAAACGATACGTCGAAATCACTTTTCCTCCACGCCACAACGCCAAATCGAATTTCGTGGCCCCGGGAACCGAATTCCAGGAGAACGTGACGAGTGCGCCTTGAGGGAGAATAAGCCCGTTCGGCGAAAGGCCGGAAACATTGCCCAATGGCTTGCGAACCAGCTTGACTAGAGGGGACCAGGCCCCGATTCCGGACAAATTCCGGGCCCGCACATGCCATTGATACGTCGCCGGAAACGACTGGAGCAGCACGCTGGCATCACGCTCGCTTTGCCAGGGACCGGCAAAATACAGGGCCCCTCCCGTCAGGATGGCAAGCTGATAAGCGGTGGCATTGGAGACGCTTCCCCACTGGAAAGAAACGTTTTTCCAATAATACAACGGGCTAGCCGGCGCGCTCGTTGCCGGGAAGGCGGGCAGGGCGATCTGGAAATAGGCCCAGCCCCCCCACGCCGACCACACGCCGCCATCCAGCTCCTGCAGCCGCCACCGGTAACTGCCCTTTGGAAAAGCCGCGGCAGGCACCCACAAACCAGCCGGCGAAAGACCGTTCGTCGTCCGGTAATCCAGCCATTGCGCACCCGCCTTGTCATATTGCTGGATAACCAAGTGATAGCCGGTGACTCCCGGCGTTTCCGTCCATCGGAGCGACGGAGCCGTCCCCACTGGCAGAATGGCGCCGCCGGTGGGCGACACCTCGCGAACCACCGTGAACGTAACCGTGGTGGACCACGCTCCATACCCCAGCCAGTTGGAGCCCGCCACCATCCACATATAGGAACCTGTCCGGAACCCGGCCGAAATCGTGACATTGGTGGCCGATTCGCCCGTGGTCCAGGCATTGGTGAAGTAATACCCGTTCGTTCCGATCCAAACCTGATACTGCTCGGCGCGTGAGGCCGAAGTCCATCGAAAGGCAAGCGCATTGGTCATCGCCACCACGCTCCCCTGAACCGGCGTAATCGGCACAGGCTTTCCGGGCGCCCGTCCGGGCCGGACCCTGAGTCGCACCTCGACCACCTGTGGCGAGTTGCTGGCCGCCGCGCTCGCGACCGTGACCTTACCCGTATAGAAACCATACGCGAGCGTATCGGCGCGGAAAACGAACGTGACCGCCACGGTGTTGCCGGTGCTGACACCGGATGCCGGAACCGGAGTAATCCATCCGGAATCCGAAACCACCGTGAAATTCATTTCGCCCCGGGCGGCTGCATTCAGCACGGTCACAGCCTCATTGGATGTATTAGCCCCCTCCACCGCCGTCACGCTAAGCAAGACAGGCGACACCCCGATCAACGGCGGAGGAATGGCGCCGATGCCGCTGACCGCCACCTGCGATTCCCCCCAGGTCAAATCCGTCAAGACCTGGAAAACGCCCGACGTGCTGCCGGCCTGAACGGGGGTAAAGACCACCGAAATCGCATTAGACGAGCCCGGAGCCACCGTCATGTCCGCCATCGTGGCGAAAAAGCTGGCCGGCGACAGCAGTCCGCTGACGGTCAAATTCGTATTCCCCTTATTGAGCACCCAAAGCGTCCGGGTGGCATTGGACCCCACATAAACGGAGCCAAAGTCAACCATTCCGGAAATGACGGGGATGCGCGCGGGAACAAAATGCGACGTGTATTCCGACGCGCCCATGTCGGGAAGGTCGTGAAGTTGACGATTGACGCCGTAGAGATCGACCGCACCCGGTTCCGCCACGTAATCGGGATTCCCCCGGTTGATGCAGGGCGAGGTGACAAACTCGCGAAAATCGAATGCGGGATGAATAAAAATGGGATTGGCGTCGATATTGCCAACCCCTTCCGGAAGCGGATACGAGCAGGAATCCGAAAACACCGTATTTTTATAATTCGAGGGCTCCGACGCAAGACTCGCCGCATTGTGATATACAATCGAATTATAGGCCACACAGTCGATCGTTCCACCCGCGGAAGCGGCCATATTCGTGGCCACCGTGCAATTCCGAAGAGTGCACTGGGCGGCACCGCCTCCATTGGTAGAGACGTTGTACACCAACAGCGTACTGTCCAGATCGCAGCCGTACGCGCCGCCGCCTGCCATCACCGCGAGATTGTCGCGCAAGACACACTGCGTCACCCTCAAATCGCCGTACTGGTTGCGAACACCGCCGCCATAAGCCGCCGACACATTGCCTGAAATCGTACAGCGCCGAAGAACGGCCGTGGCCGCCACGCATAGGACGCCTCCTCCATCACGGGCGCCACCATTGATAATCGACAGGTCTTCAATTTCGATGGACTTCCCTACTCCATACAGGAAAAACACCACCCCGGAAAAAGTGGCATCCACCGTCGTCGTGCCCGAACCGGCTCCCGAAATCGTGAGGCTCTTATTGACAAAAAGGTCCGACTCGCTGTAGGTGCCGGAATCCACATGAAGGCTGTCGCCATCCGAAGCCGCGTCAATGGCATATCCGATGGTTTGAAACGGTGTGGCGGGAAGCGTCCCGTTCCCCGGGCTGTCCCCCCCCGTGGGCGCCACATACCAATCCGCCGCCTGCGTCGTCACCATCACCGAAAGAAGAACAGAACCCGTCGCTATCCATTTCTGCATGGGACACCTCAAGGTTGCCAACTTACGACCCACAACCATCAATACCAGACGTTCAAACATAACTGACAGCATTAAACGGACCAAACCCCCTGAATGTCAAGAATGAACCCCGCGCACGCATGGTTATTGTTATAAAGCCGATACAAGGCACGATCTCTTCTCTCAATCCAGCAAAAACGAGATCTCGCTGTACTTATTTCCCTACTCCCTTTCACCTTGCTTGCGAACTTACAAATGCGCAATATCCATTTGCCAAGCGCCACCGGCAACGACTATTAAGTTTATTGCGCACCACATAAAAAGGGGAAATCAAAACGCTCATGGATTTTACGCTCATATCCGCATTCTGGTCTCGAGCCTCAGCCTGGATTTGGGCACAAGCCGGATCTGCGGTCGTACGTTCAGCGATGACGCGGAAACAGGAATACATCGAACAGATGGAACGGCGGGTGCTGGCGCTGAAAGCCGCGGCCCGGACAGCCGCAACAGAGGCAGAATGGGCGGCGACCAAGGCCGCGGCACTGGAAAAACATTCCTCAGGGGTGGCTTGGGTGGCTGCCTGGCTGGCGGCTCGGGCAAAGAAGACGCAGACGAAAGCAGAACACGCAGCCACTTTGGCGATGGCTCAATTAACTAAAACCGAGGAAGAGGCGGAAGCCGATGAACGGGCTTGGAAAGCTCGGGCTCGGGCGGCGGAAGCGGACGAAGAAGCCATGGAAGCAGAGGCGGATGCGCGAATAAAAAAGAGCCGGACACGGGCCGAGCAAGCGGCCGCCATGGCGCAAGCACTCGAATCCGAAGAGGACGAGGCTGACCCACAGGCCTGGAAGAGAAGGGCGCTGACAACGTTGAAGGCCGAATTCAAGGCAGAGGCCGAGGAAGCCAACGCAACGGCGCGGGCGTGGAAAGCCCGGGCGGAGGCCGCAGCAGCGGCGGAGGCGGCAGCGGAGGCCGCAAAACAGGCACAAGACGTGCGAAACAAGCATCGCTCCCTCTAACCCACAAAGGCCTGGCATGACATTGAAGGACGACACCCGTAAAAACGCTGATTGCCCGCCAATTCCCGACACAAGCACACCGTTCAACACCCTCCATCTGCAAGACCAGAATATGGAAATGATCGGTCGCTTGGCGGGCGGATTGGCGCACGACTTCAATAACCGCCTCCAAACCATTCTGGGCAAGGTGGAGCAGGGACTGGAAGATTTGCCGCTGGACAGTCCCGGCCGTGACACCCTGGAAGAAATCCGGGAAGCCGCCGAGCACGCCGCCCTGGTGACACGACAACTCCTGGCCTTTTCCCGCCGGCAGACGATTAAGCCCGCCATCTTAAGCCTGAACGAGACCGTGGAAAGCATGCTCACGCTGATCAAGCGAATCATCGGCAAGGACATCCGCATTCACTGGCAACCGGAGCACAGCCTGAAATCCGTCACGATGGACCCGCTTCAAATCAACCAGATTCTGGCCAGCTTGTGCGTCAACGCCCGGGACAACCTCGCCCAAGGCGGAACCGTGACCGTCGAAACGAAAAACCACTCCTTCACCGGCGACCACGCGGCTCACGCCGGGATCCCCACGGGCGACTATGTGTCGCTCGCGGTGAGCGACAACGGCTGCGGCGTTGATCCAGACATCCTGCCGCACATCTTCGAGCCGTTCTTCACACCCGACTGCGGCGGCAAGAACACGGGGCTAAACCTGGCCACCGTGTACGGCATCGTCAAGCAGAACAATGGCTTTATCGCCGTCACCAGCAAACCGGAACAGGGGTCGACGTTCACCCTGTTCCTGCCATGCTCCGAATCCACGCCCGCCAAACCCGTCGCGACCCGCCTGACCACGCCCCATTGCGGCAACCAGAAAACCGTCCTGCTTGTGGAAGACGAAAAGACCATCGGCCTCATCTTGCGCCGGAACCTCGAGAAATTTGGCTACACCGTACTCGCCGCTGAATCCCCGGAAGAAGCCTTGCGCCTGACACAAGATCATCCCGGGATCATCCACCTGCTGCTCACCGATGTCGTCATGCCAACGATGAACGGACGACAACTGGCGGAGCGAATTCGCGCCCTGCACCCCGCCATCCAATGCGTGTTCATGTCCGGCTTTTCAGCCAACATTCTCGCCCCTCAAGGCGTTCTGGAAGAAGGCATCCATTTCCTCCAGAAACCCTTTTCACGGAATGAACTGGCCCTGACACTGCAAGGCATCATGAACCCGCCCGACCCCGACACAAAAACCGCATAGAACACCCTTGCCGACCCCTGTGCGCCACGATACAATGCGCGCAACAAAAGGTCACAGGCATGGCGGATCTGGTCAACACGTTTTCATGGTCATTCAGCGCGGCGGAAGATTTCGATCTCTGCCGCCGAAAACGATTCTGGGCCAAATACGCCATGTGGGGCGGTTGGAGCCCCGAGGCCACCCCGCTCCAGAAAGACGCCTACCGGCTCGGCAAAATGGATAACGCCTGGTCCGTCCTCGGCCGCGCCGTGGAAGATGCCGTCATGTGGGCGCTCCGCCGCCACCAGGCCGGCGTCTCCGTGACCGTGGACGAGGCCTATGAACACGGGGCCCGCCCCCATCTCATCCGAGCCTGGACCGAATCACGGAAAAAACTCTTTCTCCAGAATCCCAAGAAACACATCTGCCTTCGCGAGCACTACTATCAAGACTGGCCGCCCGGCCGCGAAAACGAGATCATGGAGGCCGTCAAGGCCCAGGCACGCACCTGCATCAGCCATTTCATGGAAACCGTCCTTCCCCGCCTCGCCAAGGTCAGCCCCGTTCAGGAAATCCGCGTGGCCGTGATCGGCTCCGGCGGAGACCCTGAATCGTTCGACTTCAACGGCATGAAAATCTATGCCATCCCGGATTATGTCTACCGGGAAGGCGACCGCCTTCACATCCACGACTGGAAAGCCGGAAAAGCCAAGGAATCCCACGCGGCCCAGCTCAAACTGTACGGCCTCTGGGCCCAGGTCAAGCACGGCTTCAACCCCGGGCAGGTGGATATATTCATTGAATACCTGGCCGAGGGAACCGTCCGCCAACTTGCCCTGACCGAGTCCGATCTCGATTCCATCAAGACCCGCATCGCGGACTCTGTCACCGAGATGGCCGACTACCTGGTGGATGGCGACATCGCCCGCAACCGCCCCCTTCCCCAGGAAGACTGGGACCTGACCCTGGACTACCGTTGCTGCCGCCTATGCAACTTTCTGGAACTTTGCCGCAAGGATCCCGACTATCACCCTGACACCGCCTAACGACACCGTCTACCCCCACCATGCCACCCCCCTTTCAGCCTGACATTCTGACCTTCCTCCCGGTTTATAAGCCCTACGTCTGGGGCGGCACTCGCCTGCCTGAACGATTGGGGCGAACCTCGACTCCTGATTTGCCGTGCTACGCCGAATCGTGGGAACTTTCCGATCATCCCGATGGCATGAGCGCCGTCGCCTCGGGCCCCTATGCCGGACAAACCCTGCACGCCCTCATGCACGACTACGGCCGTGCCATGACCGGTCGCGATGCGACCTCTTTTCCGCTTCTTATCAAGATCCTTGACGCCGCCGACCGACTCAGTGTCCAAGTGCATCCCGACAACGACTCCGCACGCCGGCACGGGGGTGAAGCCAAGACGGAATGCTGGTATATCCTCGAAGCTGAACCCGACGCCTCAGTCTGGGCGGGCCTCCAACCGGGCGTCACGCCCGACACGTTCCGGGCCGCCCTCGATATGGGCACCATTCCCGACCTTCTGCGCCAAATTCCCGTCACACGCGGCGATCTTCTCTTCATTCCCGGCGGACGGGTTCACGCCGTCGGCGCGGGCTGCCTGATCCTGGAAGTGCAGCAAAGCTCCAACACCACCTATCGCGTGTTCGACTGGAACCGCACAGGGATCGACGGAAAGCCCCGCGACCTACATATCGACCAGGCGATGCGCATCATACAATGGAACGACACCGCATCCGCGCTGACAACGCCGGGGCCGGAACAATCGCCAGGCGCCAACCGGATCCGCGACCGGGTGGCCTGCCCCTATTTCAAGATGGAAGAGCTGACCCTGCATGAACCGCTCAACGTCCGCCATGCCGGCGACACCTTCCACGCCTTGTTCACGATCTCCGGAGGCCTTCACATCCGGGGAAGTGAGATCGAAATAGACCTTCCTGCCGGAACCACCGCACTGGTGCCCGCGGCAATCCCGGCTTACACAATCCGCCCCACCCAAGGGATCGCTGAGGTGTTGCGTATTAGCCTGCCGCCGGAGAACCACTAACGCTCCGGCTTATCCGAATTCAGGGCCGGCAATGCCAAAAATCGAACCCAAACAGCCCGGGAATCGATTCGGCCCCTTGAACATGCGAACAAAAGTCCGCTGTTCAGAAAAACCCAAAGCCTTCAGCCAATCCTGCCACTCCTGTTGAGCTGCGGGCACATCAATCAACGCCGCGCGGCCTCGGAAAGCGCCAAACACCGCCCCCGCCAGCGCCCGGGCAACCGTCCCGTCCTTGGCTGTCATCGGCCCGAGGTATTCAAAATTCGCGCCATGCCGGCCCAGGCAAAACCCATCCAACCCCTGCGGCCCTTCCGCTACAAACGCATACTCCGGGGCCATCTTCTGAAGCCGATCCATCAGGTCGTCCCGCGGCACACCGAACACCCGGGCATCCAGTTCGACCACCGCCGACAAATCAGCCTCCGTCATGGGCCGGATCCGCGCTTCTCCCGAAGGCATGGAGGGAATTGACGAAATCATCAACCGACTCACCTCATACTCGTCAACAAACCCCAGCTTCCGGTAAACCTCGCGGCCGGCGGGCGTCGCATCCAGTTTCACAGTCTCGCAGGCGGCCAATGTGTCCAGTGAAGCCCGCATGAGCTGCGACGCTATACCCCGCCGGCGCATGGCAGGATCCACCAGTACCATCGCAATCCAACTCACCTGATTCGCATAATTCACAGTGGCCGCCGTGCCGATCACGGCACCGTTATGCGCCGCCACAAACATCCCCCCCGGCGAAAGCGTGTGGACCAGCTGCCAATCCTCAAGCCGTTGGTTCCATCCCGCCGCCCGGGCCAAACCCAGGCAATCCCGCAAATCCCACCTTTCCAGCGTCCGCAGAATCACGCGACCGGCTCCCGCATAATCGGGCCGGGCATCGAGCCAGTCCAGCCGAGCGCGGACTGCGGCCACTAAGTTCAACTCGATCGATTTGACAATTGCCCGGCCGGCTCCGGCGGAGGATTCACGCGGATCCCCCCAATAACCCGGCGGCCGCAACACACCCATCCCGAAGTGATTCAAATCGAATCGTTCCACAGGCCACGCGGATGCGTCGGGGAGAAGAGCGGAATAATCCCGAACCAGTTCCGGACACAGGGCCAGCGCAACCGACGTTTCCGCGCCGTCGGCATGAACACTTCGGTTTTGAAGCTCCGCACCCTCGGCCGAAGTGTCAAAGACCCACCAATCCAAAAGTAGAATCTTAAGCGCCCGATCTTGCCTGTTTATATCCCGCACAACAGGGCCGATGGAAAAATTTCCTCCATGCCCATTCACGATCACCAACCTCTTGAAATGCTGGCCTTCCAGGGAATCGGCAAGATCGCGAATCACGGCCATGGCTGTTTCAGGTCTCAGCCCGATACTGCCCCGAAACCCGCTGTGCTCAAAACATTGGCATACCGGCAACGCGGGAAGCAAGGCGCCCCCGATTTCACGGGCTGTGACCCGGGCAAAATACTCGGCCTGAATCGTGTCCAATGCCACGGGCAAGTGAGGGCCATGCTGCTCAAAGGAACCCAGCGGCAGCACGGCTACAGGCCGGGCCAACGCCTCCCATTCCACCGTGGTCGAATGGCCATCCACCCAGGTTTTTCCATTCATATGTCCTCCGCTCCTTGTGCTGTGTATCAACCTATCGGAAAAACCAATCCGGTTCCAGCCTTTCCGCGTCCTTGCCCAGAAAGACAAACCGAAACATGCGGGGATACGCCTTGCCTGCCTGCCGAGCCTCCTGTAAAGTCACAGGCCAGAGATAAATCCAGCCAGCACCCCACATCGGAAGATACGCCTATGCTCACGCGCCCTCTTGGAAAAACAGGCGACTCGCTTTCCGTCATCGGATTCGGGGGAATCCTCGTCACCAATGCAACACCCGGTGAGGCGAATCATCTGATAGGCGAAGCGATTGACCGGGGAATTACCTATTTCGATGTGGCGCCCTCCTATGGCAATGCCGAGGAAAGGCTCGGGCCGGCACTCAGCCCGTATCGGAACCGGGTTTTTCTGGCCTGTAAAACCACGGAACGTCTGGCCGGCCCGGCCGCCGCGGAACTGCAAGCGTCGCTGACGCGCCTCAAAACCGATCACGTTGATCTCTACCAGCTTCACGGCGTCTCGACTCCGGAAGACGTGGACCGGATTCTCGGACCCGGCGGCGCGTTGGAGTCCTTCGTCGCGGCCCGCGCAAAAGGCTGGATCCGCCACATCGGGTTTTCCGCCCACACGGAAGAAGCCGCGTTACGCCTGCTGGACGCATTCCCCTTTGACAGCGTGCTCTTCCCCATCAACTTCGCCTGCTGGACGCAAGGGAATTTCGGCCCCCGGGTAGTCGAAAAAGCCCGGTCTTTGGGCATCGGCATCCTGGCTCTCAAAGCCCTGGCCAAGCGGCCGCTGAAAAAAGGAGAGCTCAAGCCTTGGCCAAAATGCTGGTATGCGCCCCTCGAAACAGCGCTCGACGTAAAGTCCGCGGTCGCGTTCACTCTTTCCAAACCCATTACGGCGGCGCTGACGCCGGGACACGCCTCTCTATTCCGCCTCGCCTGCGACGCCGCTGAAGAACTGGCCGCCAACCCGGACGGATTCACGCAAGCCTTGCCGGCCGGAGGCGAACCCTTGTTCCGGAATCCGTGAATCGCCTTTATAATTATCTTGCCTCATCTCCTATTTGAGAGATAATAAAACAGATCCGAGGCTGTGTTGAGCTGAGTTTATCAGGAGCTGTCAATGGCTGAGTTTTTCGGTCGAAATATGGATTACCTGTTTTTCGTTTACGGCCTTCTATTCATCCTGATGGCCGCTTTATGCCGCAGCCTAAGTTCCGAGGATGCCAGCCCATTGTCATGGAGATGGATGGGCTGCTTCGGTTTATTCAACGGTCTTGCCAAATGGCTTGAAGTGCTGGCGTTCAGTCAGGGGGACAATCCGACCCTGCGTATCTGGCAGGTCGCCTTTCTCTCGATTTCCCTGATGTCATTGACGGAATTCGGACGACGGGCCTTCCTCAGGAACGGACATCCGGCCGTGGGCGCCTGGCTGGTGCCGGGTCTCAGTGCGTTAGCCGCATTGGGCGCACTGGATGACGGCATAGCCGGGCTTAATGCCGGCGTCCGATATGCCCTTGGTATTCCAGGAAGCATTCTGACCATGGCCGCGCTCATCTCCCTTATGCACCCGGAAAAAGACATCTGGAAGCGCCGAGGGCTCATCCTATCGGCCTCTTGCATCTGCTTTTTTGGCATCTCTGAAATCGTGGTTCCGCCAGCCCATTTCGCGCCTGCCTTCTGGCTGAATAACGAGTCCTTTTTCAACGCGCTGGGCTTTCCCGCCCAACTGTTGCGGGTCTTCGGCATGGCCGGCGCCATAATCGGATTCTGGATTTACCGCCATCGCCTGCCCCAGGAAACACCGAACCGTTCCCGCAACGCACCCTGGTCGGCCCCGCTTATCTTTACCAGTTTGCTGGTTCTGGGCTGGTATGCCACCGAACACCGTGGATCGAACAAGGATGCCGAACAGCGCGATCACCTGATGGAACAGGCATCCGCCCTGGCCAAAGCCATCAACCCTGAAGACGTTAAAACGCTCACGTTTTCAAAAGAGGACCTGACGTCACCCATTTTTGAACGACTGCGGTCCCAGTTCATCGCCATGTCCCGCGTACTGCCCTGCCGGGGCATCTACGCCACAGCCATCCGGAATGGCAGACTCGTGCACGGCCCGAACACGGACGGCGAACACGAGCATGCAGCGTCTCCGCCCGGATCCCTGTGCCGGAAAGCACACCCGGAGGTCACGCCGCTCTTTGAAAGGAAAGAACCCTTCACCCTCGGACCCGACCACGATCACCCCGATCATTTCCTCTCGGCTCATGCGCCGATCTGCGACCCCCGCACCGGCGAGGTGCTCATGCACATTGGAATCGATGGGTCGCCGCAGAAATGGCAGGAAAACATCGCCCGTGCCCGCCTTTTGCCCATCGCCGAGGTGATGATCCTGCTTCTAACCTTGCTGATCGGAATCGACATCATCCGTCGTCGGGACCGTTTCGCCTCCGAGCATCAGGGGGTCCGACGCTATATGGAAAGCATCCTGATGGCTTTTTGCGGCGTGGCCCTCACGCTGATGGGCAGCCTGCTCATCCACGAATCAGAAATACGCCGCCGAAATTCGATATTCGATCGCCTGGCAGAATCCCGCGCCGGCCAGATCCGCGATGAACTGACTGCCATCCGGGCCGATCTGGCGTCTTTGTCCCGTTTTTTCGAAAGCAGTGAAGCAGTGACCCCCTCCGAATTCAGCACGTTCGCTGGAACGATGGCCCAGGCAGATGCCGTCGAAGCCTTCGCGTGGGTCCCCCTCGTCACCACCTCAACAAAAGACGAGGTCACCGCCGAAGCACACCGGCTCGGCATAACCGACTTTTCGATCTGGGACGCTCCTGAACCGGGCAAACGCAGTCTCGCCGGCGGGCGGCCACGCTACTTTCCCTTCTTCTATGTGGAGCCGGTTGCCGAACAGGCAAACGCCCTGGGATTCGATCTGGGCTCAGAAGCGATTCCACGGCGGGCGATGGAGACCGCCTTGCGCACCGACTTGTGGACCGCCACGCCCGCCTTCGTGTTGAATCACCAACCCCAGTTCCTGCCGGCGGTCTTGGCCTTCCATCCTGTTTACATCATGCTTCCGTCCGGTTCCGGCAAGCCCCATCACCCCGGCGCGGCACGAGGATTCGCCACCGCCATCATCCGATTCCAGAACCTGTTCTTGCGGGCATCCAGCCGGGCCGGACTGGGCGAACGCTTTCTAAATCTGGATCTGGTGGACCTGACAGACTCCGCCACCGCCCAACTCATGGCGAGTTGGCCCCCAAAAAACGTTCCTCGGAAAGACTCGGGTTTAAGCAAACTAAATCAGCTTTCCCTCTTCAATCTGCACCCCGTCTTCGCCTTTGGACGCACCTACGTGGTCCTCTCGTATCCCTCTCCTGCCTTCCTCTCCGCCTATCCGCTCCACGGCCGAAAATGGGCGATTACCGGCGGCCTGTTGCTGACGGGCATCCTGACGTTGTTTGTCGGATTCCTCCGCAACCGCCTGGTTATCACCGAGCAAATCGTACACCTGCGCACCGCCGCTCTTCGAGATTCCGAAGAGAACCTCGCCGTCACCCTCAACTCCATCGGCGATGGAGTCATCGCCGTCAACAATCAATGCCGGATCCGGCAGATGAATCCAGCGGCGGAACGACTGACCGGGTGGATGTTCTCCGACGCCTTCGACAAACCCCTGAGCGATGTCTTTCGCGTCATCAACAGCCGCTCTCACCAACCGATCGATAATCCTGTCGATCGCGTCATCGCCTCCGGCACAATCCTGGGTCTTCCCAACCACACCTCCCTGATCACACGGGATGGGCAGGAACGGCAAATCTCCGACAGCATCGCGCCGATCCGCGACGCCTCGGGAACCGCCACCGGCGTGGTTCTTGTTTTTTCCGACATCTCCGAAAAATATTCCGCGCTCATCCGTCTTGAAGAAAGCGAACAACAATATCGCCTACTGGCCGAACATGCCAGCGACGTCATCAGCCGGCTTTCACCCGACGGTGTGTTCATCTACGCCTCGCCCAGTTGCCGGACCATGCTCGGATACGACCCTCTGGAAATGGTGGGCCAGTCCACATCAAAATTCGTTCACCCGGACGACCTGTCGATGTTAACCGCCAGCGTCAACCAGGTGCTCGGACAAGACGGCATCGGAAAGTTCACCTGCCGGTTTCTCCACAAAAACGGCTCTGTCGTATGGGTGGAGTCGACCGGAAAACGAGTCATGGACCCCATTCGCAATATGCCCTTGGAGCTTATCGCCATCTCCCGCGACATCACCGAACGTAAATTCGCGGAAGACACACGACTGGAAATTGAACGCCAGCTTTTACATTTCCAAAAGCTCGAAAGCCTCGGGGTTCTGGCCGGCGGTATTGCCCACGATTTCAACAACCTTCTGACCGCCATACTGAGCAACCTTGAACTCGCCCAAATGGACATGCCTGAACATATCACCTCCCGATCCAATGTGGATCATGCTATTCAAGCCACCAAACGAGCCGCCGATCTGACCCGGCAAATGCTGGCTTATTCAGGGAAAGGCCTGTTCGAAGTACGGGACCTGAACATGAACGACTTGGTGGAAGAAAACGCCCACATGCTCAAAGCGGCGATCTCCAAGACCATCACCCTGAACCTCACCCTTGACGCGGCGCTCCCGAATCTGCGGGCCGATCCCGGACAAATCCAACAGATCGTCATGAACCTCATTACCAATGCCTCGGAAGCCATCGGCGACAAAGTGGGCACCATCACCATTTCAACGGGCGCGCAGGAATACACCGAAGCTGACCTCAAAACCAGCCTGATCCCCGAAAAACGCGCGGCCGGTCGCTTTGTCTGGCTCGAAGTTTCTGATACCGGTTGCGGCATGACGTCGGACGTCGCGCGCCGGGTGTTCGAACCCTTCTTCACAACCAAATTCACTGGGCGTGGCTTGGGAATGTCAACCGTCCTGGGAATCGTACGCGGCCACAACGGAACCATTTTCATGAAAAGCCGGCCGAACCAGGGCACCCTCATCCGGGTACTCTTCCCGATATCCGCAAGCCCCATTCCTCTCGACATTTCCAGTGCGTCCGCATTGACCGCCACGGAAAACGCCTCCCTCTCCGCCAATCCTTCTCCTCACGCTGCGGACATGACCGCCGCCTCGTCAATTCTGATCCTGGTGGTGGACGACGAACAAATCGTCCGCGATATCTGCGCCAACATCCTGCGCCGACTCGGCTATCGCACGCTCACCGCTCAGGATGGCGAAGAAGGCGTCCAGGTGTTCCGCGAACACGCCGCCGAAATTGCCCTGGTGATTCTCGACCTCACCATGCCCCGAATGGACGGTGTCAGCGCCTTTCGTGAAATGAGACAGGTCCGACCGGACGTACGTGTCATTCTCTCCAGCGGGCATGCCGAACAAAGCGCCCTCCGCCACTTCGAAGGCCAGGGCATCGCCGGGTTCCTCCAAAAACCCTACACCCTCAACAAACTGCTCGCCGAACTGGATCGGGTGCTCAAGGGGCGCGTCACATGACTCCGGGCACGCCCGACCCCTCCCTCTTCCTGTTCAACGCCCGGACTCAACGCTGGCTGAGTTTCGAACAGCCTGAACTCATCTGCGAGGCCCGGCGCTTGGACGAGGTGCTGCCAGCCCTTCAACGCATCGAACACGAGACGGAGCACCGGGGACGGTGGGCCGCCGGTTTTATCGCATATGAAGCTGCCCCGGCCTTCGATCCGTCATTGATCGTACGCCCACCCGACCCCTCTCTCCCGCTACTTTGGTTTGGCATTTACCCCAAACCCCGCGAAACAGACCGTCCCGCAAACGTCGACCACCCTCTCGTGGAAAACCCGGATTGGCAGCCCACCGTGGAGGACGCATCCTACGCACAAGCCATCCGCCGCATCAAAGAACATATTCGACAAGGCGACACGTACCAGATCAACTACACGCTCCGTCTCCGCGCCCCTTTCACCCAGCCCGCCAGGGCCCTGTTTTCGTCTCTGCTCGAGGCCCAGGAAACGCCCTACGGCGCATTCGTGGAAACAGCCGACTGGGCCTTGTGCAGCGCGTCCCCCGAGCTCTTCTTCGACTGGGACGGCAACCGGCTGGCGTCCCAGCCGATGAAAGGAACGCAATCCCGCGGCTTATGGCCCGCCGAAGACAGGCGTTTAGCCTCCATGCTGGCGTCGTCGGAGAAAGACCGGGCCGAACATGTCATGATCGTGGACATGGTGCGCAACGATCTAGGCCGGATCGCCCAGACCGGCTCGGTGGAAGTGGCAAACCCCTTCGCGATCGAGCCCTACCCCACTCTGTGGCAAATGACAAGCCGGGTGGAGTGCAACACCCGGGCAGGATTTCTCGATATTCTGCGCGCCCTCTTCCCGGCGGCCTCCATCACCGGCGCGCCCAAGACATCGGCCATGGCCCTGATTTCAAAACTCGAAACCACGCCCCGAGGGATCTATACCGGCGCCATCGGCTTCGTGGCGCCAGGACGCCGCGCGCAATTCAACGTGGCCATCCGAACCGTGCGGGTGGATCGAAAAACAGGTCTCGCGGAATATGGCACGGGCGGCGGAATCGTCTGGGATTCCACAGCCGCGTCCGAACTCGAAGAATGCCGGGCCAAAGCCCGGATACTGACCCGCCCCTGGCCGGCCTTCTGCCTGTTGGAAACACTACTTTGGAATCCCGGCGGCGGCCTCTATTTGCTAGAACGGCATCTGGACCGGATAGCCGAGTCAGCCGCATTTTTCAACTTTCACATGAATCGTGACGCCCTCCGCCATGATCTCGAAAAAGCAGTGGTCGGCCTTCCGTCAAAACCTCACCGAATCCGTCTGATCCTGTCAAAATCAGGCGTTCCAGAACTCGAGATCACCCCGCTGCAGGCCCTGCCCACGTCCTATCGCGTCACGCTGGCGGCCGAACCGATCGACACCGCCGATCCTTTCTTATACCACAAAACCACCCGCCGAAGCGTCTACGAGGAGGCCCGGAAACTGGCCGGCGCATCCTGTGACGATGTGCTGCTGTGGAACCGGCGCAACGAAATCACCGAATCCACCTTGGCTAATGTAATGGTGGAACAGGACGGGATCTGGTATACACCTCCGGTTTCCTGCGGGCTATTGGACGGTGTGTACCGCGCCCACCTGCTGGAACAGGGACGACTCCGCGAGCGCGTTATCCGGCGCGAGGAATTGTCCGCCGGCCTGCGGATCCGGTTGTTCAATTCCGTCCGAAAAGAGTGGGATGTTGTGCTTGCCCCTACAGTCCCACGGCTTGCATCCTAAACCCGGAGTTTAACATGTTCCGACAGGCTGTTCATTTGTTTGCGCTCATGGCGGCCCATATCACGGGCGACCTGTTCGGCGGAATGCTGGGCGCCATCCTCCCGGTCCTGTGCGTACATTTCCAGCTGTCCCTCTCGGGAGGACTTCTCCATATTACGTTCTTCATCATCGTCACAAACCTGTTCCAAGTGATCGCCGGGCACCTTCCGTTCAACAGCGATAAACCCTGGATCATCAGCGCCGGACTCGTGGCCGCGGCGCTGCTCCCCCTGATCGGGCTCCTCCCGGCCGGCGCGCCTAACCTGTTAATACTGGGAGGCCTGCTCTTCCTGTCAGGACTTGGAATTGCGCTCATCCATCCGGATGGGCTCAGGGGGGTTCACCGCCTTGACAAAATTCCGTCCTCCGTTTCTACCGCCTGCTTCATGGTCTCCGGGTTTGTAGGATTCTCGGCCGGCGCCTGGCTGTCGGGGGCCATCGTGGACCGACATGGCCTCTCCGGACTGGTGTGGTTGACCCCTCTTTGCCTGATCCCGGCAGTAGGGCTGCCCCTGCTTGGCGTACGACTAGCCGTTGAACCCGTCAACTCCACTCCCGCCCCTGATAACAATATCGGCGTTCCACGACTACCCTTTGGTCACCTTTTTGTTATGGCCACCCTTGTCGCCACCGCCGCAACCCTTCTAGCCAGCCTGATCCCGACATTCCTGAACCATCACGGCCATTCCCTCTCGTTCGGCGGAAGAGCCGTATTCCTTTTCGGAATCGGCGGAGCAGTCGGATCCCTGTTTTGGGGCTTCGTTGCCCACCATAAAGGCTACTGGAACACACTCCGACTGTCTCTATCCCTGGGTCCTCCTTTTCTGATCGCCTTTTTATTGATGGCCAAACACGCCTCGGCAGTCTGGATACTGGTGGCCGCCGGTTTCACCCTTTACACCAGTTACCCGCTCCTGGTCACCCTTTCCCGTCACGCCTCGTCTCAATTCAACTTGCGTCAACGTATGGGCTTGATCGTCGGTGGCGCATGGGGAATCGCCGGTCTTTTACTGATCAGCCTGGGTCCGATCGGCGAACGTTTTGGACTGCCAGTATTGCTCCATCTGGCGTGGTTAAGCTACTTTCTCGCGTTGATTTACGGATTAGTGACACTCCGAAAATCAGGTCCGGAATCCCCTACGAAACCAGTAAAACCTACTTTACACCATAACAAATCTTAATTACTTAAGTTTTTCACACTTGGTATGATTGGCATATATATTCGTTTTCCGTGGCTTTTTAAAGATATATCGAGTAAACGCGGAATTGGCTATTCATTTGCGCTTGCTTTAATCATCAAAAAAATTCATTATCTATTTATACAACGTGCGAATGCCCGTTTGTTATCAACAGTCAAAATCATATGATCATTGAGAGGAGGTAGGACGATGGGTCGATTAGGAACTCCATCAGAACTTCCTGTTCTTCTTCTCTATAATATCGATCCAAGCTGGGACAGTCCCGCTCGACTTGATACTTTAACCGAAACAGAACGACTCGGCGATGCGATGCGTGGTTTGGGTCATCCTGTCACATCTGTCCCCCTCACCGATCAGGATCTTCAAGGCGCGCTGACAAATTACGATCCGGATAACTTTGTCGTTTTCAACTGGTGCGAGGAATTGCCAGGCGTGCCCAACAGCGAGGCCTCGGTGGCCAATACGCTGGAGTCACTCAATTTCACCTATACCGGTGCCACCCCGGATGTTCTGGCTCTCTGTCAGGATAAGCAACGGGTGAAAGAACTCCTTCAAGCGGTTAACGTTCCCGTGCCGGCCGGCCAATTGGTCACGGATCCGTCCGAGCTTTCCACTTGGACCCGCTATCCGGCCATCGTGAAAGCCGCCCATGAACATTGCAGCCTGGGCCTGACCTCGCAATCCATCGTCTCCACGCCCGCCGAACTGGCAGCCCGGGTCGCCTGGGTGATACATCATTTTCACCAACCCGCCATGGTCGAGGATTTCATTGACGGACGGGAATTCCACGTGGCGCTGGTAGGCAACACGCGAATCACCATGCTCCCCCCGGCGGAAATGGACTTTGCCGAATTCAAGGATTTCCGCGACCGGCTCTGCACCTTCGATGCCAAGTTCAAGCCCGATTCCGAACACTACATGAAGATCCGGACGCTGCTTCCGGCACCACTCAGCGAACCGGAAATGACCGCTCTGGAATCCGTCACCAAGGCGGCCTACCGCGCCGTGGGATGCCGGGATTACGCGCGCGTGGACCTGCGCCTTCGCGACGGCGTTTTCTATGTGCTGGACGTGAACGCCAACGCCGATATCAGCGCCGACGCCAGCATCGCCTGCGCCGCCGAACAGGCCGGCTGGTCCTACGGTCATATGGGCAACCGCCTCGTCCGCCTCGCCGCACGCCGCCATGCCCTGCTCGCTGGCGCGGCCTGAGGCGCCAGCCCCCCCCGACTCTCAACAGCGTTGACTCCCGCTCCCGGAACCGTTACAACTACTTTCATCCAACTTGACCCAAGGAAGCTCATGAAAGTCGGCCTGACTTACGATTTGCGGGATGAATACCTGGCGCTCGGTTACGGCGAGGAAGAAACCGCCGAACTCGACAAGCCCGACACCATCGACGGCATCGAGGGAGCCCTCCTCAAACTGGGCTTCAAGGTCGATCGCATCGGCCACGTCAAAAACCTTATGAAGCGCGTGCTCGCCGGAGACCGCTGGGACATCGTCTTCAACATCGCCGAAGGCATCCAAGGCGTCACCCGTGAATCACAGGTCCCCGCCATCCTCGAAGTCTACGATATCCCCTATACCTTTTCCGACTCCCTCATCCTCGCCCTCGCACTGAACAAGACCCTGACCAAGCGCGTCCTGCGTTCCTCCGGCGTGGCGACTCCCGACTTCGCCGAGGTCCGCACTCCTGCTGATATCGACGCCGTCCGCCTACCCTATCCGCTCTTTGCCAAACCAGTCGCCGAGGGCACGGGCAAGGGCATCACCGATGCCTCCCGCATCGCCAACGCCGACCAGCTTCGCAAGGTCTGCCGCCGGCTCCTGCGCTCATTCCACCAGCCCGTTCTCGTGGAAACCTACCTGCCCGGCGATGAATACACGGTCGGCATTATAGGAACCGGCAAGGATGCGCGGGTGGCCGGGGTCATGGCCGTCCGATATCGCGGCGGCACGGATGCCATCTATTCCTACAAGACCAAGAAGAATTACGAGAATCTGGTGGATTACAACCTCGCCACGCCCCGGGTAGCCAAGGCCTGCGGCGATCTCGCCCTCCACGCATGGAACGCCTTAGGCTGCGCGGACGCCGGCCGGGTGGACATCCGCTACAATGCGAAAGGGAAGCCGTCCTTCATCGAGGTTAATCCTCTGGCAGGGCTCAATCCCGTGCACTCGGACCTGCCCATCCTCTGCCGCCTGAACGGCATTTCATTCCAGGCCCTGATTGCCGCCATCATGAAATCCGCCCTCAAGCGGTACGGCCTTTGCACCCCTTAAGCGGGCGCCGCCTTTTGCCTCCATCCGGGTGACGCGGGTCCGGCAAAACTCAAGACCTCCAGCCTCGTCCCCGAACGCGCCGTCCAACTGAGCCTGATAGCAGGCGTCCAGAATCCTTTTGAAGGGGGGGCCCGGCTTCAGGCCCATTGCAATCAGGTGTCGGCCCATGACCAGTGGCTTGGGTGCGCAGGCCTGAACATCCAACGCCCGGGCCCGTTCAAGCAGCCAATTCCCCTCGGGATATCCGTCCGGCGCCGTCGGCGGCCGGCCAAAATGATCCGCCCGCGCCACGCGCACCAGTCGGTCGATACGCCCCACCCGGACCGCCAAACGCCGCACCGCGCTATCCCCGGCCTTTTTCGAGAACAATTCGTGCGGCCGCAGGTGCTCAATCACCAAGGGCACCACCTCCTCCACCAGGTCAGGAGGGGCCATCATCCGCTCCAGGAAGGCCCTCGTCGGAGCCTCGCCCTCTTCGCAATGCCCACGCGACCGGATCCGGCCCGCTTCCACCTGGGTGGTCAACGGTTTTCCAAAATCGTGACACAACACACCAAGACCCACAATCAGGTCTTCCGCGTTGTTTCCAATCCGTTCCCCCGCGAAGGCGTCCAGGCTGTGGAGTGTGTGCTTCCAGACGTCCCCCTCCGGATGCCATTCCGGCTCCTGCGGACAGCCGATCATCGCCTCCAGTTCCGGCGTATAGCGCACCCAGCCCGTAGCCCGCAGAAAATCGAGCCCCGCCCCGATCGCCTTGCCCTTGAGCATCAGCTTGCGCCACTCCTCAAAGACCCGCTCGCCGGGCAATCCCTCAGGCGTGATGTCCCGGCACAAGGCCACGGTTTCAGGGGCCGGACTCAATCCCAGGCGCGCCACAAACTGCATACCCCGCAACACCCGCAGGGGGTCCTCGGAAAAATGGTCCGAGACATGCCGCAACACACGGGCGTTCAAGTCTGCCACTCCGCCAAAGGGGTCCGTCACGGCTCCGTCCTGCGGATCATACGCGATCGCATTGACCGTGAAATCCCGGCGCCGGGCGGCCTCGACCGGCGACAGGTCAGGGTCGGACAACACCTCAAACCCCTTGTGCCCCAGGCCGGCCTTGGATTCCCGCCGGGGAATTGACACGTCCACCGGCACCCCCTGCAGCTTGATCACACCGAACGACTTGCCCACCAGGTCCAGCTTGAACCGGGCGCCCAGCGCAGCCAGCAACGCATCTGGGGAAAGGCCGTAGACCTCCAGATCCACATCCGTGACGGGAAGGCCGAGAAGGGCGTCGCGCACGCAGCCGCCCACCCACACGGCGCGGCCGCCGCATTCGCGGACCAGCCGGCAGACCGTTTCCGCGGCTAGTCGCAGGTTAGAATCCTGAATGATGAACGGCATAAGGATCAGACGCCCCGGACGCCGCAGACGGCTACGGCCAGTCCAGCCATTTCGCCAATCCGGTCGCCCAGCGAACTGGTGTCAATGCGACATCCAGCCAGGGAATTGTCCCACCCATAAGCGGGAAGACGTTTTTCAAGTTCGGGCATGACGATGTCCCGTTCCCGGATCGCCATGGTCCCCAGCAGAATCACGTCGGGATTAAACGCCATGATTACAATTCCCAACCCCTGGGCCAGCCGTTCCAGAAGCTCGTCCCACACCTCGCGCGCAAAGGCATCGCCGGCGCGATAAGCTTCCGTGACGGCACGCATGGAAATGTCATCGATATTCCCGCCCGCCTTGTCCACGATCGCGGTGCGAATTCCCTCCACGCGGATTCGAGCCTTGATGCGTTCCGCCACAGCGCGCCCACCCACATAGGATTCCCAGGTTCCCGGCTTCTTCCCCTTTTCCAGAGGACCGTTATAATCCACCACCATGTGGCCGAATTCACCGGCCGCGTCGGCATTCCCCTGAAGCAGGCGTCCGTTCACGATCACCCCGCCCCCCATGCCCGTGCTGAACGTGAGATAGATGAGATTGGGCGTGCCCCGATAGGCCCCGAAATACCACTCCGCCAGCACGGCGGCGTTGGCATCATTATTAAAATAGACGGGCAACCCGAGGCCGTCCCGGACGATCTGCACAATCGGCATGTCCACAAACGTGGGATTGTTGACCGGAGCCAGCAACAGGCCGAGGGGCACAGACAACGGCCCCGGCGCGGAGATGCCGGCCGCCCCAACATCCTTCAGCGTCAGCCCGGCCTCCTTGACCACATCGCGGCATAGGCCAATCAATGCCTCCCGATACGCTTCCACATCGTGAAGCGTGGGCATGCGCTTGGAGTAAAGGATGTTCCCCGCCTCATCGCCCAAGCTCACCGCCGTCTTGGTGCCGCCAATGTCGATCCCCAATAGATTCATCACGCTCTCCTTTTCCCGGACGCCTGCTGCGCCGGACTACCCCATCTCGCGCCGTCGAAATACGCCGATGGCCAGGGCGGCCATCAGGCTGCAGCCCACCCCGACCATGATTCCAAGTCCGCGGCCCACATCCCGCCATAAAATCCGCTCCCCGCCGGCCACGCGCTCCATCGGCTCCAGATCGCGCAAAGGCGCCAGCATCCGGTCGACACCTCGATACGCGGACTTCAACGCCAGGTCCAGAGCCTGAACGATTTTTCCGGACACCGCTATTTCAGGCGCGCCATGGTCATGCGGCACATAAAAAACGCCCGTCTCGGCAACCCACCCTATGTACCCGCTGAACCCGAACAACACCAGAACAAAAAATCCCGTAAACACGGCAACCGGCGTATAAAATAGCGACCCCATCGTAATTCCAACGGCGGCCAAAAGCGCAAGCTTGAACAGGATCAACCCATACGCGCGGAACAGGTTCATCCCGTAGGATCCCGCCGGAACCAGCAGCCTGACACCCCGATCCACATGAAACAACACGGTGGCGGGCGCCGCCGCCTCAACGTTCCGAAAGGTCACTTCCAACGGTACCGCCGCCGGAAAATTCATTGTCGGAATCACCAGTTCCTGCGGCAAAAATGCCCGCAGCCTGACACGCGACCGGAACGCCGGATCACGACCCGGTTCCCCCACCGTCCACTCCCCCTCCATTTCGCGAGTCTCCTCGTTGGCCGACGAAAGAAATTGCACACGCAGAAGAAACGGTCGATCAGCCGGCGCGGGCCTGACCGCCGGAAAGCTCCAACGCTTTGTCCCGCCGGGCGGCACCACATTGCGTTCAAATCGAATGCGTTGAGCCGCCGTCATCCGGGCCGCGCTTTCAGGCACGTCTGAATGAAGCGTTCCACTCCGGATCATCCCGTCAATATTGGCCGTGATTTCGGACTCGGAAAGAAGAACGTCTTCCGGCGCGAGCGCCACCCGGGTCACGTTAACTTTACTGTGCAATTCCTCAATCTGGCCAGCCGTCAGCCGGCTTTCACGCAGGGTCCACCGCATCAAGCCATGGGCCAGCAGCACCGCGCCGCCCAGAATCAGCGCATTCACCGTCACCAAGGCCAGCCACTTCCCGAGCCAGACCTGGCCGAACCGGACCGGCTTGACCAGCACCTGCTGGAGCCGCCGCGATTCCAGCTCGCCCGCCACCAGTCCTGGCCCCGTTCCAAGCGTGCCCACGGACAGCAGAAATGTCACCGCGCCAAGCGTATACCGCACCAGCACCTGCACGCGGCCGCTGACCGTGCCATCGTCCTCAATGGTCAAGGGCAACAGGATAACCACGCTCAGGGCGAGCACCGTCACACACAACAGGAAGCGGGATCGCAGCAGGCTGCGCAACGTGAGTTGAAAAATGGCGGCGATGCTCCGCATAAACAGTCCTAAGTCTCCCCGCGCGAACCGGAAAGGAAGGGCGCCAGCCGGATCTCCTCCGAAATCCGCACCCCGGTCTGATCGGGCACCCGGCCCCTGGCCTCCCGGACCGTCTCCAGGAAAAACCGCTCCAGATTCCGCCGGGGGTGATCCCAGCGGGGTTCGACGCCGGTTTGATCACGGAGCCAGGCGAGAATCGGGAGGCGCCGATCCTCGGACAGGGCCGGCAGAAAAATCTGCATCTGCTCCGGCTCCTCCAATAGGTCGCGGACCCCGCCCAGCGCACAGAGCACGCCATTGTAAAGAATGGCAATCCGGCCACACAGATCTTCCACATCCGCCAGAAGGTGGGAAGAGAGCACAATGGTCTTTCCCCGCGCGGCCAGCGCCAGGATGCAATCCTTCACTTGACGGCACCCGACCGGATCCAGGCCCGACGTGGGCTCATCGAGCAGGATCAGATCGGGGTCGTTGATCAGCGCCTGGGCCAGGCAGATCCGCCGGGCCATGCCCTTGGAGAACTCGCCCACCAAGCGATGGCGGGCATGCGTTAAGCCCGCCATCTCAAGCAACTCCGCCACCCGGCGGCGGCGCTCTGCAGCCGTAAGCGGAAACAGCCGGGCGAAAAAGTCGAGAGTCTCTTCAGCGGTCAGAAACGGATACAGCGACGACTCCTCGGGCATATACCCGATCCGGCTTTTGACGCGCACATCCCGGGGAGGGGCGCCCAGGACCGTCAACCGGCCGGCCGTGGGGTGCAGCAGGCCGAGCAGCATTTTCATGGTCGTGCTTTTGCCCGATCCGTTGGGACCAAGCAAGCCGAACACCTCGCCGGCATGCACCTCAAACGTCAGGGCCTTAACCGCCCGGACACGGGGTCGCCGCCAGAAATCGCGAAACACTTTTTCCAATCCGTCCGCCTGGATGATGGCGCTCATCGTTCCACCCATTCGTAAAGGGACGCGGCTTTTCGAACCGCGCCGGTTGTCACACGTCCCGATCCCGGAAAAAGGCAATCCCCACCAGCAGGATCCCGCCCGTGTAGGCGGCCGCATAAAGCCCCGCCCACCCGACGTAACCCATCGGAATACGCCCGCCGCCGGCCAGGGCGTCCACCAGCCAGAAATGCTGCCAGTCCGGCGCCAGCACGGACGCCAGCCTCGCCGCGATATTTCCCCGCGCCGACGCCTCGCCGAAAAGAGGTGACTTGATCAGGCCCAGCAGGAAAACGAGGGCGGCGAGCACAACCACGGGAACCGCCGGCAACCGCGCGGCCAGCGCCATCGTGATCGCAGTCATCATAACGAGCGCCATGAACACCAGCGCCAGCGCCGGGGCCAGGCGAAGGGCCGTTTGCATGAGTGACGAAGCCGGATCCGATCCGCCCGGTTGAACCGCCACCAGCCCGAGGGAAACCAGAAGCGCCAGCACGAACAGCAGCTGGGCGGTAGATGAAAACGGCCGGCCTTTCCAATAATTCAACACGCCGGCCAGGAGATAAGCGAAGGCAATCGCCATACCGATCAGGCCTCCGGCCCGGGGATCGACCACATAATTGGCCACCCCCACCCGGGTGCTGAGCACCGCCGCAAGCCCGATGCAAAGCGTGAAAAGAGCCAACACCAGAACAACCCCTAAAAATTTGGAGAAATAAAAGAGCTCATGGCTCACCGCCTTGCTCAGGACCAACGCGCCGGAACCCGACTGAATTTCCCGGCCCAGGGTGGCCGAAGCGGCCACCGCGGCCAGATAGACGCCGAGGGTGAAATGCAGGGCCAGGACGCCGTCCCGAACCAGGCGCCCCTCCTCGCCGAACTGGAACGACAGCACCAGCGGAAAGAGCGCGGCCAGGGTTGCAGCCAGAGTCGTGACCAGAACCGGAAGCGGCTGGCGGAGTATCTCCACCGCCGTCTGCACCGTCAGTGCGCGACATGATCTCAACACCTGTTGCATGTGGCGATACTAGCATAGGCGGAAAGGCTGGATACAGAGGAAAAACGAACTTCGCAACAAAGAACCGACCTGGCCAACGCGTCCCGTGCAACCTCTACGGGTCCCCAGTCTGCTACTGCGCCAGGGCCGGAACACAGCGGTAGATCACAACCCGGTCCGACATAAACTGATCGGAAAAAGACTGACTGGTGCCCGTTGCCTTGAACACCGTCTTCCTACTGAAGGAACTGGTCAGATAATGATCGATTGGAACTTTGTGGTAGTCATCATAACGCAACAACGCATAGGACGTCCCAACCGTCAAAGCGCGCACTTTAACCTTGGCGGTCATCACCACCGGCTTCGCCCCTTTGGAGATATTCGGTTCGCTCCACCGATCCACGGTCAAACTCACAGGTTTTGTCGTGCCCGAACTGTCCTTGACCCCCGTCACCGCGCACCCGTAGTCCACATCGCGAGGAATGCAATACTCGTAAACGTTCCCGTTGCCGGTCATAGCCCGGGTGTCATACATTGAACCGAACAGACGGTTGTAAGGCTGTCCCCAGTAATTGTCGTTGAAAATCAGCCGGTCGTTGGCATGATAGGTGGTTGCATCGACCGAACTGAATCCGGTAGCCGGCACGATGTGGTCATAAGTAAGATCGCCCCCCCCCTGAACGAACACATCGATGATGACCGGGTGGCCCTGCTGCAAATGGCCTTTGGCCCAGACCAGATAGGCCTTATACTGGGGTTTCATCCGGGTCGAATCCCATATTTCGCACTTGAGGCGCAAGGCCTTGAAGATAGGCCCGGAATTCTCAGGCACCCAAACATCCTGCTGTTGGGTGGGATCGATGATTTCCCGGGCGCGGTATTGCGAGATGTAGGTCCCGAAGTAAAGCGCGATCTGCTGGATGGAACACTCCCCGCAGTAGCCCTGATTGTTATCCCACTGCTTCCGGGGTGGAATATTGAGTTGAATGGAGGCGGCGGCCGAAAACGCGGTAAGGGCCAACACCAAACCAAAAGCCGTCCCAACAGAGCGTTTCATAAAACCTCTTTGTTAAAACGTCGACCTCAACCGCCCCCCCCTTACAACTCTTTTCGCACCTCAGCCAGCAGCTTTTCGAAACGCTGACCGTACTCCACATAGTTGCTATATCGATTTTCGGCATAAGCCGCTGATTTCGGCTCATGGTGAACCACCGCCAGGTGCGGCTCCATTGAAATGCCGCCGGCGTACCCGCGTTTCACCAGATCCTTGACGATTTTCTTCACGTCACCCTGCCCCTCGCCCGGGAACGTGTAAGTGGTTTTCTGAGTCTCCGGATTCCAGATGCCGTCCTTGATGTGAACATACGCAACATGTTCGCAAACTTTTGAGTAAAACTCCCAGGCCGACTGCTTGGGATACGGCTCTGGCTTGCTGCGATCATCCGTAAAAACCGGGTTTCCAGTGTCATAGACCAGCTTGAGTCCCGGCACGTGGTCGATCAACTTCAAGGTGTAGGTCCAGCCCATGCCCCCGTAATTCATGCAATTCTCATGCACGGGCGTGATCCCGGCATCCCCGAACATCCGGACCAGCTCCCGCACCCGGCGGAACCGCTCATCCTCCATCTGGTCGTCCGGTTTCCGGTCTTTCAACACCGCGAAGCTCATGATCCGCACCAGCTTCGTGCCCAGTCGTTGCATGCGCGGAATGGCCCGCTTGGCCTCCGCCAAGGAACTGTCGAACGGCTCCGTGATGGGCTTGGCCCAGTTGGCAATAGCCGAGCCGAAGCAATTAATCGAAACGCCCGACACCGCGAGCTTCTCGCATACCACATCAAACTCCGCATCGCTGATATCATGGATGTTCTTGTCGTTCACCCCGCGCGACTCGATGAACGTCCAGCCCAGCTCCTGAGTCGCCTTGATCTGACCGTCAATCGTCGACGCCGCTTCGTCCGCAAATCCCGTAAGGTACATGCTGATACTCCTATTCCGCTTTCACGGCCGTCAAACGGGCGGCCAATTCCAACCATTGTGCCACAGACAGCTGTTCGGGTCGAGCCCGCACATCCGCGCCAAGCTCGGCTAGCAGGACTGCCGACTCCGCAGGCGGCAACCGCAAGGATTCAGGCGCCCGATCCAAAATGCCGGCCAGCTGCTTGCGCCGATGCTGGAACGCCTCCCGGGTAAGCGCGTAAAACAGGGGGGACGCCGGCCGAACCGGCCGGTTCGGATCATGAGCCGAAAGACGTGTCACGACCGACCAGACACCCGGAGTCGGATAAAAACAGGAAGGGCTGATTTTCTTGATCAATTCCACCCGGTACCCGACCCCGGCCCACACGCTCAACAACCCATAGCCGTCATCCCCGGGCACAGCCGCCAGTCGTTCTCCCACCTCCAATTGAACCGTCACCACCATCGTGCACGGAGGCCGGGGCGCTTGCATCAGCTCCACCAGCATCCGGGTGCCGCTGTTATACGGCAAATTCGCCACCACTTTTTTAATTTGGTGCGCCTCCAGCAGGGCGGGAATGTCCAGATCCAGAAAATCCCCCTCCATTATGCGGACGTTGGACTGGCCCTCAAACCGCTTCTGCAGATGAGCCGCAAACGTGCGATCCTTCTCGACGGCCACCACGGCGCCGGCCTGCGCGGCGAGCTCATCGGTCAGCACCCCAAGCCCCGGCCCGATCTCCAGCACCGCATCGGCGGGATTCACATTGGCGGCACGAAGAAGGATATCGACGATGTTCGCATCGATCAGGAAATTCTGGCCCAGCGCCTTGCTGGGTTCGGCCCCGAGCGCGGTCAGCAATTCCCGCACCACGCGCGGGCTGCTCAGTTTATCCGTCATCTGCGCACCCCCCCCGCCGCCCAGGGATTGGGCCGACCGGCCAATTTGGCCGCCAGCCGGATTGCTTCCACCATGCTGCGCGGATTCGCCCGGCCGGTCCAGGCGACATCAAAAGCGGTTCCGTGATCGGGCGAGGTGCGCACAATGGGAAGACCCAGGGTGCAGTTGATGCCGCGATCGAACGCCAGCATTTTGAGGGGCCCCAACCCCTGGTCATGATACATGGCCACCACGGCGGCATAGCGGCCGAGACGGGCCTGGTAGAAAACAACGTCCGCGGGAACCGGGCCCGCCACATCCATGCCCCGCCGACGCAAGGCGCGGATTTCGGGGATAATGACCTCCGACTCCTCGCGCCCCAGCAGCCCGCCGTCGCCGGCATGGGGATTGAGCGCACAGACGGCGATCCGGCCGCGGGGGAACCCCAGCCACGGCAGGCTTTCCCGTGTCAGCTCCACCGCCTCCCGAATCGCCTCGCGCGTCACGGCCGCAGGCACACGGGCCAGCGATAGGTGCCGGGTCGCCAGCACCACCCGCAAAGGCCCGCCGGCCAGCAGCATGGCATAACGCCGGGTACCGGTCAGCGCCGCCAGCATTTCCGTATGGCCAGGATAGGGAATCCCCGCCAGATCGAGGCCCTCCTTGCACAAGGGAGCCGTAACCAGGCCGGCAAACGTACCGCACAAACAACCCTCAACCGCGGATTCAATCCAGGCCGTCGCGGCGCGCGCGGCGCCGGCCGAAGGCCGGGCCGAAACCCGATTCAACCGGATCGGCCGGGGATCCCAGACCGAAACCGGAGGCAGATCAGATCCGGGCGACCAAGCCGGAAGACAGGAAACGCCAATCAGGCCGGATGCGGCATCCGCAACCGACCGGGCGCCCACTAGAACAAGACGGAGCCGGTCCGGCCAAGGGAATTCCAAAGCCGCTCGAACGGCAACCTCGGGCCCGACTCCACCAGCGTCCCCCAAGGTGATGGCCAGGACCGTTTTCCGATTACTCGTTCCAGGGATTTTGTTCGATGACTCTGACATGGAATTGACGCTCAAGCTTGTCCATCCACAATTCATTCAACCGCTGTGCCTCAGTCCGACGGAGGCTATCCTCAATCGAATTCTGGGCATCCTCAAAAGGAATCAGATCGCGCCCCTCCAACTTGATGATTTGCCAATCCCCTTCCAGATTAATCTGGCCAACGCCGCCCACGCGCATGATCGCCAGTTTTTCAAGAAGCGCAGGGGAAAGGTCCGCGGTCACACGCCAGCCCCAGGCTCCTCCGGCGGAATCTGAACCACCCGCAGGACTCCGGGCCAGCGCCGCAAAATCATCGCCTGCCGAAAGCCGATCCATCACCAGGCGGCTCCGGTCGGCGGCATCAGGCCCCGAAAACACCATCCGCCGCAGGAGCACCTGCCCGGGATGCTGGTAATCAGACCGATGCGCCTCGTAATAATCCCGGACAGCCTGTGGCGTCACCTGCACCTTGGCGGTGACTTCGCGCGCCCGCATGCCCTGCACAATAATGCGCCGGGTCATCCGGTCGCGCCATTCGTCATAGGTCTGACGCTCTTCGGACAGGGCTTTCATCAGCTTTTCCCGGCTTCCTCCGAAATCCTCCTGAACCATGTCATTGATCCGGGAATCCACCATCTGATCGGTGATCGCCACCTGCGTCTTTTGCTTATCCTTCTGATAGCCGGCATAGATGAGCTGGGCATCCACCAGGTTCCGCCGGACCTGCTCGAAAATCTTCATCCGCCGCGTATTCAACTCCGCCCGCGAAAGCCCCTTCTCCTGGATGAGCGCGCCAAACAAGGGCTGAGCCTCACGCAACACGTCCATGACGGTTATGGCGTCGCCGTTGACCCATGCCGCCACACCGTCAATCTGAACCTTTTCGGCCAGGAGGCTGTTTCCCGCCAGAACGCCCGCCACCAGCACAGCCACGAATAGCTTGCTCATCCGTTTCCTTTCCAATCAGGCCACGTTTGAATAATCCTGATCATGAATCCAGCGAGTATCTCAAACCCATCCGCTGGCGGCAAGCCCCGTCTCATGGCCCATCTCATGGCCCGACAGGCCAGCAGGCCATTCCCCGAGTTACCCAACCACATCCATCGCGATCTCGGCCCACCGCCATAATCGCTGGGGCTCGTATTTCACAGTGCTGACATCCTTCAGGATCAACTCCAGAGGGCACCCATGTCTGGCGCAGGCATTCACGGACGCCTGCAGATGTTCACGGACCGCCTTCTCATTGAACTCGGGCCAGGCCAGAAAGGCGGGGTTCGGTTTCCGCGAATAAACATAATCCCCCTTGATCGCGGCAGCCCCGATCTCCTCGTCCACCCAAGGGCTCATGGAAATCTTCCGGAGATTGGGTATTTTCCTCACCTGGGCCATCTTGCGATCGAGTGGTTCGCAGCACCCGTAATAGACCAGACCGAAGCGCTCGAAAAGGGGGCGGCACAGGTCCAGGTCAAACTCCTCGAGCATCTCAGGGGAAACCGTGGACAACATCTGCGCCATGCTGAACATCCAAAGGTCCTTGGTGCGCGGCCGATTCGGATCGAATCCCGGAGCCGGCAAATCGTCCGTATACGCACCCGTACAGTGAACCAGCGGCTGAGGATGGCACAACAGTCCCTGCTCCTCCAATTGATCCAGCATGCTCATGTAGCCCTTGACCATCCGCCGGACCATTTCGGTCATGTACTCCGGACGGTCGATCAGGGCATATAGCGCGCTCTCCACATTCATCCAGAAACTGATCGGATCCCAGACCGTCAGGTAGCCGGGATCACAGCCCTGTTCAACCACGCCCAGCGTGCCATCGAACAACTCATGGGCCGCCTCCAGGCGGCGCGCGGTCTCCACCGGGTCATGCGTGACCACCGGCATCCTGATCTTATCCAGATCGGCGTCCGTCTCGAACTGATTCGTAAAATGATGCCCCACGACATCGTTCGTGGGATCGCTCACCGCGATCTCCTCCTTCACCGTCATGCCAAAGCGTGAGTTCGACACGGCCTTGGGCACCCGGACAAACGCTTCGACAACCCGATCCACCGGAAAATGGTGCCACTGGTAAATGGTTTTTCGCAGGGAATCCTCATAGCTACGGCATTCTACGTCCTGGCATCGAAGCGTCAGTTCATCGGCCACATTCATCTCGTTCCAGCACACTTGGTCGATCATGACCATGGGTCGAACGGCTTTCCGCCCATTAAGTTTGCGCCACATCGCGCGCTTCTGGTCCTGCACCGGCAAGACGGCGATAGCCGCCACCTGAGCGGCCAATCGCCGGATGATTTCCTTGTCCGCCCTATTATACATGGCTCAACTCCTCTATTCTGCAACGCACGACGAACACCACTTGACTTGTTACGCGAAACTCGCACAATCAATACTCAATCGTTCTTCAGAAGTCAATGGATCCCGTTTTTCAGGAGATTCTTCTATGGCGGAAGCATGGTCTTTGACCGGAAACGAACGCGCCTATCTGCGCGAGCTGGCCCGGAAACAAGCGGCATACGCCGCGTTGCCCATCATGGCCGTGCGGCGCAGCAACTGGTTCGCCCTGAACGATAACACCGCCGGCGCGCGTCCCCCGGTCATCATCGAGACCTGGACCTTCGACCGCGATTTCATGCCCGACTCCGTCTATCGCTGCACCTCGCACCTCGGGCGCAACCTCGAAACCCATCTGCTGCGTAACATCCGGAATCACGAATTGATCGACGACGACAAAGTCATGCCCGGCACCTTCGACATCGGATGGTTCACCGACATTGACGATGTGGGCGTGGCGATACACTCCGAGCCCATTCAGGATGCCGAGGGCGTGAACTGCGGCTACCGATTCCTCCATCCCATCACGGACCTGGAGCGCGACTTCCACCTGCTCAAGCCTGCGGTCTGCCGCGTGGACCGGCCGCGCACCCTCGCCTGGAAGGCCTTTCTGGACGAGTTGCTAGGTGACCTGCTGCCGGTCCAAATCCGCACCGGCACCTTCGGCTTCACCATGCTCACCTATCGCGTGGTCCAGCTCATGGGCATGGAAGCCTTTTTCACCGCCATGTGCGACACCCCGGATGCCGTCCACCTCCTCATGGCCCGACTCCGGGACAATGCGTTGGCCTGCATGCGCTGGGCTGAGGCGGAAGGACTGCTCCTGTGCAACAACGGAAACGACATGAGTTTCGGGTCCAGCTACAACTTCACCACCCGCCTGCCCCGGAAAGACTGGGATGGCGGAGCCGTCCGCCTGCGCGACATGTGGGGCTGCGTCAACAGCCAGGAAACGGTGGGCGTCTCCCCCGAGATGTACCACGAGTTCTGCTTCCCCTACTACCGCGACTTGTGCGAACCCATGGGACTGGTGTACTACGGCTGCTGCGAGCCCGCGCATCCCTTCTGGGACGACATCCGGCAGTATCCGAACCTGAAAAAAGTCTCGATCTCCCGCTGGTGTGATCAGCGCTTCATGGCCGAAGCGCTCAAGGGAACCGGAATCGTTTTCTCCCGCAAACCGGACCCCAATTTCCTGAGCGTGGATAAAACGCTGAATGAGCCCGCCTGGTCCGCTCATATCCGGGAGACCTTGGAGCTGACCCGGGATATCCCCGTCGAAATCCTAGTCCGCGACGTCTACACCGTCCACGGCAACCTGGCCAATGCCAGGAACGCCGCCCAGCTCGCGAAGCGCGAGATCGACCGCTTTTTCCCCGCCTAACCAAGGGCCACGCCTAACTGACATGACAGGCGAACGAACGCATCATAATTCTTTGCGTAAGCCCTGATTCCAGGTTGCTTTTAGAGGAAAGGCAACCTACCATGATAGCCGATAGGAGTCTATAATGACTGAACACATCGAACCATTCCAAAAGGGTTTTCGAGTCACCTTGGCGGATGTCGCGCGCAAGGCCGGCGTCAGCTCGGCCACCGCCAGTCAGGTTTTGAATAACCGGCCCAATTGCTGGGCCTCCCTGGACACACGAGGGCGTATCCTCGCGGCTGCCCACGATCTTGGGTACCGCCCCAACCAGACGGCCCGCTCACTGCGGGAAGGCCGCACCCATTCCATTGGCGCCATCACCCCCGTCTTCTACATCGGCACCCATCACAACCGGGCCACCGGCATCTTTGAAGCCGCCCGTCTGCATCACCATGCCGTTCTCTACAGCGTGCACGGAAACCACCCGGATCAGGAGGAAGGGCTCATCCAGCTCCACCTCGACAAAGGCGTGGACGGCCTGATCCTGCAGCCCGGCGATTCGGGTGCTCACGCTGAGCTCCGACGCCTGGTGGAAATCGGATTCCCGGTCGTCACTCTCGACGGAGGCTGCTCGCTCCCCTTCGATTGCGACGATGTAAGCGCGGACTACACCGAAGCCGGTCGTTTGCAGGTAATGCACCTGCTGGCGCTCGGCCGCAAGCGAATCGCTTTGGCCAACATGGTCCCCACCCCGTTCATGCACGCGGTGCGGGAAGATGCCATCCGGCAGGAGCTTGAAAAAGTAAACCTTCCCCCGCCCTTACTCATGGATATGTCCGTGGGCGCGGATTGTGAAATGCCGATCCAGGAACCTCTGGAATCGGCCATGCGCGCGTTTCTTGCTCAAAACAAGGGGGGCTTTGACGCCATTATCGGATGCGATGTCGCCATCTCTTTAGCCGCCCGCATACTTCTCGAAATGGGTGTTCGGGTTCCCGACGACGTGGCCCTTGTGGGATCAGGAGATTCGCCCTTGGCCCATTACGGGGTCTTGCCCTTGACAAGCGTCAGCGTCAATGATGCCTGGATCGGCGAACAGGCCTTTCAAATACTGCTCTCCCGCATCGAAAATCCACCCCGACTGAACTTTCGTCATTTGCAGAGCACGCCGTCACTCATCGTGCGGGCTTCTTCTTTTCGGCTTTGACGCGCCACGCCTGCCATGTTAAACCAACTCCTTTCACATCAAGGATTAGTCATGGACCACTCTTCAAAAATCCAACTCGGCATCGTGGGGGCCTGCGGGCGAGGCGGCAGTTTCAGATCGGCCTGTGCCGCGCTCAAGCAGTTTGAAATCCGGGCCATCTGCGACATCAATCGCGAGAAACTGCCGGAAGCCGCGGCCCAGCTGGGCGCCCGCGAAACGTACACCGAACTGGAAGAAATGCTGGACCATTCCGGGGTGGATGCCGTCGTAATAGGCACACCCATGCCCCTGCATGTTCCCCAGGCCGTCGCGGCGCTTCAACGCGGCAAGCACGTCCTGTCGGAAGTTCCGGCCGGCGTCTCGATCGAGGAATGCCGCCAGTTGGTTCAGGCCTGCAAAGGGAACCGGGCTCTTTACATGATGGCCGAAAATTACACCTACTTGAAGCCCAACGTGATCGTGCGCGCAATTATTGAAAAAGGGCTTATGGGGACTCCTTACTACGCGGAAGGGGAATACCTTCACGAGCTCAAGGGGTTGAACGAGGTCACCACCTGGCGGCGGAAGTGGCAGACCGGCATCAACGGCATCACGTATGGCACGCACAGCCTGGGCCCCATTCTCCAATGGATGCGGGGTGATCGCGTGGAGTCCGTTTGCTGCGCTGGCTCCGGCCATCATTATCGGGATCCCCGCGGAGCGTTGTATGAAAACGAGGAATCCAGCGTCATGCTCTGCAAAATGCGAAGCAGCGGACTGGTGAAAATCCGCGTGGACATGCTTTCTGATCGCCCCCACTCCTGCAGCCACTATCAGGTGCAGGGATCCGATGGATGTTACGAATCCGCCCGGGCCGCAGGGGAACACAACAGAATCTGGCTTCGCACGAAATCCCAGAATGCGCATGATTGGACTGATTTGGAATCGCTGGCCGACGAGTTCCTGCCGGATTACTGGAAGGCGGGAATGGAAGAAGCCCAAAAATCAGGGCATGGCGGAGGTGATTACTTCGAAATGCTCGACTTTTTGGACGCCATCACCGGGCGCCGGCCATGTCCCATTGGCATTCACGAAGCCATGGATATGACCCTGCCGGGCCTCGTCAGCCAGCAATCCATCCAGGAAAATGGACGATGGCTGCCTGTGCCGGATTCACGGACTTGGTAATCACGCCCGTTTGTATCCACCATGGAGCGCTATGACACGTCATTCACCCATTAGCCCATCCAACGACGATAAAAAAATGCTGTGGAAGGCCTATGTTGACCGCCGCCCCACGCGTGTGCCGCTCCGGTGGAATGTCAATCCCCGCGTTATCCTTCTCAATCCGGCCCTGAATCCCGATGGGTGGACATTTGAGCAATACGTGAAGGATCCCGGCATTCACATCCGCTCGAACATCCGTCTTCAGGAATACACTGCAACCGAACTAAGCCGTGTTAGCGATGCAGAATCGACACTGCCTGACCACTGGACGGCACTCGGCGACGTGCAAAACACCTATGACACCGCCTATTTCGGCGGCACGATCACCTTCCGCGAGGGACAAGTGCCGGGTGTAGAATCGTTTTTATCAGAATCTGATTTTGATTCCTTTCTGGCGCGCGATTTTTCAGACGTCCTCGCCAATCCATTCATCATCAACCGCATGGCCTTCCACAAGGCGCTAAGCCAGGCTGCGCAAAGCTTCTCGTACCGAAACCGCCCAGTCCGAATCAGCCCATTCACATTGGGATTCGATGGACCGGTCACGGCGGCGGCGGCCATTTTCGGGACCGATTTCTTCCTCCTGCTCGGAGAAGATCCGGACAAAGCGTCCCGCCTGATCGGAAAGATCACCCAAGACGTCATTCACAGGAACCGCGTTCTGCGGAAAATCGCCGGCTTTCCTGAAAAAGGGGAAGGCGGATCTTTTGCCGATGACTCCATCCAGTTGATCAGCCTCGACACCTACGCCCAATGGATCCTCCCCTGGCATGCTTGTTACTACGACGAAATGTTCACCTCGACCGTATCCGAGCACACCCGAAGCATTCATCTTTGTGGTGACGCCACACGCCATTTCAAATTAATCCGGGACCGACTGGGCGTCGCCGCGTTTGACACCGGCTTCCCTGTGGATCACGGAAAACTCCGCAACGAGCTAGGCCCGGACGTGGAAATATCAGGGGGGCCTCACGTCAGCCTGCTCCAATCCGCATCACCGGAAGCCTGCGCCACAGAAGCCCGACGAATCCTGGAAAGCGGCGTCATGACCGGCGGGCGTTTCATACTCCAGGAAGCCAACAATCTGCCTCCCAATGTGCCCTTCGAAAATCTCGCCGCTATCTATGAAACGTGCCTGAGCGCCGGCCGTTATTCCTGAACCTTCTGTCAGATTACACCTTTGTCCATGCGCCTTTCGCCTTGGAACTAACCACGGCCGCTTTCACGAATTTCATACCAGCCAAGCCCTCGGGCGCGCCGGGATGCGGGAACGCTTCCAGAACTCCCTTTTCCCCGTTCCGCTTCCGAATCTTACGCTCCAAGGTCGTATGAAGATTAGCCAGAGCCTCGAAGAAATCTTCATTGTGTCCGCCGGGTGAACGCTGATACGAGCTGACAATACGGGGAATGCCGGCGCCACCATTAATCCAGAAGGTTTGATCAGCCCCACCGTTTTTCACAATCAACGCCTCGGCGCGTTCCTGGTGCCACTCCAAAGAACCCGTGGTTCCAAAAATACGAAACCCACAATCATTTTTGTACCCGATGGCGATCTGCGTAGCCGTAATTATAGCCGTTCCACCATTGGCCAATTCCCCAATCACATTGAAGTCATCGTCCAGCATGCGGCCGGGAACAAAACGGTTGAGCCGGGCGCTCACTTTTTTCACCGCCTGTCCGCTGACCCACGTGGCCGCCACAAAGGCATGGGTGCCGATGTCGCCCCCGCAATTCGAAATGCCTGTTCGCTTGGGATCGGTTCGCCAGGAAGCCTGCTGCTGGCCGGACTTCTCCAATGCCGTGGAAAGCCAGCCCTGATTATACCAGGATTCGACTTTGCGAACGTCGCCAATGACCCCTTCCGCCACCATCATTTTAGCCGTCATCATCATGGGATGGCCGGTATAGGTATGGGCGAGCACAAAAGGAAGATTCGTTTTTTTAACCAGCCGCGCCAGTTCCTCGGATTCGGAGACCGTCAGCGTCATCGGTTTTTCACAAAGAACAGGAAGCCCGGCTTCCAGGCAAGCCTTGGCCGCCGCAAAATGGGCAAAATTAGGCGTCGTGACCACGGCATAATCCAGTTCGACCTGCCCCTTTTTCCAGGCTTTTAGCATGGCGGAAAGATCAGGAAAACCCCGAATACCCCACGCTTGAGCCGCGGCCATCGCCGCCTGGGGATCATGGCGTAGAACCCCGGCGGTCACTTCACGTGTACCATCCAGGCCGACGGCCCGAAGATGCACCTTTCCAAAAAAACTGCCTTCTCCTCCGCCTCCGATCATCGCGACTTTCAGCTTACTCATGACATGGGATCCTTCACTTGAATGTGCTACGATGACTGAATTTGTAACGTATTATTTGTGAAATGGCAAGTTTCTCAAATAGAATCAAACCCACTGCCATCCCATAGTCCGTTCGTCAATCGGCAACGAATCGCCTTGAAAAAGTGCTGGCCGGGCGGAGGCTTGCCTGTAACCTACAGGCATGAACAAAAAAAACACCCAGAGGCACCGCCAAGCGCCTCCCGCCCCGAAGGGCGGACCGACCCGGCCAACGAGAAGCGAGCATACTGTTTTTCGGCAGATTTGCAACCTGATTCCCGGGCATCTGATTCCGAAACTGGAGCGGGAGTTTCAGATCGATACGCGGGGTTTCTCGTGCACGAGCCATGTACAGGCGCTCCTGTTCGGCCATGCCTCGCACGCCTTGAGTCTGAACGACATTTGCGACGCCCTGGCTGTTCATGAGGCGGAGTTTGGTCGTATTCGGGGCGCGAGCGCACCGGCGCGCAACACGTTTTCGAATGCGAACCGGACGCGCGAACCGGCCATGGCCGAGGCGTTGTACTGGCAGATGCTGGAGCATCTCCAGTCGATCTGTCCGAGTTTTACGCAGTATCGAAAACACGCCGGGTTCCTCCATCGGCTGAAGCGCGACATCTTCGCGATGGATTCCACGACTCTGCAACTGACCTTGCGAAGTATCGACTGGGCTCGCCACCGCCGGCGCAAAGCGGCCGCAAAATGCCACATGCGCCTGGATATCGGCACATTCCTGCCGACCTGTGTGGTGGTGGAAGATGCGGCGCACCACGACTCCGTGCGGGCCGCCGCACTCTGCGCAGGCATGGGGCCGGATGATGTTTTGCTGGCCGACCGGGCGTATGTAGACCTGGCGTTCCTGGCCGACCTGAATGCCCGGGGGATCCTCTTCGTGCTCCGACCCAAGGTCAACATGCTTTTTCGGACGATCCGCAAGTGCCCCTGTTCCGGCAAGATGCTGCGCGACGCGATCGTTCGGCCCGCCGGCGTCAAGACCACGGCGGCCTATCCGGGACTGTTGCGCCTCGTCACGGCGATGGTCGAGGTCGACGGGGTTGAACGCGAGATGACTTTCATTACCAACCACATGGACTGGTCGGCGCGCACCATCGCCGAACTTTACCGCGCTCGCTGGGCCATCGAGACCTTTTTCAAGGAAATCAAGCAGACGCTCCAGCTTCGGGACTTCGTGGGCACGAACGAGCAGGCAGTCAAGTGGCAGGTCTGGACCGGCCTGTTGACCCATCTGCTGTTGCGCTTCCTCCGTCACGTCTCGCGCTGGGGGCACAGCTTCTCCCGTTGCGTGGGTATCGTGCGCAGCGCCCTCTGGGTTAAGACTGTTCTTATCGACTTGCTTCATTGCTATGGGACAGCCGGCGGCCCTCATCGGCCTCTGCCGTGTGACAAAGAGCCGTTTTTGCCGGGCTTCGAGGCCTGTTCAAGCCGTCCTATGGGACAGCATGGGTAATCTCAGGCTCGAGAAAGCCCCGTACAGCTAGACGAAATCTAAAACTCCAGCGCACGCATTTTCAAAACCATAGCCCGACGACGAATATCCCTCGGAAATCCGAGCGGATCATGGTAAGTTATGCCTTCAAGAGACGACTATGGGATGGCAGTGGAACTTTTTTAATATTGAGAAATCAAAATGACTGCCAAAAAAACATATACAAAAACGAATTTGGTGGCTGAAGTAGCCGAGATCACGGGGTTGAGCAAGGTTGCCGTGACTCATGTTTTCGAGCAGCTCACCCGGATTGCGTACCGTGAAGCCGAGCATGGTTTTGTCATCCCGGGCCTCTGCAAGATCAAAGTGGTCAAGAAAAAGGCCTCGCGCCATCGGAATCCGGTCACAGGGAAGCTTCTGTTGATTGGTGAGCGCCTGGCGCTGAAAATGCTTCCTCTCAAAAAAGCGAAAACGGCCATCACGCCCAATAAGGATGTTACGGTTCAGGAAATCGACGATCTGGCCCCGCTGGATATCCGTGATTCGGGAGCGCCTGCTGGTTCGCCGCCATTGCCGCCTCCCGCGGCTCCAGCCGCCGGAGCGGGCATTGCGGAGAGCGAGGACGGGCAACTCATTTTCCCTTGTCCGGATTGCGGGAATATGATCGCGGCGCCTCCGAAGTCCGCGGGATTGAAGGGGGAATGTCCCTTCTGCAAGGCGATGTTAACGATTCCCGCCCGGCCGGCGAATGTTCGTCTGGACGGATCGTCGGCGAAAGGAAAGCCAGACGAGAAGGCGGCGGCCGCCAAAGCTTCCCCGTCAGCGGTCAAGCCGAAAGTCGATCTTTCGTCAATGACGATCCGTATAGATTTGTCCGATTTACAATAGGGATGAAGCGTTAGACCCGAGGGGCGACACACGCTTCATGAGGAATTCCGGTGCTGGAAAAATTCTTTAACTCGTTGACGAAAAAGCCGGAGCCGGGCGCTCCGGTCACGGTGGCGGCGCCACCGCCGCCGACCCCTTTACGGTTGGTTCCTCAGCCCGTTCCTCCGGCGGTGGTTGAGCCGGCCAAGCCCGTGGTTCCGCCTGCGCCGGGGCAAGGGGCGAGTCGAACAGCGGATATTTCCCTCTATAAGAATCTGATGGGCGGGCTTCACGATGGCGTTTTGATTTTCGACGAGAAGGGGTCCGTGATCGGCAGCAATCCGCGGGCGGGTCATTATCTGGGTTACACGGAGCAGGAGCTCTGGGGCATGCCGTGCGAGGAGCTGGTGGTGGGGTTTGATAGCCGGCTGCTTTACCAGCTTCGCGCCAATGCCGAAGCCGGGCGATTCACGGTCGTGAACGCTAATTGCAAGCGCAAGGATGGCGGCACGTTTCCGGCTGAAATCGCCATCAGCCGCATGCACCTCCTGAGCCAGGGCGATTTTATTTTTTCGATTCACAAGGTTGACCGGCGTGAGCCGGCTCCGGAAGCGCGGCCTCCGAGCCTGGCGGATGAGGCCGTCCGAAGCGCGGGAACGGGAATCGTCGTTTGTAATCAGGAAGGCGCCATTGAGTTTGCGAACCCGGCGTTCCTGAAAATTTTACGGCTCGACCAGGAGCAGGCGGTGCTCAAGCATCTCATCGCGGATTTCTGCAACTCGTATGAGTTGGTGGATGCCATGCTGCACGCGCCTTCGACCCAGGGCGCCTGGCTGGGGGTTTTGAAGTTGACGACTCCGGCGGGCGGCGGTTGCGACGTGCTGGTCACGTCGGCGCTCAGCCCGGACCGGAGCGGTGGCGAACCCCGGCTTGTGTTGACGATGACGCCCCTTCCGAAGGCGATCCGCTGAGCGGTTCTCGCGTGATGCGATGAAATTATTAGCTGTGATGGCTTCGGATATGTGTTATCGTTGTGAATAGCCTTGGATCCTGCATGCCCCAGCCTCGTTGAACGGGAGCCGTTCAGACTGCGGACGAACTGTTCCTGGGCGGCCTGGTTGATCCCATTTACCTGATTGAAAAGGGGAATTTAAATGACGGCATCCTGCTTTCTGAGGAGGACTAAGGCAACGCCCCTGTTTGCCGGCGTCGGGCTGGCCCTGGTGGTGCTTCATGGCGCTGTGGGGGCGGAAGAGACGACCGTGGGTGAAGTGGTCGAGCAGAAGGCGACTCAACCCGGGCGGTCTGCCAAAAGCGCTCCGGCCACGACGCCTGTCATGGCCTCCACCAAAGCGGGGGTGACGGTGCGGGCGCGCGTGACCCGGCTCTCGCCGGAGCAGCCGGCCTCGATCCAGTGGCGCTTTGGCGGCGAAGGGCTGGGGGGGACCCCGGTGCGGGGCGATTTGACCACCGAACGGCCGTCGTCCCCGGTCGCGCCTCAAGTGGATGCGAACTCGTTGATGAGCACGGGCAACCGCGAAGCGGGGGAGCAGCTCCTGGCGCTGGCGAAGGAGCCGGCCAAGCCCGACCGGGTGGTGGTGGAGGGGAAGACCGTCAATGCGGTGTACCTCAACCCGGGCGTCTGGTCCAGGGAGTTCCCCATCAGCGTGTTCGGCCGCCATCGCGGCAACTTGAGCCTGACTTTCGGGGTGGAGGGGCTGAAGTCCAATGGGAATGTTTCCGACACCGAGCTGGAATTTGAATTCCTGTATGGCGGCAAGCCGCTCAAACGCTTTCGTGTGACCGGAGCGCAGGGGAATGCCCTGGGCATCATGGTGCCGTTCCAGCACCTCAATCCCGACGGTTCGCCGAAGCCGGAGTTTGCGCAGGAGGTGGGAAGCCTGAAGGACTATGTGCATCGAAAGCTCCAGGCCCTGAAGGAGACGCCGGGGCTTGACCGGCCCGTGCCGAGGCTGTATGCGATCAGCACCGACTGCTATGGGTTTGGCGAAAAGGGCGGCTACTCGATCCGGACGTCGGACCCGGACACGTTCCTGGCCGAGTTTGAAATCCTGCGGTTCATGGGGATGAACGGAACCATCGGCATTCCGAAGTTCTTTGCGGATCAGCGGAGGAACAAGATCGGCATCGCCGCGGAATTCAGCCGTCTTCAGCAGGGGGGGTATACCGGCGGATATCAGATCAAGGGGGTGGATTCGGTCTTTGCGGGCGAGGGCGTCAAGAAACCGGCTCCGAAATTCGGGGATGGCTGTCCCTACTACCCCCCGAACATGAGCAACGTGATCGCCGATGTCGTGACGAACGTTGAGCTGGCCTTCGCCAAGGGCGGCGAGGTGGGCGTGGATCAGCTTTGGGCGCGGACGGTGGACGAGATCGGCAGCGAGTTCGATCGGGCCCCCGAAGGTAAGGCGCACCAGGGCTGTTGTCCTTATTGTCGTGACGCGTTCCGCGAGTTTGTGCGAGCGGACGGGCGCACGCCGGCGGATTTCGGCGCCACGTCCTGGGAGGACATCCGGTCCACGTATGGCTATTGGTCGCGGACGTATTGGGACAGCCTGACGGAGCTGACCAACGCTGTGCTCAAGGCGCAGGCGGCGGTCGACTCGAAGCTCAAGGAGTCCTTCGACATTGGGCTCCAGCGATTGGCCGGCGCGGACAGCAAGTCCGACCCGCTGATGGATGAGGTGATGTCGCCGGGCGTAACCAACAAGGATGCGTCGGCGGAGTTGAAGCTGGCCCGGAAGCGGCTGGATGAGCTGGAGTGGAACGGCAAGGTGCTGGAGGTGACCCTGACGAACCGGGTGAGCCGGCTCAGTCAGGAGGGGCAGATGCTGCTCTGGTACTATTCGGCGCGGTTCAACTGCGAGGCGTCGGCGCGGGTCTTCGAGCCGCTCAAGAAGGCGTATGATGCGGTTAACGAGCGCAAGCGGCAGGCGTTGGCGCGCGGCGAGACGGTCACCCCCGCCGCGAAACAGCCGTGGGCCTATTCCTTCAGCTTGCGCGGCAACACGTTTCTGCTCGGCGGGCACAGCCTGGATTTCTTCAATTTCTATCGCTATGCGGACAATGCGTTCGTCTATGAAACGTCCAATCGCGATTGGCGCGTCTGGCCGTGGGACAGCTATCTGTGCGATGTGGGGCGGAGCCTGTCCCGGTTCATGAACAAGCAGTTCGGGATTTACGTCAAAGCCCATCGCGGGGCGCCGATTCAACGCAGCCTGGCGGCGGTGGCCCGGGGCGTCCGGATGATCTACTGGTACACGTATGGGCCGGAGTATGTCAAGGGCGACACCTTCGGGGGGAACATTGAGCGGCTCCGGGAGATTGCCTGGGTGAACCGGATCATCGCCGGAGGCGAAGCGGTGACTTACGATTCCGACTGGGCCGTGCCCGCCGAAGTGGCCGTGGTGCGGCCGTTGACGTCCGAGTACCTGTCCGGAAGCGCGTCCTATGAAAACGCCAAGTGGGTGTATACGGCGCTCATGCATGCGCATATCCCCATGGACGCGCTTGATGAAGGACTCCTGATGAGCGAAGACCTTTCCCGGTACAAGGTCATTGTCATCAGCGGTTCCCATATCCGGCGCGATGTGGCGGCCCGGCTGGCCCAGTGGGTGGAGGCGGGGGGTACGCTGATCACGAGCGGCTGGGGCCTGGCGCGGGATGAAGCCGACCGGCCGCTGGACATTCTCTGGCCGGTGTTCGGGCTGGCTTCGCGAGGCGCATTCGATGCCTGGGGGAACGTGCCCAGCTATGGCGGCTCCCAGTTGGGCGCGGTGCGGAAGCAGCGCGATGCGCCGGAGGAAGCCAGGGTCACCGGCAAGGGCGCCTTGAAGGGGTCGTTCCTCCCGGTGGTGGGCCGGGAGATCCTGGAGCCGAAGCAAGCCGGGGACGTGATGGCGACGTACGCCGACGGCAAAGCCGCCGTGGTCCGGCACCGGCATGGGAAAGGGACGGCCTGGGTCCTGGGTCTTCACATGGGCGTGGAGTACGCCTGGGAGCCGATGATCACCACGGACAAGGACCCGAAATGGTTTCTCGCCGACAAGCGGTCCTGGCTGGCCGCGCCGGTTCTGGAAGCCGGCGTCCGGCCGGTGGTGGATGCGGAGGGCTTCCATGGCCTCTGGGAGGATGCGGCGCTGGTGGAGGGGCATCTGCTCCGCAACCGGAAGACCGGGGCGCTGGCCGTCGTTCTGATCAATTGGAGCGGCCATATCAGCAAGCCGGTGACGGTGAAGATCCGGGACGCCGGCGCCATGACGAGTGCCCGATCGGTCGCCACCGATCAGGTTTTTCCGCTCGAACGCAAAGAGGGACTGCTTGTGGCGACGCTCCCCAAGCTGGATGAAGGCGACATTCTGCTGTTATCGCCCTGACGGCCATTCATCATTTGGAGTGCGGCGGCTTGACGCCGCTTTCCATGACGTAATAGCAATGCGCCCCACGTCGCCCGTCGGCGGTGTAAGATAGAATTCTGATCACTGCCATCCCATAGTCGTCTCTTGAAGGCATAACTTACCATGATCCGCTCGGATTTCCGAGGGATATTCGTCGTCGGGCTATGGTTTTGAAAATGCGTGCGCTGGAGTTTTAGATTTCGTCTAGCT